>NZ_DAHUXJ010000100.1 GCF_027307225.1 Bradyrhizobium sp. | reverse complement strand
CAGCCGGGACTTTTCCAGTTTGTGTCCCATGCTGCCGCTGCAATCGAAAATCACACCCACCGATAAAGGAGCGTCTTCGCTGGAAAACTGCGTCACGGTCTGCTCTTTTTTCTCGTCGAAAACCTTGAAATTTTCTTTCTCCAGGCCGGTTACAAATCGATTCATGGGATCCGTCACTGTCACCGGCACCAACACCAGATTCGTGTCGATCCGGATATCGGATCTCGGCAGAATTTCCTTCTTCTCCGGCGTCTTTTGACGCGGGACGATTTGCACCTGGCTGGCCTGTTGCGCGCCGAGCCAGAACACGCCTCCCATAAGGACGGCGCTGAACGCGAACAACTTACGGTTGGAGGGCAGCATGGAGGCTCGCCAGCCTTTCTTTCTCCAAGTCTATCATAGGGTTTTTATGGTAGAATCGCGTGTGCCGCGTAAAATATTGGGCGTCGTTCCGGCGCGCTTTGCGTCCACTCGTTTTCCCGGTAAAGTCCTCTCCCTTATTTCCTCCAAATCGATGCTGCAGCACGTGTACGAACGTGCCTCGCAAGCGCGCTATCTGACGAGCACGATCATTGCCACCGACGACGATCGCATCGTTCAGGCCGCCCGCCGTTTTGGCGCGATGGTTCGGTTGACGCGCCCCGAACATCTCTCGGGTACAGACCGTGTCGCGGAAATTGCATCCGCCGAAAATGCCGACATAATCGTCAATATTCAGGGCGACGAGCCCCTCATCGACCCGGCGGCCATCGACGCCGCCATCCTCCCCCTGGTCCACGAACCCGAAATCGTCATGTCGACGCTGAAAAAGCGCATCGAGGACCCGCGCGAAATCGAAGATCCCAACGTCGTGAAGGTGGTCACCGACCGCGCCGGCGATGCCATTTATTTCTCGCGATGCCCGATCCCGTTCCCGCGGGACGGCGGTGCGGTGGACCATTACAAGCACATCGGGTTATACGTTTACCGCCGTGATTTTTTACTCGGGTATCCCATGCTCCCGGTAGGTCCGCTGGAGAAGGCCGAGAAACTGGAGCAGTTGCGGGCGCTCGAGGCGGGCATGCGGATCGATATCGGTATCGTCGATTCCGTGCCGCGCGGCGTCGACACCCCGGCCGACCTCGAAGCCACGCGCCTCATACTGGCCAAATCCTGACCGGCTGCTACAAGGCGTCATGACCAAGAAGCTGAAAATCGCATTCCAGGGCGAGCCGGGCGCGAACTCCCACATCGCCATCACCGAAGCCTATCCCGACGCCGAGGCGCTGCCCTGCCCGACTTTCGAAGATGCGCTCGTCGCGATTTCCTCCGGCGAAGCCGACCTCGGCATGATCCCGATCGAGAATTCGGTTGCCGGCCGCGTCGCTGACATTCATCACCTCCTGCCGCAATCCGGTCTGTTCATCGTCGGCGAGTGGTTCCTGCCGGTCCATCATCAGTTGATGGCGCTGCGCGGCGTCAAGATCGGCGACATCAAGACCGTCGAGAGCCACGTCCATGCGCTCGGGCAGTGCCGCCGCATCATCCGCAAGCTCGGCATCAAGCCGATCGTGGCGGGCGACACAGCCGGCAGCGCCCGCATGATCGCCGAGCGCGGCGACAAGAGCTGTGCCTCCATCGCCTCCCGTCTGGCGGCCGAGATCTACGGCCTTGATATCCTCGCTGAAGACGTCGAGGACGAGGCCCACAACACCACCCGCTTCGTGGTGCTGGCCCGCGAAGAAAACTGGGCCAAGCAGGGTTCGGGGCCGCTGGTCACCACTTTTGTTTTCCGCGTCCGCAACTTGCCCGCCGCGCTCTACAAGGCGCTCGGCGGCTTTGCCACCAACGGCGTCAACATGACCAAGCTCGAAAGCTACATGGTCGACGGTAATTTCTTCGCCACGCAATTCTACGCCGACGTCGACGGCCATCCCGAGGACCGGGGCCTCGCCTTCGCGCTGGAAGAGCTGAAATTCTTTTCGCGCGAATTCCGCATTGTCGGCGTCTATCCGGCCCATCCCTTCCGCGCCACCTTCAGCGAGACGCAGGAGTAAGTGGTTTACGCCGCTTCCTTCCTGACGAGCCCGAACGCATCTGCCAGCAGGCCATACGACTTCTTGCGCGCTTCGTGATCGTAGATCGCGCTGATGACCATCAGCTCGTCCGCCTGGCTCGCCGCGATCATCGGCTCGATCTTTTCCAGCACGGTTGCCGGACTGCCGACAAAAAGTCGCGAACGGTTGCGAGCGATCACGGCGCGATCGGCGTCCGTATAGGAAAAGGCCTGCGCCTCCTCGGGGCTCGGCAGCGGAATATACTGGCCGCGCTCGCGCATCAGGCGGTTGAGGTCCATCGACGTCGCAAGCCGCTCGGCCTCGGCGTCGGTTTCAGCCGCAACCACCGCGACGGCGAGAATGGCGTAAGGCGTCTCGCGCCAGCCGGTCCGCTTGAAGCGGGCGCGGTAGTTCGTCATCGCCGCGACCGCGTCATAGGACGCGAAGTGATGCGCGAACGCATAGCCCATACCGACCTGCGCCGCGAGTTCCGAACTATAGTCGCTTGAGCCGAGCAGCCAGATCGGCGGCAAAGGCGTGTCGTCCGGCATCGCCACCACCTTGTTGAAAGGGTGATTGGGCGGGAAGTTGCGGGTCTCCCACAGCGTCAGTTCATGCAGTCGCTCGAGGAAATCGTCGCCCTCGCGGTGATCGAGCCTTGAGCGCAGCGCATAGGCCGTGGCGCCATCAGTGCCGGGCGCGCGGCCGAGCCCGAGATCGATCCGGCCCGGAAACAGCGCTTCCAGCATCTTGAAGCGCTCGGCGACCACCAGCGGCGCGTGGTTCGGCAGCATCACCCCGCCGGAACCGACGCGGATGTTGTTCGTCACCGCCGCAATCTGCCCAATCATCAGGTCGGGCGCAGGGCTCGCGACCGACGCGAGGTTGTGGTGTTCGGCGAGCCAGTACCGGGTGAAACCAAGCGCGTCAGCGTGACGGGCAAGGTCAATGCTGTTGCGGAGCGCCGCGGCTGGCCTGGTGCCGGAGGTGACGACCGACAGATCGAGAACGGAAAGCGGAATCATGGCCGTAAACCTAATGCGGCGGGCAAAGCGCGCAACGGCGAGGCATGCAGATCAGACCGTTGCCGGTCTCCCCGGCGCCTGGCCGCGCTGCGGTGAGATGGGCGGCAGATTTCGTATTTATTAATTTCCTCATCTTGCCCACTATGTATCTCAAGTTTTAGATCTATATTTCTTAGTTATTACAATATATTATAGAAATACACCTACTTCCCACCGAAAGAAGAAATGCCAAATATCCTCCGATTCATTGGAAAGATTGGGCCATTTCCCATCCATCGTGGGCTATTTGGGGTAAGGCTTTTCACCTATCTTGGTCCGATACCACCTGCGCCGTGTGCGGCTTCCAGGGTTTGTTGCGGAGATTGCGAGAGTCATGAGCGAAACCATCCCGGCCACCCTTGGCGCGTTGAAGCATCCCGCCATCTCTTTCGAATTCTTCCCGCCCAAGACCGCGGAGATGGAAAAGAGCCTGTGGGAGACCATCAATCGCCTGGCTCCGCTGACACCCAACTTCGTTTCGGTCACGTATGGCGCCGGCGGATCGACCCGCGAGCGCACGCATTCCACCATCGCCCGCATCCTTGGCGAGACTGAACTCCTTCCGGCGGCGCATCTGACCTGCGTCGGTGCGGCCCGCGGCGAGATCGACGACGTCGTCGCGCGCTATCATGAGGTCGGCGTCCGCCACATCGTGGCGCTGCGCGGCGATCCGCCCGGCGGCATCGGCACCCCGTTTTCTACCCACCCCGACGGCTATCAAACCTCTGCCGGGCTCGTCGACGGCATCAAGAAGCGGTTTCCCGATATCGAGGTCTCCGTTTCCGCCTACCCGGAAAAGCACCCCGAGAGCCCGAGCTTCGATGCCGACATCGATGGCCTCAAGGCAAAGGTCGACGCTGGCGCCACGCGCGCGATCACCCAGGTCTTCTTCGATAACGACCTTTACTTCCGTTACCTCGACCGTGTCCGCGCCCACGGCATCGATATTCCGATCGTGCCCGGCATCATGCCGATGCATAATTTCAAGCAGGCGCGAGCCTTCGTCACCCGCGCCGGCACCACGGTGCCGGATTGGCTCGCGGAAAAGTTCGACGGGCTCGATGACGATGCCGAGACCCGAAAGCTCGTCGCGGCGACCGTCGCCGCCGGGCAGGTGCAGAAACTCAACAAGCACGGCGTCGACACCTTTCATTTCTACACCATGAACCGCGCCGATCTTGTTTTCGCGATCTGCCATCTGCTCGGCATCCGGCCCACTAGTGCCCACTTTCCGAAGTTCGCACGCCCTTCCCAGCTCACAGCTTTGCGAACTTCGGAAAGCTATGGGCACTAGAAGATTCATGGTTCTCGTGCCGCTTCTCGATTTGAAGTCCCTTTCGAGTTCGCGGCATACGCTGAGGGACTTCAAATCGGCGGCACGAGCCGCGCAGAAGGCGGCTTAAGCAATGACTGTTCCTGTCTCCCCGAAACGCACCGCATTTCTCGCTGCCGCCAAGGAGCGTATCCTCGTGCTCGATGGCGCCATGGGCACCATGATCCAGGCGCTGCAATATGACGAAGCCGCCTTCCGCGGCGCGCGGTTCAAAGACTTCCATCGCGACATCAGGGGCAACAACGATTTGTTGATCCTGACCCAGCCGAAGGCGATCGAGGACATTCACGCCGCCTATTTGCGTGCGGGCGCCGACATCGTCGCCACCAACACCTTCTCCTCGACCTCGATCGCGCAGGCCGACTACGAGATGTCGGACCTCGCCTACGAGCTCAATTTCGAAGGCGCGAAACTCGCACGTGCCGCCGCGGAGCGCGTCAGCCGGGAGGACGGCAAACCGCGCTTTGTCGCCGGCGCGATCGGCCCGACCAACCGCACCGCGTCGATCTCGCCCGATGTCTCGAACCCCGGCTATCGCGCCGTCACTTTCGACGATCTGCGCGCCGCCTATGGCGAGCAGATCAAGGGCTTGATCGACGGCGGCGCCGATCTGCTGCTGGTCGAGACCATTTTCGACACGCTGAACGCCAAGGCCGCGCTTTACGCCATTGCCGAGATCACCGAAGCGCGCGGCATCGATGTGCCTGTGATGGTGTCGGGCACGATTACCGACAAATCCGGCCGCCTGCTCTCGGGCCAGTTGCCGGAGGCGTTCTGGAATTCGGTGCAGCATGCGAAGCCGATTACGATCGGCTTCAACTGCGCGCTCGGCGCCGAGGATTTGCGCGCGCATATCGCCGACATTGGCCGCGTCGCCGATACGCTGGTCTGCGCCTATCCCAATGCCGGCCTGCCCAAC
This sequence comes from Bradyrhizobium sp., assembly GCF_027307225.1. Taxonomy (GTDB): domain Bacteria; phylum Pseudomonadota; class Alphaproteobacteria; order Rhizobiales; family Xanthobacteraceae; genus Bradyrhizobium. The sequence goes on along the minus strand of NZ_DAHUXJ010000100.1, from coordinate 5,925 downwards.
GAGTTCGGCCAGTACGACGAGACCGCGGAATACATGGCGCGCCTGATCGGCGAATTCGCGGCTAGCGGCCTCGTCAATGTCGTCGGCGGCTGCTGCGGCACCACGCCTGACCATATCTCCGCGATTGCCGCCGCCGTAGCTCCGCACAAACCGCGCATCGTTCCCACGATCGCGCCGCGCCTGCGGCTCTCGGGCCTTGAGCCCTTCGCGCTCACACCCGCGATTCCCTTCGTCAATGTCGGCGAGCGCACCAACGTCACGGGCTCCGCGCGGTTCCGCAAGCTCATCACGGCCGGCGACTACACTGCCGCCTTGCAGGTCGCGCGCGACCAGGTCGAGAACGGCGCGCAGATCATCGACGTCAACATGGACGAGGGCCTGCTCGATTCGGAAGCAGCCATGGTGACCTTCCTCAATCTGGTTGCCGCCGAGCCTGACATCGCCCGCGTTCCCGTCATGATCGATTCCTCGAAATTCCCCGTGATCGAGGCTGGCTTGAAATGCGTGCAGGGCAAGCCGGTCGTTAACTCGATCTCGATGAAGGAGGGCGAGGAGAAATTCATCCACGAAGCCAGCATTGCCAGGCGGCACGGCGCCGCGGTGGTGGTGATGGCCTTCGACGAAAAGGGCCAGGCCGACACCTTTGCGCGCAAGACCGAAATCTGCAAGCGCGCCTACGACATCCTCGTCGACCGCGTCGGCTTCCCGCCGGAAGACATCATCTTCGATCCGAACATCTTTGCGATCGCAACCGGCCTCGAGGAGCACAACAACTACGGCGTCGACTTCATCGAGGCGACGCGCTGGATCCGGAAAAACCTGCCGCACGCACATATTTCTGGCGGCGTCTCCAACCTTTCCTTCTCGTTCCGCGGCAACGAGCCGGTCCGCGAAGCCATGCACTCGGTGTTTCTGTATTACGCCATCAAGGCCGGCATGGACATGGGTATCGTCAATGCCGGGCAGATGGTCGTCTATGACGACATCGACCCTGAGCTGCGCCAGGCGTCTGAGGACGTCATTCTCAACCGCGATCCCGATGCGTCGGAGCGGCTGCTCGCGCTCGCCGAGAAATTCCGCGGCAAGGAGAAGAAGACCGAAGCGCAGGACCTCGCCTGGCGCGAATGGCCGGTCGAAAGGCGGTTGTCGCACGCGCTGGTGCACGGCATCACCGAATATATCGACGCCGATACCGAAGAGGCACGCGCGTCCGTCGCCCGCCCGCTCGATGTGATCGAAGGACCGCTGATGGCCGGCATGAACATCGTCGGCGACCTTTTCGGCGACGGCAAGATGTTCCTGCCGCAGGTGGTGAAATCCGCCCGCGTGATGAAGCAGGCGGTTGCCTATCTCATGCCGTTCATGGAGGAAGAGAAGGCACGCAATCAGGCCAATGGCGGCGGCAATGAGCGCCGTACGGCCGGCAAGATCGTGCTCGCCACCGTGAAGGGCGACGTCCACGACATCGGCAAGAACATCGTCGGCATCGTACTGCAATGTAACAACTACGAGGTGATCGACCTCGGGGTGATGGTACCGGCGGCCAGGATCATCGAGACCGCCAAGCGCGAGAACGCCGACATCGTCGGCCTTTCCGGATTGATCACGCCCTCGCTCGATGAGATGAGCTTTCTCGCCGGTGAACTGCAGCGCGAAGGCCTGAACATTCCGCTTTTGATCGGCGGCGCCACCACGAGCCGGGTTCACACCGCCGTCAAGATCGATCCCAATTATCGAAGTGGTCCGGTGGTGCATGTCAACGACGCCAGCCGCGCCGTCGGCGTGGCCTCTTCGCTGCTGTCCCCGGCGAAGCGCGACGCGTTTGCCGCCGAGATCCGCGCCGAATACGGCAAGATTTCCGCCGCCCACTTCCGCGCGCAGGCCGACAAGAAGCGCCTTAGGCTGGCCGCCGCGCGCGCCAACGCCGTACCGGTCGATTTCGCCAAGACGCCGCCGAAGAAGCCGTCGTTCCTCGGTCTGAAGTCGTTCCGTACCTATGACTTGGCCGAACTGGCCAACACCATCGACTGGACGCCGTTCTTCCAGACCTGGGAATTGAGCGGGCGCTTTCCCGCCATCCTCGACGATCCCAAGGTGGGCGAGGTCGCGCGCTCGCTCTATGACGACGCGCGCAAGATGCTCGACCGCATCATCAAGGAGAAATGGTTCACGGCGCAGGCCACGATCGGCTTCTGGCCGGCGAACACGCAAGGCGACGATATCCTCGTCTATGCCGACGAGGCGAGAGAGAGGCCGATCGCGACGCTTCACACGCTGCGCCAGCAACTCGAGAAGCGCGAGGGTCGTTATAACGCCGCGCTCTCCGATTTCATCGCGCCCGCGTCGTCCGATATCGCCGATTATATCGGCGGCTTCGTCGTTACCACGGGGATCGGCGAGGACGCGGTTGCCGATCGCTTCAAGAAGTCGAACGACGATTATTCGTCGATCCTGTGCAAGGCGCTGGCCGATCGCCTCGCGGAGGCCTTTGCCGAGCGCATGCATGCGCGGGTGCGTCGCGAATTCTGGGGCTATGCGCCGGACGAGAATCTTTCGACCGAAGATCTCATTCTCGAGAAATACGACGGCATCCGCCCCGCGCCTGGCTATCCCGCGCAGCCCGATCACACCGAGAAGGCGACGCTGTTCAAACTGCTCGACGCCGAGAACACGGCTGGTGTAAAACTCACCGAGAGCTTTGCGATGTGGCCGGGCTCGTCGGTGTCGGGGCTTTATTTCAGCCATACCGAAAGCTTCTACTTCGGGGTCGGTAAGATCGAGCGCGACCAGGTCGAAGATTATGCCGCGCGCAAGGGTCTTGCGGTCGAACAGATCGAGCGTTGGCTGGCGCCGATCCTGAACTACATCCCGGCGCAAGACCAATCCGCGCAGGATCGCGCCGTGAAAGACGCGATGCCGACGCTGGCGCCCTCTTCCGCCAGGCCCGCCAACGACGCCGAGGCGAAAGAGCTGCAATCGCATCCGCCCGGCTGCAATTGCGCCGTCCATCTCGCCTGGCGCAAGCAGAAGGTCGGCGCGGGGTAGACATCTCTCCACTCGTCGTCCCCGCGAAAAGCGGGGACCCATAACCACAAGCCTTCATTGCTACGGCCCGCTGGAGCCACAGCGTTCGCGACCACATTAGCCTGTGGTTTTGGGTCCCGGATCGCGCTCGCGATGCTCGCTCGTCCGGGACGACAGCGATAGGTCACGCGCTCTTGTGCGTGAACTGGCCGGCCTTGCGGAAGCGCCAGAGATATTGCGGCGCGACGCCCTCGAGCGAATCAGGCGCGATGCCAAGCCCTTCCAGCGTGAGGCCGCTGGTCTTCGCGGCTTCCGATACCACATTGTCGCTGCGCAGAAGCTCGACCTGATCCGCCGTCAGGCGGAAGGCGCCGGGGGCAAATTGCAAAAACAGCGCCTGCAGTTTTGCAAGCCCGAACGGCAGCGACACCAGCATCCGCTCGCGTGCGGTGATTTCCAGGATCGCTTCCATGATCTCGAGCATGGTGAGCACTTCCGGCCCGCCGAGCTCATAGGTCGCACCCGCCTTGGTGTCGCCGTCGACGGCAGCGGCCACCGCGGTCGCGACATCGCCGACATAGACCGGCTGCAGTCTGGTGAGGCCGCCGCCGATCAGCGGCAGCGCCGGCGAGATCCGCGCCAGCGCGGCAAAGCGGTTGGTGAAATCGTCCTCCGGGCCGAACACGACCGAGGGCCGGAAGATGGTGGCGGAGGGAACAGCCGCCAGCACCGCCTGTTCGCCGGCAGCCTTGGAGCGGGCATAGCGCGAGGCGGAATTGGCGTTGGAGCCGATCGCCGAAACGTGGACCATCCGCGCACCGGCAGCCGCGGCCGCCTTGGCGACGTTGCCCGCACCTTCCGCCTGCACCGCATCGAAGGTCTGTGCCGCCGATTGCGCCAGGATGCCGACGAGGTTGATGGCAACGTCGGCGCCGCGCATCGCCGCCTCGACGGAGGCCGGATAGCGCAAATTGGCCTGAACCGCGTGAATCTGGCCGACCTTGCCGAGCGGCTGGAGGTGACCCGCCAGCTCCGGCCGCCGCACGGCGACCCGGATGCGGTAGTCGCGCTTGCACAGCGCCCGGACCACGGCCCGGCCCAGAAAGCCCGACCCGCCAAAGACCGTGACCAGGGTTTCCAGATTCGATGCCATGTTCGGTGCCTTTGAGCTGATGGGCTTGAGATTCGGCGATTTGCCGATACGCCATCGCCCGATTTCTGTACAGGTTTTTCAGCCGGACCTCGCCAATTTGACAAGCGCGCGACCGAACTTTAACTAGCGGCCTCATGCCCAGGTGGCGGAATTGGTAGACGCGCTGGCTTCAGGTGCCAGTGACCTAACAGTCGTGAAGGTTCGAGTCCTTTCCTGGGCACCATTCCCCTGAATTGAGCCGCTGACCGGTGCGCGAGACCGGAATTCTCCTGGTCCGGGACGCCGGCCGCTTCGCTCGTGGGCGAATCGCGGCTGAGAAGCGGCGGCGTTTTCACGCCCTCAAGATCCGTATGGGAAATCGGTTAGATAGCGCCGCCGGCGTCGTTACGTTTGAGGCGGGGCCGGCGTGAGACCATAGCGCCGCATGATTTCCGCCATCTTTGTCCGGTCCGGCGGGCCACCGGCCGCCGCCTTGATCACCTCGGCAGTCTCACGGAAATACTGCGGGCCCAGCGCGGCCGGCGTAATCACACAGAGCGCCTTAACGTCTTGACCTCCGTCATTATCAAACCGGTGAATGGCGCCGCGCGGAATGCATAGCGCCTGCCCGGGCCCAACTTCGACCTGTTTCCCGTTGACGGTCCAGGTCAACACACCGTCGACGCCGTAGATCGTCTCTTCGTAATGGTCGTGGCTATGAGCCGGAGCCGGCAGGCGCTGCGCCGCCGGGACGATCAACTCGAAAGCCGCGAGGCTGCCATTCGAGTTTTCTCCGGTGATCAAGAAGCGGACGGCAAGCGACCCGACACGGATGGTTTCATCGGAAGGATTGACGTGGAAGTTGACGGCTTGCTGGAGCATCGTGCTCTCCCGTGGTAAATTAAGTTTACCGTCAAAGTCCATTTACGGGAAGGCGTCAATGCCCTCATCGCGGAAAAATCGATCGGCCAACGCAAAGGATATGTTGATCGGCGCTCTGCTGCGCGTCCCGGCTCAGGCAATCCATCGCCGTATCATCCATGATCTCAATGTGGCGGGCTTTGGGGAGCTGCGCCTGCCCCATATCGCGGTGCTGCAGTTCCCGGGACCGGATGGCGTTCGCCCGGGCGTCCTCGCCGAGCGCGCTGGCATGAGCAAGCAAGCCATGAACCAGCTACTCGGGAGCCTTGAAGGTCTCGGTTATATCGCCCGATCCGATACGCCTGACGAGGGTCGCGCGCGAATTGTTCGCTTTACCAGGCGCGGGCACGCCGCATATTCGAAGATCCATGAAATCCTCCACGAGATTGAGCGCGAATGGAGTGCCGAACTCGGGCCTGCGCGTTTCGCCCAGCTCAAGGAGCTATTATGCCGCGTCTGGAATAGCCGGCTGATCCACTAGTGTGGCGAATTTGAAGTTCCTATCAGTTTCGCGGTGAGTTCGTTATAGGAACTTCAAATTCAAAGCCGCACTAGCATCAATAAGTTGCCAGAGCTCCTTTGATTCCGAAGTTCGAAACGAGGCTCCGCGAAATGCGACGAACTTCGGAATCGGGACACTAGCCTTAAGTTTGCGGCCGCGACACGCAGAAAACCGAATCTCTTGAATCACTTGAGGCGAAATTCGTTTGCCAAAAGTGTCCATGTGATTGGCCGCGCCGATGTTCACAAATCATCCAATTTGTGATTCGATTCGAAGCTCCACAGCAGCGAACTGCGTGTCCAGTAGCGGAAAAGGCGATTTTCGAGAATCGTGAGTCAGATCAGTC
>NZ_DAHUXJ010000094.1 GCF_027307225.1 Bradyrhizobium sp. | reverse complement strand
TCCGACGATGACGTTCTCCTTGAGGCCCTCGAGCGCATCCGACTTGCCGTTCACTGCGGCATCGGTCAGCACGCGCGTGGTCTCCTGGAAGGAGGCCGCCGAGATGAAGGAGCGGGTCTGGAGCGAGGCCTTGGTGATGCCGAGCAGAACCGGCGTTCCCGTGGCGGGCTTCTTGCCCTCCTCCTTGGCCTTGACGTTGAGCGCGTCGAACTCGATCTTGTCGACCTGCTCGCCCGAGATCATGTCGGTCTCGCCCTGATCGGTGATCTCCACCTTCTGCAGCATCTGACGGACAATCACCTCGATGTGCTTGTCGTTGATCAAGACGCCTTGCAGCCGGTAGACCTCCTGGATCTCGTTGACCAGATAGGCAGCGAGTTCCTCGATGCCCTTGATCGCCAGGATGTCGTGCGGAGCCGGATTTCCCTCGACGATGAAATCGCCCTTTTCGACGATGTCGCCGTCCTGCAAGTGGATGTGCTTGCCCTTCGGGATCAGGTACTCGCGCGGCTCCTCGGTCTTGTCCATCGGCTCGATCGAGATGCGGCGCTTGTTCTTGTAGTCCCGGCCGAAGCGGATGGTGCCGGCGATCTCGGCGATGATCGCCGCGTCCTTCGGCTTGCGGGCTTCGAACAGTTCCGCCACGCGCGGCAGACCGCCCGTGATGTCACGGGTCTTGGCGCTCTCGGTCGAGATACGCGCCAGGATGTCGCCGGGCTTGACCTTGGCTCCAACGTCGACCGACAGAATGGCGTCGACCGACAGCATGTAGCGGGCGTCACCGCCACGCGCCAGCTTGAGGACCTTGCCGTCCTTACCCTTGATGACGATCGCAGGCCGCAGATCGGCCCCGCCACGCGTCGAACGCCAATCGATGACGACGCGCTTGGCGATACCGGTGGATTCGTCGAGCGTTTCCGAGATCGACTGGCCTTCGACCAGATCCTCAAAACCGATCGTACCTTCCACTTCGGTCAGCACCGGGCGGGTATAGGGATCCCACTCGGCAATGCGCTGGCCGCGCTTGAGCGTATCGCCTTCGTCGACGTGCATGCGGGCACCGTACTGGATACGGTGGGTCGCACGCTCCGTGCCGTCGGCGTCCGAGATCGCAACGACCATGTTGCGGACCATCGCGACCAGGTGGCCTTCGCTGTTCTTGGCGATCGCCTTGTTCTTGATCGTCACCTTGCCGTCGAAGTTCGACTCCACGAACGACTGCTCGTTGATCTGCGCCGCACCGCCGATGTGGAAGGTGCGCATCGTCAGCTGCGTGCCGGGTTCGCCGATCGACTGCGCCGCGATGACGCCAACGGCCTCACCGTGGTTGACCGGCGTGCCGCGGGCCAGATCGCGGCCGTAGCACTTGCCGCAGATGCCGTTGACGAGTTCGCAGGTCAGCGCCGAGCGGATCTTCACCTCCTGGATGCCAGCCTGCTGAATGGCGTCGACGTGAGTCTCCTCCATCAGCGTGCCGCGCTTGACCACGACCTTATTGGTCGCGGGGTCGCGCAGATCCTCGCCCGCGGTGCGGCCGAGAATGCGCGATGCCAGCGATGCGACGACCGTGCCGGCATCGATGATGGCGCGCATCTTGATGCCGAGCTTGGTGCCGCAGTCGTCCTGAGTGATGATGCAGTCCTGCGCCACGTCGACGAGACGGCGGGTCAGGTAACCGGAGTTGGCCGTCTTCAACGCGGTGTCCGCGAGGCCCTTGCGGGCGCCGTGGGTCGAGTTGAAGTATTCGAGCACCGACAAGCCTTCCTTGAAGTTGGATATGATCGGCGTCTCGATGATTTCGCCTGACGGTTTCGCCATCAGACCGCGCATGCCGGCGAGCTGACGCATCTGCGCCGGCGAACCGCGCGCACCGGAATGCGCCATCATGTAGATCGAATTGATGTCGGCTTCCGCGCCCTTGGCATTCTTCTTGGTCGAGGAAATTTCCTTCATCATCTCCTTGGCGATTTCTTCGGTGGCCTTCGACCAGGCGTCGACCACCTTGTTGTACTTCTCGCCATGGGTGATCAGACCGTCGTTGTACTGTTGCTCGAAATCCTTCGCCAACGTACGCGTGGCCTCCACGATCTTCCACTTGCCGTGCGGCACCACCATGTCGTCCTTGCCAAACGAAATGCCGGCCTTGAACGCATTGTAGAAGCCGAGCGCCATGATGCGGTCGCAGAAGATCACCGTCTCCTTCTGGCCGCAGTGACGATAGACCTGATCGATCACGCCGGAGATTTCGCGCTTGGTCATCAGCTTGTTGATGACGTCGTACGAGACCTTCGGATTCTTCGGCAGAACGTTGCCGAGCATGACCCGGCCCGCCGTGGTTTCGATCCAGCGCTTGACCGGCTTGCCCTCTTCGTCGAGGCCCTCCCAGCGATACTTGATCTTGGTATGCAGGTGGATGACCTTCGAGTGCAGCGCGTGCTCGATCTCGGCCATTTCGCCATAGAGCTTGCCCTCGCCGGGCAGCCCCTCGCGCATGATCGAGAGATAATAGAGGCCGAGCACGATGTCCTGCGACGGCACGATGATCGGCTGACCGTTCGCGGGATGCAGGATGTTGTTGGTCGACATCATCAGGACGCGCGCTTCCAGCTGCGCTTCCAGCGACAGCGGAACGTGCACGGCCATCTGGTCGCCGTCGAAGTCGGCGTTGAACGCGGCGCAGACCAGCGGATGAAGCTGGATCGCCTTGCCTTCGATCAGGACCGGCTCGAACGCCTGGATGCCGAGGCGGTGCAGCGTCGGCGCGCGGTTGAGCAGCACCGGATGCTCGCGGATCACCTCGTCCAGGATATCCCAGACCTCCGGACGCTCCTTCTCGACCAGCTTCTTGGCCTGCTTCACCGTGGTGGAGAGACCCTTGGCGTCGAGCCGCGAATAGATGAACGGCTTGAACAGCTCGAGCGCCATCTTCTTCGGCAGGCCGCACTGATGCAGGCGCAGCTCGGGACCGACCACGATCACCGAACGGCCGGAATAGTCGACGCGCTTGCCAAGCAGGTTCTGACGGAAACGGCCCTGCTTGCCCTTGAGCATGTCGGCGAGCGACTTCAGCGGACGCTTGTTTGCGCCCGTGATGACGCGACCGCGGCGACCGTTGTCGAACAGCGCGTCGACCGCCTCCTGCAGCATTCGCTTTTCGTTGCGGATGATGATGTCGGGCGCACGCAGCTCCATCAGCCGCTTCAGGCGGTTGTTGCGGTTGATGACGCGGCGGTAGAGGTCGTTGAGGTCCGAGGTCGCAAAGCGGCCGCCATCGAGCGGCACCAGCGGCCGCAGGTCAGGCGGGATCACCGGCACCACGGTCAGGATCATCCACTCCGGCTTGTTGCCGGAATAGCGGAAGGCCTCGACGATCTTGAGCCGCTTGGCGAACTTCTTGTGCTTGATGTCGGAGTCGGTCTCCTGCATTTCGCTGCGCAGGGAGACCTCGAGCTTCTCGAGATCAAGCCCCTTCAGGAGCTCGCGGATCGCCTCCGCACCGATCATGGCGGTGAAGGAATCCTGGCCGAACTCGTCCTGCGCCTTCAGGTACTCGTCTTCCGACAACAGCTGACGGTCCTTCAGCGAGGTCAGGCCCGGCTCAAGCACGACGTAGTATTCGAAGTAGAGAATCCGCTCGAGATCCTTCAGCGTCATATCGAGCAGAAGGCCGATGCGCGATGGCAGCGACTTCAAAAACCAGATGTGGGCGACGGGCGCCGCCAGTTCGATATGGCCCATGCGCTCGCGCCGGACGCGCGACAGCGTCACCTCGACCGAGCACTTTTCGCAGATGATGCCCTTGTACTTCATCCGCTTGTACTTGCCGCACAGGCACTCGTAGTCCTTGATCGGCCCGAAGATGCGGGCGCAGAACAGTCCGTCGCGCTCCGGCTTGAAGGTGCGGTAGTTGATGGTCTCCGGCTTCTTGATTTCGCCATAAGACCACGACAGAATCTTTTCCGGCGACGCGATCGAGATCCGGATCTGGTCAAAGACCTGAGCCGGCGTCGTCGGGTTGAACAGATTCATAATTTCCTGGTTCATCGTCTTCTCCTCGCGTGCCGATCGTCACCGGCAGCAAATTCGAAATTCCTCATTCAGCCACACGCGCCTTCGGCTGAAAGCGCGGACTGCGAATACCCGGCGCGCTTTCCACGCGCCGGGTACGATATCTGTGCTTACTCGGCAGCCTCCGAGGTCGGCGCCGCGCCCGCCTTCGAATTGTGCAGGTCGACGTTGAGGCCCAGCGAACGCATTTCCTTGACCAGCACGTTGAAGGATTCTGGAATACCCGCCTCGAACGTGTCGTCGCCGCGAACGATTGCCTCGTACACCTTGGTACGGCCGGCGACGTCGTCCGACTTCACCGTCAGCATTTCCTGCAAGGTGTAGGCTGCGCCGTAGGCTTCCAGCGCCCAGACCTCCATTTCGCCGAAACGCTGGCCCCCGAACTGCGCCTTTCCGCCCAGCGGCTGCTGGGTGACGAGCGAGTACGGACCGATCGAGCGCGCATGGATCTTGTCGTCGACCAGATGGTGCAGCTTGAGCATGTAGATGTAGCCCACTGTCACCTTGCGGTCGAAGGCATCGCCCGTTCGTCCGTCATAGACGGTCGACTGGCCCGAGGCGTCGAGGCCTGCCATCTTCAGCATTTCCTCGATGTCGGCTTCCTTGGCGCCATCGAACACCGGCGTCGCGATCGGCACGCCGTGGCTCAGGTTACGGCCAAGCTCGATCAACTCGCCATCGTTGAGCGACTTGATCGTCTCTTCATCGCCGTAGATCTTCTTCAAGGTCTCCTTCAGCGGCTTGGTATCCTGCTTGCTGAGGTAAGCGTCGACCGTCTGGCCGATGCGCTTGCCAAGGCCGGCGCAGGCCCAGCCGAGATGGGTCTCGAGAATCTGACCGACGTTCATGCGCGAAGGCACGCCGAGCGGATTGAGCACGATGTCGGCATGGGTGCCGTCCTCGAGGAACGGCATGTCCTCGATCGGGACGATCTTGGACACCACACCCTTGTTGCCGTGACGGCCGGCCATCTTGTCGCCGGGCTGGATCTTGCGCTTCACCGCGACGAAGACCTTGACCATCTTCATCACGCCGGGCGGCAACTCGTCGCCACGCTGCAACTTCTCGACCTTGTCGAGGAAGCGCTGTTCCAGCCCCTTCTTCGACTCGTCGTACTGCTTCCGCATGGCCTCGATTTCGGCCATCAGCTTGTCGTTGGGCGACGCAAACAGCCACCACTGCGAACGCGGATGCTCTTCGAGCACGGCGCGCGTGATCTTGGTGTCCTTCTTGAAGCCCTTCGGTCCGGCGATGCCCTGGCGGTTTTCCAGGAGCTCGGCGAGACGGCTGTAGACGTTGCGGTCGAGGATCGCCTGTTCGTCGTCGCGGTCCTTGGCCAGACGCTCGATCTCTTCCCGCTCGATCGCGAGCGCACGCTCGTCCTTGTCGACACCGTGGCGGTTGAAGACGCGAACTTCCACGATCGTGCCCTGCACGCCCGGAGGCACGCGCAGCGAGGTGTCGCGAACGTCGGAGGCCTTTTCGCCGAAGATGGCACGCAGGAGCTTTTCTTCCGGCGTCATCGGGCTCTCGCCCTTCGGCGTGATCTTGCCGACCAGGATGTCGCCGGCGCGAACTTCGGCGCCGATATAGACGATGCCGGCTTCATCGAGGTTTTTCAGCGCTTCTTCCGAAACGTTCGGAATGTCGCGGGTGATTTCCTCAGGACCGAGCTTGGTGTCGCGGGCCATCACCTCGAATTCCTCGATGTGGATCGAGGTGAAGACGTCGTCCTTCACGATCCGCTCGGAGAGCAGGATCGAGTCTTCGAAGTTGTAGCCGTTCCACGGCATGAACGCGACCAGCACGTTGCGGCCGAGCGCGAGTTCGCCGAGATCGGTCGACGGACCGTCAGCGATGATGTCGCCCTTCTTGACGACGTCGCCGACCTTCACCAGCGGACGCTGGTTGATGCAGGTCGACTGGTTGGAGCGCTGATACTTCATCAGCCGGTAGATATCGACGCCCGACTTGGTCGGATCGAGATCTTCGGTGGCGCGGATGACGATACGGGTGGCGTCGATCTGGTCGATCACGCCGGTGCGGCGTGCGGCAATCGCAGCGCCGGAGTCACGGGCGACCACGCCTTCCATGCCGGTGCCGACGAACGGCGCTTCGGCGCGCACCAGAGGCACGGCCTGACGCTGCATGTTCGAGCCCATCAGTGCGCGGTTGGCGTCGTCGTTCTCGAGGAACGGGATCAGCGCCGCGGCGACCGAAACGAGCTGCTTCGGCGACACGTCCATGTAGTCGACCTTGTCCGGCGAGATCATGACCACGTCGCCGGCATGGCGACAGACCACGAGATCGTCGGTGAAGCGGCCGCGGTTATCGAGCGCGACGTTGGCCTGAGCGACGTGATGACGCCCCTCCTCCATCGCCGACAGATACACCACCTCGTCAGTGACGCGGCCGTCCTTGACCTTGCGATAAGGCGTTTCGACGAAGCCGTATTTGTTGACGCGCGCGAACGTCGCCAGCGAGTTGATCAGACCGATGTTCGGACCTTCCGGCGTTTCGATCGGGCAGATGCGGCCGTAATGCGTCGGATGCACGTCGCGCACCTCGAAGCCGGCGCGCTCGCGGGTCAGACCGCCCGGGCCAAGCGCCGACAGGCGCCGCTTGTGGGTGATCTCCGACAGCGGGTTGGTCTGGTCCATGAACTGCGAGAGCTGCGAGGAGCCGAAGAACTCGCGTACGGCGGCCGCCGCCGGCTTCGCGTTAATCAGATCCTGCGGCATCACGGTGTCGATATCGACACTCGACATGCGCTCCTTGATGGCGCGCTCCATGCGGAGCAGGCCGATGCGGTACTGGTTTTCCATGAGCTCGCCGACCGAACGCACCCGGCGGTTGCCGAGGTGATCGATGTCGTCGATCTCGCCCTTGCCGTCGCGCAGGTCGACCAGTGTCTTGATGACGGCGAGGATATCTTCCTTGCGCAGCGTGCGATGGGTGTCGGGCGCATCGAGTTCGAGGCGCATGTTCATCTTGACGCGGCCGACCGCGGAAAGGTCGTAGCGTTCGGAGTCAAAGAACAGCGACTGGAACATGGCCTGCGCCGAATCCAGCGTCGGCGGCTCGCCCGGACGCATCACGCGGTAGATGTCGAACAGCGCATCTTCACGCGTCATGTTCTTGTCGGCATGCAGCGTGTTGCGGATGTAGGGACCGACATTGACGTGGTCGATGTCGAGAATCGGCAGTTCCTTGTAGCCCTGCTCGTTCAGCGCCTTCATCAGCTTGTCAGTGATTTCCTCACTGGCCTCGGCATGGATCTCGCCCGTCTTCGGGTTGACGAGGTCCTCGGCGAGGTAGTTGCCGACCAGTTCCTCATCCGACATCCGCAGCGCTTTCAGCCCCTTTTCCTGGAGCTGGCGCGCGGCGCGCACGGTAAGCTTCTTGCCGGCTTCCAGTACCACCTTGCCGGTGTCGGCGTCGATCAGGTCGTTGACCGTCGAGTAGCCGCGGAAACGGGCAGCGTCGAACGGCACGCGCCAGCCTTCCTTGCCGCGCTTGTAGTTGATCTTCTTGTAGAAGGTCGAAAGGATCTGCTCGCCATCGAGTCCAAGGGCGAACATCAGCGACGTCACCGGAATCTTGCGGCGACGGTCGATACGCGCATAGACGATGTCCTTGGCGTCGAACTCGATGTCGAGCCAGGAACCGCGATACGGGATGACGCGCGCGGCAAACAGCAGCTTGCCGGAGGAATGCGTCTTGCCCTTGTCGTGGTCGAAGAACACGCCCGGCGAACGGTGCATCTGGGAGACGATGACGCGCTCGGTACCGTTGACGATGAAAGTGCCGTTCATCGTCATGAGCGGGATGTCGCCCATGTAGACGTCCTGCTCCTTGATGTCCTTCACCGACTTCGCGCCGGTCTCCTCATCGATATCAAACACGATCAGGCGCAGCGTCACCTTCAAGGGCGCAGCGAAGGTCATGCCGCGCTGGCGGCACTCGTCGACGTCATATTTCGGCGGTTCGAATTCATAGCGCACGAACTCCAGCATCGAGGTGCCGGAGAAATCCGAAATCGGAAATACCGAGCGGAAGACCGCCTGCAAGCCTTCGTCGAGACGGCCGCCCTGCGGCTCGTCTACCATCAGGAACTGGTCATAGGACGCCTTCTGAACCTCGATGAGGTTCGGCATCTCTGCTACTTCCTTGATGTGTCCGAAAAACTTGCGAACGCGTTTGCGACCGGTGAACGTCTGTTGCGCCATCGTGGCCTCTCGTTTCGCCGCCCTTTTGAGGAGCGGACCTTTCCGAAAGCGCGGGGTCGCCTTCGGAGTTGAATTTCAAATCGTTCTTCGGCCCAGCTCGCCCTCATCAGGAAGTCAAAATCCTGAATAGAAGTATCCGGTTCTCAAAGAACGCAAAGCGACGCGCGGAGCGCTTTAGCGCACCCGCACGTCTAAAACCGCTTCGTTACGGACTGCAAAGCCCGAAATTGCCTGTCTCCCAACGGCCTGCGCTGGGAACTTGCGATCCCTTCCGCCTGCCGTGCTTTCGTGCTGCCGCCCCGATATGGGGCAGCGATCGCGGAAATTCGAGGGGTATCCCCACCAATCCCCACACTTTCTCGTGTAAGACGCCCGCCGGGTGGAACCCGGGGGAAGATCCTTTTTCCGTCATGGGCCGGGCTTGACCCGGCCATCCACGTCTTTGCACCAGATCCCCGGATCGCGCTGCGCTCGTCCGGGGATGGAATTGAAGAAGCTGCGCTTACTTCAATTCCACCTTGGCGCCAGCCTTCTCAAGCTGGGCCTTGATCTTGTCGGCTTCGTCCTTGTTGACGCCTTCCTTGACCGGCTTCGGGGCGCCTTCGACGAGGTCCTTGGCTTCCTTGAGGCCGAGGCCGGTGATGGCGCGGACTTCCTTGATGACCTCGATCTTCTTGTCGCCGGAGGCGGCGAGAACGACCGTGAACTCGGTCTTTTCCTCAGCCGGCGCCGCAGCACCGCCGGCAGCCGCGGGGCCGGCAACCGCCACGGCCGCAGCCGCCGAGACGCCCCACTTCTCTTCGAGGAGCTTGGCGAGTTCGGCCGCTTCGAGCACGGTCAGGCTCGAGAGGTCGTCAACAATCTTCTGCAAGTCAGCCATTGATCTGTTTCCTTAAACGTATCGGTTCGAACCAGGGTTTATGTGTTTTGCGAGAGCCGTCAGGCCGCTTCGCTCTTTGAGGCATGAGCCTGAATGACGCGCGCGAGCTTGGCCGCGGGCGCATTCGAGAGCTGAGCGAGCTTGGTCGCCGGCGCCACCAGGAGGCCGACAATCTTTCCGCGCAGTTCATCGAGCGACGGCAGCGAGGCAAGCGCCTTCACGCCATCGACATTCAGGACGGTTTTACCCATCGAACCGCCGAGAATGACGAACTGCTCGTTCGTCTTGGCGAATTCGATGGCAACCTTCGGCGCCGCTACCGGATCGTTGGAAGTCGCGATCACGGTCGGCCCCTTCAACAGGGAGCCGATAGCAACGACGTCAGTGCCTTCAAGAGCAATTTTGGCGAGACGGTTCTTCGCGACCTTCACCGAGGCGCCCGCGTGCTTCATCTGCATGCGCAGCTTCTGCATCTGGGCAACGGTGAGGCCGGAATAATGAGCAACGACCGCGACGCTCGTGGTCTTGAACAGACCGTTCAGCTCCTCGACCGCGCCCTTTTTTGCCGCTCTTTCCACAGCAAGCTCTCTCCGGTTGGCGGTCCTAAAGCCTGAGGCAGGACCGCCGGGTTGCACCCATCGTTCCGCTCCAATCAGACCTCAAAAGACGCAAAGCCTCTCAGGACCGTCGGGCAGAACGACATTGAAACGCCTGCCCTCCCGAGCCATTTTGAGGTCGCGGGACGTCGAGGTTCGAACCAAACACCCCTTGAAAAGCCACGGCGAGCCGCAGCCTCGGGGGTCAAAAATCTGGTCTTCACCCGTCTGTACAGGCTGAGCAATTAAGCCATTGAGAAACTTACGTTTATCTCTGGCGCCTGTAGTCTTGGACAGGATCGGGATACGCCGGCAAACCGGCCTAGCCCTGCCCGTCTTCCCTTCAAACGACGGCTTTCCCTTCCTTTCGAGCCACCCATACGGAATGTCCTGAAAGGAAAAGTCTCCTATTCGTTCTCTTTTGGAATGCGAGCACAGACGTGCCAGCAATTCGCCAGCACGTCCGGAAGCGCGGTGTTTAGCGGGTCTTTCCGGTCTTGCCAAGGGCTAATTTCGACCTGGCGCAAATACACCAAAAAATCGCCCACGGCTGTCACATCGGACCTCCCTCGTTCGTCTGGGGTTCATGGAGGTCCTCATGCGGCGAGTATTGGCAGCGATCCTGGCGGTTTTGAACGTCACGAACGGCCTGATGATGCTGTTCGCAGGACCGTTCTGGTTCAAAACCGTGCCGGGTGCGACGGAAACCGGCCCGTTCAATCCGCACTTTGTGCAGGACATCGGCGCGGCATTCCTCGTTGCCGGTCTCGCGCTGGCTGTTCGGGCGTGGCGACCCGCCTTCTGGCCGGCGGCGATCGCGGGCGCCGGTTTCCTCGCCGCCCATGGCCTCATTCATCTCGCAAGCATCGTGGCAGGCCACGACCATCACGCCGCGTTCGACGTTGTTGCCGTGGTGCTCCCATCCGCACTCGCGCTCTATTCCGCCCTTCCAGACAAGGAGAAAATCATGCGAAGCTTTTTTGCACGGCGCATCTTGCGCAGATTCCGTCAGCGCTATGGCTATGACACCAGCTATCTCGACATGCTGCTGCGGGAATCGCCCGCGGCCTTCTTCAAATTCGCACCGCTGATGAAGGCCTCCCGCCACCGCGAAGTGGTTCCCGTCGAGGCCAGTTTCGCCGCTGGACTGGTCGGCGCCAAAGCAGAGGATTGCGGACCGTGTGCGCAGCTTGTCGTCGACATGGCCCTTGAGGCCGGCATCCCCAAAGACCAGGTCGAGGCGGTCGTGCGCCGCGATGTCCGCGCCATGAACGACAGCGCCGTTCTTGCCTTCCGGTTTGCCGACGCGATCGTGCGGCGATCGGCCGACGAAGACGAGCACCGCGACGCCGTTCGTGCCCAATGGGGCGAGAAAGGCGTGATCGACCTCGCCTTCGCACTGCAAATGGGCCGGATGTATCCGATGATGAAAGCAGCCCTTGGCTATGCCAGGGAATGCCGGCGAATTACCATCGACGGAAAGCAGATCGATGTCGTCAAGCAGGCCGCGTGAGAGCGATCCAATTGCGCCATATCGGCGGCGGCTGCTTGGGCTTGCCTATCGCATGCTCGGCAGCCGCAGCGATGCCGAAGACGTCGTGCAGGACGCCTATCTCCGATTCATCGGCGCCGACGACGTTCGTAACCCCGAGGCCTTTCTCGTCACCATCGTGACGCGGCTCTGCCTCGACCGACTCAAGAGCGCGAAGGCGCAACGCGAAATCTATGTCGGCCCCTGGCTTCCCGAGCCGGTCTTCGACACCGATGGCCTGTCGACGGAAGCGGCGACCGAACTCGCCGACGACCTGTCCTTTGCGCTCTTGCTTGCGCTCGACCGACTGTCGCCGCAGGAGCGCGCTGCGTTCCTGCTGCACGACGTCTTCGACATTCCGTTTTCCGACATCGCCGCGATGATCGGCCGCAGCGAGCCGGCCTGCCGGCAACTGGCGACGCGAGCCCGCCGCGCGGTGCGCAACGAGCGGCCGCCGCCGGCAGCGTCCGACAGCCACGCGCATCTGTTGCAGGCATTCCTGGAAGCCGTGGTCAACGGTGACATGTCGCAATTGACCGGCCTGTTGCGCGAAGATGCGGTCGCGGTAACCGACGGTGGCGGACGCAAGACAGCGGCGCTCAATCCGATTTACGGCGCCGACAAGGTTGCGCGCTTCTTTATCAGCGTGGCCGGCAAGGCCAAGGCTACGGGCCAGGACATCCGCATCGAGCCTGCCATGATCAACGGCGGCATCGGCGCCCTGCTCTACATGGACGGCGAACTCGATCACAGTTTGAGCATCAGCACCGACGGCGCGAAGATCGCGGCGATCTATCTCGTTCGCAATCCCGACAAGCTGGGTTACGCGCCGGTCCAGCCCCGGCAGTGAAGTTCCGGCAACCCTTCGGAATCAACGCACCGGGTATTCCAGCGGCCGTCCGGCGAAAAACGCCTCGAGATTGGCGATCACGCAATCCTGCATCGCGGCGTGCGAGTCGGTCGTATGCCCGCCGACATGCGGCGTCAGCACCACGTTCGGCAGCGCGGCCAAAGCGCTAGGCGAATGCGGCTCCTTCTCGAACACATCAAGTCCGGCACCGGCGGTGACATTATTCTGTAAAGCGGCGGTCAGCGCCGCCTCATCGATGACCGAGCCGCGTGCGATGTTGACGACGTAACCGTCGGGCCCAAGTTTTTTCAGGATACCGGCGTTAACGGCGTGATGGGTGTCGGCGCCGGCGCGCACCGCAATCATCAATACGTTGCACCAGTCGGCAAGCCGCTCCAGGCTGTCGAAGTAGCGATACGGCAGATCATGCTTCGTCCGGCTGAAATAGCCGACCTCGGTTTCGAACGCCGCCATTCGCGCGGCGATCTTGCGGCCGATTTCGCCCATACCGTAGATGCCAATCCGGCGGCCGGGATTGCCTGGCACTGCACGCAATAGCGGCGACGGTTTTGACGCGGCCCAGCTGCCATCGCGCACGAAAGCGTCGGCCGGAATGATTCGCCGTGTCGCGGTCAGCATCAGGGTCACCGCGAGATCGGCGACGCTGGCGGCATTCGCTCCCGGGCTGTTGCCGACGGCGATGTTGCGTTCTTTGGCCGCCGCAAGATCGACGCCGTCATAACCGGTGCCGTAGCAGACGATCGCCGCGAGCTTTGGCAAGGTGTCCATGACGTCGCCCGGAAGCTGCGTGCCGCCGGCCGTGATCATGGCGCGAACAGTCGAAAGCTGTTCGGCGGAAAAAACCTCGCCCGGCTGCTTGCCGGCTGCGTCCAGCAATTCAAATCGCTCGCCGATCCGCACCATCAGCGTTTTGGGAAATTTCGAGTAGATCAACACCTTCTCGGGCATGCGTCCCTCTCAAGTCGCCAGTCGAGTGGATTTGACATGCGCTACCCACTTGGCCGCGAGCTCGCAATGCGAATGTTAGAATCGGACCACCAGACCGATCATAAGAAAAGAGCGGAACCGGTTGCCCGATTCCGCTCCTTCCGGTCGATCCGCCATTTAAAAATCTCAGCCGAGAATGCTTCCCGGCTCGACCTTCACGCCCGGTCCCATCGTGGAGGAGACCGCGACGCGCTGAATGTAGGTGCCCTTCGAGCCTGCGGGCTTCGCCTTGGCGACCGCATCCGTCAGCGCCTTGACGTTCTCGACGAGCTTTTCTGCCGGGAACGAAGCCTTGCCGATTCCGGCCTGGACGATACCGGCCTTCTCGACGCGGAACTCGACCGAACCGCCCTTGGCGCCCTTGACTGCACCGGTGACGTCCATCGTCACCGTGCCGATCTTCGGGTTCGGCATCATGCCGCGCGGACCGAGCACCTTACCGAGACGGCCGACCAGCGGCATCATGTCGGGGGTGGCGATGCAGCGGTCAAAATCGATCGTGCCGCCCTGCACCTTCTCGACGAGATCTTCGGCGCCGACGACGTCAGCGCCGGCAGCCTTGGCTTCATCCGCCTTGGCGCCACGCGCAAACACGCCGACGCGCAAGGTGCGGCCGGTGCCGTTCGGCAGCGTCACCACGCCGCGAACCATCTGGTCGGCGTGACGGGGATCGACGCCGAGGTTGATCGCGATCTCGACGGTTTCGTCGAACTTCGCCTTGGCGCGCTCCTTGACCATCTTGACGGCCTCCGCGAGCGGATAGAGCTTCTCGCGATCGACGCCCTCG
The DNA here is from genome assembly GCF_027307225.1 of Bradyrhizobium sp. GTDB lineage: Bacteria > Pseudomonadota > Alphaproteobacteria > Rhizobiales > Xanthobacteraceae > Bradyrhizobium. The sequence continues at coordinate 65,616 of NZ_DAHUXJ010000094.1, read as the reverse complement.
CGAGCCTTCGTGGTGCGTTTTCCGATTGCCATGACCGATTACCCCGCCACTTCCAGACCCATCGAGCGGGCCGAGCCCTCGACCATCTTCATGGCCGACTCGATGGTGTCGCAATTGAGATCCTTCATCTTCTTCTCGGCGATCTCGCGCACCTGCGCGCGTGTCACCTTGCCGGCCTTGTCGCGGCCCGGTGCTTTCGAACCGGACTCGATCTTGGCGGCCTTCTTGAGGAAGAAGGACATCGGCGGCGTCTTCATCTCGAAAGTGAAGGAACGGTCCGCGTAAATGGTGATGACCACCGGAATCGGGGTGTTCTTTTCTTCCTTCTGCGTCTGCGCGTTGAACGCCTTGCAGAATTCCATGATGTTGAGACCGCGCTGACCAAGCGCGGGACCGATCGGAGGCGACGGATTGGCCGCCCCCGCCGGGACCTGCAATTTCAGGTATCCGGTCACTTTCTTTGCCATATCTCACTCCTGTTGTGCCGATCCGTGAAGAGCGGCGGTTTCAGGTTCGTGGTTCGGTTCAAGTGCGGCTGGCGGCCGCCCTCTCCTCCCACGTCCTCTTCCTGCTCCCTCGCCCCGCTCTTGCGGGGAGAGGGTCGGGGTGAGGGGCAGCCTCAAACACTGAACGCGTGAAACGCCCCTCGCCCGGATCGTAAGAACGACATAGCCGAAGCTAGGCTTCGGCGTCCTTCTTATTAGAACGGCCGCCAAAGGCGGCCTATTGCCTCTCCCCGCAGGCGGGGAGAGGTGAAAAGAAAGATCAGGTCACCTTTTCGACCTGAGCGAATTCCAGTTCGACCGGCGTGGCCCGGCCGAAGATCGACACCGCGACCTTCACGCGCGAGCGCGCCTCGTCGATTTCCTCGATGACACCCGAGAACGAGGCGAACGGGCCGTCGGCCACGCGCACATTCTCGCCGATCTCGAACGAGACCGACGCTTTCGGGCGCTCGACGCCTTCCTGCACCTGATGCAGGATGCGCATCGCCTCGGTTTCCGAAATCGGCATCGGCTTGTTTTCCGCGCCGAGGAAACCCGTTACTTTCGGGGTATTCTTGATGAGGTGAAAGGCCTCGTCGGTCAGCTTCATCTTGACCAGCACGTAGCCCGGGAAAAACTTGCGCTCGGCGTCGATCTTGCGGCCGCGGCGGATTTCCGTGACCTTCTCGATCGGCACCAGCACCTGCTCGAACAGGTCTTCGAGCCCGCGCTGCTTGGCCTGTTCGCGGATCGATTCAGCGACTTTTTTTTCAAAATTCGAATAGGCGTGGACGATGTACCAACGCCTGTCCATCGTTTGTGTTGCGATGCTTTCCATCAGTGGATGCCCAGAACCAATGTGACCAAATATCGGATGATCTGATCGGCGAAGAAGAAGAAGATCGAGGCGAGCGCAACCATGACGAACACCATGATGGTGGTGATCATGGTTTCGCGCCGGGTCGGCCAGGTGACCTTGTTGGTCTCCGAGCGAACTTCCTGCAAGAATTTAAACGGGCTTGTCGCCATCGTTAGATATCCGCATCCGTCGTCAGACGAGCTAAAACCGTTGAACTGTAGGGAATCCGAACAGCCCTCTTGCGCCCAGCCCTCTCTTTGAAGGTTGAGCCGACATGCGGGCTCGATTGTTCGGGGGTTTTAAAGCCGCGCCGGATATCCGCGATTAACGGGCCGGCAGCAGGTGGCCGGTATGTACTGCGGAAGGGGTCAAAGGTCAAGGCAGGACGGTACCGGCACAGCTCGGACGCCCTGCCAGGCATTTGCGGCAAGCCATTGATCTTGCAGGCGAGCGCAAAGCCCGGGTCAAAGGCCGGGCACAGCGCGACGTGCGCCAGCCCGGCCATCAAACTACTTCAAGCTACCTGCCGTAATAGACGACCGGCGCGCGGCCGAGCACGACCGGCGGCAAAGCGCGCTGCCAAACCCGGCCATCGTCGAACTGAATGCGCATGCCGTCGGGCGAATAGACCGCGCTTTCGTCCTTGGCGTCGATCCAGAGCCGGCTCGCGGGCGCGTTCCAGTCCGGCCAGGCGTGGAATGTCGCACCCGTTTCCGTGGTGAGGCTTACGGAATCGCCATTCTGCGTGACGAAGGTCGGCGCACCGATCATGCCGTCGCGGCACATCTGGATGCACTGGTACGTGCCGGTGAGATTGACCGTTTCGGCCGACGCGGCGGTAGCAACACATGCAGCCACAAGGCCCAAAGCCAGCGATATCAGTTTCATCAGGATTGCTCCCTCATTTGCATGAAGACGAACCCGACAAAGCGGGTACCGGACAATCGCCGACGAAAGCCGTTCGTTCCCCTGTTCCCCGCAGTTCCGGATACGGGGAATGGAACAGCGGCGCAACTCGCTATGCGGATTTGCGAGAAAACGAGAAAAGATGTGACCACATTTGAAACGTAAGAAAGCCGGCGGGCGTTACGCCGCCGGCTTTCTTGTGCAGTTGTCGGCTCAGGAATCCGATTCCACCGCGCCTTTGAAGGAAAGCATCGGCTTAGACGGTTAACGATCCGTTAACGAGGCGGCGCCGGGCGCACGCGACCCGCGCGGCAGCTAAAATATTGATTTAGCTGGCAGGAGTGGCAGGGCTCGAACCTGCGACCCCCGGTTTTGGAGACCGGTGCTCTACCAATTGAGCTACACTCCTGTACGGACGGCGTCGCCGCCCGATCCGCGCCGTTTCAAGCATAGGCCACGGCCCGATGGCAAGGGCGAAGCGGCCATATGACCTTTGCGTGCTCTTGTTCTTCCGGTCCGGCCGCGCCAAAGATTAGAGTGAGCAACAACGACAAGATTAGGGGGAGACCGCCATGTCCGCGCAAACCGCCACGAAGCCAGCCACCCGGCCGCAAACTCCGCCCTTGCCGGAAGCCAAGCCGGAATCGCTGGGGCTGTCGCCTTCGCGCCTGCAGCGGATGTCGGACGTTTTCCGGCGCGAGATCGACAAGGGAACCATGCCGGGCGCGACCATCATGGTTGCAAGAGGCGGCCAGATCGGCTGGTTCGAGGCGTTGGGCAAGCAAAATCCGGCCGAAAGCCGCGCCATGGCGCAGGATTCGATCTTCCGCATCTTTTCCATGACCAAGCCGATCGTTTCCATCGGCGTCATGATGTTGCTCGAGGAAGGTCGCTTCCTGCTCGACGATCCGCTTTCCAAATTCATTCCGGAATTTGCTGAGCAGAAGGTCGGCGTCGAGGACAACGGCAAGCTTGATCTCGTGCCGGTGAAGCGGGCGATTACCATTCAGGATCTGCTGCGCCACACCTCGGGAATAACGTATGAACACACCGGCAACGGCCTGGTGCAACAGCTCTATCAGCAATCGCGGGTTCGCAGCCGCAAGATAACGAATGCCGAGCACGCGGCTCTGGTCGCGAGCCTGCCGCTGATCTGCCAGCCCGGCGCGGAGTGGAATTACAGCCGCTCGACCGACATTCTCGGCCGCGTCATTGAGGTCGTCAGCGGAAAAGCACTCGGCACATTCCTCACCGAGCGCATTCTGGCGCCGCTGCAAATGACCGAAACCGCCTTCCATGCCGAGGCCGGAAACGCCCCTCGCCTCGCCGAACCGTTCGCAACGGATCCCTGGAACGGCGACAAGATCCAGCTCTTCAACATGCTGGAAAAGCCGGTGATGGAATCCGGCGGCGGCGGTCTCGTCTCTACCACCATGGACTATGCGCGCTTCGCGCAGATGCTGCTCAACGGCGGCGAACTCGATGGCACGAGGATCATCGGCCGCAAGACGCTGGAATTCATGGCGTCCGATCACCTCGATCCGTCCGTCGAGATCAAGGGCACGCTGACCCAGCCCGGCCACAGTTTCGGTCTCGGCTTTGGCGTGCGCACCGAGGAAGGCATCGCGCCGTTCTCGGGCTCGGTCGGCCAGTTCTTCTGGAGCGGCATGGGCGGCACCTTCTTCTGGATCGATCCGAAGGAAGACCTGTTCGCCCTGTTCATGTCGCAGGCGCCGGGCCAGCGTGTCTATACCCGTACGCTGGTGCGCAACCTCGTCTACGCCGCGCTGGAGTAGGCCCTTCATCGTGGCTTGAGATCCCGGGTTCGCACTAATGTGCGCCCTCGGATGCGCAATTGCGCATCTGAGATGCGCTCTATCGCGTCAACTAATCGTCGCGCCGCCATCGATCACGATGGTCTGCCCGGTGGTGAACGTGCCGGCGCGCGAAGCGAGAAACACCGCCGCTCCCGCGATCTCATCGGGTTCGCCGATTCTGAGCAACGGCGAACGCGCGGTGGAGGCCTTCAATGTCTCCGGATTTTCCCACAACGCACGCGCAAAGTCGGTCCTGATCAGGCCGGGCGCGATGCAATTCACGCGGATGTTGTACTGGCCGTATTCGCAAGCGAGGTTGCGCGCGAGTTGCATGTCCGCCGCCTTGGAAATCGCATAGGCGCCGAGCACGGTTGATCCCTTCAGTCCGCCAATCGAGGAGACGATGGTGATCGAACCGTCCTTGCGCTCGATCATCTGCGGCACGACCAGCGAGATCAGCCAGTGGTTGGCGACGATGTTGTTGTCGAGGATCTTGCGGAACTGGTCATCGGAAATGCCGGCCTGCGGACCGTAGTAAGGATTCGAAGCCGCGTTGCAGACCAGCGTATCGATCGGGCCGAATGTGCGGTTGGTCTCCCCGACCAGATGCTTGAGATCATCCTTGGTCGAGATGTTGGCGGCAACCGAAAGCGCGACCTGCTTGCCGGCCTTGTCGTTGATCGCTTTCGCAACCTCATCGCAGGCCGCCTTCTTGCGCGAGGAAATGACGACCCTGGCGCCGTGAGCGGCCATGTGCTCGGCGATGGCTCGCCCGATCCCGCGCGAAGAGCCGGTGATGACGGCAACCTTTCCTGACATGTCGAACAAGTTCATGTGGCCTACTCCCATTTTTTGAATGACGACAATCAAGCAAGCTTGCTTGTCGTCACCTCCGGCCCCGCCGGTTGATGCATCGCCTTATGCGCCGCGTCGGCGATCCAGGGCTGCTGGTTGACCATCGGCAGCCGCCAGACGCTGACCGTTTCGCTCTTGATGTAATCAAGCCGCGTCACCGAACAATTGTCGACATCGAAGACAAGGCCCTTTTCCGGCTGTGCGCCCAGCGCCAGCCCGATCGCCGCCTTGATCGTGCCGCCGTGTCCAACCGCGATCACATCGCGTCCGGCATGCTCGACATTGATCCGATCGATCGCGCCACGGACGCGGTTATAGAGGTCCATAAAACTTTCGCCGCCCGGCGAGGGTTCGGCGATGTCGGCAAACCAGTGACTGCCGGCCGGGCGGCTGGCGAGAAACGCAGCGCGGTTGGTGCCCTGCCATTTTCCGAGATACTGCTCGGCGAAGGCTGCTTCCTTTGCCATCGTCGCCGGCTTTGGAAAGCCGGTATTCCAGATCGCTTCTGCGGTCTGGTGCGTGCGCATCAAACTGCTCGCCACCCATACCGCGTGACGCGGCAGCACTTTCGCCACGGCCTCGAACACGTAGCGATCGCTGGTGTCACAGGCGATGTCGGTCTGGCCGTAGATATTGCCGCCGTCGGAGCGCACCGGCGCGTGGCGCACCCACCACCATCGCGTCGTCACCACTGCCGATTTTCCCGGATTGGACATCGCCAAAGCCCTTCAATATTGTTGTGTTCGTACGTCAGGGGACTTGCCGCCTCAAGTCACTTCGACGTTTCAAACGTTGTTTGAACATTCCGCAAGGCGAAAACGCCGATGCATGGCAAGGAGAAGTCCGATGGGCCGTCTCGAAGGCAAATCCGTCATTATCACTGGCGCCGGCAGCGGCATCGGACGTGCAGCCTCGCTGCTCTTCACGCGGGAAGGCGCGAAACTGATCGCGGTCGATCGCACCGAAGGCGTGAAGGAAACGGTCGACCAGGTGCTTAAGGCGGGCGGCACGGCGGAGGCCGTGATGGCGGACGCTGGTTCCGAAAAGGACGTGATCGGATTCATCGGCAAGGCGATTGCCAGCTACGGCAGATTGGACGCGATCTGGGCCAATGCCGGCATCAGCGGCGGATTGGTGCCGATCGCCGAGCAGACCGTGGAACATTGGCAGGAAATCCTGCGCATCAACCTGATCGGCCCGTTTCTCGCCGTCAAACACTCGATGCCACACATGATCAAGCAGGGCTCGGGCGCGATCGTCTGCACGGCCTCCGTCGCAGGACTCAAATCAGGCGCCAGTGGTCACCCCTATGCGGCGAGCAAGGCCGGTGTGATCAGTCTCGTGCAAACCACCGCCTACTCCCTCTCCGGAACCGGCGTGCGGATCAATGCCGTCTGCCCCGGTCTGATCGAGACCAGCATGACCAAGCCGGTATTCGACCGCGCCAAGGAGCGCGGCACGCAGGACAAGATCGGCCAACTCAACCCCTTGAAGCGCGCGGGCCAGCCGCACGAACTGGCGGCGATGGGTCTGTTCCTGCTCAGCGACGAGGCGTCCTATGTCAACGGCCAGGCGTTTCCGGTCGACGGCGGCCTCACCGCCTCCATGCCGTATGCGGGCAAACCGATCTAAACGAATTCCAGCGCGGCGCCGACCACGCACGCCGCTGTTATCGTTGAGTTCGAAGGCCATCGACAGTACCACTGCTGAAGGCGCCCGCCCGCGCCGTGGCGATTGATCCGATGTCCCCGCGTTCAGCCCGCATTCAGATAGCCTTCTTCGCACTGCTTGTTATGCTCACGGTGGCAGCTTCCTTGTCGATCGATCTGAGCAAGTTCCAGGAGCGCGGTTCGAGTCCAGAGGGCCAGGCGATCTTGCGGGGAATCAGCAACCCCGGCGAACTCGATAACGCGCTCGGGCAGCATCCCTCGGACAACGTTCTCCAGCTGATGGCCAAGGCGATCAAGGTAGCCGCCAACACGCAAGCTGCGATCGACCAGCTGTCCGCCCAGATCGAGCCGCCGCGGCTTTCGAAGGAGCCTGATTTCGGCTCGGTGAGCCGCGACGAACTCGAATCTTTCCGCCGCGATCTGGGGACAGCGGCCGCGAATGCGTCAGCGTTTCTTCCGCGCTATGCCGCGATCCTGAAGGCAGAGCATGAGCAGATCGAAAGCGCGACCGTGTCGCTTCACGTACCAAGGGAAATCGCCGACGAGCTTTTGCATGGCGTTACGCAACGCCAAGCCACGACGTTGAGCGTCATTTCGCTCATTTTGTCGGCACGCGTCGACTATTATCGTGCTTACGACAAGTACATCACATTCCTTTCGGGCGAACTGGGCTCCTTCAAAATCGTCGCCGGACAATTCGTCTTTCCTGATCAACGCGCGGTCGAGCGCTACAACGTCGCGTCGCAAGCCATGACATCAGCCGGCAAGCGCGTCAACGAACTGGAAACTGACCTGAAAAAGCAACAACAGCCGCTGCCGGAAGAGTGGATCCCATTGACGGGCGTCGGGCAACTGGTGACAAAAAAATAACATCGGAGCGAAAGATACCATGCAGCGCAGCAACGACCGGATCCTCGTCACCCACACCGGCAGCCTGCCGCGCCCGCCGGCGTTGACGAAGCTTTATGCGATGCATTCGCGCGGCGAGCCGGTCGATTCCGCGGAGATCGCACGAGCCGGTTATGCCGCCTTGCAGGAGATCGTCCCCAAGCAGATCGAAGCCGGCATCGACATCGGCAATAACGGCGAGCAACAACGCGAGGGCTTTTTCCTTCATGTCCGCCACCGCATGACCGGCTTTGGCGGGGCATGGAAGCGCTGGCCGCGCGCCGACGTCGAGGGCTATCCCGTCTTCAAGCGCGCGCTGGAGCAGCAATTCGCCAGCAGGGAGATGGTCAGCAATTTCGCGCCGCCGAAAGTCATCGGCGACATCAAATATGTCGGCCTCGCCGAGGCCAGCCGCGAATGCACCGACTTCCGCGGCGTGCTGGAGGGACGCAAGCGCGCCGGCGCAAACGGTTTCACCGAAGCCTTTCTCACAGCCCCCTCGCCCGGCATCGTGGTGGCGGCGATCCGCAACGAGTATTACGACACCGAAGACGCTTATCTCGCAGCCGTCGGCCGTGCCCTTCAGGTCGAATATGAGGCGATCGCGTCACAAGGCTTCCTGCTGCAGCTCGATTGCCCGGACCTCGCGCTCGAACATCACATCTCGTTCCAGGACCGCCCGATCGGCGATTTTCTCGACTTCGTCGAGCGCGTGGTCGCGACCATCAACGACGCCCTGCGCAACATCCCGCGCGAAAACGTCCGTATGCATGTCTGCTGGGGCAATTACGAAGGGCCGCACGACCGTGACGTCGCGCTGGAGAAGATCCTGCCGCTGATCGCCCGCATGAATGTCGGCGCGTTGGTATTGCCTTTCGCCAATCCGCGCCACGCGCACGAGGTGCGCTGCCTCCGCGGAAAAGCGATCGCCGACGACCAGGTCGTGGTCGCCGGCGTTATCGATTCCACGACAAACTTCGTCGAACACCCGGAAGTCGTCGCCGAGCGGATCGAACGCGTTGCCAAAACCCTCGGCGATCCGACGCGCGTCACGGCCGGCACCGATTGCGGGTTCGATACCGCAGCCGGCGCCGGCCGTGTGGCCGAAGATATCGTGTGGGCGAAGTTGCGCGCCCTCAGCGAGGGCGCTCGAATTGCGTCGGACAGGCTGTTTTAGGCAGCCTGCCAAATCTTTGTAGGAATGGTCAGTCGTTGAAGGCTATCGCTCGTTGGCGACATTTCGGAGCACAATCTCCGATAGGCGAACCACGAGTTTTCTCAGCCTTGCATTTTCTTCGAGCAATGAGACGACATCGTCGTCAGCATAATCGTCGTCGGTAAATTCGTCCGGTCCAAATGTCGATCCGTCCAGTTCTTCCAGTACGCTTTGGTGCGGTTGTGCGGGTACCATGGCCAATTCCCCAATACTTTATTAGCCGAAACATGACCCCAGTTCTTCCACCCGCAGTCAGAGTGATCTGAGTCGAGGGCGGATTTGAGACGAAAGTGGGAATCTGTTGCGGCGCATCGCCTCGCCGCAGCGATCACGCCGAGTCTCGAAACGACGCTGCCCGAATTGCACCGCATTTGCGCCGCCGCGCTGGCCGATTGCTTTAAAAAATCCGAAGAAATGCGGGACGCTTGTTATCCTATGTTACCCGGCGGCGTGCCGGCGATATGGCCTTCGATCGCGTAGAACACGCATAGCGCGAGGCTCGCCCAGACGGCCGCACTGAAATAAAGCGACATCCACGCGATTTCTTCCTTCCATTCGGAAAGATCATGGGTGACGACCCAGCGCGTGCTCACGTCGCGCAACCCTTCCAGCGGCCGCAAGCGCCGGTTGCCGCGCGCAACGTCCGTCCGCCAGCGCTTCCGGTACATCGGCACGTCGACCGTCATCAAAAAAGCGAGATAGATCACGATGCCGACAACCGAGACTGCGAGCGCGACGCGGATTGCGCCGTCAAATTCCGGCAGCAGCCGGCAAAGTCCGACGCCCGCAATGAAGAAGGCGACTGCCCAAAGTGAGTTCTCGATCGCGTTGAGGAGATAATTCGTGGTGACAACCGCATACCAGGAGAAGCATTCCGCGACCAGAATTAGCGGCACGATCACAAGAGCGGCATTCACCGCGGTCTCAGCGCCGGTCATCGTCCCCAATTGCCGGAGAATCATCGTCCACTGCGCGGCGAAACAGACTTCAGCCACGGTCGCGACCGAGCGGCCGACGGCAACGCTCGACAGCCACGTATCGAACAGGCAGATCCGCTGCACGTCGGCGCGTGGCAACAGCGAGCGGAAGGCGCAGCCAAACACGTAGGCCGCACTGAGCAGCAGCATTATTTCCATGCCTGGCACATGGCCGGAAGAGCTTGCCTCATGTAGCTGCCGGTACATCAAAACCCACGCGGCGACGTTGACGCCGCTGACCAGCGTCAGCATCGCCCACCACCAGGACAGCGGATTGGACCAGGCCAGTGAACGTGGCCGCGCTTGAAATTCCATCCGCATCGACATCTCCGTGTAACCGAACGGACATCTACGCATATTTATTTTGTCACGAAATATGGCGGATCACGACTGGAAATTTGCCCTGCCCGCCCGCGTCACGGGCGAAGCCGCAAGGCGTCAATTCCGCGTTGCTGCCGCGAAGACCGCACCTCGCCGCCGCTAATTGGTGTAAGAAGGCGCAGGCGACATACCCGGTCACAAACGATCCGCGCCAAAGTGATCGGCGGCGCCGCCGACGGGGAGAAACAAATGTGTGAAATTTGCAGGCGAGGCTTCATCCGCGGCGCCGCCGCGCTCGGCACCGCGGGGTTGTTTTCATCGCCGCTGATGGCGCAGACGCCAAGCGCCGCCACCGGCTCAATCCGCCTGCCTGCTCGTGGCGAGTTCACGATCACCAACGCTTATATCATGACGATGGAGCGCGACTTCGGCGACATGCCCGGCGCCTCGCTGCATGTGCGCGATGGCGAGATCGTCGCCGTTGGCAAAGCTGCCACCAGCGGCGGCGAGACGATCGACGGAACGGGCATGATCGTGATGCCCGGTCTGGTCGAGACCCACTGGCACATGTGGAATACGATTTTCCGCAGTTTTGCCGGCGACAAGAAGGACGAAGGCTATTTCCCGACGGTCGCGCGCTTCGGCCAGCAGATGACCCCGGACGACATTTTCCGGAGCACGCGGCTTTCGGCGGCCGAAGCCATCAACTCCGGCATGACCTTCGTGCACTCCTGGTGTCACAATGTGCGGAGCACGGCGCATGCGGAGGCAGATATCCGCGCGCTGGCAGGCGCCGGCATCCGCGCCCGGCATTCGTGTGGCTGGCCTCAGGGCCTGCCCGACACGCAGATGGCCGATCAGACGCCGATCGAAACGCTCGCCAGGAACTGGAAGGACTATTCGAACGAAGGCCTGTTGACGCTCGGCATGGGATGGCGCGGACAATTCCGTGCCGGTCCGATCAAGCCCGAGGTCTATCAGCCGGAGTTCGACAACGCGCGCAAGCTTGGGCTGCCCATCAGCGTGCATGTGGCGTCGGCTGCGCATCGCGCGGTCGGCCAGGTCGAGTTGCTCAATAAATCAAACCTGATGGGCAAGGACGTTCAGCTCATCCACGCGCTGGCCGTTACACCCGCCGAACTCGGGATGATCGAAAAATCAGGTGCTTCGATCTCAACGTCGCCCGGATCTGAACTGCGCATCGGCTTTGGCTTTCCGATGATCTCGGAAGTATTGGCGACGCGCATTCCAATCGGAATCTCGGTTGATACCGCGGCCTTGACCGGAAGCTGCAATTTGTTCGCCGTGCTGAAACTCGCGCGCGATTGCGAGAACGCCCGCGCTGAGGACGAATTCAAGATGACGGCGCGACGAGCGCTCGAGCTCGGCACCATCGAAGGCGCCCGCGCCATGGGGATCGAAGACCTGGTCGGCTCGCTCAGGCCGGGAAAACGCGCGGACCTGATCATGATCAGCCCCAATGCGCTTAACATGGCTGTCGTGATCGACCCGTCGCATCTCGTGCTGGAGGCGACGACACCGGAGAACGTCGACACGGTCGTGGTCGACGGCCGCATCCTCAAGCGTGGCGGCAAGCTCACCGCTATCGACACGACGGAAGTGATCAATGGCGCGCGAACAGCACTCGCCGGCATCCGCGAGCGCACCAAATGGCGGTGAGCCAGGCGGGCCTGGATTTAGACCGCGCCTGCCTTCTGTGCGTAATCCCAGGAGGCCTTTGAGAGCGGCACGGTGCGCGCGGCTGATTCCATCGCCTTGGCGCTTGCCGCGGTGCCATCGCGGATGCGCCCGGCAATGCCCTGCGTGATGCAGGCAAGCCGGAACAGGTTGTAGGAAAAATACCAGTTCAGGTCCGGCACTGCGCTGCCGGTGACGCGGCAATAGATTTGCGCGGCATCGTCCAGCGTCGGAATGTTCAGCGCTGCAAGGTCGGCATTGGCGAGACCCGGCATGGTCCATTGCATCAACAGATACGTGAAATCAGCCATCGGATCGCCGAGCGTCGACAGCTCCCAATCCAGCACCGCGATCACCCGCGGCTCGGTCGGGTGGAAGATCATGTTGTCGAGACGATAATCGCCGTGAACGATCGAGACGCGCTCCTGGTTCGGGACGGTGCGCGGCAGCCATTCGATCAGCTTTTCGACCTCTTCAATGTGCTTGGTTTCGGAAGCGCGGTATTGCTTGGTCCAGCGATCGACCTGGCGCGCGAAATAATTGCCGGGTTTGCCGAATTCGCCGAGGCCGATCGCCTGCGGGTCATAGGTGTGGAGTTTGGCCAGCGTCTCGATCTTGTCCTTGAAGATGGCGTGCCGCGCCTCGCGCGTCTGGCTCGGCAGCGCCGGATCCCAGAATACCCGCCCCTCTTCCATCGACATGATGTAGAACGCCGCGCCGATCACGGCGTCGTCAGTGCAAAGCGCGTAAGCCCTCGCGACCGGAAAACCCTGCTTACCGAGCGCGGAAATCACGCGGAATTCGCGGTCGACCGCATGCGCCGAGGGCAACAGCTTTCCAAACGGCTTGCGGCGCATCACGTAGGAACGCGCCGGCGTATCGAGCCGGTAGGTCGGGTTCGACTGGCCACCCTTGAATTGCAGGACGGTCAGCGGCCCCTGATAGCCCTCGACGTGCTGACGCATCCAGCCATCAAGGCTGACCTCGTCGATCCGGTGCCGCTCCTCGACCGGTTTGGTTCCGGAAAATTCATCGTCGTTTCTGACGCCTTCGGCCACGGTGAGGTCCCTTGAATCGTTTCGCTCCGTCATTCCGGGGCGATGCGCAAGCATCGAACCCGGAATCTCGAGATTCCGGGTCTGGTGCTCAGCGCAAAATTGAATACCAATTTTGTCGCTCCGCACCATCCCGGAATGACGATACAGGAAGCGCTGCCTGTTAGCGCTTCGTTATTTCGCCGGAGCGTTGGCATACTTCCGAAGCTCGAGCCTGGCAATGGCGCGGTTGTGGACCTCGTCCGGACCATCGGCGAGCCGCATGGTCCGCATCGAGGCATAGTCCCGCGCCAGCCCCGCATCGTCCGAAACGCCGGCGGCGCCGTAGGCCTGGATGGCCTGGTCGATGATCTTGAGCGCCATGTTGGGCGCCGCGACCTTGATCATGGCGATTTCAAGCTGCGCGGTCTTGTTGCCCACCTTGTCCATCATGTCGGCCGCCTTCAGGCACAACAGGCGGTTCATCTCGATATCGGTACGGGCTTCCGCGATCCGCTGCTCCCAGATCGAATACTCGACGATCTTCTTGCCGAAGGCGGTGCGCGACGACAACCGCTTCACCATCTTCTCCAGCGCTTCCTCGGCCTTGCCGATCGTGCGCATGCAGTGATGGATGCGGCCGGGACCGAGACGGCCTTGCGCGATCTCAAATCCCCGGCCCTCACCAAGCAGGATGTTGCTGGCGGGAACGCGCACGTTCTCGAGCAGCACCTGGGCGTGACCGTGCGGCGCATCATCGAAGCCGAACACCGGCAACAGCTTTTCGACGGTGATGCCGGGCGTGTCGAGCGGCACCAGGATCTGCGACTGCTGCTGATGCTTTGGCGCCTTCGGATCGGTCTTGCCCATCAGGATCGCGATCTTGCAGCGGGGATCGCCGACACCCGACGACCACCACTTGCGGCCGTTGATCACGTAATGATCGCCGTCGCGCTCAATGCGCGTTTCGATATTGGTTGCGTCGGAGGAAGCCACCGCCGGTTCCGTCATCAGGAACGCGGAGCGGATTTCGCCGTCCATCAAGGGGCGCAGCCACTTGCGCTTCTGCTCCTTGCTGCCATAGCGGATGAATACCTCCATGTTGCCGGTATCGGGCGCCGAGCAATTGAAGACTTCGGAGGCCCAACCGATATGGCCCATTTCCTCGGCTAGCGGCGCATATTCAAGATTGCTCAATCCCGCGCCGCGGAATTCGTCGTCCTCATGAGACGACGGCGGCATGAACATATTCCAGAGGCCTTCGGCCCGCGCCTTCTTCTTCAGTTCCTCAACGATAGGGATCACCTTCCAGCGCGCGCCCTCCTCATCCTGCTTGCGGTAGATCGGCACCGCGGGACGAACGTGATTTTTCATGAATGACTGCACCCGGTTAAGCCATTCGCGCTGGCGTTCCGACATCGTGAAGTCCATGGGCGTACCTCATCTTGGCTAGAATTGATTGGCGGCGACTTTCTCGCCGCCGGCGGGTGTCTGCAAGTCCATTTCGAGAAGCCCCGCGATGCACCGGATCAATTTCGCTGGCGAGGCGCCAGGAAGATTGGTCCCGCATTGACATCGGGGCGTTCAAACCATAGTTTCATACAATTGTTTGAATTGCAACACGGCCCTCGCCTCATGCCGTCAGATCGGACCCGCGCTTTGATCCTGGACGCCGCCGAACGGCTTTATGCCGAGCGCGGCTTCGGCGACGTCACGCTGCGCGACATCGTGGCGGCGGCGGGTGTCAATCTCGCGGCGGTGAACTATCATTTCGGTTCCAAGGACGAGTTGATCGCCGAACTCTTCGTCACCCGCGGCATCGCCAACAACCGCGAGCGGCTCACTGAGCTGAAAGCGGCGGAAGTGGCCGGCGGCGGGCGTGCAGATGTGAAAGCAATCCTGCACGCGCTGATTGGCCCGACCCTGCGCGGCTGCCTGGGACCGGAAAACGAACGATCGACGGCGTCGCGCTTCATGATCCGCGCCTCGATCGAATCCGTGCCGCCGATCCGACGGATCAAGAACCGTGAAGTCGATCATTTGCGGAAATTTGCAGTGGCGATGCGCCGCGCGCTACCCGATTGCGACGAAGCCGATATCTATTGGGGCCTGCATTTTGCGCTCGCGATGGCGCACCAGACCACGCGCGACGCCGAGCGGCTGACCAAGCTCTCGGATGGCCAGTGCGACGTCGACGACGTCGAGGCCGTGATCGATCGCATCGTCGACGCTGCGGCGATGACGCTGACGGTGCGGACAACTGCCAGCAAAAGCCCGGAAGGCGCCGCGCCTGCGCGCCGCGCCGAAAGGTTACGCGGCTAGGCCGCATCTCTTCAGAAGCAACTCAGGACAGCTTGAGCATCGCCCGCGCTTCGGTGGGGGTCGCGACCGTCGCGCCAAGATCCTTGAGGATTTGTGCCGCGTGGGCCACGAGTTCGGCGTTGCTTTTGGCAAGCACGCCCTTGGACATATAGAGATTGTCTTCCATGCCGACGCGGACATGGCCGCCGAGCAACCAGGACTGCGCGACCATCGGAAACTCCGAGCGGCCGATGCCAAAACCGGCCCAGATCGCTGCCTCCGGCAACAGGTTGCGCGCATAAAGCATTGTCTCCGGCGACGGGTCAAAACCGTATTTGACGCCGAGCACCAGCGTGCAGAGCGGCGGGCCATGCAAGGTCCCGTCTGCAATCAGGTCGCGCGCCAGGTGAATGTCGCCGGAATCGAACAGCTCCAGCTCCGGCAGCACGCCCACTGCGCGCATCCGCGCCGCCATCTTGCGGACGTTCGGCGGCGTGTTGATCACGACCTGCCCGCCTGAATTCATGGTGTTGAGATCGAGCGTGCAGATTTCAGGCTTTAAGATCTCGACGTGCTCGACGCGCTTTTCCGGCGCCATCAGCGTGGTGCCGGGACCGGCGACCTTCGGATCTTCGTCTGACGGCACGAAGCGGCCACCCGGCCCGGTCGTCAGGTTGATGATCATTTTCGGATTGCGCGCGCGGATTCGCTCGATCACGTCGCGGTAGAGATCGATCGACATCGACGGACGGCCGGTTTCGGGGTCACGCACATGGATATGGGCGATCGAAGCCCCCGCTTCCGCGGCCTCCAGCGCGCTGTCGGCGATCTGCCGTGGCGTGATCGGCAGATACGGCGACTGGTCCGGCCGGGTGATATTGCCCGTGATGGCGCAGGTGATGATGACCTTGGGGTGCGGTTGATGGGCCATGTCGCGGCGCCTTTGTCGGCTTGATGGAGGTTGGCAAGTCGAATAGCGCAACGGTGAGCCGGAAGCGAGCGGCGGAGTTTGCCGGTCAGGCTTTCTTTTTGGCCGCCTTCTTTTCTGCCTTGCTTCTAGCCGCGGCTAGCATCCTGGTCTCAGTCACCTTTATCTCTTCGAGCGCATTCTTCATCGCCCGCGCGTAGCTGTCGGCGGCATTCTCCGCCGTAAGGTGCAACCGCCGCGCCGCTGCATTCGCAAGCAGCATCATGTCCTTGGCGGTTTGCTTGAAGCGCGCCTTGCCTTCCCTGGTTTTGGCCTTGGCAGCCAGCCCCATCAAGCGGGCGTGGCGCTTCCTCGCCTCCCCCATCAGCGCCTTGTGTTGAGTTTTTCCGATGGAGCGGATCACGCCATCGAGGTCAGTCTCGGCCATGATTGTTTCCTGATTGATACTTTGTGGCGTGCGCCATCGCACACCGCTTCGATTCGACCATACCAAGGGGCGCCGCGTCTTGGCTAGAAGCCTCCGCAGACGCGCCACGAATCGAGAGAGCTTTGTAGATCAAGACAAAAATTACCCCGCTCCATCTACGCGATGAAGCGGGGCGTTATCGCCTGCAATGCTGCTTCTATCTAATTTAGAATGCCGCCGACGCATAAGCGTTACGGAAGGCAATGGCGCCGGCCAGCGACCGCGGCCGGGTTCGCACCGCGTGACCATCATTGCCGCTTTGAACGATCCATTGTCCGTTCTCGCGACCGACAATCTTCCCAACGTGATGGCTCCAGACCACGATTGTGCCGACCGACGGGCCGCCGGCGTTGGAGCCGTAATGCGCCCACGATCGAGCGAGGTTGTATTGAGGTCCAGGGTCGCTGCCGACCTGTTGGCGCATGTACCATCCACACCAGGCGGCCGGCCGGCCTCCCAAGCGCGCATGCCGGTAGCTTGAGTGCTCGTAACCCGAGCGCTCATGGCTCGACCGCTCACTGCTCGAATATCCAAACCCGGAACCAAAGCTCGAGTAGGCGTACCCCTCGGCCTGTTGCCGATCGTGGCGATGGGCATAGTGCCGATAATGATGATGGGCATAGTGCCGGTAATGGTGTTGATGAGTCCGCGCCTCCGCACTCGTTGCAAATGCAAATAACAATGCACTCGCGGCAACGAATCTACGCATACTGTCTTCCTTCGTGCTGTTGAGGGGAATGAGGATCGCCTTGCGATCCAAGGGCCGCGTGATCCAGGAATGGACACTTCGCTGCGGCCTGAACAATGAGAGCCGAAATGCATTCGGCTCACCGCCTTAAAGGAACGGGGTGTGGCCTGAATGTGGCGAAGGAATGCAGGAAAAACAAAGGGCTATGCGCTCACGCATGGAACATTTGAGCGCGCGAGGGCGACGAGAATTGACCGCGTTAACCTCTGCGCAATCAAGTGTCGTCACGACGCGGATATGCGCAATTTCCGGTATTGCAGCGGTAAAACGCCACCAATCAGCTGACGCCTAAAGCACGTCAACCATCTCGCGCGCGAACGCATGAAATCGCTTCTGCCGATTCAAGTGTTGGTGAAGATCGAGCGGGTGAAGGGAATCGAACCCTCGTATTCAGCTTGGAAGTCAGAAAATTCCGAAATGGGTTCAAGGGCCATTCTGACATTTTGCAGCTTTTTGGTTCCTTGAGATCATTACAGAATTTCCCATTGTCAGACTAACCGCCCCCTGAGTTGAAAGCCCGGCGCATCCTGCGAGGTGAAAGCGCTGCAGCATCTCGAACAGGCACCGAACTGCCTCAAGGTCCGCATCTTTTTGGCTTTCCGTTTGCTCAATAGAGCCAGCGGCGGCGGCACAGGAAGTCTCGGAAGTGTCGGGGGCTTGAGAGCCTTGCCTCGGTGTATCGATTCTGATACATTTGATGTATGAAGCCCATTTCGTTCCTCGGGGACAGCCGGGATGCCATTCGCGACTTCCCCGACGACGTTCGATACCGGGCTGGCGTCGAGCTTCGTGCAGTGCAGAACGGCTTGGACCCGGACGATTGGAAGCCGATGAAGGCGGTCGGCTCAGGCGTACGCGAAATCAGGATCAGGGACGCATCGGGAGCGTTCCGCATCATCTATCTGGCGGCGCTAGCGGATCGGATCCTCGTGCTCCATGCGTTTCAGAAGAAAACGCAGCAGACGGCGCAGCGGGATATCGAACTGGCCGCAAAACGGCTCAAGGATTGGAAGGCACAACAATGAATGTGGAGACCTTCGATAGCGTCTTCGACGCTCTGGCGGATACTCAGGCGGAGGCGGCCAACATGACCGCTCGCGCCGATCTGCTGTTGGCTATCCGCGAGCGGATAAAGGAATGGAATCTCACGCAGGAGGATGCGGCCGCGCGCCTCGGGCTGACGCGGCCCCGCCTCAACGATCTGATGCGTGGCAAGCTCGACAAGTTCTCGCTCGACGCACTCGTCAATATCGCTGCGGCCGCCGGATTCAGGCTACACATCGAGCTTGAGGACGTGAAGGCAGCCTGAAGGCTTCACGTCCAAGCCAAACTTCGCGCGTGCCTATCCTATTTTTACGCCATCGCCGCCGATCGCCGCACGCGCGTTCAACACCTCTTCCCCAAACCAAAATCTTCGGTTTTGATGAGCTTGCACCTGTCTGAAAACAGCAGTGTGGGAATATGCGAGACACGAAAAACAGTCGGTCGCAAAGCGAGCAACAGAAAATGTAAAGCAGCCTTTGTCAGAATGAGATCATCAAAAAAAGAGCCGCCTCACGCGCCAAGTCACTGAAAACATTGGAGCGGGTGAAGGGAATCGAACCCTCGTATTCAGCTTGGAAGGCTGCTGCTCTACCATTGAGCTACACCCGCGCGCGAACGATCCCCTATCACGCCGGATCGGCCGTCTCAACCTCCCTCGCATTGTTTCCGGTCTTAACAGGCCGAAGGTAGCCTCCTATATTGAACGCTCCACCAACAACGAAAGGAGGTGATCCAGTGTCTTATTCCAAGCGCTGTCACCTCGCTGGGATCGCCCGCTAAGCCATCGGCTTGGTGACCTCAAGGGCGTTTCTCAGCGCCTGAACCAGCGAGTTTTGCGAATGGGGCGCGACGGGTTTTCCCGCCGCGCCCTTTGCCGTGAATGGGCCCTGCCTTGCTGTCGGCGAGCCTCTAAAACGGCGATCGGTCCCGTTGGACTTGCCGCGGGTGCTGTGCTTTACCCGTGGCGGACCTTCGCAAGCGCAGCCCTTGCGACAGCGGTTCGGGAACAGACGTCGATCTCAACATGCTTTTTTACGAGCCGCTGTTCCTCCTCGCCTTTCCCGCCTTCTACGCGCTCTATCTGCTGACGCGAGGAACTGAAGCGAAGAAGTGGGCGCTGCTGATCGCGAGCACGCTGTTTTATCTCTGGGGCGAGCCGGTCTTCGTTCTCGTCCTGCTGGCGTCGACCGCGTTCGACTATATGCTGTCATTTCGACTCGGCGCCCCGGCCCCGCCCGTTACGCGCAGGCTCGCATTGGCGGCAGGCATCGCCGGCAATCTCCTGATCCTTTTCGTCTACAAATACGCCGATTTCCTCGCCGACAATCTCAATCTGGTGCTCAGCCCCTTCGGCGAGCATCGACTGCCGCTTCTGCATCTGGCGCTTCCGATCGGCGTCTCCTTCGTGACGTTCGAAAAGATCACCTATCTCGTCGACACCTATCGCGGCATCTCGAAGCCCGCCGCGAAGTTCCATGACTATTGCCTGTTCGTCTTGTTCTTCCCGAAACTGTTGGCGGGCCCGATCCTCAAATATCACGAGATGCAGGATCAGATCACCTCACCGCGGCCGGTGGAGTGGAGCGATTTCGGCGTCGGCTTTTTGCGCTTTTCGCGCGGCATCGGGCGCAAGCTCCTGATCGCCGATCCGCTGGGCGCCTTCGTCAACTCGATCTTTGCGGCGGATCCCACAGGCCTCGACGCCGGGCGCGCCTGGCTCGCGCTCGCCAGCTTTACCCTGCAAATCTATTTCGATTTCTCCGGCTATTCCGACATGGCGATCGGCTTGGCGCGCATGCTCGGCTTCTCCCTGAAGGAGAATTTCGACAAGCCCTATATCGCGCGGTCGCTCACGGAGTTCTGGCGGCGCTGGCACATCTCGCTCACCACCTGGATCCGCGACTATTTGTACAAGCCGCTCGGGGGAAATCGCGAGGGCGAAGCGCGCACCTACCTCAATCTCTGGATCTGCTTCCTGCTGTCCGGCCTCTGGCACGGCGCCAGCTGGAATTTTGTGCTGTGGGGCGCGTACAATGGATTGTTCCTGACCCTCGACCGCCTGTTCCTGCGCAAGACGCTCGAACGATGCGGCGCCGTGATTGCAACACTCGCCACACTCTTCATCGTGATGATCGGCTGGGCGATCTTCCGCTCCAATTCCCCATCGTACCTGTTTGCCTTTCTGTCGGCGCTGGCGGGCATGACGAACGCTACCAACGCCACCGAAATTCCTGTCGAGGTGCCGTTTACTTTGGTTGTGGGCGCCATCATTTCGCTGTTGCCGGCTACTCGCTTCTATCCCGCGCTGATCGGCGGTTATGAGAGGCATGCCTGGCTGCGAACGCTGACAGTCTCAGCACTTGTCGTCATCTATGTGCTGTCGATTTCGCGGGCGGTGACGGTGCCTTTCCAGCCCTTCATCTATTTCAGGTTTTAGACCATGGGCAGCATCGCACTTTCCCGTCCGATTGCCCGCCTGGCCTTTTACGCCTTTCTCGTTGCCTTGCCGCTCACCACCGCCTCGAATCTGACGGTCGGCCAGAAATACCCCAGGACGTTCCTCAGGGTCGGCCCCCACCTCGGCGGCGTCACCTACGATAAGCCGGTGGTCTTCTCATGGCCGGAGATTCGCAACGGCACGTTCCAGAAGGCGGTTGCGAACCGTATCGCCGAGGCTATCCCGATCCGGCCGCTGCTGATCCATATCAATAACGAGATGATCGTTCAGATGTTCGGTGAGGTCACCGCCCCGGAAATATTCAAGGGGGCAGACGGCCAGCTGATCGAGAGAAGCTATCTCGAAGACTATTGCTCCCGCACGGAGGGTATGGGCGCCAAACTCGCAGCCATCGCGCTGCCGAAACTCATTGACATCCAGAATTACTACGAGAGCCATGGCGGCGTTTTCATTTACGTGATCACGCCGTCCAAAGCCGCGGACATGCCGGAATATTTCGCCAGCTACCTTCCCTGCGCGAGCACGCCGGCCGCGCGAACCCAGCTCGTCCCCGACTATGTCAGCGCGCTCAGGCAAGCGGGCATCCATCTCGTCGATACTGCGAGCCTGATCCATTCACTGAAAGGCAGCTATCCGTTCGATCTGTTTCCTCAAGGCGGCGAGCATTGGAACGAGGTCGCCGGGGCGCGCGCGGTCTCGGCCATCGTGGAGGCAATCAATCAGCAGGCCGGGCACGAGATCATTCCGCCCTTCAAGTTCACCTATCAAATGTCGGGCGTGCTGAGCGGCGCCGACCGTGAACTGGTCAACCTCCTGAACGTGTTCTTTCCGCCGTTAAGCTATCAGGCGCCGAAAGTCAGCTTCCAGCCGTCAATGCCGTGCGCCGAGAGCCCCGCGCGGCAGCTCGATGTCGAGATCGTCAGCTCCAGCTTCGGCCATTTGCCTGCGCGCTTGATGATCGAGGGCAATTGTCTCGCACGGCTTCAGCTCTTCTACTACGCCACGCTCGGCCGTTTCGGGGGCGAGCCCTATCGCGAATTGCAGCGCAACCTTTCCGACAGCGACCTCAATGCCTGGCGGAGCGCCAAGGTGATGATCCTGGAGGAAAACGAGTCCTTCATGGCATCGAACAAGGTGGCCTATGTCGATCAACTGAGGGCTGTGTTGAAGAAGCCGTAGCGGTGACAGCCCGCCTTCGCCGGTCGGCTTCGGCGCGGCAGCCTTCGCTACGTGAGGGCTTGCCTGGCCGGAGCTTGCGAAGCGAGCGAAGGCTGGTGGGGAAGGAAGGACTCGAACCTTCGAAGCCATGAGGCGGCTGATTTACAGTCAGCTCCCTTTGCCACTCGGGACACTTCCCCGTCTCAGACCATCGCAAACTTGCCCGCTCGAAGCGGCGGAATCAGCCTGCCGATGACGCTGAAAGCCGGACGGCTTCGTCGAAGCCCCGGCCGGGCGCGTTTATGAGCGAAGCCGGCAGCCAAAGTCAACCGAAGCCGGGGACGAAGATACCAACATTTTCAGAACCTCAGTAAAATGTCGTGTAATTGCCTTGCGCCGGAACCCGTGAGACAAGCCTTCCATGCGCGACCGAAAGCCAAAATTTCATCGTGACGAGGGAGGCAGGAGACCGCCCGGACCGCGACGCAGCGCCGGGAGCAAGCCGCCGTGGCGCGGGCGCGAAGGCGCCGCCGACGATACGGTCATCCTGTATGGCTGGCACACGGTGACGGCGGCGCTCGCCAATCCGAAGCGGCGCCTTCGCAAGCTGTTTTTGACCGAAAACGCCGCCCGGCGGCTTGCCGACGACAAGATCGACACCCGGATCGAGCCTGAGATCGTGCGGCCGAACCTGATCGATCAGCGGCTCGGGCCGGACGCCGTGCACCAGGGACTGCTGGCGGAGGCCGACCCCCTCGCTTCGCCCGGCATCGATACGCTGCCGCAAGAAGGCATCGTGCTGGTGCTCGACCAGATCACCGACCCGCATAATGTCGGCGCGATCATGCGCTCGGCGGCCGCCTTTGCGGTGAAGGCGATCGTCACTACCGCTCGCCATAGCCCGGAAGCGACCGGGGTGCTGGCCAAATCCGCCTCCGGCGCGCTGGAACTGGTGCCGCTGGTCACGGTGCAAAACCTTGCCCGTGCGGTCAATGAGATGAACGAGTTCGGCTTCCTGACCGTCGGGCTCGACAGCCAGGGACAGGAAAAGCTCGGCGCCGTTGCGCTACGCCAGCCGCTCGCGCTGGTGCTCGGCGCCGAAGGCAAGGGCTTGCGCCAACTGACGCGTGAAACCTGCGGCGTGGTGGCGCGGCTCGACATGCCCGGCGAGATCAAGAGCCTCAACGTATCGAATGCCGCTGTGCTCGCGCTCTATATCGGCGCGAGCCGGCTCGGCCTGATGGGCTAGTGGAGTAAGCTCGATCCGGCCTTGAAGAAGCCGCGGCTGCGGCGATCAGTAATAGCTGTGCAGCACGTGACGGTCGCCGTAGCGGTGCCAGTGGTGGTGATGCCAGGGATGGTGCCGGTACGCGTGGTGACGGTGGTGATAGCCCCAGCCATAAATGCCTTCTTCCCGATAGACGCGGTGCGGCGCGAAGTCGCCGGGTCCGGTATAGGTCGGGCCCTGCTCGACATAATAATACTGCGGCGGCGCGACAGGGTTGTGGTACTGCACTTCCGGATTGGGCAGGCGTTCATAGCCTGCATAATACGGCTGAACGTAAGCTCCGCCGCACGGGCTGACATATCCGCACTGCGAGCAGGTATCGCATGCCTTGGCAGGCGCGACGCCCGCGGCAATCACGGCCAAAGCCGCTACCGCTCCTGAAATCATCTGACGCATTACTCTCTCCTGTTAGGACGCTTCGTTATTGAATTTGGATTTTTACGGACGACGTTCCGGGCCTCGCTGAGTCTCCGGCTGAGGGGGCGGAGCGATCTGCTGCGGAAGTGCGGATTTCTGCTGAGGGATCGCTGAGTTTTGCCGGAAACCGTGTTCGCGTTCGCGACCGTGATCGCGCTCATCGAATTGCGGCGCGGTGATTATCGGCGGCGGATATTGCGGCACCTGATCGAGCGGCATCGGTGGATCTGCCTGCCCGGATCCGGCGGACCAGGATTGATGGAAACTCTGCGCGGGCTTCGGCTTGTCGGCGCCTTGGATCTCCAGCCGTCCGTAGCCCGGCAGGTGCCCCGCGCTCGGATAGTAATGACCGACCGGCGGACCGGGATCGATGGGGTGACCGCCATACACCGTGATGGGGATATGGACGCCCTTGGCCAGGCCCCAGTCGCCTTCGACCACCGCGTAGGATGCATCGACGCCGTTGATGATGACAGGCACGCCCGCGCGGCCGGGAATCGCGATCACCGGGCCGCTTTCGGCGCACGCCGCGCCCGCTGTTCCGATCAAGACCACCAGTGTGATCACAGCACGCATCGTATCCATCCCGCTACGCTCATAACCCTAATCGAAGGCGAGGCCGCAGGCGTTAAGGCGGGCCGCCAAAGTCGCGGTAAGCCTAACGCGCAGGCCTTCATGCTTTGTCAATTTCAGGGGTTTCGGGAGACGAAAACATTAACTCGACGTGGGCCGTGGCGTCGAAGCAAGTCACCCAAAGCCAATAAGCGGCCGATTAGCCGCCCCTTTCGTGCCGGAATCGAAAGTGACTGGCAAAGCCGGCTCGACGAGCGTCAGCTGTGGAGCGTGGCGTGATCGGTCTCCATCGACTGTTTGCCGGTCGTGGCATCGGTGATGACAGTGCTGATCGTCATCTTGCCGGTGCCGGTCAGCTGCATCTGAGAATTGCCGATGCGAAAGACGTTATTGGTGTTGATCAGGACGCGCCCCGTCTGAAGGCCGCCATCAGCAGTTTGAAAGCGGACGGTCGCGCGATAGCCGCTGACATTCGAAATGGTGAGCGTGACCGGCTTGCCCTTGGAGTCGGTCGCGGTCCAGGTGCCCTTCCAATGCGTCGGATCGACCTTGGCAAACTTTGAACCGGGCGGAATCGAGACCTGTGTCGAAGTCGTATAGGCCGATTGTAGAGCGCTGAAGATGTTGCTGGTCACTGACATTGCTGACATCGGTATTCTCCGCAGCCCTGATCGGGGGCGACGAGAGAACCAGTCGCAGAATAAAATTAATCGGCGGTTAACCAAACTGCGGCGGTTTTATCGATGCGCTTCAGAACTGGTGCCGGTTGAGAGGATTGAACTCCCGACCTTCGGTTTACAAAACCGCTGCTCTACCGCTGAGCTAAACCGGCGAACTGAGATTCGACTTTATCGTCGTTCCGCAAGCGCCGCACCCGGTGGAGGTGGTCGCGGAACTGGCGGGCGTCAAATAGCAGAGTTGCCGGACAAGGGCTATCGCCGTCGGGCAAGGTTTCGGATCAGGCTTGCCCGTCCTCCAGACCGTACTCCCGGTAGATCGCCTCCCGGTTCGCCGCCGGAAACAGACGGCATTTGGCTTGCGCCAGATGGAGGTTGACGGTGCCGGACTGGCAGCCGGCGGCGAGCAGCTTTTTGATGTCGTCCATTTGCGCGGCCGGCTGGTGCTTCTCCGGCAACTGCTCCAGCGCGATCAGCGCGGTCGCCAAGGCTTCCGTGATCACCCATTCATCGTGGCCGGTGATTCCCTTTCGCGGCATGCGCCCGTCCTTTCGTCTTTGACCTCACCTATCAGAGACGCTCGACCTCATCCCTTTTTGGGCAGGATCGCGACCACGTGAGAATATCGAGGGAAACAACTCGGCCTTCAAGGCCGCGATCCGGCGCCGTCAGCGGAATCCGATCAGAAGAATGCACATAATAGTGCCAGATTGGCGACACAGGCCGCCAGCAACGCGATCGACAGCGTTGCGTGAATCCTCCCGCAGGAGATCTGGCTGATAATGCTCATGGCGAGGGCCAGCATCAGGCGATTCTAGTCAAGGAGTCTCGCCCGATATTTTTTGGGGGGTTTAGGACTCATTTACGACTCGCCCCCGGCCGTGCTAACCGGCCCTCCCCGGGAGCCTGCAACCGGAACCGGCCCTTCGGCGTTATGCAGGTTTGCGAGGCCAATTCGTACGGAGTTTTGAATGCCTTACGCGCTATTTTGCAACGACGCGCGGCTGAGTAATGCCTATCCGACGGAGGCCGACGTCTGGAAGCTGGCCCGCAAGAGCGGACTGGTGGTCGAGGTGGTATCCGGGGACGACAAGCCCGGGCCCCAGCGGGTGCTGGAAAATGACTACGAGATCCGGCCGTGCCGGGCGGACCCGCAGGAAGATCCAGTCCGGAACCGGACCAATGCGGAGCGCGAGGCCGCCCGCGCGGTCGAATGGGAGACCCCGACGCCGGACGCGGCGTGACCGAAGGCGGCCGGTTTCCTGGCTGAACGACGGCTTGGGGCGTCCCGACCGGATGCGAACGTTAGAATTGGACTACCAGCGAGGCCTCTTCGGCGGCGAGGGTCACGCAGCTCTTGCGGCGATGAAGGCCCCGGATCGCGCCGGTCACCTTAAGCACCTGCCCCGACGGGCAGGAGGCGCTCTCGACAAAGACAATCTCGTAAGGCGAAAGCAGGAGCGGCTCGGACTTCAGCACGGTCTGCGCCAGGCACGGCAAAGCTGACGCGCAGAAGACCAACGCTAGGGCGAAGATACGCATGTGCGATGTCCAGCCACCTGGGCAGCACCACAATAGCGATGTCCCGAGAAAGTTTCACGACAGCGAAAATATTTCTATCGGCCAGCAGGCGAAAAAGGCCGGCGTAGCGCCGGCCTTCTTGTTGATCGTTGCCAGCGCTTCAATGGTGAAGCGCTCAGCACATGGTTCGGTATCTGGCTCAATACTTGGCGACGACCGGGCCGCCCCATCCGAAGCGGTAGTTGATGCCGAGCTTGACGGTGTGGTCGTCGTCGCGGAAGTGCGCTCCGACGATGGGCGCCGGACCGCCGGTGAAGGTCGTGCCGCCGAAGTTGTAATACTGGTACTCGCCTTTGATCGACCAGTTCGACGTGAGCATGTATTCGAGGCCGGCGCCGACGGTGTAGCCATCCCGATGATTGCCGTCGACCGCGAAAGGCACCGCGAGGCCGTTCGTGGTCACGCCGAGAAGATTGTTGTTGCCGCGCCAGGCATAACCGCCCTTGGCATAGAGCAGCGTGGGACCGAAGGCGTAGCCGAGCCGCCCTGTCACGGAACCAATCTGGTCCGTGCTGCCAGTGATGACTGTCCCGCCCGGAAAGGTAACGCCACCGCCACCCGTCAGCCAGCTATACTGAGCTTCAGCACCGATCACCCAGTTGTTGGAAAACTGGTAGTCGAAGCCGCCCTGCGCGCCGCCCATGAAGCGAGCATCGCTGCCCTCGAGGCTGTTGCTGCCCGGGAATGCCCCGCCGACATGGCCGCCGATATAGAAACCGGTCCAGTTATAGATGGCCTCGGGCGCCCTATAGACCGGAGCCTTAGTGTAGGTCCGCGCCGGCAGGTCAGCTGCGAAGGCTGGAGCCGCGAACGCCATGCAGGCGACCGCGCCTAGCAGGATTTTTTTCATGGTGGTTCCCCGTTATCGTCGTGATCGACAACAACCAAACAACGTGGCGTGAATTTGGTTGCTTCGTGGCACAGCCAAATACGTTTACTTTCAGAATGTCGCACCGACACCACAGCGGCGCTTCGTTCCAGGACGTCCCATTTTTCCGCAGGAATCTTTCAATTTGGTCGGGTCAGCACGGCCAGGGTTCAGCGCGTGGAACCGGCCTCGCCGAAATGTGATGAGACGCAGTTCCGCGTCGGGGCCGCGGAGGTGCAGGTTTCCCGCCTGGGATGCCAGACGCGCACGTTCAGCGCGTCATCTTTCCCATTTCCGGGAACGGTGCCGACGCGACGCCCGTGCAGAGCTCGCCGACCTTCTCGATCAGACGGTCGAGCCGGCCGTTGACGAACAGCACCGCTCTATCGCGCGGCTCATAGTATGTGCCGTCGGCCTCGCGCGGCGAATAACGCAGGCAGCTGATGTAACGCATCTTGCCGTTGACCTCGCGCATCACCGGCTCGGCCACCGCAGCGTCGCGCACGCCGACCGGATTGTTGAGGTAGGTCTTCATGAAGGCCAGCAACTCCGCACGGTAGTTGCTCGGGAAGGCCTGCAGGGTATCAGGCTTGGCGCCAAACAAGCTGAATCGCTGGCCCTCGTCACCGCTGCTCGAGCAAGCTGCGAGCGCGATCGGCAGCATCAGAATTGCCACCCGCTTTGCCGAAATCCCCAATCGAAACCTGTCTTCTGGTTGGCCCGTCTAGTGTCCCGGTTCTGATATTCGTATCGCCTCGCAGCGGGCACATTTACGAATGTCAGAACCAAAGGGACACTAGCAAATATATGATTCTAGTGTGGCTTTGACTCTGACGTTCCTTTGAAGAGGTCGCTGCGAAACTGAAAGGAACGTCAGTGTCGCCACACTAGTCGGTTTCTAGCCCTTCCGAAAATGAAAGGGAATTGCCTAAAAGCAGGCGCCGGCCCGACGCCGTTGGGGCGGCGTGGGCCGGACCTGAAGTCCGCGAAGGTCCTTTGAAAAGCGAACTACCTCCGCGGTTCGTCCTCAGCCGCGCTTGGCGGGGTGCTTAACAGGCTTGGCTGAGACCTTCAGGGACTTGTGCACCTTCGCCGCCACCTTCTTGTGGGTGCGGTGATGCGTGTAATGCTTGGCATGGCGCTTGTGATGGCTGCTCATCTTCGCTTTGGCGTTCAGCGGGTTCTTCATCTGGGCCGACTTGCCGACGGTAGCCGACTTGGTGACGGGCGCCTTCGTCGTTTGCTGGGTGCTCGCAGCCATCGCCGGGGCGGCAAGGAAGGAAGCGGCAAGCAGTGCGGCTGAAATCGTCTTCAACATGGAAAGCTCCTTTCGAAAGGGATCCCGGAGGATGCCGGCCGGAATGGCCGGGCTCGTCGATCATGTTGCGACCATAGAAGGCGGTCTCTGAACCCGTCCTGAAGCCGAGCAACGGCCTTCGTTCATCTCGATGAATTTCTGGTCATGTTCGGCAACGGGAACGCAGAACGACTCGCGTCCTGACGCGTCTCGCACGAAAAAATTCCCGAAAAGCACAAAAAAATGCCGTTGGAATGATCGACGACAGCGGGTGTTCAGACTGAGGGGCTCCGATGTAGGCTTGCCCTTGACTGAAATCAGGAGAAACGCATGCCCAAAATTGCGATCCGACTTTTGACCCTTGCGATGTTCGCCGCCGCGACGGTGGCGGGTCCCATGGTCAGTGTTGCCAAGGCCGCCGGCGGTGATACGCCCTCCCCGCCGTCCGACTCGGGCAAGGCCAAGAAAAAGAAGCATGGCAAGAGTTCGAGCATCGAGGATCAGAAATTCCTCGAAGGCTACCGAGCCGCCTACGCGACGATCTACGACCGCCACGACTACACTTCGGCGATCGCCGAATTGAAGGCGCTCGGCCGGGACGACGTCGCCGACGTCGCCAATCTGATCGGTTACTCCTACCGCAAGCTCGGCGACTACAGGGTCTCGCAGGTCTGGTACGAGCGCGCGCTTCAGGCGGACCCGAACCACGTCCGCACCTGGCAGTATTACGGCCTGTGGCAGCTCGAACAGGGCAATCGCGAATCCGCGCAATATCATTTGAGCCGCATCAAGCAGATTTGCGGCACCGACTGCGCCGAATACAAGTCGCTCGCCATGGCGCTCGAGCAGCCCGCGGGCACCGGCCTGGTTTACTGATATCGGGACAGCTTACGTTTCAGGGACGTTCTGGCCGGCGCAACCTGTACGGGTTGCGCCGGTTTTGTTTTTCACCTATTGCGAAGCGCGCCCGCACCATTGGTTTTCCAGGGAGATCGCGCCGTGAATCCGTGGCTACGATCGGCGGTCGACTATATCTGCGACTGGCTTGAATTTCAGGTGATGGCGTCGCAGCAGCCAGGATGCATCATCGCTGTAACCCATCGGGGCGCAGTCGTTACCGAGCGGGCGTTCGGCGTAGCCAACCTCGATACCGGCGAGAAGCTCACGCCGCGCCACCGTTTCCGGATCGCGTCACATTCGAAGAGCTTCACGTCCGCTGGAATTATGAAGTTGCGCGAGCAACGCAAATTGCGGCTCGACGATCCCGTTGGACAATATGTCACGGCACTGCATCAACAGGTCGCCGAGACGACGATTGCGCAAGTCCTCTCGCACAGCGCCGGCCTTACGCGTGACGGTGTCGATTCCGGGCAATTCATCGATCGACGCGACTATCTGAACGCAAAGGAGCTGATGGCCGAACTTCAACAGCCCACAACCATCGAGTCCAACACGCGCTTCAAATATTCCAATCATGGCTTCGGCCTGCTCGGCCTCGTGATGGAGGCCGTCACCGGCGAGCCCTACACTTCCTGGATCAAGCGCGAGATCATCGACGCCGGCGGGCTCAAGGAAACCCTGCCAGATACGCCGCTCCCCAAGGGCGTTCCCTTTGCACGAGGTCACCTGCGACAACAACCTGCCGGACGGCGTTTTGTCCTTCCCGGCGATAATCCAACGCACGCGATTCGCTCAGCTGCAGGCTTCGTCAGCACAGCCGCCGATACAGCACGCTTTTTTGCCCAGCTGGCGCCGAGCGCGAAACAGAGCGTGATTGCGGCAGCATCTCGTCGGGAAATGACGCGAAAACATTGGCGCATTCCGATGAGCTTCGAGGCGTATTACGGCCTGGGGGTCAACATCGGTCAAACCGATGGATGGGACTGGTTCGGCCATGGCGGCGGCTTCCAGGGTTATCTCTCTCGCACTATCGTGATACCCGCTTGCGAGGTCAGCATCACCCTTTTGAGCAATTCCATCGACGGCGGGGCGCCGTTCTGGCTGGATGGCTGCATGCAAATACTCCGGGCATTCAAGACCCGCGGCGCGCCCGACCGAAACCTGCGCGATTGGGCCGGCCGCTGGTGGACGATGTGGGGCGCCGTCGATCTAGTACCCATGGGAAACAGGGTGATCGCGGCCATTCCGCATTTCAACAATCCCTTTATGGATGCCTCTGAAATCGAAATTACCGGGCGCGACGCCGGCCGGATCGTCTCGGCGAATGGCTATGGCAGCCATGGCGAGACTGTTCGCCGATCGCGCGGCAAATCCGGCGCTGTCACCGACATCTGGCTGGCGGGTGTCAATGTGAGGCCGAGCAAAGCAGTAACTACCGAAATCGAGCGCAGATACGCGCCGCAAAAGCGTCGCTCCCGCTGAGCACGGCTTCTGACCCTATTTCATCAGGGCCTCGGCTTCGGCGCGGAAAGCCTGGCGCGAGCCGTCGCGCGAATAAAACATGTGGCCTCCGGGATAGACCACAAGCTTCACCCGATCTGGTGACGCATAGGCAGGCAACTGATCGAGCCAGATCTTCGAGCCGAAGTATGGCGTGGCAAGATCGAACAATCCGTGCCCGACCAGAAGCTTCAGCTTCGGATCGAACGCAAGGATCTGCCGGAGTTGGGAAATCGATTGGGGCGGATTTAATCCGCGTCCGAAATCCCAGGAGTGCTCAACCGAACCGTTGAGCAGGTGATAAGGACCATCGGGACGCCAGTTGAGCGTACGCCGGGTAAGATCGACCGCAGCGCTGGTCAGCGGCGCGATCAGCGGATCGCCGGACGGATCGGGAAAACGGGCCTGGCTTGAATCGGGATCGGGATCGAAGCCGAGCACGGAGCCGTCATAGCGGCCGGTCACCTTGCCATCGCGGCGATCGAATTCGCGGCGAAACTCGGAAACATCGAGACGCCCGGCCAGCTGGCGGGTGACGGCCTGATCAATGCCCGTCAGCGCCGAAACGCGGTCGGCGAGCCGCGTCGTCGCCTCCTTGTCGGCTTCCCCCTTGATCAGATCGGCGATGAAATCGCTCCGCGCGTAGGTCTCGACGTCCGCCATGTCGGCGCGCGTGACGGAATGTTTGGCCTCCCGCGCGACCGCCGCCATTGACGGCAAACTTATGACATATTGCAGGATGCTCGTGCCGCCGAACTCGCGGAAATCGAACACCGGCGATATCAGGATCAATCCGCGGACGCCGACGCCCTGCTCCTTTTCCAGCTCGCGAACCAGCTTCGGCCCGCGAATGCCGCTGTAGCTTTCACCGACGATGAATTTGGGCGACAGCAGGCGATCGTACTTTTCGAGATAACGGCGGATGGCGACGGCCATCGCGTTGACGTCGCCATCGACCGAGAAGAAATGCTTGCGGACGTCCTCCTCGGTCGAGACGAAGCGGCTATAGCCGGTATCGACGGGGTCGATGAAGACGAGATCGGTAAAGTCCAGCCAGGTTTCGGCGTTCGGTTTCAATTCAGGCGACGCCGAAGCAATCGCGGCCTCGCCTTCGATTGGCAGGCGCCAGGGGCCCGCACAGCCAAACTGCAAATAAGCCGAAGACGCGCCGGGACCGCCATTGAAAAAGAACGTTACGGGACGGCTGTGCGGATCGGCGCCGTCAAGCTGATAGGCCGTATAAGCGATATCCGCTTGCGGCTCTCCCTTTCCGTTGAAGAGGCGAAGCGAGCCCGCGGTCGCGGTGAAGGCGAGCGTCCGCCCGCTCACGTTGATGCTGTGCTTGGTGGTGGAGTCCTCCGGCAGCCGGCGTGTCTCGGCCATCGTTGCGGCGCCACTGCGCGAAGCCGATTGTCCCGCTTTCTGGCCGGAAGGTGGCGAAGCGGAGGTTGCCTGGGACAGCGGCTCGTGCCTGGCGTCCTGAGCCCCCGCGCCGCCCATGAGCGCAAGCATGACAACAGCAAGAACCGCGGGCACAAGGCCGAAAGTCGCAGGGGTCGCAGGCCGGATAGACATTAATCTTTTCTCCAACTTCTCGCACCAACGCAGTCCCAGCCATTTTATACGCGTGGAAGCATGTTATTTTACGGGAGCGGCGATTTTGGTCCAAAACCGTGACAACCCTCCCGGCAATCGTCTCGACAAGTCCAAACAAGGTCGTATAGACGACCATCCACCCACAGGACGCCTTCACAACTTCATGAGCACAGCCCAGCCATACGACCGGATTGCCTTTGTCGCCAGCCCGGGCGCCGAAGCCCAGGAGGCTCTGGGGCGGCTCGCGGCCCTGTACGGCAATCGCGATCCGGCAGATGCGGATGTCGTGGTCGCGCTTGGCGGCGATGGCTTGATGCTGCAGACGCTGCATCAGCACATGCGCACCGGCAAGCCGATCTACGGCATGCATCGCGGCACGGTCGGCTTTCTGATGAACGAATTCGCGCTGCATCGCCTGCACGAACGTCTGGCGGCGGCGCGCGAGACTCTGATCAATCCGCTCCTGATGCGCGCCACCGATGCGAATGGCGACATTCACCTGCATCACGCCATCAACGAAGTGTCCCTGTTTCGTCAGGCCTATCAGGCAGCGCGCTTGCGGATCCTGATCGACGAACACGAACGTATGCCGGAGTTGATCGCCGACGGCGTCCTGGTGGCAACGCCGGCCGGCTCGACCGCCTACAATCTTTCGGCACAGGGACCGATCCTGCCGATCAATGCCCCTCTCCTCGCCTTGACGCCGATCAGCCCGTTTCGGCCGAGGCGCTGGCGCGGTGCGCTGTTGCCCAACACCGCCTTCGTCGTCATCGAGGTGCTCGAAGGCGACAAGCGACCGGTGGCCGCGGTGGCCGACCACGACGAGGCCCGCGACGTTCGCCGTGTCGAGATCCTGTCCGACAAAACCATTTCGATGCGAATGCTGTTCGATCCCGGTCACAGCCTCGAAGAACGCATCCTGCGCGAACAATTCGGCGGCTAGAGCTCCGATTCCGAAGTTCGCAAGCTGTTGCGGCCCCTCCGATGCGAACTTCGGAATCGGACCACTAATAAGCGGCCTTAAATCGATACCGCCGGCTCCGCCAATCGCAACCATTCCTTAACGCAGCAGGCATATGGTTAACGGTGCGTATACCAGCGTATGCGTGTCCCCGAAGGCACCGCCATGTTCCGTATCGATTTCAACAAGCTCCGGTTCCTGATTTCCGACGACAATCCGCACATGCGCCGCATCCTGCGGACGCTGTTGCATTCGTTCGGCGCGCGCGAGGCCTATGAAGCCGAAGACGGCGCGACCGCGCTTGAAATGTACACCCACTATGTGCCGGACATCGTCATCACCGACTGGGCGATGCCGATCTTCGACGGGCTCGAGCTCGCGCAGATGATCCGGCAGCCGGAATCCAAGGGCAACCCTTACGCCCCCATCATCATGCTGACCGGTCATTCCGAGAAGCGCCGCGTCACGGTGGCGCGCGATGCCGGTGTCACCGAATTCCTCGCCAAGCCGATTTCCGCCAAGGGGCTGTATCAGCGCATCCTGAACGTCGTCGCCAATCCGCGGCCGTTCATCAAGACCAAGACCTATTTCGGCCCGGACCGCAGGCGCAACACCAACGGCGCCTATATCGGGCCCGAACGGCGCGTCGGCGGCGAGTTTGAAATCCTTCAGCAGCCCTCGCTGCTCGACAAGGCCCGATCGGGCGTCTAGTGAAGAAAGCACATGGCGAACAGCAAATCCGACATCGAGGTCAAGAAATTCACCGATCACCATGTGATCACGCAGCCCAACCCCCTGCGCAAGGTGCTGCGGCGCGTCGCCGACGACGATATCGATGATCCCGTTGCGCGCGCGGAAAAGGCGTTATCCGACCTGTCCGGCGAATTCCGGCAATGGATGGAGATCGAAGTCGGACGGCTGGCCGATGCCCACGCCGCCATTCTCAAGAACGGCTTTACCGATAAGTCGCGCGACGAACTGTTTCGCGCTGCCCATGACCTCAAGGGCGATGCGGTGACCTTTGGCTATCCGCCGGCTGGCGCCGTCGCCGAGAGCCTCTGCCGGATCATCGAACATGCGCCCGATCTTGCGCGCGTGCCAGCTGACCTGATCGCGCACCACATCAACGCCATTCAGGCGATCGTGCACGAGCACACCAAGCTCGACACCATCAGCATCTCGCACGAGCTGAGCAAGCGCCTGCGCGGTGTCGCGGACGACTATCTCGCGCGCGTCAACCACGACCGGCCCGAGCATCTCGAAGCTGTTATGGCGCCGAGCATCGCGCCGGCGGATTAGCGCCCGGCGGCTAGCTGCAGCGTTGGCAACTTCAAGGAAGATTATTGAAATGACGGGCAGGCCCCGGTCGCCCCGCTGATATATTTCTACGCCGCGATCAGCCCTTGTGGCTCAAACGCGACGGCTTCCTCCGCCGCCAGTTCCTCGCAGAACAGGCGCGCCTCTTCCCGCGCCGATTCAGTTGCGAAGCGCCTGAGCAGGATGAGAAGCGGATCGGTCACGTTGTGATCGGTCTCGCATTGCGTCAGCACGCGTTCGACCATGCGGCGGCGCAGCCTCGCGGCCCCACCGAGCGTATCGGTAAAGCCGGTCTCGTGAATAACCTCAAGCGCCGCGCGGAATGCAGCGAAGGTCGATTCCGGCAGGCCCGCCCGTTTCAGCAGCGCCACCAGGCTCGCCTCGCCGCGGTCGAGCAACAGCGACGAGACGCGGCTACCCGGCAGGCCGGACAATTCGCAGAGCGCGGCTTCGAACAGTTCGAGATTGCCTGACAGTAGCGCACGCAGGATCAGGCCCGCCGTGAGCTGGGCGGTCGCGCGCAAATGCGCGATCAGGCCGCGCATGTCATCGCCGCGCGAGGAAGCCGCGATGCTGACCGTCGAGCGGTCGCGCGCCTCGCCTGCCACCCGTTCGGCGCGGTCGGCGCTCAGCCAGTTCTTGGCGACAACGAATTGCGCGAGCGTGTCCGACAGCTTGGCGACCAGCGCGACCCGCGTTGCTGCGGGGAGGTCTTCCAGTTCCAGCATCGATTCCCGGATCGCCGCGAGATGACCGTGACGCTCGACAATGCGGTCCCAGGAAAATGGCGCCAGTTCCGCATAGGCGTTTTCGATCAGTTCCAGCGCCGCCGCGGCCGAGCCGACCTCGGCGATCGCGGCGCCGACGGAAGCCGGCAAATTGATGCGGCGCGCGATCGCGCATTGCATCTCGCCGCCGGCGGTCGCGACAATGTCAACAAGGTCGGCATCGATCAGAAGCGGCGAATGTTCGAGGATCTGCAGAGCGACGGACGGCTGATCGAGCGCCAGCGCCTGCACAATGGCCGCGGGAGCTTCGTAACTGCGTGCGAAAACGTCCGCCATCGCCCGGCGCACCAGCGGCGACGGATCGTCAAGCAGCATCAGCAGCGCGCCCTCGGCGGCTGCGCGGTCGTCTTCGGAAAGATCGGAGATGAGCCAGGCCCGCGCCAAAGCACGCGTCGCCTCGGCGCGTTCGCCTGCCGGTGCCGTCTTAATCCAACTGATGAACTGCCGAACGATCATTGCCCTGCCGGCTTACGCAAAACCCTGGTGCCCACTTTTCGAAGTTCGTACCCCATCGCTGCACCCCCAACTACGAACTTCGAAAAGCTAAGGGCACCAGCAAACTAGTAATTCTGGTGCCGCTTCCTATTTGGAGTTCCTGAACCGATTTCGTGACTTGCAACGCAGGAACTCCGAATAGGCGGCACCAGGCGCCTTCATTCCGCGCCAGTGCAAGACAAAATAAACCACGACGCTTAACAAAGCGTTCACTATAACCGGCTGGTTTCATTGACGTTTTGTTAAGGCCTGCGGCGCCGGCGCCGCTCGAAGACCTTCAAATCCGGATCAACCGCTGAAGGTGCCGTTGCGATCGCTGAAGAGATCGAGGCCGCCGCTCGTGGCCGCGGTTGGCGCGACCGCCACCGTGGTCGAAGGTGCAGGCGGAGAAGAGGATGCCGGCGGATCCGACGTCAGCGACGCCGAGTTGCCCCACAATTCGCGCACCGCCTGCGAGACCGGCTGGCTGCGGCTGCCATCCTGAAACAGTGAACGGAAGACCGGGCTCGAGGGAGCGGCACTTGCCATCGTCGTGGCCGAGGCTGTCGTTGCCGGCGCGGCGGATCGGGTCTCCGGAAATGTCGAGAGATAGGCCGCGTTATCGGCCGATAGCGCGGCCGGGCTTGCGCTTGCGACTGCCATGGTCGGCTTGACATCGCCGCCAACCGACGCCATCGCGCTTTGGGTTGCAGATGAACTCGCGGCGCTGGCATAGCGCTGCTGCAGCACCGAATAGACCTCCGATACGCTGCGTGCCCGTCCGGTGGTGCGGTCGTAGAAGATCGATCGGTTGGCAGCCGCGGCATTCGGAAACAGCCGTGCGGCGGAAGCTTGCGGATTGTCCTCGGCATTGCCGATCAGCCTGGCGGCGCCACCGACGCCCATGAAATGGGCCATGTATAATTCGCTGTCGTTCGGACGCCGGCCGAGCATGCCGGTCAACCTGAAACTGTTGGCCTGGGTGAGTGCAGCCGCCATATCGGACGCGACCGTCGGATCGTCGCGCAGCTTCATGATCGTCTTTCGCGCGGTCGGATCGGCCACCGAATAGGTACCGTCGGACGACTGCGTGATCATGTTGGCATAGCTGCCGTAGCCTAGCTGCCCGCCCGCGTCCTTGAACGTGGCGAGCCAGGTCTGGTCAATGAACTGAAACAGCCCGTGGGCCGAAGAGGTCGAGGCTCCCGCGCCCGGATTGAAATTCGATTCGATCTTGGCGGTCGCGAGCAGGTACTGAAAGCTCATGCCGCTTGACATGGCGGCCTGCTTGATCGCGCCGGCAACGCGCAGGCGCGCGGGATCGACACCTGCAGCAGAGGCATTCGATGTGTCGACCGACATTGTCTGGTCTCCGCTCCCCGCGAAACGACCCGCTTCCCGCCTGAAACGAAGGCTCCCACCCGCGCTCCTGCGGGCTCACAGTGCGGTGATTACGGTTAAGAGTGGGTTAAGGGAGTTCGTGTCCCGGACGCGGTGCAGCGTCCTTCACGATGCACCGCGGAGCCGGGACCCAAGTGGACGCGACCTCCTCCATGGACCGGACCAGCAGTGCACAGCGCCGCAAAGAGTGGCGCCCTGCGCAGCATCCGGGGCACGACGAAACCTTACGTGTGATTGCCCTAGACCGCCTTGGGGTCGAACTGCCGCTCGGCGTTCACGAACGACAATCGCGCGCCGCCCTCGGCGGCCTCAACCTTGCGGTAGAAGCAGGAGCGCCGGCCGGTGTGGCAGGCAGCGCCGGTCTGCTCGACGCGAATCAGGATCGCGTCCTGATCGCAATCGACGCGCATTTCGACGACGCGCTGGATGTGGCCGGAGGTTTCGCCCTTCCGCCACAGCGCCCCGCGCGACCGGCTGTAGTACCAGGCCTCGCCGCTCGCAATGGTCCTGCGGAGCGCTTCCTCATTCATGTGAGCAACCATCAGCACCTCGGAAGTCGCCGCGTCAGCGGCGACGCAGGTGACGAGGCCGTTGGCGTCGAATTTGGGCAGAAGGCTCAGCCCTTCCTCGATGTCGTTGCTATCGGATGTGGACACGGCTTTAGATTCTCGAAGGGTTTTTAGCGAGAGCTCCGAGGACAAGAGACCTGTTTCGAAGCCATTCAGCGCGGCTGCGCCCGCACCAGGGAGAGGAAACGGGCCTGCTCGGCCGGATTGTCGCGGAACATCCCGGTGTAGCGGCTGGTGAAGGTCATCGCACCATGCTTGGCCACGCCACGCACCGACATGCAGGTATGCTCGGCCTCGATCAGCACGGCAACACCGCGGGGCTTGAGAATCTCATCGATCGCCGCGGCGATCTGCGCCGTCAGATGTTCCTGGGTCTGCAAGCGCCGCGCGAAGATATCCGTCAGCCGGGCGAGTTTCGACAGGCCGACGACACGCTCGACCGGCGTATAGGCGATATGCGCCCGGCCGTAGAACGGCATCATGTGGTGCTCGCACTGCGAGGTGAATTCGATGTCGCGGACCAGCACGAAATCGTCATAGCCAGCGGTTTCGCCGAAGGTGCGGTTGAGCACCTCGGCCGGGCACTGGTGGTAGCCCTGATAGAGTTCGTCAAAAGCCTCGACCACGCGGCGCGGCGTATCCAGAAGTCCCTCGCGTCCGGGATTTTCGCCGATATAGCTCAACAGGGTCTGCACCGCGGTTTCCGCTTCGGCGCGCGACGGCCGCGGTTGATCGGCGCGAACCGCTGCCGCTAAAAATTCGGAAGGATCAAGCTCGGCAGGCCTCACGTCCGCCGGCTTCGTCTCGGACGGCTTCGGGTCGGAAGCCTTCAAGTCTGAAGGCTTGGAATCAGAGGGCTTTGGGCGGAGGGATTTGATCAATGCGTCCATGTCAGCTCCGTTCGACCGGTCAACAAAAGACCGGAGTGTCACCGGCAGACGGGGCGGAAGTTCCGCCGGGCGCCTGAGTCCCCCCAACTAAGATCGCCTTACGGTGGCCAGCGGGTACCTGTTTCGGACCACCATGACGAAAACGGCGGGGTGTATTTCCACCGTTTCCAGCCATATATAGGACCATGCACCTTGGCCGCCAAGGGCGGGAAGCATGAGTTCGGACTATGCTAAACGACGTCTACAACAAGCGCATCATTGAACTCGCCGGCAATATCCCCCGGCTCGGCCGCCTGCCCTCGCCCGACGCGTCAGCCACGGCGCATTCCAAATTGTGCGGTTCGACGGTCAAAGTCGACCTCAACATGGACGGCTCCGTGGTCACCGACTTTGGCCATGACGTAAAGGCCTGTGCGCTGGGCCAGGCCTCCTCCTCCATCATGGCAGCCAACGTCGTCGGCTCAACTGCAGGCGAATTGCGTGAGTTGCGCGAAACTGTTCGCAAGATGCTGAAGGAAAACGGCAAGCCACCCGATGGCAAATGGGCCGAGATCGCCGTGCTCGAGCCGGTCCGCGACTACAAGGCGCGGCACGCCTCGACGATGCTGACCTTTGACGCCGTGGTGGATGCGATCGGACAGATCGAAGCCAGGACGGCGGACAAGGCAAATGGCAACGAGGCAGCGCAGACCGCCTCCGCCTGAAGACTTCAACTATACGACAGACCGCCTAAGCCAGACCATTATTGGGCTGGCGCGGCGGAGACGCTCGAGACTGGCGTTAATGCCTCGGCCGTCCGAGTGGATTTGGCAACCGGCGCGGCCGCGGCATGCTCGTCGCTCGCCGCGGCGCTGACGAAGCGGTCCTGCACCGCCTTCGTGGCCGCCACCTGCATGACCGATCCGCCCGTCGACGGCAGCACCTCGGCGACCGCCTCGGTGGTGACGAGATTGGTCAGCCGCAATTCCGCGCGCGACAATTCGTGCAACTCTTCCCACGGCGGAATACTGAGCGAGAGCGCAAGCAGATCGCCGGCGCCGCCCATGTCGAAGGTGTATTTTGCAAGCCGTCCGATATCGCGTTCCACGATCATCAGATCGTCGGCAGAATAGCTGGCAGCCTTCGCGTCGTCAGCGCGATCGCCCATCCAGATCTGATGCACCCGCACATGCGCGGCTTCCGGCACATAGCGCGTCTTGCCGGACAACAAGAGAAACACGCACATCGACTCGCAGTAGGCGTCTGGCTCGATGACGCTGCGATCGCCTTGGGCAGTGTGGGTCAGGATGCTGGTGCCAACCGTCGTCATCAGTCCGAGGCTGCGGAAGCGGCGGCCGAGTGTGATGGCGTCGTTGACGGAGCCGCCACTGGAATCCAGCACGACCGTCGCACCGCGAAGATCACGTCCTTTCGCGAAATCCTCGAAATCCTTCGGACTATCGGCTGTCACGATGCCGATTGCGCTGATCCATCCGCTGCAATGCGGTTGGCAGGCCACCCAGATGAATTGCATCGGAAGCTTGCGCTCTTCGAGCGCCGCGTCGGCGTGCGCGAGACCCCCAAAGGCGGCGAGAATGCCTGGCACAGCAACACAGACAGCGGCAGCGGCCATCAGCGCCAAGCCGCGAAAGCGAAGTCTGACGAGTTTCAATTTGGTTCCTTCCCCCGCAATCGCCAAAACGGCGGCCGCACCGGTTCGACACGACAACGATTCTGTCATCCCCGCGTTAAAAAGCGTAAACGCAGTTGCCGGAATCGTCCATAGAATGCTTGCTGCGCCGCGGCGCAAACCGTTGATATTTCCAAAACTGTGGCACAATTATTGACGCAAGCCGGTTCCCCGAGCCGGAACCAGATATCCGCGCCAACATCGCAGCACCACGTCCATGAGGCATTTGCCCTTCAAGCTGAACCGGCCATCCACTCATTGCGAGGCTTGTGCGCACAACGTTGAGCATCTGCCGCGACAGACCGGCCGCGCGATGATCTGGCTCTACCGGCATACGCTCTCACCGTTGATTGGCTATAATTGCAGGCATTTGCCGACATGCTCGGTCTATGCCGATGAAGCGATCGGACGCTTCGGATTGTGGGCTGGCGGATGGATGACGCTGGCGCGGTTGTTGCGGTGTCAGCCGTTCGGCACCTCGGGTATCGACAACGTTCCGGCGACAAGGCCCGAGGGCGCGCGATGGTATCTACCGTGGAAATACGGACGCTGGCGCGGCGTCAACTCAGCGTGATGTTTTGGCCCGCTGCGCTGCGGCGCACCACGCAAATGCGTTGCCGTAACACAGGAACCGGCCTATCGTTTGAGGGTTAGCTTGGTGTCTTCTTTCGGAGGACGTCAGCAATGCGCTGGAGAATCCGGTCCACCGGTCACGATCCGCGGCAGATCGATTTGTTGGCGATTGTTGCGATGATTCTCATCGTCATCACGGTCGGCCATTTCCTGACCGAACACCCGAAGAAGCATCTCACATCGAGCTTCATTGAGCCAAGCCAGACCGTGCGCTGGTAAGGAGCGTTTTCAAGCGAAGTGGGTACCGGTTCGCGTGAAGAAAACGCGTCAAAACAAAAACCCGGAGCCCGGTATTGATTCGATCAAAACCGCGCGGGCTCCAATCGCCCCTACCCAGCCTCACTGAAACCAGAGAAATCCGTGCGGCGGTTCAGGCCATGGTAGCGGCTGCTGCGGATGCGGCCTGCGCGGGCGCTTGGGCCTCGGCGCCGGCGGCGCGGTTACCTCGGTCGACGACGTTGCGTCCGCGGTCGCCGCACCGTCATCCGGCGAACGGACAGCGAGCAGCAGGTTCGATTCATGCGAGTGCCAGCGGTAGCCGATGCCGAAATCCAGCGGCTGGGCACGCTGAAACAGTTCGGCATAAGACTCCTGATATTTGTTGGGAAATTCGGCGATCGGACCAGCATAGCGTCCGAACGGGAACAAGCGCCACTTCCTGGCGCCGAAATAGCCAAGCGGAATTCCGGAATCGTCCTGAATGATGGCCGCGCTGTTGGCGAGAATGAAATCGCGCACCGCCGAGAAGCTGGGCGAGTGCATCAGATAGGACGCGCTCTTGATCAGGCTATTGCCCGGCGCGAGCGTCGCGCAGAATTTCAAAAAGCCGCTCACCCTGACACTGGAGTCGGAGAGATCCGTCGAGAAATAATACAGTGTCCTGTCGACGCCATCGCGTCCAGCAAAGACAATGCGAACGCCGCGCACCGCATTGCCACCGGGATTCTCGTTGGCAAAGTACGCAGTTCCCTTGGCGTCGAGCGCAAGGCTCGAGACATTCTTGATCGTCTTGCCGGAGCGCGCCAGGAATACGTACAGCAACGGCATCGCGCCGTTGAGCTCGCCCTCATGCAGGTCGACCTTCATCTTCCTGGTGATGAAAAAGGAAAAGCTGAGGATCGAACCAAGCGAATGCTCGACGTCAGACAAGGTGGCCGCAATGCTGCCGGGCGGCACCTTCATCAGATCCGGAATCGAACCGGGCGGTTCGAGCGCGCTCAGCACGTAGGTGGTTGCCCTCGGGTAAAACGCGTTGGCGTAGAGAAAGTCCGGCCCGGAAAACATATAGAACATCGTCGGTTTGGGCGCGGCGATATTGGCTTCCGACCAGGCACGCACCCTCGACATCTGCCGCTGATCGAGTTGGCCGAACGCGGAATCGAAAAACTTCGCATGGCGCTGCCAGGCCGGATCCCTGGTCAGCGCCATCAGAGGCGAGTTGGCCGACGGCGTCATGCCGGCAAGAAACTTGGCGGTGTCGTCGGCGGTCGGCGCGTCGGCGGCGCGCGCGCCACCAAGCGCTGCTGCGAATAACAGGGCCGCAGCGGCCACAACGGTTTTCAAAGTGCGAAGCATCTTATTTGCGACCTGCCCTCGGCGGTGGACTCGCAGCGCCGGCGTCGTCGCGCTTGCGGAAAACCAGGTAAATCAAGAGGCCCGACACCATAAGCAGCGCGCCAAAAAGCGACTGCAACGGCCGGTCGACGACCAGATAGTACATCATGAAAAGCGTCACGAGCAGGAAAATCACCGGCGTGACCGGGTATCCCCAGGCGCGATAGGGTCGTGGCAGATCCGGCCGCGTGATGCGCAGCCTGATCACGCCGAGCACCGTGAAGAACGAACAGAACAGCAGCGAAAACTGGATGAAGTCGAGCACCGCCTCAAAGCTGCGGGTGAACAGCATCAAGGTCGCGACCGTCAGCTGAAACAGGATGGCATAGGCCGGCGCGCCTTGCGTCGACCTGCGGGCGAATACGCGCAGCGCCGGGATATCCTCGCCCATCGTCATCATCACGCGCGGACCGATCCACATCATCGCGCTGATCGAGGATATCAGCCCGATGCAAATGATCGCGCCGACGATACGGCCGCCGATCTCGCCGAAAATGTAGCTGCCGGCAATGCGCGCGACGTCGATCTGGCCGGCGAGCTTGTCGATCGGCGCGGTGTGGAGGAAGACCGCGTTCAGCGCCACATACAGCACCAGCACGATCAGCGTGCCGGTAAACAAGGCGCGCGGCAGGTTTTGGCCGGCATCGTGTATTTCGCCCGCGATGTAGGTCGCGGCATTCCAGCCCGAAAAAGAATACATCACGAAGACGAGCCCGACCGCGAACGGCGCGCTGGCGACATAACCGATATCGCTGACTTGCGGTGCGAAGGATACGTCTTGCGCCCGGCCGACGACGAAACCCGCGATCAGGAAAGCGGTGATCAGCACGACCTTCAGGACGGTCGCGATCAACTGGAATGTCGATGAGTGCCTGACGCCCGTGAGCTGGATGATTGACACCGCCCACACGATCCCCACCGCGAGCGAGAGCGGCGGCGCACCCGGAACGATCGCGTGGCCATATTGCTCCAGCGCCATTGCCGCCAGCGCCACCGGCGCCGCAAAGCCGACCGTCGCCGACACGAAGCCCGCGACAAAACCAAAAGCGGGATGATAGGCGCGGCCGAGGAAATTGTACTCGCCGCTCGAGCGCGGAAACATCGCGCCCAATTCGCTGTAGGAGAACACGCCGCACAGCGCGACGATGCCGCCCGCGGTCCAGAGCGCGAGGATAGCAAAGCCTGAGGGGATGTCCTTGACCTGAAAGCCGAGGCTGGTGAAGACGCCGACGCCGACCATGTCGGCCACGACGATGGCGGTCGCAACCGCGACCGAGACGGTCGATCCGCCGGAGAGCCGTCCTCCCCACGCCGCTGTTCCCGTTTCTGAGGTCATCGTCGCCCGCAACTTCGGGCGTCACGCCCGGCTTTTTCATCGTGCAATCAGGCTTGGGCCAATTCAAGGAGAGCCAGAATTAGATTTCAATTTGGCCGATGGAGGTATCAAGATACTCTATTCGCCCGTAAGAATCCGGTCGGCGGGAAAGAAGCACCCACGTCCCATAATGAGGACACGATTTCGTGTTCCCTAAACCCGTTCCGGGAATGGGGAAGATTTCCGGAGGATTAACGTCACCGCAACAAAAACGCGCTGACATGCGCCGTTGGATGGCGGTTGGGGCAAAGGGGTGGATGGTCGGGGCCAATCCGAAATCTGAAAGCTGTGGTCGCGTGAATCTGTCCTGGAAACCGGGCACGATGCGTCATGCGCGTTCGCGTGCCGTCTTGTCGCACCGCTGGCTTGCTCCCCTTTTCCTCCTGATCCCGCTGTCGCTCACGCTCGCCCAATGCGGCGACTCGCCGAGCGCCGGGGCGCTAGCCGCCAACGCTCGAGCCTCGGCCAGCGATAGCTTCGACGACCGTTTCCCCAAACCGCAGTTCAATGACCGCTTCCCGACCGCCGCCGAAAGCCTCCAGCAGCGGCCGGCGAG
Source organism: Bradyrhizobium sp. (assembly GCF_027307225.1). GTDB lineage: Bacteria > Pseudomonadota > Alphaproteobacteria > Rhizobiales > Xanthobacteraceae > Bradyrhizobium. The sequence continues at coordinate 20,843 of NZ_DAHUXJ010000094.1, read as the reverse complement.
CATGGCGGATGCACAAAACCGGCGCGTGGTGCAGACCAAATCCTATCGCGTTGCGTCGCTCGCGCCCGTCATTCCCTACCAGCGTCCGCAGCATGAAGACCAAACCGCACTGATCGGGCTCAAATCGTCCGCCTTCCCCTACTTCGGCAACAATCCGCGCACCGATGCGCCGTTCCTGAACGTTTCCAACGGCGATCGCCGCGGACACCGCAGCTATTCCGGGCGCGTCTTCTGGCAGGACGAAACCTTCAACGACAATCGCGTGCTGATGCACGTCCCTGAGCATTTCGACATCAACAAGCCCGGCGTCATCGTCGTGTTTTTCCACGGCAACGGCGCGACGCTGGCACGCGATGTACGCGACCGCCAGCGCGTGCCGCAACAGATTTCGGAATCCGGCGCCAACGCCGTGCTGCTCGCGCCACAGTTGGCCGTCGATGCCGCCGATTCCAGCGCCGGCAAATTCTGGCAGCCCGGCGGCCTCAAGCGCTTCATCGATGAATCGGCCGATCACCTCGCCAAACTCTATGGCGATCCGAGCGCGGCCAGGACCTTCGCCAACATGCCGATCGTGATCGTCGGTTATAGCGGCGGCTTCCTTCCGACCGCCTACAGCCTCGACGTCGGCGGGGTGGGCAATCGCGTCCGCGGCGTCGTTCTGCTCGATGCGGTTTATGGCGAACTCGACAAGTTCGCCTCTTGGGTCGAGCACAACCGCTCCGGTTTCTTTGTCAGCGCCTATACCCACTACACCCAGCCGCGCGACCGCGAGCTGATGCAGATGATCCGCGACAAGGGCATCGCGGTCTCCGACGACATGGACGGCCCCTTGCGCCCCGGCAGCGTGGTCTTCGTCAAGACGCCCGACGGCGTGACACATCGCGACTACGTCACGCATGCGTGGGCCGATGAGCCGATCCGCAAAGTGCTCGCCAAGATGTCGTTGACGCCGGCACTGACACGGTTTGCCTCCACGAGTTCCGACGCGCCGATCAGCAGATAGAAGGACAGCCGAGCTTCAGCTCACCGTCGCGAAACGTCGCGTCGCAATCACCGTGACCAGCGCCAGCGCTACGAACGCCGTACCCGCATAGCCGATGCCATAGAGAAGTTGGTGCGCGTAGAGCAATCCGCCGATCGCGGACCCGATTGCCTGCCCCACATACAAAAACGATGTGTTGAGCGCGACAGACGCCGAAGCGAGCGGAGGCGCCGCAGCGACGAGCCGCACCTGTTGCATCGAATTGCTGGAGGCAAATCCTAGTCCCCAGATCACTACCGAGCCCGCCATCAGCGGATAGATGCCTGCGCTCAGCGCCCAGCCGGCAACTCCGCCCAGCACCAGCGCAACCGAGAGCACTGATGCCTTCAGGGAACCCCAGGAATCGACGACGTTGCTGATGACCACGAGGCCAATGAAACCACAGACACCATAGATGCCGAACACCAGCCCGACCGCATCAGGACCGACATGTGTCAGCTTCGACAGCAGCGGCCCCATATAGGTGAAGATGGCGAACTGACCCGACATCAAGAGCGTGGTGATGGCGAGGAGCGCGACGATCACTCGGTTACGCCCGAGCTCGGCCCACGTCTTGAGTTCGACCGGTGCGCCGACGAGACCTTTGGGCAACCGCCAGAGCAGCAGCACAAAACTCACCACCGCGATGATGCTGATGCCGACATAGGCCGCGCGCCAGCCGTAACGGCTGGTCAGGAAGGTGACCAGCGGCAGCCCGATAGCGGCCGCCAGCGACCAGCCGAGAAACACATAGGCGATGGTGCCGCCGCGCTTTTCCGCCGGCACGATCAACGCCGCCGTGCCTGCGGCCTGCGGCGTATACAAGGCGCCGACCGCCAGCATGACCAGACGAATGATCAGAAGCGCCACGTAGTTCGGCGCAAGGGCCGACGCAACGTTACCCAGAGCGAGAACGGCAAGCGTGAACGCGAGCAAGGCGCGGCGTTCGATCCGGCTGGTGAGCCACGCCGTCAGCGGCGAGCCGATGCAGAGCACGATCGCGCCGAACGTCACGAGAAGGCCGGCCGTGTTGACGGTGATCCGAAGATCGGACGCGAGTTCAATCAGCATGCCCGCCGGCGCCAGGATCGAACAGCCCGTCACCAGATTTCCAAACATCAGCGCGGTTGGCGCGAAACGGCGGTGAACGGGAACGTCGGACGGCGGCTTTTTCATGCAGCGGCATCTAACGCTCCGCCCTCCCGATGGAAAGGGCGGCATCCGAATTATTTGAACGCGACGCACTTTCCATGAAAGAAAATCGTGCGCCGCATGAAAGAAACCCTACTATTCCGCCGCAGCCGCTATTTTGCGGCCGCATCCCGGACGGCCACGGGCTTGCCCGGCGGACAGGTTGGCAGCAGGGTGTCAACGGCACGCGACAGGCCCTCGGTCGACAGCCCCGTGTGCGTGGCTTGCCGTCCGTCCGACGTCTGTGACGATTCAATCAACTCGAACTGCGGTTGCGCGGCGAGTTCATCGACGGCTGTGCGTTTCATGCGCGCGCCCCAGAACTCGGCGCCGCCCGCCTTTGCGTTGATCTGCGTGAAATAAAGCGGCACAGCCGCCGCATCGGTGATCGCCACGGCGGGAAAGACCGACTTGGTGGCGGGGCGCTGGACGTCGAGCTCGAACTGCTCGTTGCTCACGCAGATCAGCCGCCATTGCAACAGCCGGTAGGCGCTATCGCCTTCGATCTTCCCGGACGCGACCATGCCGACCATGCTGCGTCCGCCATTCTCGAACTGCCACGGTGTCTCGACATGCTCTCGCCGATCGATTCCGAAACGGATGATCTCTTCGCGGGAGAGCACGTGCACATCCTCGAATTTCACGGTGCTCACAAGCTTCAATAAACCGGTATCGGCGCCCATGCGCGCAAATAGCTCGCCAGCAGGCCATTGGAGCGCTCCTGCCCTCGCCGCGCCGCGGCGGCGAGCATCGCGGCCGTCGGCACGACGCCGAGGAATTGCGTGACCACTTTCGCCGAATGCACCCCAAGCGTGGCGTCCGGCGCAATCTCGCGGGTGGACGCACCGAGCAGAAAATAAGGACAGGCCGAATTGCAGATCGCGTTACGGGTCCAGAGATCGCCGGTGAGCTGGCGGCTCGACTGCTTGAGCTTGAGGCAGACCTCGCTGTCCTGCGCCTCGAACCCGCACTCCGTCGCGACCGTGCGAGCGACCCGCACGACCGCAGGCTTTGCATGCAGGAACGTTCCCATGGCGAGCGCCTGCTCGAGATTGCCGCCGGGCGAAGTAATGTAGATCGGAAGATTGCGATCTCTCAGAGGTTTGAAGAATTTGCGAAACCGCGCCGCCGCACCGCCATCGATCTGGCCCTCGATCGCGATCCAGCTATCGCAGCCGCTGCCGCATGAATCGGGCGCGCCCTTGGCAACATAGAAGACGACGGGATGTGACAGCAATGGCCGGATCGCCGGTCGAACTCGCGCGGCTTCGGCGGAGTGCACGACCGCTTGCGCCACCGCCGGTCCGCATACCAGCACGAACAAGGCAGCGAGAACGGTACGCAGCGTCATGGAGACCCCAGGAATTCCAGCCTCGGGGAGGAACGCCAACGAGCTTCCACTGTCAAGAGGTCGCGCCCAACCCTGGGGTGAACTGTGCGCGATCACGAGATTTTCTTGATATTGCCGGATTGCAGCGTCCGAATCGCCTGCTATACCCGTTTCCATTCCCGCTTACCTGCGCTCGTTCGCAGGAGTGAGCCTTGAGGAGACGACCATGTCGGACAAGAATGCTCCCGCGCCTGCTTTTCAATACAGCATCACCAATTTGAAGCCGGCCGAGCCCGTGCAAAAAGTCACCCTCACCTTTCCCGACGGCGCCAAACGCGAATATCCCAGGAGCACGACGGGATTGGATGTTGCCAAGGGCATCTCGCCTTCGCTCGCCAAGCGCACGGTAGCGATGGCGCTGGATGGCACCCTTGCCGATCTCAACGACGCAATCGAAGCCGATGCAAAGATCGAGCTGGTCTCGCGCGAAGATCCGCGCGCGCTCGAACTGATCCGCCACGACGCCGCGCATGTGCTTGCGGAAGCCGTGCAGTCGCTGTGGCCGGGAACGCAGGTGACGATCGGACCTGTGATCGAAAACGGCTTCTATTACGATTTCTTCCGCAACGAGCCGTTCACGCCGGAAGATTTCGCGGCGATCGAAAAGAAAATGCGCGAGATCATCGCACGCGACAAACCCTTCACCAAGGAAGTCTGGGACCGCGAGAAGACCAAGCAGGTGTTCCGCGACAAGGGCGAAAACTTCAAGGTCGAACTGGTCGACGCCATTCCCGGCAGCGAGCCGATCAAGATCTATTTCCAGGGCGACTGGTTCGATCTGTGCCGCGGTCCGCACATGACCTCGACCGGCAAGATCGGAGGCGCCTTCAAATTGATGAAGGTCGCGGGCGCCTACTGGCGCGGCGATTCCAACAATCCGATGCTGACCCGCATCTACGGCACCGCCTTCGCCAAGCAGGACGAGCTCGACGCTTATCTCAAGCAGATCGAGGAAGCGGAGAAACGCGACCACCGCAAGTTGGGGCGCGAACTCGATCTCTTCCACTTCCAGGAGGAAGGTCCGGGCGTGGTGTTCTGGCACCCGAAAGGCTGGACGATTTTCCAGGCGCTGATCGCCTACATGCGCCGCCGCCTCACCGGCGACTATAGCGAGGTCAATGCGCCGCAAATCCTCGACAAGGTGCTGTGGGAGACATCCGGCCACTGGGACTGGTATCGCGAGAACATGTTTGCCGCGCAGTCCGCCGGTGACGAGGCCGAGGACAAGCGCTGGTTTGCGCTCAAGCCGATGAACTGCCCGGGCCATGTGCAGATCTTCAAGCATGGTCTGAAGAGCTACCGCGACCTGCCTTTGCGGCTGGCGGAATTCGGCGTCGTCCATCGCTACGAGCCGTCGGGCGCGATGCACGGCCTCATGCGAGTGCGCGGCTTCACCCAGGACGATGCGCATGTATTCTGCACCGAGGCGCAGCTTGCGGAAGAGTGTCTCAAGATCAACGAACTGATCCTGTCGACCTATGCCGACTTCGGCTTCGAAGGCGAACTAACAATCAAGCTCTCGACGCGCCCGGAAAAGCGCGTCGGCACCGACGAGATGTGGGACCATGCCGAGCGCGTGATGGCGACGGTCTTGAGCGAGATCGAAGCCAACAGCCACAACCAGCGCATCAAGACATCGATCAATCCGGGCGAAGGCGCGTTCTACGGACCGAAGTTCGAATACGTGCTGCGCGATGCCATCGGCCGCGACTGGCAGTGCGGCACCACGCAGGTCGACTTCAACCTGCCCGAACGCTTTGGCGCGTTTTACATCGATGCCGACGGCTCGAAGAAGGCGCCTGTCATGGTGCACCGGGCGATCTGCGGCTCGATGGAGCGCTTCCTCGGCATCCTGATCGAGCACTACGCCGGCAACTTCCCGCTCTGGCTGGCGCCGATCCAGGCGGTCGTCACCACCATCACCTCCGAAGGCGACGAGTACGCCAAGGTGGTCGCTGCCGCCGCGCGGCGTGCCGGCTTGCGGGTCGAGATCGACCTGCGCAACGAGAAGATCAACTACAAGGTCCGCGAGCATTCGCTGGCGAAGATCCCGGCGCTGCTCGTCGTCGGCAAGAAGGAAGCCGAGACGCATTCAGTCTCGGTGCGCCGGTTTGGCAGCGATGGGCAGAAGGTGATGACGACGGATGAGGCGATCGCCGCACTCGTTGATGAGGCGACGCCGCCGGACGTGAAGCGGGCGCGGTCGGTCGCCTGATTTTCATAATCGCTCTAAAGGCGCTTTCGCCGACATGGCGGCGCGCCTATCTCTCCCGGTACGACCACCACCATTTGAGGACCTTTGTGCCCGACGCCATCGAGCTTCTGAAAACCCGCCGTTCGGTCAAGCCGCGCGAGATGAGCGGTCCCGGCCCCTCTCCATCCGAGCTGGACACGATCCTGACCATCGGCGCGCGGGTGCCCGATCATGGCAAGCTCTCGCCGTGGCGCTTCATCATCTTCGAAGGCGATGCACGCCTTCGCGCCGGCGAGGTCATCGCCAGCGTTTTTGCGAAGAAAAATCCAAATGCTTCGCCTGCCGATATCGAGATCGAGAAACGGCGTCTGACCGACGCGCCGCTCGTGATCGGCGTCGTCAGTCTGACCAGGCAGCATCCCAAGGTGCCGCCATGGGAGCAGGAATTGTCCGCCGGCGCGAGCGCGATGAACATCGTCACGGCCGCGACCGCACTCGGTTATGGTGCGTGCTGGCTCACGGGGTGGTTTGCCTTCGACCGCGACGTGCTCGATGGGCTCGGCTTGAAAGCGGACGAAAAACTCGCCGGCCTCATTCATATCGGCAAAGTGGCCAAGCCAAACGAGGATCGGCCGCGACCTGTGCTGTCGGATATCGTCACGCGGTTTTAGGCACCTTATCCTGAAGGAGCGCGTAACGCGCGACTTGAAGGATGGCGCACCGTGACAGCGCATCTCGCTCGATATCAGTGCGCGACGACTTCGACCTCGCCATCAACGCCGTTAACAACGTTGAAGGACCGCTCGTAAACCTTGCCTTCGTTCTTGGCGATGGCGCGGTATTCGCCTTCCGACAACACGACGCGCGGAAACGCGCCGATCGATTCCTTGATCACATCGCCACCGGGTGTGATCACCGACCATGCCGTATTGGCGAGCGCCTCGCCGCCGTGGTCGCTCACGAGCTTTAGCGTGATGACGGCCGCGCGATGGGTGACGGTGACGTCGGTCAGTTTGCTGGCCTGGACGCGGATATCAGAGCGCACCACCGAATTGGCGTCACCATAGTTGGACGTGATGTAGTACGTTCCCTCGGGGAGCAGCACGATATCGCCTGGCGACACGCTGGGTACGAGCGGTGCATGCTCGCCGCCTTCGAACTGGCTACCCTTGTAGATCGCGAACGAAACCTGGTTCTGCGGAATCTTCGAGCCGCCGACGCGGCCTTCGAGGCGCAGACCGCCCGCGGGAAGAATGAAGGATTCGCGATCGGTCTCCGCCTTCAGCGTCACCGGCCGCACGGCGCTGACAAGGCCAAGCGCGACATGGATCACGTACTTGCCGGGTGGCAGCACGATGGTCGGCGAAGCGTTGCGGTCTTCGCGGACCATCTTCATGTTGCCGGCCTCATCCGGCTTGTCGGAAAAAATGCGCCACACCAGCCCGCCGGTGACGGTGGGAAGGTCCTTGCCGAAACGCGCCGTCAGCGCCAGCACGGCCTGGCTCGGCGGCGCGATGCTTGCGGGAGCAGCCGCCGGCGGCAGCGCCGCGACGGAAGGCGGCGCAGCCAATGGCGGCGGCAGGTTGGGGACTGACGCCGGACCGGAGGACGGTGCCAGGTTCATCGCAGGTCCGGCCGGCACGTCGGGAACGGACGCCGGAGGCACCGGTGGCGGTCTGTCGCTGAATAATTGCGCCGAAACGGGGGCGCTGGCGGCCACCCCCAAAAGCAAGGCAAAAGCGGGCAGCAGACGCGAACGTCCTCGCCCCGACCCGCCGCCATCCTGCCTGCCCCGTCTCATCACCGATGCTTTTCACTGAAAACGCGGCGAATTCAAGCCTGCAGTGGCTTGACCGGAGAGATACGGAACTGGCGCGAGGAACCCCTGTTACACTTTCGGATCAGCCGCGGTCTTGTCACAATCTCACCCCAGCCCCCGGCATAAACCATGCTCGCTGGCCATTCTGGCGCGCGCGGCGATCTGGCGATAGCCTTCCTGCGCCCCGAATGGCCGCCCGAAGTTTCGCCGAAGGAGATAGCGCAGTGTTGGATAGTTGGATCGGGCGGGGCCAAGACAGCGGACAAATCCGGGACAAAACGGCTGGCCGGCGCCCGGTCATCGGTCTGGTGCTTGGCGGCGGCGCCGCGCGCGGTTTCGCCCATATCGGTATCGTCCGGACCCTGAGCGCCTACGGCATCGTCCCCAACGTGGTGGTCGGCACCTCGATCGGGGCCGTGATCGGCGGAGCCTTTGCGGCAGGGCATCTCGACACCCTGGAAACATGGGCGCGGAGCTTGCAGCCGCGAAGTGTCCTTTCCTACCTCGACCTCAAGCTCAACGGCTCGGGCCTGATCGGCGGTGACAAGCTCGCCGCAGAACTCGAGACTTCCCTCGGCGAGACCCTGATCGAGGATCTGCCGCTGAAATTCGCAACGGTCGCAACCGAGGTCCGCACCGGACATGAAACCTGGGTGACCCACGGCCGCATCGTCGACGCGATGCGCGCCTCCTATGCGCTGCCCGGCATCTTTTCGCCCGTTCTGATCGGCGATCGCTGGCTGGTCGATGGCGCGCTCGTCAATCCGGTGCCGGTGTCGGCCGCGCGCGCGCTGGGCGCCGAAATCGTGATCGCCGCCAATCTCTCAAGCGACATCTTCACCCATTCGACCACGATCTATTCGCATGGCGCTTCCGCCGTCGCGCAAGAGGTGCCGGCCGAGCCGGCACCGCCACGGCGCGGAATTCGCAAGTTCTTTTCGGCGGAACGCGCGGTCAAACGGGAGTTTTTCGGCGGCGGCGGACGGCCGGGCATTTCCTCGGTCATGGTCGATGCCTTCAACATCATGCAGGACCGGATCACCCGGGCGCGCCTGGCCGGCGACCCGCCTGACCTCCTGATCACACCCCGAATAGGCCAGATCGGCTGGTTTGATTTTCACCGCGCCGACGAATTGATCGCCCATGGCGCGCGCGCCGCCGAACGCGCCATGGCTTCGATCCAGGAAGTGATCGATGTTCTGGCGCCGGCCACTCCCGCCACTACCAGCGACAAGGCCACCAGCGACAACATTACCGGCAGGGACGCGCTCGACGGAGCGTCCTGAGTGGCCGTCTCTACATTAGGCCGTCTTGATGTATTCGCGCAGCGCTTCCTGCTCGTGCTCGTATTCCTGCACGCGCCATTTGACGACGTCGCCGATCGAGATCAGGCCGACCACCCGCTCGCCATCGACAACCGGCAGATGACGGAATTTTCCGCGCGTCATCGTCTCCATGATCGCGCTGACCGTGTCGGACTGCTTGCAGCTGACGACCTTGCGCGTCATCACCGCACTGACGGGTTCATCGAGAACGGACGCCCCCCGTCCGCCGAGCACGCGCACGATGTCACGCTCCGACAGGATGCCCTCGATCCGGCCGGCACTCATGACAAGCACGGCGCCGATCTTGCGTTCACCCAGCATCCTTACCGCGTCCGAGAGCTTTGCGCTCGGCTCGATGCTCGTGATCTGATGACCCTTGGTATCGAGAATTGCACGTACCGTCATTGTCGCCTCCTTGAAGCCGATCGCGCCCTTCAAAAGCGAGCGCGCTCTTTATTCATTTGAGTCTTCAAACAACAGCGTTGCGCCGCTTTGGTTGCGGGGGGCGCGCTAGTGCCCACTTTCCGAAGTTCGTGCTCCATCGCAGCACCCACCTTCACGAACTTCGGAAAGTCATGGGCACTAGCATGCTTATTGATTCTAGTACCGCTTTATCGATCTGAAGTCCCTGATCGAATTCGCCGCTTGTGGCGCAGGGACTTCAGATCGGCGGTACTAGTGTCCCGATTCCGAAGTTCGACCCAGGCCGTGCCGCATGTCACAAATGATGGATGAAATCGTCCCGCCCCGCAAGCGAGGCACACAAAAATCAGATCGGCCCCTGCGCATCTGCAACATCGGGCGGCGGACGCGGAACCGGATCGAACAGCGAAAACAGCAGAAGGCCCGCCATAAAACCGCCGATATGCGCTTCCCAAGCGACGTTGGCGCCTTCCATGCCGATCCCAATCGACCCCATGCCGAAAATAATGTTGACGCCGAACCAGACGGCAAGGAAAGCGAGCACGCGGCGGTCGCGTAGCGCCTGCCAGAGGGACTGCGCGGGCACCTTGGCGGCGCGGTCCGCATCGCCCCTGCTGAAAGAAAGAAAACTGCCACGCACGAATGCGAAGCGGATGCTGGCCGCCATAGTGCCTGAGACGGAGGCGGAAGCGCCGATCATCGGCGCGAGCTCATGCTCGTGCGAGATCAGATAGGCGAGTGCACCGGCCGCTGCCGTAACCGCCATGAAGACAAAGAAACGGACCGCGCCGAAACGCCGCGCCAGCGCGCTGCCGAATGGCAGAAGCCACAGCACGTTGAAGCCGATATGGCTGAGATTGGCGTGCAGCAGGGAATAGGTCACGAAGGTCCAGTACTTGGCACCCTCCCCGCCCGGAAAAGCGTCCACCAGCAACGTCGCGTCATAACGCTTGGGGATGAATCCGAAAGCAATGATAACCCAGTTATTGAACTCTTGCGGCAACAGCACCCGCAGGTGAATGACCGCCAGCAGGAGGATGTAGGCGGTCAATGCGCCCGGCAGCGTCAATAGCGGCTCGCGTCGGCGGGACGGCGGTAGCTGCGGCAAGGTTTCCGGCGGTGGTTGTTCGGGTGTGGATTCCAAGAGTTTGCGACCTCAAAGCGGCAGCTTTTCGAGCGATGCGCCCCATTAGAGGGTTTTGCTTCGAAGTGGAAGCCGGTGCAGGAACTTCAAATGGGCGGCGCTAACCGTTATCCTGATCGAGCAAGAGCCGGAATGTTGGCAAATGGGCCGCACGGGGGAGAAACACCATGGATTTTCACCGCAGATTGATCCTCCGCGGCCTGGCGTTGGCGCCCGCGGCGCTTCTCGCCGCTTGGGTCAACCCGGCCTGCGCCGCCGGCAAGGTGAAAATCGGCTTTCTCCTGAAGACCATGCAGGAGGAGCGCTATCAGCGCGACAAGGCCGCCTTCTTTGCCAAGGCCAAGGCACTGGGCGCTGAGGTCATTTTCGATTCCGCCAACAACGATGAGCAGGCGCAGCTTGCCGCCTTCGAGAACATGCTGTCGCGGGGGGCGCAGGCGATCGTGCTGCAGCCGGTCAATACCGGCACGGCCGGCAGTATGGTCACCTCGGCCCACAGGAGCGGCGTGAAGGTCGTCGGCTATGACGCCATGCTGGTGAACGGCCCGCTCGATGCCATGGTGATGCAGGACAGCTGGGCCGTCGGCAAGCTTCAGGCCGAAGCCATGGTGGCATGGCTCAAGGCCAAATACGGATCGGTCAAAGGCAACGTCGTGCTCATTCGCGGCCAACCCGGCGATTCCAACGCCAACACCATGTCGAGCGGCGTTCTCGAGGTGCTCAAGGCCAACCCCGAGTTGAAGCTTGTCGCCGACCAATCGCACGAGGGATGGTCGCCCGACAAGGCGATGGCGACGACCGAAAATCTCCTGACCAAGACCGGCAACAAGATCGACGCGATCATCTGCAACAACTCCGGCATGGCGCGCGGCGTCATTGCCGCGCTCGACGCCCAGGGGCTCGCCAGCGCAGAGAAGGTGTTCGTCGCCGGGTCCGACGCCGATCTCGTCAACATCCAGTATATCGCGCAAGGCAAGCAGGCGGTGGACATCTGGAAGAAGATCGATCCGTTGGCGGAAACCGCGGTCGAGATCGCCGTGAAGCTCGCCACCAATCCGGACAAAGACCCGAAAACGCTGGTCAAGGCCGACCGCATGATCAACAACGGCACCGTCGACGTGCCGACGCTGGTGACGCCGGTCGTGCTCGTCGACAAGAAAAATCTGGACTCGACGATCATCGCGGAAGGATTCTACACCCACAAGCAGGTCTACGGAAACTGACCTCCATACCCGTAAGCGGAATGACGGGAATTGTCTGAGCCGATGCGCATGTCCGACGTCGTCCTGAAGATGGAGCACATCGTCAAGGAGTTTCCGGGCGTAAGAGCCCTCGACGACGTCCATTTCGAGGCCCGCGCGGGCGAAGTTCTGGCGCTGATGGGCGAGAACGGTGCTGGAAAGTCGACGCTGATGAAGGTGCTCGGCGGCGTCTGGCCGTATCCCACCTACCAGGGCGATATCTTCATTCACGGCGAGAGACGGCAGTTTCGCAATCCCCGTGACGCCATGGACGCCGGCATCGCCGTCATCCATCAGGAACTCAACCTGCTTGCCGAGCTCTCCGTCGCCGAGAATATCTTTCTCGACAATCAACCGCTCAACCGGTTTGGCGCCATCGATTGGCGAAAGCTGAACGACGACGCTGCCGCCCTGCTCGCCGAACTGGGGCTCATCGACGTCAGGCCGACCGACAAGGTAAAGCACATCGCGGTCGGCAAGCAGCAGATGGTCGAGATCGCCAAGGCGCTGTCGAAGCGCGCCCGGATCCTTATTCTCGACGAGCCGACATCGGCGCTGTCGGACAAGGAAGTCACCGAACTTTTTCGCGTGATCGGCAAACTGCGGCAGGACGGCGTGTGCCTTTGCTACATCTCGCACAAGATGGAAGAAATTGCGCAGATTGCCGATCGCATCGTGGTCCTGCGCGACGGCCGCACGATCGGCGAGCCAATCGCGATTCCCGACATCACGCTCGAACAGATCATCGCCAGAATGGTCGGCCGCGAACTGACGGAAATGTATCCGGCAAGCTCGCGCCAGCGCGGCGAAAAGATTCTGGAAGTCAGAAATCTTGGCGTCGATCATCCTTCCCTGCCCGGCGCGCGCAAGATCGCGGACGTTTCGTTTTCAGCCTGTCGCGGCGAGATCCTCGGCCTTTGCGGTCTGATGGGGTCAGGCCGGACCACGCTTGCGTCGGTGATCTTCGGCGCCCTTCCCCATGCGACCCACGGCGAGGTGCTGGTCGAGGGCAAAAAGACCGACATCCGTTCGCCCGCCGACGCGATTGCCAGCGGAATCGCGCTTCTCACCGAAGACCGCAAGGCGCTCGGCCTGTTCCTGGATCAGCCGATCACCTTCAACACCACGATTTCGTCGCTACAAACGATCAGCTCGCCGCCGATCGGTTTCATCGACAAGAGCCGGGAATATACGCTGACCGAACATTATATCGGTCAGCTCGGTGTGAAGGCGTCCAGCGCCGACGCCCTCGTCGGAACGCTCTCGGGCGGCAATCAGCAAAAGATCCTGCTCGCGCGCTGGCTCAATGCAGGCCCGAAGATCTTCATCCTGGACGAACCGACCCGCGGCATCGATATCGGCGCCAAGGTCGAAATCCACAAGCTGCTGGACCGGCTCGCCGGACAAGGCGTGGCGATCGTCATCATCTCCTCAGAGCTCGACGAACTGCTCGGCATGAGCGACCGGATTCTGGTGATGAAAGAGGGGCGCATTGTCTCGGAATTCACGAAGGCGAATGCGAGCCGCGAAGCGGTCATGGAATGGGCGGCCGGTGCGCGCCGCGTGGAGAAATAGGACATCATGCACGGCAATCCAGCGCTTCGATTCATCAGGGCCAACGCGACGTTGATTGCGCTGGTGGTGCTGACATTGGCGCTCGCGCTCGCCGACCCTACCTTTTCCACCGCGCGCAACCTGAGCAACGTGGCACGCCAGGTCACCGTCGTCGGCATCATCGGTGTCGGCATGACGATGGTGATCCTGATCGCCGGCATCGATCTGTCGGTCGGCTCGGTTGTCGGCGTCGCCGCAGTCGTGGTGACGCTATTGATGCAATACGGGCTTGCGGCCTGGATCGCGGGCCCGGTCACGCTTGCGGTCGTCGGCGGCGCTATCGGGCTCTGGAACGGTTTCTGGATCGCGCATTACCGCATCCCGCCCTTCATCATCACGCTCGGCATGCTGACGATCGGGCGCGGTGCGGCGTTGTCGCTGTCGAACGGCAGCTCCATTCCGGTCGCCGATCGCTCCTTTGCCTTCCTTGGCAGCGGCCATATTCCGCCATTGCCGACGCTGGCGCTTCTCGCAATCGCGGCGCTGGCTGGCCTTTATGTCCTCGCCACACGTTGGCGCGGGGTCAGGAAAAAGGGCGTCCCGCACCTCGAAAGAGACCTGCCCGGAATCCTCGCCGCGGCAGCGGGTCTCTTGCTCGCGGCTTATGTGTTCGGAACCAGTGACGGCCTTCCCGTGCCGGTCGCGATCTTTGTCGTGATCGCCGCCGTTGCGATCTTCGTCCTCGGACACACCCGGTTCGGCCGCAGACTTTATGCGCTTGGTGGCAATGAGGAAGCGGCGCGCCTCTCCGGCATCAATGTCTATGCGACAAAGATCGTCGTCCACGTCACGGTGTCGCTGCTCTCGGCGCTGTCGGGCATTTTGCTGGCGTCACGTTTGAACGGCGCCTCGCCCAATCTCGGCAGCATGTTCGAACTGGACGCCATTGCCGCGGTGGTGATCGGCGGCACCAGCCTCGCCGGCGGCTCGGGCACGATCGGCGGCACCATCATCGGCGCGCTGATCATCGGCGTCTTGAACAACGGCATGAGCCTGCTCGGCATCTCATCGTTCTACCAGTTGATCATCAAGGGCCTGATCATCAGCCTCGCCGTCTGGTTCGACGTTCTGCAGAAGAAGAACTGGAAGGCTTAAGCGGACGCGCCTGCAAATAAATAGGGAGGGCTTCTGAGAAAAGCCCTCCCTCGATAGACGCTGGCCTTACATTGTCTGGGGGCACCTGGGGTTTTATCCCCACCCTTCCCCGCGCAAAGCGGCCAATCTGTTCGACGCCTCGTCTCTTTGCCGGGTTCTGGAGAAAACCCGGCGAAGGTATCTGACGGGTGAGAGCTTAGGCAGGCTGATCGGCGGCGCCAAGCCGATCGTTAATTTAACGTTAACGCTACAATCCCCGTCCCGAACGCTGCTTCGGCATGGACGCTGCAAAGCCCTTTCTGCACAACAAAACCGGGGTCCGCGCATGCGCGAAAGCGGGACAGAAATGTCCCATCCGCAGCCGGCACGGAGCGAGGACAGGACATGAAGCATCCGTCAAATCGGCAATTCTTTGCATATTGGGACGAAAAACGGGGCGATTCCCGCGCGCCGGACCGCAGCGACTTCAAACCCGACGCGGTGCGGGAACTGCTCGGCGATATCTTTGTGTTGGCCTGCGATGAGGCCAGCCGCTTTCCGTTCCGCGTGGCGGGAACGCGGCTTAGCGCCCTGCTCGGCCGCGATCTGAAAGACCAGAGCTTTCCCGAGCTGTTCGGACCGGAGAGCAGCCGCGACATCAAGGACGTCATCACGGCGGTGACGGAGGACATGCTACCGGCCATCGCCGGCATCACCGCAGCCTCCGATCAGGGGGCGATCCATCTTGAATTGCTGCTGTTGCCCTTCAATCAGCGCGCCCACGTACCGATGAGCCTCACAGGATTGCTTGCGCCGTTCGAGAGCGGACATAGCAACTTGAAGGACTTCAAGCTGACCTCGTGGCGCTATCTCCATCCGCCGGCCGAGCGGCTCGTCCCGCGCGCTTTACGCAAATTGAAGCTGGCGCGCGGGCTGATGGTCTATGAGGGCCTGCGTTAGTGGAGGGATTTGACATCGCTACCCGTTGAGCCGCTATTCGGTAAGCGATTGTTGAAATCTTGAACTCCACCTAACGTCTCGACTCTGACATTCGTATCATATCGCGGCAGGCACTTTTACGGATGTCAAAACCAACGGGACACCAGCAACTGCACGATTCTAGAGCGCCGATTCCGAAGTTTTCAAACCATCGCGGCGACCCCTGATGCGAATTTCGGAATCAAAGGACTCGATAGCGGCCGGGAAACGGACATCGCCGGACTTCGCATGTGGGTCGAGAGCAGACCAACGCCCAGTTTGCAAGATCGACTTGGTCGAAAACACTTCTGCCCGCTCGGCTGGAAATCGCCTTTAGGCGAGCAATCGAGCGATATTTTCAGGATTAAAAACATTCTTGGCGGGCGTGTTCCCCGCAAGAACGTCCATGAACTGCACGGTGTCTTGCTCGGACTGAGCAATCCTCGCGTAAATCGGCATTGCGGAGGCCTGCTCTTTGAGACTGGCGGCTTTGACGGTGTAGCTGAAAATCGGCATCGTTCGGTCGCGAAACGCCTCCTGGTAACCTAACAACGCGGTGTCAAGAGTCTCGGCATCTCGGCCAAGCCCTTCCGCGAGGGCGTCCGCCAGACATTGTGCGCCAACGAACGCATCACCGATACCCATGCCTGCAATTGGATCGCGATGGTAGGCCGCATCGCCGACAAGAGCCCAACCGACGCCAAAGCTACGACGGTAAAAATTTGGCAGCTTGGATGTCCCTCTGAAAGGCGTCACTCTCTCCGCGTCTGCCAAGCGTTCGGCGAGGCACGGCGCAGCCGCAATTACGTCGTGATAGGAATGTTCCACGTTTTTCCGATAGGTCTCCCAATCCTTGCGCGATCGCCCGGCCCAGATGCAGGTGAGCCCGTCGTGCGTAGGGAAGACGAGAATGTCTCTTCCGTCCCGTATATAAAATTCGACGCCGTTCGTGGGTACGCCTGACCAATAGGCATAGTATCCGCAGGTAAGCGATGGATATTGGATATCCGTAGCAGCGCTCGCGGCACGCGCGACCGCTGACCAGATACCATCGGCGCCGACGACGAGCGCGGCCCTGCATTCGGTGGTAGTGCCATTGCAGCCCTGCAGCTGAGCTCCGACAACACGATCGCCATCCAGCAACAACTCGCGAAACGTAACCGCATCGTGCATGTCTGCTCCCGCGTCGCGTGCAGCCTCGACGAGCAACTGGTCAAGCACGGTGCGGCGCGGAGAAAACATGATCGCAGTCCCCTCGACGGCGCTAGGCCGCCCCCTGATCGTGACGGCCCCATAATCCGCAGTAACTCGATGGATCGGCGGACAGCCCGTCGCCGCCAACTGGTCCAGCAGCCCCCATTTCGCAAGGTACGAAGTTGTCCGCGGCCACATAAAATGCGTGGAGAGGGTATCACTGGGGAAATGTGCGCGGTCGATTCCAAGAACCTTTATGCCTCTTCGCGCCAGCAACATACAAAGCGGCGCGCCAGAGCAGCGTGTCCCAACGACGAGCACATCGTATCGATTCATATCGACCCCGACGCTGTTGGAATACAACTTAGCTCGAAAAGAGAACTGCCCCGAAGAGCGCCTGATTTAGCGTCCAGTAGAGCATGAACAGGACTGAATGTGAACATAACAGGTCTGCTTTAGGTTGCATAACGGCCGACCTTGTCCTTGCCAGGCTCACGATAAGCCTGACCGCCGAGCCGTGATTCAAGATCCTGTATCGAGAGAGCGAATGATCCGTGCAGGTCTGGCGCAAGGCCTCACGCCTTGCCCGGTTCGAGTCCCACCTTGTCGCTCCGGATCTCGGCGGCATCGACGAACAGATCGGGCACCCGATCGGTGCGATCCAGCACCCATGCAATCCCGATCATCACGAGGATGCCACCGGCGCTGACCGCGAGCTGCTCCCACACGCCCCTGGTGTACTGCATCAGGATCCAGTGCGCGGCAAAGGACAGGAACACGCCGAAGCAGAAGATCGGGAGCGAATGCTGGCCGCACAGGATGACCGGTCGCAGCCATCGCTGGTTGAGCACCGCCCATCCATGTGGGACGTAGCGCGATACGATCAGCGCAATCGCCAGGAAGTGCGTGAAGCGGAGCATGTCGAGATTGGTCTTGTCGATCGGATAGATGATCTTGCCGAGCCAGGCCGGTATCCACGTCCCAAGGGTGGCGTGGTGCCAGGTCATGACGATGAGGAAGGAGAACAGGAGCCAGAGCGATGCCACCGCGAGCGCCAGGCGCGATTGGATGATCGGCCAAATTCGGTTGACGCCGCCCGTGCCGCACCAGGCCGCGAAGACGAACATCAGCTGCCAGGCGAACGGATTGAAATACCAGGTCGCGCCGGGCGGATAGGAGGCAAGGTTCAAGTCGAACTTGCGCGCGACGACATAAAGCACGATCGATCCGAGCAGCGTCAGGTTGGGCCGACGCACCATCGCCCACAGCATGAAGGGCGCGGTTGCGATCAGCACGATGAAAAGCGGCAAGACGTCGAGATTGACCGGCTTGTAGCGCAGCGTCAGCGCCTGACCGATCAGCACATCGGGGTGCAGCAGGAAATTGTGGACGTTGAATTCGTCCGCATATAGCGGATTGTCGAACTTCCGCACGGTGCGGGCGATTTGCGCCGTGAAGATCAGAAACAGCATGATGTGGGCGATGTACATCTCGATCGCCCGCTTCCACAGCCGCTTCAACGCCGCCAGAAAATGACCGGTCTTGATGATCGGGCCGTAGATGAAGCCCGCCAGATAGCCGGAGATGAAGACGAAGAACTCGGCGGCGTCGCTGAAGCCGTAATTGCGCAGCGTAAGCCAGGATACGACGTCGTGCGGGATGTGATCGAGAAAGATCATCCACAGTCCGACGCCACGGAACAGATCCAGTCTGAGATCGCGCTCGACGGATACTTTATCTTGCTCGGCCATGGTGCCTCCATCCGATGTCGGAAGTTAAAGGCGAAAACTCCAGCGTTGGTCCAACAATTCCTGTCCGTTCATTGATACCTGCCGTCCTGTCGGCGTCAATCTGGCAAGATGCCCGGTTACTCCACCAGATCCGGCCACGGCACAATGGTCGATTTCACCGTCTTCATCGCCATGGCGTCCGCAACCGCGCTGCCGATGCCCTCTTCCGAGAACGGGTAGATCGTCTGCATGTCCAGCCAGGGATATTTGTTGCGGGTGCGGTAGAGCATGTCGACGCCGAGCGGCAGGTCGTTGCCGGTGAATCCCCACGATCCCAACACGTTGAGGTCCTTGGTGCAGATGCGGTGCCAGGAAGTTTCGATCGCGCCGGCATCGGTGAATTGCCCCATCTCGACATACGTGCCGCCGTCGCGCAGCATCTCGATGCCCTCTGGGCCGGCGCTCGGATGACCCGAGCAATCCATCACGAGGTCGGCGCCAAACCCGCCGACGATGTCGCGCACGCGCTTGATGCGCTCCGCCGGTGTCGCGACTGCTTCGATATCGACGGTGGCTTCAGCCCCGAATTTTCGCGCCAGGGCCAATCGCGGCTCTTCCGGCGCACCGACGCAGATCACCCTGCCCGCGCCCATCTCCCGTGCGGCCGCGACCGCAAGAATGCCGATCGGGCCCGAGCCCTGGATCACGACGGTGTCACCCCAGGTGAATCCGCCGGCGCGCGTGGCACGGTTGAAGGCGCGGATGCAGGATGTCAGCGGCTCCGACAGCGCGCCGAGCCGCAACGACATGTCGTCAGGCAGTTTGTAGATCTTGGTGCCCGGCAGCATGTCGAGATCGACGTAGACGTATTCAGCCCAGCCGCCCCACAGATGCGGCGCTTTGTCGAAACCGAGATAGCGGCCGTAATAGACCGGCGTCAGGCATTTGTTGGCGCTCTGCGGATAGTGGATGCAGTAGTAGCAACGGCCGCACGGCATCAGCGGCGGGATCATGACTTTCGATCCCGCTTTCAGCGGCTTGCTCATGAAGTCTTCGGTGAATTCCGAGCCGACCTCGATCAGCACGCCTCCGATCTCGTGGCCGAGCGTGAACGGCCATGGCAGCGGCTTTGGCCAGTGCCCCTTGAGGATGTGCAGATCGGTGCCGCAGACGCCGCAAGCGCCGACCTTGATCAGCGCGGCCTTCTTGCCGATTTTCGGCCATGGCACGGTACGGATCACCGGCTGTGCCCCGGGGCCGTCATAGGTGCATACGCGGATCTGTTGCATCGGTTGTCCCTTCCGAACCGTGCCCAACGGAGTTTTGCCGCGTGTGCTGCAGGAGCCTCAAACGGGGGCACTGGCGAATTGTTTGATGGCATTGTTGCGGGTGTCGGGAAACGTACGTGAACTCGACGGAGATGCCAACGTCCCGTTCGAACCGTTCGAATTGCCGGCACAATTGACAGGCGCGTCGCGCATCTTCAGGCTACCCGAATTCAGATCGGGGAATGAGGCGTTGCAGAACCGTTGGACCATCCTCACCGTGCTGTTCACAGTTCGCCTCACCATGGCATTTCAGTTCCAGAGCGTCGCGGCGGTCGCCCCGCTGCTCGGACCTGCGTTCGGCGTCGGACTGGCCGATGTCGGAACATTGATCGGACTCTATTTTGCGCCTGGCGTGGCACTCGCGTTGCCGGGCGGCGCGATCGGAAGGATGTTCGGCGACAAACGAACGGTGCTTGCCGCCTTGCTCTTGATGTTGATCGGCGGCCTTGGGATGGCGCTGTCGCATTCCTGGTCCGTACAGATCGCCGGAAGGCTCGTCAGCGGCGCTGGCGGCGTCATGCTCAACGTGCAGATGACGAAGATCGTGGCCGACTGGTTTGCCGGCAAGGAAATCGCGACCGCAATGGCGATCTTTGTCAACTCATGGCCGGCCGGTATCGCGCTTTCGCTGTTGGCGCTTCCCGTTATCGGTTCCTACCACGGCATCGAGGCGGTTTATCTTGCCGTCGCAGCCGTGATCGGCGCAGCACTCGTCCTTTTTGCGCTGACCTATCGACCGCCAGCGACAGTGGCATCCGTCGCCGCGATGCCTTCCGCACGGCTTGACCGGCGGGCGACGTCCGCAGTGGTTACGGCAGGGCTGATCTGGGGACTCTTCAACATCGGCTTCGCCATGATCTTCAGTTTCGGGCCGACGATGCTGGTCGAGCACGGCTGGTCGATAACGGCCGCGGGTTCGATCATCAGCTCTGCGCTGTGGCTCGGGGTGGTCTCGGTGCCTCTCGGTGGCTTTCTCGCCGATCGCACCCGGCGGCCGTCTCTTGTGCTGACGGTCGGTTGCGTGGTGTCCGCGATGTTGATGGTTGCCCTGCCCCGTAGCAATGCGGTGATCCCCATCATCGTCGCACTTGGCATGGTCATTGGTCTGCCGGCGGGGCCGATGATGAGCCTGCCCGCGCGCGTCCTGCGGCCAGAAACGCGCGCGATCGGCATGGGC
>NZ_DAHUXJ010000091.1 GCF_027307225.1 Bradyrhizobium sp. | reverse complement strand
GAGCCTTTCAACATGCGGCTGCCGGAGCGACTGTTCACCAAGCCCCTGGCGCGCGCGCTGATCGAGCAGCGCCGCAGTCTCGCGCTCGACGCCAATCAGCGTCCTCAAGTCCTCAACGCGCTGGAGGCGCTCTTGATCGCGCCGGAGCTCTTCATGCCGGAAGTCGGCCAATATCTCGGCCTGCGCAGCGTGACGCGGGAGCTCGATCAGGCGCATTCCGACGATGCGTTGCGCGGGGCAGTCGCCAGCCTGTGGGCGCTTGCGGTGACCATTGAGGACGGCGACATCACCGACGTCGACAAGGCGCTTCGCGCGGCGCAGGACGCGCTCAAGCAGGCGCTGGAACGAGGCGCCAGCGACGAAGAGATCAAGAAGCTCACCCAGGACCTGCGCGCGGCGCTGGACAATTTCGTGCGTCAGCTCGCCGAACAGCTTCGCAACAATCCGCAGGCCCTGGCGCGGCCGCTCGACCCCAGGGCCAAGGTCATGCGCCAGCAGGATCTCGATAGCATGATCGACCGCCTGGAGCGGCTGTCGCGTTCCGGCGACAAGGACGCGGCGCGGCAATTGCTCGACCAGCTGGAGCAGATGCTGGAAGGACTGCAACTCGCCCAGCCCGGCCAGCCCGGCGACAACGACATGGAGCAGGCGCTGAACGAACTCGGCGACATGATCCGCAAGCAGCAGCAGTTGCGCGACAAGACGTTCAAGCAGGGCCAGGATTCGCGCCGCAACCGCCAGCACGGCCAGCAGGGCGATCAGTCCATGAACGATCTCCAGCAGGATCAGCAGGGTCTGCGCGACCGGCTGAAGAAACTGCAGCAAGAACTGGCCAAGCGTGGCATGGGACCCAACCAGCGCGGCGAGCAAGGTCAGCAGGGCCAGCAACCCGGACAGGATGGCGATCCGCAGGCCGGCGAGGACGGCGACAATCTCGGTACGGCCGACAATGCGATGGGCGATGCCGGCGGAAAGCTCGGCGATGGTAACGCCGACGGCGCCGTCGATGCCCAAGGCAAGGCGCTGGATGCGTTACGCAAGGGGGCGCAGAACCTCGCCGACGCCATGCAGCAGCAAGACGGTGAAGGCCAGGGCAATGGTCCCGGCAACCGGGTCGGCCGCCAGCAGGGCAATGGCCAGCAAAGCGATCCTCTCGGCAGGCCCTTGCATGGCAAGGATTACGGCGACGATCTGACGGTGAAGATTCCCGGCGAGATCGACGTGCAGCGGGTGCGCCGGATCCTCGAAGAGCTTCGTCGGCGCGCTGCCGACGCAAATCGTCCCCAGACCGAACTCGATTATATCGATCGGCTGCTGAAGGATTATTGAACTCGCCCGTCCACTAAGTCGTCCTCGCCCGCGAAGGCGGGCGATCCAGTATTCCAGCGTTTCTGCTTAGATCGAGACGCCGCGGTGTACTGGATACCCCGCCTGCGCGGGGTATGACCACAGAGGTAGGCACACCTATCGCTAACTCACCTTGCGCGACGCCAGCGCATCGGCAACCGCGGTACGGATATCGGCCACCGAAAACGGTTTGCTGATGACGTCATGCGCGATGGCGCTGAGCCCCGAGGCGCGTTCGCGCTGTTCGGCGTAGCCTGTCATCAGCAAGATCGTCACGTTCGGAAAATCGCGTGCCGCTGCGAGCGCGAGCGCGATCCCGTCCATCACCGGCATCTGGATGTCGGTCAACATCAGCTCAAAGGGGGTGTCCGTCCGGCCCAGGATTTCAAGCGCCTCGGCACCGTCCGAAGCCGTCGTGATGTCGTGACCGTCCATCGCGATCGCGCGCGCGACCAAAAGGCGCATCGATTCCTCATCGTCGACGATCAGAATGCTGGACATCAGGGCACCGGATTTACGATTGCGATCTCGCGGCTTGTTTATGCGCGGCCGCCGGTCAGGTCCCGCTTGTTGAAGAAGCGGACTTCGACGTTGCGTCCGCCGGGCGGGGGCGAGGCAAGCCGTGACTTGAACGCGGCCTTCTCGCCGGGCTTCAGGAACGATTGTTCCAGCACCGCATTCCAGGCGTAAATCTCGGTCCCTGCGGCGTCGCGTATGCTGAAGCGCAGCCGCGGCAGTTCGACCGGCTTGCTCGACTCGTCCGCGATGGCGCCCTCGATCACCAGCATCGAGGTGCCTTCCACGGTCTCGGTCGTCACCTTGACGTCCTGGAACCGCAGCCCGCGCAAATTGACGTCGAGGCCGACTAATTTGTAGAACGCAGCCGTTTGCGGCAGCAGCCGCACCATTTCTGCGCGCCAGATCACGATCGCCAGCACCATGGCCGCCATCGCAACGCAGGCCGTGGCAAGGTTGAAGGGCGCCTTGCGACGAGGCGCGCCACGGACGCCGCCGGGCTTCATGAACCTGCCCAGCCAGGGGAACCGTCCGGATCGCGCCTCGGCGTCGTGCTGATCGTTTCTCGATTCGGCCTGCCATTCGGCCGAACCCTGCCAATCGCCGGCAATGGAGGGGCTTTCGACCTGCGGGGTATCTTGGGGGACATCGTCTTGCTCGCGAGCCATCGCATCCCATTCGGCGGCGGCATCCTGTTCGTTGTGTTGGTCTACTGCTGCGGCCGCCGCTTCCTGATGCGCGTATTCGACCGCATCCTCGGCCCGGGCCAGCCAGGTTTCCTTGCATCGGGAACAACGCACGGTGCGGCCGGCCCCCCCGAGCTTTGCCGGATCAATGCCATAGGATGTTGAACAATGAGGACAAACGATCATGGGCCGCTCTCCGCAAGGACCGGTGCCGCGTTTCCGAGGTGGTTGCCGCAGCCTGATCGCCGTGGCCGGCGGGGCTTCGGAAGCGGGGCGAGAGGATGCTACAAGGCGACCGTTAACGAATCGGAAACCATAAGCGACGCAAAAATCTTGTTATTCCGGTTCGTCGTTGCAGGCGAAGCCGGGCTGACGGCTTTGAGGCTTCCGGCCGCGCCCTTGACCGAACGGAGCTGAACTTGGTTCGGTTCGAAAATGTCGGATTGCGCTACGGGCTCGGCCCGGAGATTTTGCGCGACCTCAGTTTCCTGATTCCCGCGCATTCCTTCCAGTTCCTCACCGGCCCTTCGGGCGCCGGAAAGACCTCGCTGCTGAAGCTGTTGTTCCTGTCGCTGCGGCCGACCCGCGGGCTGGTCAACCTGTTCGGCAATGACGTCTCGCTGCTCAGCAAGGATCAGATCGCGGACCTGCGCAAGCGAATCGGAATCGTGTTGCAGGATTTCCGCCTGCTGGATCACATGACGACGTATGAAAACGTCGCGTTGCCGTTCCGCGTGATGGGGCGGGCAGAGTCGAGCTATCGCAAGGAAGTGATCGACCTCCTGAAATGGGTCGGCCTTGGCGAGCGCATGGACGCTCTGCCGCCCATTTTATCCGGCGGTGAAAAGCAGCGGGCGGCGATTGCGCGCGCGGTCATTTCGCGGCCGCAATTGCTGCTGGCGGACGAGCCGACCGGCAACGTCGATCCAACGCTCGGCCGCCGCCTGTTGCGGCTCTTTATCGAATTGAACAAGTCCGGGACTGCGGTCGTGATCGCGACCCATGATATGACCTTGATGGACCAGTACGATGCCAGGCGGCTGGTGCTGCATCAGGGGCGGTTGCATATCTATGAGTAGAACCGATCACGAGCTTGGACCGCTGGTCGACCTCGGAACCGAGCGTCCGCAGGTTCCGGCGCGTGCGCGCATCATGTCGCCGATCGTGCCGCGCGGCTCGATTTCCGGCAGCGCGCTGGTGGCGGTCGTTGCCATCATGACCTTCCTGGCTTCGATCACCACCGGCACGGTGCTGCTGGTGAGCGCGTCCGCGGCCGAATGGCAGTCCGACGTCGCCAGCGAAATCACGATTCAGGTTCGCCCCAGCCCCGGCCGTGACCTCGACCGCGACTCGGCGGCCGTGGCGGATGCGGTGCGGGCACAGTCCGGCATTGTCGACGTCAGGCAGTTCACGCGCGAAGAATCAGCCAAATTGTTGGAGCCATGGCTTGGCAGCGGGCTTTCGCTCGACGAGTTGCCGGTACCGCGGGTGCTTGTCGCCCGCGTGCAGCCGGGTTCGGCGGTCGACCTCGAAGCGCTGCGCCGCCGGGTGACGCAGGCCGGGCCGACCGCGAGCGTCGACGACCACCGGGCCTGGATCGAGCGGATGCGTTCGATGAGCGGCGCTACCGTGGTGGCCGGCCTTGGCATTCTGGCGCTGGTGATCGTCGCCACGATCATCTCGGTCTCATTCGCCACCCGCGGTGCGATGGCCGCAAACCGGCCCATCGTTGAAGTGCTGCATTTCGTCGGCGCAGGCGACCGCTACATCGCCAACCGCTTCCTGCGGCATTTTCTCAGGCTCGGCCTCGAAGGCGGCGTCATCGGCGGGGGCATCGCCATGCTCGTGTTCGGCTTCTCGGAATCGATTGCGAACTGGTTCTCGGGCACCCCGGTCGGGGATCAATTCGCCGCGCTGCTCGGAACGTTTTCGCTACGCCCCTCAGGGTATCTGGCGCTGGCGGTACAAGCCGTGGCAATCGCGGCGATCACCGCCTGGGCCTCGCGGCGGACGTTATTTGCGACACTCAATGACATCGAATAAGCGTCGGACCCGCGCCGGGAGACGAAAACCGGTTCCCGTTTATCCGGATCATGCCGTAGACTAGCCTACTAAGAGAGGCCCCCCGGCTCTGCCGGGGAGGCAGCAAAAGTTTGACATTTCCGGAAGTCGTCCATCGCCGAAACTCCCGACTCGTGAGCCACCACGCACACGACAAGGAGTTTCGCGATGGACGATTTCGACAGCCTAAGTCACAGCAAATGGGAGTGCAAATACCATGTGGTGTTCATTCCCAAGTACCGCAGGAAGGTGCTTTACGGCGAGTTGCGGCAGCACCTTGGGGATGTTTTCCGTAGATTGGCGATGCAAAAACAGAGCAGGGTGGAAGAAGGGCATCTGATGTCCGATCATGTCCATATGATGCTTTCGATCCCACCAAAATACGCGGTTTCCCAGGTGGTCGGATACATCAAGGGCAAGAGCGCCATCCATCTGGCTCGGGTCTATAGCGAACGGAAGCGCAGCTTTACAGGCCAGCACTTCTGGGCCAGAGGGTACTTCGTCTCGACCGTAGGGCGAGACGAAGAGGTGATAAGGGAATACATCAAGAAGCAGGAGGCCGAGGACTTTCGGCTCGAGCAATTGAATTTATGGCGCTAAGGCCACCTTCAGGTGGCCCCATAAACTTTGGGGCACGTTAGCGCCCCACAGGCCGCTTTGAGCGGCCCAATTACTAAAGCCCCCGGCTTTGCCGGGGGATATTTACTGCCGTCCATTTGAAGTTCCTGCATCGCTGGCGGCAAATTCCGTTCAGGAACTTCAAATGGGAAAGCGGCACTAGAATTATAGCGTTTCTAGTGCCCATGACTTTCCGAAGTTCGTGAACAGTGCGTGCTGAGATGTAGCACGAACTTCGGAAAGTGGACACTAGGGCTGACGAGGGGTCGCTTGGAAATCATGAACCGGCCGTTGACCGATCGATCCGACGCGCTGACTTCCGCGCCACGGAAGAGGCGGGGGAGAATTATCGTCGGCGCGCTTGCCGTTGCATTTGTTGCGGCCACGGCTGGCTTCGTCGGATTCCTTGCCCAATTGCGCGGCACGGAGACCAAGCCGTCGCGCCACGCGGACGGCATCGTCGTTCTCACCGGCGGGGCGTCTCGCGTTTCCGACGCGGTGGAATTGCTCGCGGGCGGCTATGGCCGGCGGCTCCTGATTTCCGGCGTGCATCCGTCGAACGGTGCCAGCGACATCTCGCGCTCGCTGCCGGACAACCAGTCCCTGCTGAATTGCTGCGTCGATCTCGACCGTTCGGCGGTCAACACCCGCAGCAACGCGGCCGAGACGCGGCGTTGGGTGCATGAGAAGGGTTTCAAATCGCTGATCGTGGTGACGTCGAACTACCATATGCCGCGGGCGATCGTCGAATTGTCGCATGCGATGCCCGATATCACGCTTATTCCGTTCGCCGTGGTCGGCGACAAGTGGCGCGAGGAACCCTGGTGGAGCAATGGCGGGACGCTGCGCCTGGTGCTATCGGAGTATGTCAAATACGTCGCTGCCGAGGTGCGGGTGCGTTTGGCGGATATCGGTCTCGACATGACGCGCGAGGCCAATGAGTCGCCGCCGCGCGCCGCGCCGCGCCAGCCGGCGACCGCGCAAGCGAATTAGCCGGTATCAACGATGACTTCCATTTTCCTGCGCTCGTTGGTCTACAATGTGCTGTTCTACTGCCTTCTGATCTTCTGGCTTATTGTCGCGATCCCAACCTTCGTGATGCGGAAGTCGGCGATCATGGCGGTGGCCCGGCTTTGGTCGCGCCAGAGTACCTGGTTGTTGCGCGTCATCTGCAACGTGAGGGTGGAGTTTCGCGGCCTCGATAAAATCCCGAAAGGCGCGCTGGTCGTTGCTTCCAAACATCAGTCGATGTGGGAGACCTTCGCATTGCTGCAGGTGCTGGAGCAGCCGCTTTATATCCTCAAGCGCGAACTGACGCGGATTCCGTTTTTTGGCTGGTATCTGATCAAGGCTGGCATGATTTCCGTTGACCGCAGCGCCGGCGGCCGCGCGCTTTTGAAGATGGTGCGGCAGGCGAGTGAGGAAGTACGAAATGGCCGTCAGCTGATCATTTTCCCTGAGGGTACGCGCCGGCCGCCCGGTGCTCCGCCCGACTATAAGCCTGGCGTTGCGCAACTTTATGCGAGTTGCCGCACGAACTGTCTGCCGATTGCGCTCAATTCAGGATTGTTCTGGCCGCGCCGAACCTTCATGCGTTATCCGGGCACGTTGGTGGTCGAATTTCTCGACCTTCTGCCACCGGGTCTTCCACGTGACGAATTCCTGAAGCGAATTTCGGCCGTCATCGAGGAGGCGACCCGGCGGTTGGTCGAGGCCGGGCAGCAGGAGCAGGCGCAATTGTTTGACCGTGCAAAAAAATCGTAGATCTAGCGGAGGGCTGGCGCTTCATCATGAAGCATCGCTGCGAGTTGATGCAGCTGCGCATCGCGAAAGCCCTGCGCCTCGATCGATCTTACCGTCTCAAGTACATAGTCGCGGTTGTTGCCTGAGCGGCCGTGGCCCTGGCGCACGTAACGTAACTGGTCCTGCAGCGAGAGCCGTCCGGCATATTGAACATGGCCGCGGTCGACGACATAGGCGAGCGCCGCGACCCGCTGGCGAGGCTCATTTTCCAGCCAGACCGAACGCATCACCTCGCGATAGACACGGGTGGTTTGTTCGCGGCCGCGCAAGTACCCGATGACCTCCTCGCGCCGCCTCGCTGCCACGCGAAATGCAATGCCGCGGCAAGCGCCGCCGCGGTCGAGGCCCAGCACCAGTCCGGGCTTTTCCGGGGTTCCGCGATGATCGAATGAATAGACGCACAGGCCGCGGTGCTCGCCGATCAGCCGCGCCGGCGCCTGCTCGAGAAATTCGAATCCCGGCCGCCACATCAGCGAGCCATAGCCGAACACCCAGAAATCTTCGCGGGAACGTTTGGAAAGTTCTTGGTCGGACATTCAATAGATCGCTACCAGAACATCCCTAGGAAACGAAGGGAAATCCGGTTCTTAAAGGCCCGCGGGTGGCCGCTTACATTTGACAAAATTGACGGCCAATGGTCCGTCTATGGCTACCATGACCCTTGCTCCCGACGCCCGCCGCCGCCGCTCGCGGTGGCTGCTTTTCCTGATGCCGATCCTGCTCCTGATTGCCGCTGCGGCATGGAGCGCGTTCTGGTTCTACGCCGTCTCGCAAGCCAAGGTGAAGGCGGATGCCTGGCGTACCCAGGAGGCCAAGTCGGGCCGCAGCTATGACTGTGCCAAGCAGTCGATCGGCGGTTATCCGTTCCGGCTCGAGGTGCGATGCGATGGTGCGCGCGTCACCCTGACATCGCAGACAGCAGGCGCGGCCCAGCCGGTGACCATCAATCTTGGCCAAATCCTTGCGGTCGCACAGGTCTACGATCCGAAGTTGCTGATCGCGGAATTCCATGCGCCCGCGACGATTTCCGAATCGCAAAATACCCCGGCGATGCAGGTGAACTGGAGCACGGCGCGCTCGAGCGTGGTCGGATTGCCGGCCATCCCGCAGCGCGCCTCGATCGTGTTCGATGACGTCACGGTCGACCGCGTCAACAGCAGCTCGGTGCAGGTGCCGGTGGCGCGCGCCAAGCATGTCGAATTGCACGGCCGAATGGCCGAAGGCTCTACGCCCAAGAATCCTGTCATCGAAACCGTGCTGGAGATCCAGGCAGGCAGCGTGCAGGACGTCCATCCGCTGCTGGCCCGGCCGTTCGCCGCCGATATCCACGCAAAACTGAGCGGCCTGAAGGATCTGGCGCCAAAACCGTGGCCGCAGCGGCTTCGCGAGCTTCAGGCCAATGGCGGCCACGTCGAGATCGTCCAGTCGCGCATTCAGCAGGACGACCTGATCGCGGTCGCCGCGGGGACGCTCGAGCTCGATGCGCAGGGGCGTATCGACGGCGAGCTGCAAATGACGGTCGCCGGCATCGAGAAGGTCATTCCCGCGCTCGGCATCGAGAAAATGCTCGAACAGGGCGTGCCGCAGGCGACGCTTGATCGGGTCGCGCCGGGCGTCAAGTCGCAGGATGTCACCAATCTGCTCGGGGCGCTCGACAGGGCCATCCCCGGCCTCGGCAAGGTGGTGAAGCAGAACGCCAACGTCGGCGTCGCCGCCGGCATCAATGCGCTTGGCAAGGAGGCGACACTGGAAGGCAAGCGGGCGCGCACCTTCCCGCTGCGTTTTGCCGATGGCGATGTCTATCTCGGTCCGCTGAAAGTAGGCCAGGTCCCGCCGCTGTTCTGAACGTTGGATTGCTGGATCAAGTCTGGCAATGAGGTCAAGATTTCTTTGCCAGTTGCTCATGCGGGCGGCCGAAGTCGGCCGCCGCCGAATCCTGTCCGGTCTCGACGATGCCGCGCCGGATCGCGCGGGTGCGCGTAAAGTGCTCGAACAAGGCTTCGCCATCGCCGCGCCGGATCGCACGGGTGAGCTTCGAGAGGTCCTCGTTGAAGGTGCCGAGCATTTCCAGAACGGCGTCCTTGTTGGCGAGAAACACGTCGCGCCACATGGTCGGATCGGAAGCCGCAATGCGGGTGAAATCCCGAAAACCGCCGGCGGAGAATTTGATCACTTCGGACGACGTCACCTGCGCCAGCTCGTCGGCGGTGCCGACGATCGTGTAGGCAATCAGATGCGGCAGGTGGCTTGTGATTGCGAGCACGAGGTCATGATGCTCGGGCGTCATCACTTCGACCTTGGCGCCGAGTGCGGTCCAGAACGCGCGCAGCTTTTCGGTCGCTTTCGCGTCGGTGCCCTCGGGAGGGGTGAGAATACACCAGCGGTTGATGAAGAGTTCAGCAAACCCTGAATCGGGGCCGGAATTCTCGGTGCCGGCGACCGGATGCGCCGGCACGAAATGGGCGCTCACAGGCAGATGCGGCGCCATGTCCTTGACCACCGAAGCCTTGACCGAGCCGACATCGGAGATGATGACGCCCGGCTTGAGATGATCCGCGATTTCCGCCGCGACCGGACCGCAGGCGCCGACGGGGATGCAGAGGATCACAAGGTCGGCGCCTTGAACCGCCTCCACATTGGTTTCAACGACGCGATCGACGACGCCGAGCTCCATCACGCGCTCGCGCGTTTTCGCCGAGCGCGCGGTGGTGACGATTTCCTTTGCCAGCCCTTGCTGGCGCGCGGCGCGCGCGATCGAGCCGCCGATCAGCCCGAACCCGATCAGCGCGATGCGATCGAAATGTGCTGGCCTGCTCACTTCGAACCCATGAAATCAGTGAGGCCCCGGACGACGAGCCGGTTCGCTTCCTCGGTGCCGATCGTCAGCCTCAAGGCATCCGGCAGCTTGTAGTTTTTCAACCCCCGCAGCACCAGGCCGCGCTTGGTGAGAAACGCATCCGCATCCGCCGCCGTCTTGCCCTTGTCGGGCGGGAAGTGGATCAGCACGAAATTGGCGACGCTCGGAGTTACCTTGAGGCCGAGTTTCGTCAGTTCATCCGCGAGCCAGCTCCGCCACTTCTCGGTGTGGATCCTCGACATCTCCTGGTGCGCGGTGTCTTCGATCGCCGCGATTGCCGCTAGCATCGCCGGCGTCGATACGTTGAACGGGCCACGGATGCGGTTGCAAGCGTCGATGATGTGGGCAGGGCCGAACATCCAGCCGATGCGAAGGGCCGCAAGACCGTGAATCTTCGAGAACGTGTGGGTCATCACGGTATTTTCCGTGGTCGCCACCAGTTCGATGCCCATCTCGTAATCGTTGCGCGACACGTAGTCGGCATAGGCCGCGTCCAGCACCAGGAGCACATGCGACGGCAATCCGGCGCGCAACCGCTTCACCTCATCGAACGGCAGATAGGTGCCGGTCGGGTTGTTGGGGTTGGCGAGCCAGACGAGCTTGGTGCGCGGCGTGACGAGCTTGAGGATCGCATCGACATTGGCCGTGAATTCGCTCTCCGGCGCGACCACGTTGATGGCGCCGTTCGCCATGGTTGCGATCGGATAGACCAGGAATCCGTGAGTCGTGGAAATCGCCTCGTCGCCCTGGTCGAGATAAGTGTGCGCCAGCAGGTTGAGGACTTCGTCCGACCCCGCGCCGCAGATGATACGGTCGGGATCGAGCCCGAAGGTACGCCCGATTGCCTCGCGCAGAATGCGCGACGTGCCTTCCGGATAGTCCTCGAGATGCGCCGCGGCGTTCTTGTAGGCTTCGATCGCCTTCGGCGAGGGACCGAACGGCGTCTCATTGGCCGACAGCTTGAACACCTTGCGACCCGGCTCGGCTATCGGGCTCTTGCCGGGCGTATAGGGCGCAATATCGAGAATGCCGGGATTCGGCACGGGGCGGGACATCTTTGGCTCCGGAATGACGGGACGGCTTTATTTCTTCGCGGCCCCGTTAGGGGGTACCGTATAGCGCGTTGCGTGGCTGCCGACGAGGGCCGATGAGCGCACCGAGGCGCCGGCCGCGATCAGGGCCGACTTGATCTTTTCAAGATGGCCGGCTGTGACCGACACCAGAAGCGCCGCGCCGTCGAAGGCCGTGTCCGGTACCGTGACGATCTCAGCCAAAGGCGACAGCGCGCGGGCGATTTCAGCATTCCAGCCGGAGACGCGCACGCTCCACGTCTCGACCTCCGTCACCATGGCGCTGTCGGCGACGCGCGACACCACAAACACCGGCAGCGCCGCCGGATGGTCGGCGCGTTCGACGAAAGGCAGCCGCGCGATGATCTTCGGCGCCTCGTTCGGTTCGAGCGCGACCCACCATGGCGTGCGGCTGGAGGTTGCCGACACCAGCGCCAGGTCGCCCTTGGATTTAGCGACCGCCTCGACCGCCGCCGGCGCATTGAAATGCGAGACGTAGGGCACCGTGAAGCCGAAATGAAACCGCGCGGAGTCCCGCATCGCGGGTTCGCTCACCGAAATGTCGGCATGCACCGAGAACGGCGCCTGCACATAAGTGAAGGTCGAGATGATGACGCGCCAGATGCTCTCGACGGTGTCGAGCGGCAGGATGCCGCGATGACGCTGCACCAGGCGCCGCATCATATCGGCCTCGCGCGCCGGCCGGAATGCGGATCCCACTTCCTGGGTCTTCTTCACCCGGATCAGGCGATCGATGATGTCGCCGCGCTGCATCAACAGGCTGTGTACCTGGGAATCGATCGAGTCGATCTCCTGGCGCAGTTCGGCGAGCGATGGCGGTGAGGGCGGTGGCTTGGACATCTGGAAAACCTGACGAATATCGCTCCTTATCCTGAGGAGCGCGAAAGCGCGTCTCGAAGGATGCAGGCTCGTTCTCCCTCATGGTTCGAGACGGCGCAAGGGCGCGTCTCGCCATGCAGGGCCGACCTGCCGATTAACCATGGCCTTGCCTTGACGATGAGGGGCCAAGAGACTAATTTTATGTCGTTCCGTGGTCATTTGAGCCGGCCGGCTTGCAGCCACGTTAAACAACTCGCTAAACAGGCCGGGGACCAAGATGATCCCGGCCGAACTTTCGTTCAGGCCGGATTTTTTATGGCCTGATTTCCGGGCGGTTTCGAAAGAACCGGCCCGAGGGATCGGTTTACGATGGTAAAAGTGCAGTCCATACCAAGCCCCGCGATCCACGCCGATGAGCGGTCGCAGGAGGCCGACCATCCGAGCTCCAGGGTTGCGCAGTTTGGCGCCGACCAGCCGCTGCGGCTCGATTGCGGCATCGATCTCGTGCCGTTTCAGATCGCCTATCAGACCTATGGCGAACTCAACGCCGAGCGCTCCAACGCCATTCTGGTTTGCCATGCGCTGACCGGCGATCAGCACGTCTTCAACATGCATCCCGTGACCGGCAAGCCCGGCTGGTGGGAAACCATGGTCGGTCCCGGCCGCCCGCTCGATACGGACCGCTACTTCATCATCTCTTCGAACGTGATCGGCGGCTGCATGGGCTCGACGGGGCCGGCCTCGACCAATCCCGCGACCGGCAAGCCATGGGGGCTCGATTTTCCGATCGTTACCATTCCCGACATGGTGCGGGCGCAGGCGATGCTGCTCGATCGCTTGGGCATCGAGACGCTGTTCTCCGTGGTCGGCGGCTCGATGGGCGGCATGCAGGCACTGCAATGGACGGCGGCCTTTCCGGAGCGCGTTTTCTCGACGCTGGCGATCGCATGCTCGACGCGGCATTCGGCGCAGAACATCGCCTTCCACGAACTCGGCCGCCAGGCGGTGATGGCCGATCCCGAATGGAAAAACGGCCGCTATTTCGAAAACGGCACCCACCCACATCGCGGCCTCGGTGTTGCGCGCATGGCCGCGCACATCACCTATCTGTCGGACGCCGCTCTACACCGCAAGTTCGGCCGGCGGATGCAGGATCGCGAATTGCCGACATTCTCGTTTGACGCCGACTTCCAGGTCGAAAGCTATCTGCGTTATCAGGGTTCGTCGTTTGTCGAGCGGTTCGATGCCAACAGCTACCTCTATCTGACGCGAGCGATGGATTACTTCGACATTGCCGCCGATCACGAAGGCGTCCTCGCGCGTGCCTTTCGCGGCATCAAGACCCGCTTCTGCGTGGTGTCGTTCACCAGCGACTGGCTGTTTCCAACCTCGGAGTCGCGTGCGCTGGTGCACGCACTCAACGCGTCCAGCGCCCGGGTCTCGTTTGCCGAAATCGAAACCGACCGCGGGCATGACGCCTTCCTGCTCGACGTGCCGGAGTTCTTCGACATCTCGCGGGCGTTCCTGCAATCGGCAGCGAAAGCGCGCGGGCTTTCGGGAGACGGCGCATGACGTTGCAGCAGCAGGCCCTGCCGCTGAGCCCGGCGGCCAAGCACGACGGCAGCGCAACCCATCGTGGTGACTACCTCCTGGTCGCTGGAATGGTCGCGCCCGGCTCGAAGGTGCTCGACGTCGGTTGCGGCGATGGCGATCTGTTGCAGTTGCTGGAGAGCCGCGGCATCGACGGCCGCGGCATCGAGCTGTCGCGCGAGGGCGTCAACCGTTGCGTCGCCAAGGGGCTGGCGGTGGTGCAAGGCGACGCCGACACCGACCTCGGCAATTACCCTGACGATGCCTTCGATTATGTGATCCTGTCGCAGACCCTGCAGGCGACGCGGCAGCCCAAGGCGGTGCTGGAAAATCTCCTGCGGATCGGTAGCCGCGCCATCGTGTCGTTTCCGAACTTCGGCTTCTGGCGGATGCGCCTGCAGCTTCTGGTCGGCGGACATATGCCGCGCACAGAGAACCTGCCGGCGACCTGGTACGACACGCCCAACATCCATTTCTGCACCATCAAGGATTTCGTGCAGCTTTGCGACGAGATCTCGGTCAAGATGGAGCGTGCGGTCGCGCTCGATCTGTACGGCCGGCCGCTGCGGCTGAGTGCGCCCTGGTGGTTCTGGAACATGTTCGGCGAACAGGGCGTGTTTCTCCTGAGCAGAGCGGGGAAGGCGAAGTGACGCCGCAGGCGTCATTCCGGGGCGCGAGCATCTTTGCAAGCGAACTATGATGTGCATTTGCACATCAGAGAATCTCGAGATTCCGGGTCTGGTCCTTCGGACCATCCCGGAATGACATCCCGCCAAAACCGACCTCGGATCGCGTACGCCCCAGCGGTTGAGCCTCACGACTGCGCCGGACCCGCAGTCCTTGATGTGACGATGTTTGGCTCACTAAGTCGTCCCGGCGAACCGCGCCCGCCCGCTGCTTCTGATTCACTTGTCAAACAGCCTCGACATGCGGGCCTCGTGGTTCGAGACGCGCGGCGTCGCCGCGCTCCTAATACGAAACTGGGCAGTCAGGCGGCGATCGGTCTGATGTCGACGGTATATCCGAGATGTTCGAGGCTGCGAACCAGACGTTTGGTTCGAGTGCTGCTGCTGTGGCGATGGAAGTGGTCGGCACCGAGGTCGT
>NZ_DAHUXJ010000065.1 GCF_027307225.1 Bradyrhizobium sp. | reverse complement strand
GTTTGAGCGTTGTGCGCATTAAGCTGCATTCAAGCCGCAACGACGTGGATGGCAATGCCGAGCCTCTCAAGAAAGAGCCCGACAAAAGCGAAGCCAAGCCATCGTCCGGCTCCGTCAAGCCCCAAAGTGGCAGCAGCCTTCAGCAGCTATCCGACACGGGTGCGAACAAAGCTTCTCGCCCTTCGCCGCTTGATCCTCGATACCGCAAAAAGGACAAACGGCGTCGGCCCGCTGGAAGAGACCCTCAAATGGGGACAGGTGAGCTATCTCACCACCGACAGCAAAAGCGGCAGCACGATCCGGATTGATCAGGTGAGGTCAGAGCCCGCGCGGTATGGTATGCGCTCTACTTTCATTGCCAGACCAATCTGGTCGAGACCTTTCGTCAGCTTTATCCGGAGCTGACCTATGGAGGCAATCGGTGCATTCTGCTCGACGCGGCCGAAGAACTGCCGAAAGACGCGCTGGAACACTGCGTGGCGCTGGCGCTGACTTATCACGCCAACAAGCGCGGCCGCGTGTGAGGTGATTTTCTCCGACTAGAGCTCCGATTCCGAAGTTCGCAAGCTATTGCGGCCGCTCCGATGCGAGCTTCGGAATCGAAGGAGCTCTAGCAACTTATTGTTTCTAGTGCGGCTTTGAATTTGAAGTTCCTATAACGAACTCAAGGCGAAACTGATAGGAACTTCAAATTCACCGCACTAGTGAATTCCCCGCCTCTCGCACGTCGCGTAGAGTGTGGCCATGAATCGCCGCCCGCTTTTGATCCCGATATTTCTGGTCGTGCTGATCTGTGCCGGCAACTCTGTCGCGTTGGCCCAGGACAAAGGCAGCGTCGATCCAAAACCGCTGCCGCCCCTTACCAATCCAAACGATCCCAAACTCGCAGCCAAGGAGTTGTTCGGGCGCAAGGTTTTGCCCGCCGCCATGCCGACGCAGGTGATCGGCTTCTACTCCAAGGGCTGCATTGCCGGCGCGCACGCTTTGCCGATCAACGGTCCGACGTGGCAGGTGATGCGGCTGTCACGCAATCGCAATTGGGGGCACCCCAACCTGATCGCTTTGCTGGAGCGTCTGTCGGCGAACGCGCACAAGGACGCGGGCTGGCCGGGCATCCTGGTCGGGGACATGTCGCAACCGCGCGGCGGCCCGATGTTGACCGGCCACGCCAGCCATCAAGTCGGGCTTGACGCCGACATCTGGTTGACGCCGATGCCGAACCACCTTCTGTCGCGCAATGAACGCGAAGAGATGTCGGCCGTGATGATGGTGCGTGCCGATCGGCTCGACATCGATCCGCACGCGTGGACACCTCAGCATCTGGCCGTCGTCCGCGACGCCGCGCAGGAGCCGAGCGTCGAGCGCATCTTCGTCAATGCCGCGATCAAGAAGGCGCTTTGTCGGGAGGCCAAGGGCGATCGCAGTTGGCTCGCCAAGGTCCGCCCGTACTGGGGCCACGACTATCACTTTCACATCCGGATCCGATGTCCGGCCGGCAGCAGCACCTGCAAAAGCCAGCCGGAGCCGACGGAGGGCGAGGCCTGCAGGGCGGCCGATCTTGCTTACTGGTTCAAGGATGAGGTGCTCCATCCGAAACCGTCGCCGGAGCCGGCCAAGCCCAAGCCGGGACTGACGCTGGCGCAATTGCCGAGCGAGTGCCGCCACGTGCTGGCCGCGCCAAATGCCAAGCCCTAACATTGGCGTGGCAACCCTATCGCGCAGGTCTCGATTGGGTTAAAACCCCCCTGCCGCTGATGCCGTAAGCACCGCGGCGTAGCCGGGACGGCAATCCCATCTTCTTTTCTATCAGAAGAACATCGTGCCCGCCGCCGATTGAGCGAGGCCGATCATGTGGAGAGACCATCATGCGCCTTAGTGCACGCAACCAGATCAAGGGCACTGTTCTCGAAGTCAAGAAAGGTGCGACGACCTCCCATGTTCGGGTCGATATCGGCAACGGCCACGTCATCACGTCGTCAATCACCAATGAGGCGGTCGACGAACTC
This sequence comes from Bradyrhizobium sp., assembly GCF_027307225.1. Lineage (GTDB taxonomy): Bacteria > Pseudomonadota > Alphaproteobacteria > Rhizobiales > Xanthobacteraceae > Bradyrhizobium. The sequence continues at coordinate 45,443 of NZ_DAHUXJ010000065.1, read as the reverse complement.
GGCATCAAGGCCAAGGGTCATGTGACCGTAATGGTCAAGGCTTCTGACGTCATGATCGCGGTCGATTGATGCGGAAATCCTTCTTCGTTGCCTTGACCTTGCTTGCAGCCGCACCCGCATTTGCAGCGGAAGAGCCGAGCGGCTGCGACAAGTTCAAATGGAATATCGACCACGCGCGGGCCGCGCTGACGGCGCCGGATCGCGCGAAACTCAACACCGGGAGTGAGCTCGCGGCCTTGCCGACGACCGCCGTGACGGTCGCGCTGGTGACGCCGGCCGACGCCAAACTGCCGACTCCGCCGGAGCGCGCGCCGAAGGAAGGCACCTTCGCCGGATTCACGAAGGTCACCTCTGCGCCGAAGGCGGGCAGTTACACGATCAGCCTTTCCAGCGGTGCCTGGATCGACGTGGTGCAGGACGGGCATTTCGTCAAGCCGACGGCCTTCAGCGGCGCCAGGGATTGCGAGGGCATCCGCAAGACCATGAAATACGATCTTTCGGCAAGCCCCTTCGTGCTTCAGATCAGCGGCGCCAGACAGAATTCGCTGTCGGTTGCCATCCTGCCGTCGGAATGAACGGGCGGCGTTTGGCCTCTTTGACCTGAACCGTCGGCCTGTTATTGTTTTCAAAGCGAAGTTCCCGCTGGCCGTAAGCCGGCGGGGCTAGCGAAACGGCGCTTTCGCTTCTCGCGTGCCATCACGGACCAACGCCTGATTTTGCGCGCCAATTGGCGCGACGTTCGGGCGCGGAGCGCACACTCATGCAACGGCTAATCAAACTTGCTTTTGGCCTCACAATCGCGTGCGGCCTTTTCTCGCCGCCCACCTCGGCTGAGGAAAAGGGCCTGACCGTCTTTGCCGCGGCCTCGATGAAAAACGCGCTCGACGAGGTCGACGCAGCCTATACCACCAAGACCGGCGTCAAGGTCACCGCGAGCTATGCGGCAAGCTCTGTGCTCGCCAGGCAAATCGACCAGGGCGCACCCGCCGATGTCTTCCTGTCGGCCGACACCGACTGGATGAACTACGCGACAAAGCAGAAAACCATCAAGGCGGACACGCGGACCAGCCTGCTCGGCAACAGCATCGTCTTGATCGCACCCAAGGACTCTTCGATCGGCAAGGTCACGATCGCATCGGGCTTCGATCTCGCCAAACTCGCCGGCAATGGGTGGATCGCGACCGGCGACGTGAACTCGGTCCCGGTCGGCAAATACGCCAAGGCCGCGCTGGAAAGGCTCGGCGCATGGGAGGCCGCGGCGCCGAAATTCGCCATGGCCGAAAGCGTGCGCGCCGCGCTGACGCTGGTGGCGCGCGGCGAAGCCGTGCTCGGCATCGTCTATTCGACTGACGCGAAGGTCGAGCCCGAAGTGAAGGTCGTCGGCACCTTCCCGGCTGACTCCCATCCGCCAATCATCTATCCGGTCGCGGCAACCACATCGGCCGGTCCCGCCAGCTTCAATTACCTTGCTTTCCTGCACTCGCAGGCCGCAAAAACCATTTTTGAGAAATACGGATTTGCTTTCCTCGTCCGCCCCTCGTCCTGATCGCATTTGAACGGCGTGTTCGACATCTCACCCACGGAATGGACGGCTATCCTGCTTTCGCTGCGCGTTGCGACCGTAGCAACGCTGGTGGCGACGCCGCTCGGGATTGCGGTCGCCTGGCTGTTGGCGCGGCGTGAATTCTGGGGCAAGGCGCTGCTTGATGCGGTCATCCATCTGCCGCTGGTGCTGCCGCCGGTCGTCACCGGCTATCTGCTGCTCCTCACCTTTGGCCGCCACGGCGCCGTCGGGGCGTGGCTCGCCGAACATCTCGGTCTCGTCTTTGCCTTTCGCTGGACCGGCGCCGCGCTCGCCTGCGGCATCATGTCGTTTCCCTTGCTGGTGCGGCCGATCCGGCTCTCGATCGAGGCCGTCGACCGGCGGCTGGAGCAAGCTGCGGCAACGCTCGGAGCGGCGCCCTGGCAGGTATTTCTGACCGTGACGTTGCCGCTCGCACTCTCCGGCGTGCTCGCCGGAATGGTGCTCGGATTTGCCAAGGCGCTCGGCGAATTCGGCGCGACGATTACATTTGTGTCGAACATTCCCGGCGAAACCCAGACCATCTCATCGGCGATCTATGCGTTGATCCAGACCCCCGATGGCGACGCGGCGGCCATGCGGCTGGTCGTGGTATCGACCTTGATGGCGACCGCCGCTCTCATTGCTTCCGAATGGTTTGCCCGGCGCGCCCTTCTGCGCCTGCACGGGAACTAGTGTGGCGGTTCAGAAGTCCACATCCATATTGCCGCGAGTTCGTCATGTGGACTTCTGAACCAAAGCCACACTAGAATTATGAATTTACTAGTGTCCTGTCGATTCCGAAGTTCGTAAACCGGGGGCCGCAAAATGATACGAACTTCGGAATCAGGGCACTAGTCATGCTGAGCGTCGACGTCACGAAGCAGCTGGGGGAATTTGCGATCGAAGCCTCGTTCGCGAGCGAGGGCCGCGTCACCGGGTTGTTCGGCGCTTCCGGCGCGGGGAAGACATCGCTGGTCAACATGATTGCAGGCCTGCTGCGGCCCGACCGCGGCACGATCGCGATCGACGGCGAAACGCTCGATGATACGTCGCGACAGCTGCACGTCGCCGTTCACCGCCGCCGGATCGGTTATGTCTTTCAGGATGCGCGGCTGTTTCCGCATCTCGACATCCGCAAAAATCTCAACTACGGGCGGCGCATGAACCGCCTCGCGGAAGATGCCGCCCTGTGGCAGCGCGTCACCGAGCTTCTGGACATCGGCCATTTGCTTGATCGCCGTCCAGGAAGGCTGTCGGGCGGTGAGCGCCAGCGCGTCGCGCTGGGGCGGGCGCTATTGTCCGAGCCGCGGTTGTTGCTATTGGATGAACCATTGGGATCGCTCGATGAAGAGCGCAAGGAAGACATTCTGCCCTACCTCGTTCGCCTGCGCGACGAAGCCGGCGTGCCCATGGTCTATGTCAGCCATGATGCATCAGAGATGCGGAAGCTGGCGACGCAGATTGCAATCGTCCGGCGCGGCCGAGTGACGGCCTTTGGCGGCAGCGAAGTGCTGCCTGCAGCAACCGAGCCTGCTTGACGTTCCCAAAAGCCTGCATTTCTCGGCAAGCGTCGCATCTTCCGTTAATGATCTCGGTAAAGGCAAACGCGCTGTTGTCGTTGACGGCTGACGTTGCCCGCTACTGACATCGAACCAAATCTGAATTGATGGCGTGGGCCTGCGGGGCCGCCCGCGCCATTTTGTTTTCAGATCCCGGCCACTGACGACCAGAAACTGGCCAATTTTTGCTTGAGCAGCTTTAGCGGCGGCGGAGGCGGCGGCATCTCATCCGGATCTTCAGGCAGACGAAGACCGATCACGCTGACCCTTCCGCCGCTGATGCTGCGCGCCACCAGAACAATGCTGTCGAGCTCGAGCGCGGCGCCTTCTCTAGGCGCGTGATCGAGATGGATGTCGAAATAGTCGGCGAGCGTGAGTGCCGTCTCGTCAGGATTGACCTTGACGCCGTAGACCTCTGCCAGTTCGCCCAACGTGTGCTCGCCTGACACCGTGAAATCGCCGAGCAGATGCGGATCGGGCGCCGAGCTCGGCGGCATGTCGACGAAGAAACGGTCGAGCGCCTCCGCCTTCTCCGGCGGCGCGAGCAGATAGATATAGTCGCCAGGCCGAACCGGTTCGGCTTCCACCGGCGATAGAATGTTTTCGTCGCGGATCACGAGCGTCGCCTTCGACCAGGATGGCGTGAGGCCGCGCCGGAAAAACAGACTTTTCGGCCGCACAGGATAGCCGACCAGTTGCTGCTCGAGCTGGCCGGGAAGATCGAGCTCGACCCGGCGAGGGCCACGGTCGGTGCGTGGCAGCGCGACATGCAGCCGCCGCGCGGCCGCCGCCAGCGTCCATCCCTGCAGCAGCAGCGAAATCACGACGATGACGAAGGCGACATCGAAGTAAAGATAGGCCTTCGAGAGGCCGACCAGCATCGGTATCGATGCCAGGAAGATCGCAACCGCGCCGCGCAGGCCGGTCCAGGCGATGAAGACCTTCTCGCGCCAATTGAAGCGAAACGGCAACAGACAAACAAACACCGCAAGCGGACGCGCCACCAGCATCAACACCAGAGCGATGACGACAGCAGGTCCAACGCTCCCCATCAGACGCTGCGGCGAGGCGAGAAGCCCAAGCAGCACGAACATAACGATCTGCGCCAGCCAGGTCGCGGCGTCCAGGAACGTCACCACCGAATTGTGCGCGCGGGTCGGCCGATTGCCGATGATGATGCCGGCGAGATAGACCGCCAGGAAACCCGAGGCGTGGGCGATCTGCGCGACACCGAATATCACGAGCGCCGCCGTGAGCACGAAGGGCGCATGCAACCCCTGCGGCAGGGCCACGCGATTGAGCGCCAGCACCACCAGCCGGCCGCCGACAATTCCAGCCACCGCGCCCAGCACTGCCTCGCGGCCGAGCTCCATCGCGACATGGGCGAAAGAACTGCCGCCGACGGAAATCAGTTCGACCAGCATCAGCGTGAGAAAAACCGCAAACGGATCGTTGGTGCCGGACTCCGCTTCCAGTGTCGCACCCACGCGCGGGCGCAGCCGCAGGCCCTGCGCATGTACCAGCAGGAACACCGCCGCCGCGTCGGTCGATGCCACCACCGCGCCAACCAGGAGCGCTTCGGCCCAGTTCAGGTCGAGGATATATTTGGCGATGGGTGCGGTGATAAGCGCCGTCAGCAACACCCCGACGGTCGCCAGCACCATCGATGGCGCCAGCACGGCGCTGATGTTCTGGAAGCGCGTCCGCAGGCCGCCATCGAACAGGATCAGCGCGAGCGCCACCGATCCGACCAGATAGGTACTGCGCAAGTCGTTGAACTCGAGCTGGCCGGGGCCGGAATCGCCCGCGATGACGCCGATCAGCAAAAACACCAGCAATAGCGGCGCGCCGAAGCGCAGCGCCAGCAGGCTCGACAAAATGCCCGCCATGACGAGCACTGCACCGAGCAGGATGGCTAGGCTGACGGAGTCGAGAGAGGCCATGGCTGTTACGTAAATCCTTGCTCTAGTACCGCCGATCTGAAGTCCCTGCACCACAAGCGGCGAATTCGATCCGGGACTTCAGATCGATAAAGCGGTACTAGAATCAATAAGTTTGCTAGTGCCCATGACTTTCCGAAGTTCGTGAAGGTGGGTGCTGCGATGGAGCACGAACTTCGGAAAGTGAGCACTAGCATCCTTATCGTCGCCACAGTTCGACGCCAACCCCATTTTGCCGAAGCTCGATTTTCCGCGCCATTCCGTACCGAGGCTGCTGGTGATGATGGCGCGGGCGACGCGGTTATGTGAAAATCGTCCGAATCACACCCGCCCTGGGACGATCTGCCCGACCCCGAGATTTTTGACGATGGAATTTAACGACATCATCGACTACCTGCGAACGGTGGCGAGTTCCACGGGCGCTGAAATCTCCTCACCCTTCTTCTATCTGCAATTCGGCCTGATCCTGGTTGCCGCCGGGATTGCGCTGGCAGCCAATGCCGCATTTCAGGCACGCGTCGATACCACTTCCCTCGCCCGGCGGTGGCCGCTGCCGCTGCGTCGGCTGGCGCATGTGCTGGTGGAAAGTTTCCCCACCATCATGTTTACGGTTCTGATCATCGGCGCGCGGATCGTGATGTACCACTCGACCTGGCCGAGCCGCAGTTACATGCTGGTGGTCGCGGTCAAGCTCGCGCTGGCCTGGCTGGTCATCCGGCTGATGACGTCGGTCATCCGTAACGCAACCCTGGTCAAGCTGGTCTCGGTCACGGCGTGGGTGATCGCGGCGCTCAGCGTCATCAACCAACTCGAGCCGATGGCTGATGCGCTCGATTCGGTCTCGGTCGTTCTGGGCGGGCTGCGCCTGACGCCGCTGCTCGTGATCAAGCTCGGCCTGATCCTGATCGCCGCGCTCTGGGTCACCAACATCGCCAGCAATTTTGCCGAAAGCCGCATCAACCAGTCTTCGGACCTGACCCCATCGATCCAGGTGCTGCTGGTGAAGATGATCCGCATGGGGTTGATGATCGTCGCAATTGCGCTGGCCCTAAGCGCGGTTGGTATCAACCTGTCGGCGCTGGCGGTGTTCTCGGGTGCGGTCGGCGTCGGCATCGGCATCGGTCTGCAGAAAATCGTCGCCAACTTCATCAGCGGCATCATCCTGCTCGCGGACAAGTCGGTAAAGCCGGGCGACCTCGTCACCATCGGCGACAGCTCCGGGCGCATCAGCGCGATGAAGACGCGTTATATTTCGGTGGCTGCCGGCGACGGCCGCGAATTCCTGATTCCGAACGAGGACCTGGTGACGCAAAAGGTCACCAACTGGACCTATACCGACAAGAACACGCTGGTGAAGGTGACCTTCAATACCAACTATGAATCCGATCCGCGGCGGGTGTGCCAGCTCGCCATCGAAATCGCGGCCGCAGCCCCCCGCGCCATCAAGTCCAAGCCTCCGAACTGCATTCTCACCGAATTCGGCGAGACCGGCATGAAGTTCTCCTTGACCTTCTGGATCGCGGACCCCGACGGCATGGATAACGTCAAGAGCGAGGTGATGCTGTCGCTGTGGGAGGCGTTCAAGCGCGAGGGCATCAAAGTGCCCTACCCTGTGCGCGAGCTCCGGGTTCGCGGCGGGGCACTCCCGGTCGAAACGTCGGTGGAAGTCTCGAATTAACCTTCCACCTCTGGTTCCGGCGTTGGCGAGCAACTTGCGCGGCGCGCGCCAATCATTAAATTAGATCCTTCAATCAGAACCCCTTCGAGACACGACCCGCCCATGAGCTATGTCGAGGCTTCAGATACATCCCTGCGCAAGACCGGGCAGATCAAGCTGCACGGCCCGGGCGCCTTTGCCGGCATGCGCAAGGCGGGCTCCCTGGTGGCAAAATGCCTCGACGAGCTGACCGACATCGTCAAGGCCGGCATGCCGACCTCGAAGATCGACGATTTCGTGCGGGAGTTTGCCTTCAGTCACGATGCCTTTCCGGCCACGCTGACGTATCGCGGCTATCGCTATTCGACCTGCACCTCGATCAACCATGTGGTGTGCCACGGCATGCCCGGCGACCGCGCGCTGAAGGAAGGCGACATCGTCAACATCGACGTCACCTTCATCTTCGATGGCTGGTACGGCGATTCCAGCCGGATGTATGCGATTGCCCCGATCGCGCGAAAGGCCGAGCGGCTGATCGAGGTGACCTATGAGGCGATGATGCGCGGCATTGCCGCCGTCAAGCCAGGCGCCACCACTGGCGACATCGGCTATGCGATCCAGGGCTACGTCGAACCGCAGGGCATGAGCGTGGTGCGCGATTTCTGCGGCCACGGCCTTGGCCGGCTGTTCCACGACGAGCCGAACATCATTCATGTCGGCCGACCCGGCGAAGGCGTGCCGCTCAAGCCCGGGATGTTCTTCACCATCGAGCCGATGATCAATCTCGGCAAGCCACACGTGAAGATTCTGTCCGACGGCTGGACCGCGGTGACGCGGGACCGCTCGCTGTCCGCCCAGTTCGAGCATTCGGTCGGCGTCACGGCGACCGGCTTCGAGATCTTTACGCTGTCGGAACGCCACGGCGAGAAGCCGCCAGCCACGTAATCCGGCGAATAATCCGCCACCGGCTTAGCGGTCTCGAAGCCCCCGGCGGGGCCGCTGCGAGCGCAATTTTCTCCAAGCGATGATCCCGGCCTTTGGCGATATTCGCCGCAGACGCGAAGCATCCCCCGGAGACGATCGATGGCCAACGAATCCCGTTCTTTTATCGACGCGCTGTGCGGCACCGACGGCCCGGCGCATGACCGCGCCGGCAAGATGATGCTGTATGGGCAGTTCGTCGGCGCATGGGACGGAACACTCACGCGGTACGGCGCCAATGGCGATCGCTCCGATTCCACGGCGGAAGTTCATTTCGGCTGGGCGCTCGAAGGCCGCGCCATTCAAGACGTCTGGATCGCGCCTGCGCGCCGTGGACGGGCGCCCGGCGAGATCGACAGAATGTATGGGACGACGTTGCGTGTTTACGATCCGAAGGCCGACCACTGGGACATCACCTTCATCGACCCGGTCAGGCAGAAGCACGACAGGATGACCGGGCGGCAGACCGGGCCCGACATCATTCAGGAATATCGCGAGGCAAACGGCACGATCTGCCAATGGTGCTTTTTCGAGATCACGGCCAATTCCTTTCATTGGGTCAGCCGCGAATCCGCCGACGAGCGGCAGACGTGGCGTCTCACCGCCGAGTTTTACTTCAAACGCAGACCCCAGGCTTAAAACGCCGTCAGCCGGAGGACCGGCTTCGCAGGCCCCGCCCCACTTCCCGGTTGCAAAACTCCGCCGCCGCGGCACATTGGGGCCAATGGGCAGCGAGAGTACCGATCCGGACAATCCAAAGGCCGCGCGCGAAGAGGCGCCGCATTACCATGGCCACCGCGAGCGGCTGCGCACGCGTTTTTACGACGCCGGCCCGGAGGCGCTGAGCGATTACGAACTATTGGAGTTGGCGCTGTTCGCCGCGTTGCCGCGCCGGGACACCAAACCAATTGCCAAATTGCTCCTGAAGAAATTCGGCTCGTTCGCGGAAGTCGTACATGCGCCGGAAAACCTGCTGCGCGAAATCGACGGCATCGGCGATGCATCGATTACCCAGCTCAAGCTGCTCGCCGCCGCGGCCGACCGCATCGCCAAGGGCGAGATCAAGCGCAGCGTCGCACTATCGTCCTGGAATGACGTCATCGGCTATTGCCGCAGCAGCATGGCGTTTGCCGACAAGGAACAGTTTCGCATCCTCTTTCTCGACAAGCGCAATCAGCTGATCGCCGACGAGGTGCAGCAGACCGGCACAGTGGACCACACGCCAGTCTATCCGCGCGAGGTGATCAAGCGCGCGCTCGAACTATCCGCGACCGCCTTGATCCTGATCCACAACCATCCTTCCGGCGATCCCTCGCCCTCGCAGGCCGACATCCAGATGACGAAAGCAATCGTCGGCATCGCCTCGCCGCTCGGCATTTCCGTGCACGACCACATCATCGTCGGCAAAAACGGACATGCGAGCATGAAGGGGCTGAAGTTGATGTGAGGGCGCGATCGCACGACGCCGGTTCTGCTCCGGCAGATTGCCTCCTCAGCAGCCTGGCTTGTGTCGGCTCCACCATGACAACCGGGTTGTTATGATGATCCGGGCTTGCCGCAGTGGAGCGACGCCATGAATGCGGACTCGCCGGTTCCGCGCGATCGTCATTGGCTAAGATTGAAGATGTGCAACTTGGTGAGCCAGGCACCGTCGGGCTGGTGCTCGAAGATGCGGACGGTGTTCCCCGACACCTTCGTCGCCTCGCCGGCTTTGTTGATGATGTTGAGCGTCCAGTGGGCTTCCTGATAGGCATATCGGCCATCCTGCCCAATACTGACGATCTCGAACGTATGGTCCTTCCTGTTGCCTGGCTTGAGGCGATCTTCCCAAAACCGTCCAATTGCTTGCCGTCCGTTGACCGGCTGCGCCCCAGGCGGCAGCACAACTGCGTCTTTCGTGTACATCGCCGGAAACGCCGCCGGCGTATTGGTGTTGTATGCGGCGAGCCAACGCGCGTTGTCCGCCTCCATTACGGCACGCATATCCTCGGCCCGCGCGCTGCCGACGGCAGTGAGCGCAACCAGCAGAGCTGCACAGAGCACATATTTCGCTTTCATTGCTGAACCTCCAAAATCGATCAGGCCGTCGCCGGAGCAGTTCCCCGGGCCCGGAGATCGCGTGCGTAAGCTCCTATTTGATCTCCCACGCGACCGCGTGATGGTTGACAAGTCCTCTCGCGCCGCCTGGCAAATCGTGAAGCCCGGCGCGCGTGACAAATCCCAGCGTACCGGCGCGATGGAAGCGGCGGAATCCCGCGAATATGGAAACCCATCCCGCAAACACGGGTTGCGCTCTCACGCAGTGCGCAGACCGGACGAACCGAGGCGGCGCGTTGTTGCGGTGGTTTAAGAAACCGGCAGCAACAGATTGAGCGTCGTGCCCGCGGCGGATGGCTTGATTTCGAGGCGGCCGCCGATGATTTTCGCGCGATGCCTCATGCTGGCGATACCGCGACCGGCGTGCTCGCCGCAGAAGCCTGTGCCGTTGTCGCGTACCTGGATGTAGACGTGCTCACCGGCCGCATCCAATCCGGTTTCTACGTGTATGCTAGATGCATGTGCGTGCTTGACGATGTTGGTGAAGGCCTCCTGCAGGATGCGCAGAATGTGCAGCACGTTCTGCGGCGTCAGGCAGAAGAGACCCGGTACCTCTCTCACCTGCCAGTCGAGGTCGATGCCTTGCTTGCGCAGCCGTCCGTCGAGCCGGTAGCGCAGGTTTCCCATCACTGGGAGAAGGTCGTTTTCAGTCGGCTCCAGCGAATCGATGGTGAGTCGAAGGTCGTCGAGGCATTCGCGCAAGGCGGCGGCGATTTCCGTTGCCGAAGATTCGCCGTGCTCGACCAGACTTAAGGCCGAGATCAACTGCGCTCCGATGCCGTCGTGCATGTCGCGCATGATCCGGCGGCGCTCTTCGACGATCGCTTGCTGCCGCTCCATCTGCTGCATGTGCCGGTAGCTCTGCTCCAGCTCGGCATGCTTCTGTGCCACACGGTGCTCCAATTCGGCGTTGAGCTTTTCCGATTCGTTGAGCGACTTCACGAAGCGATCGATCAGGATCCAGCCGATCATCATGAACATCGGCACGTAGGCAAACGGCTGATACCGTGGCAAATCAATCGGATGGGGCAGCAGGCGCTCGTTGGCGGAGATGATGAGCTTGACTGAGCCGGCGACGGCGAGGCCCAGCGTCTCCAGCGTCTTTCGCCGCCAAGCGGTCGCCCAAAAAACCCCAACATAGACAAGGGTCAGCACGAAGGTCATGAGCCACCAATGCTGAGGGATCCATCCCCCGATCCCGACGAAGGACGCGTAGTCGATGAATGGCGAAACAGCCAGATAGGCCCAGAGCCAACGCTCCAGACGCGGCCAGCGCCAACCTGCGTAGCGCAGCGCGAAAAGGCACAGGAATACGATGTAACCTTCCAATCCCACCCACACCAAGATGCCCCAGTAGGGAAATGGGATCGGCGGCTCGGTGATGACAAATCTGCCGGCGACGAAGAGAGCGAACGCGAGCGCGGTCAATCCGAAATAGCCGTACATCGACTCATGACGTCGACGCAGCCACAAGAGCAGGATGAAGGCTCCGAAGCCTGCCGAAAAAATTGAAATCATCCCAGGGCCGCTGAGTGACACGAAGACAGTTCGGTCATATTCGGAGCGCACCAGAGGCTCCGGTCCTATCGTGACGCGCGATAAAACGCCGGACGCGCCGCGCCTGACCTGCAGGCGCACGTAGGCGGTGTTCACGCCCGTATGCAGCAGTTCAGGCCGTATGGCGAAAAGCCGCGGGACATGGGCGAAAAGGCCGCGCTCAGGTACGAGTAACGGCGTCTCGAGCGACGGTCGATCGGTGCTGTCCCCTCGTCCAAAGGTTTCCGTCTGTCCTATGTACCCTCCGTTCACATACAAAGCCGCAACACCCTTCAGCACAGGCAGGTGAACGGCGTATAGCTCATGCGGTTCGCCGGGTAGAACGAAACGCAGCCGATACCAGCCGTATCCCCAGACATCCGGACGCGAAGCCACCCAGTCATCCGGCAAGCCCTGCGGCTGCCAAGCGAGTGAATCCGACGGTGCCTCCGACGAGTCGCTCAGGACAAACTCGGCATGGTCGAGGCGCAGCAGGGACTCGCCCGTAGCTCCGAGAGACGGAATCGGCGCGAGCGCCAACTCGAGAACAAGCGCGATTGCACACAGACGCGCCAAGGGCAGCGAATTTTGTGGCGGCCGCAGAACCACCCCGCCGACGGACCTAGATGAGCCCCATCTTTCCGGCCTCATAGACTGCCTCCCCGCGTGAATGCACGGCGAGCTTCTGATAGATATTCTTCACATGTGAAATGACGGTGTGTTGCGACACGCCAAGCAACCGCGCGATCTCGCCGAAGCCGAAGCCCTTGGCGATGAAGCCCAGCACCTCCGACTCCCGCACCGACAGCGGGGTCTCCTCCATCGGCTGCACTGCCGCCGCGATTCCCGCAGGCTTGAGCCGCTTTAGCAACTGCCGGGCGATGACCGGACTGATCGGGGAGCCCCCAGCGCGCAGCTGTTTGATCAAGTGGACGAACTCCTGGGGCAGGCTGTCCTTGAGGATGTAGCCTGTCGCGCCTGCCTCGATGCTGGCGAGCACATGATCTTCGTCGCCGAAAACCGTGATAACCATGATGTCCGTGTCGGGATAGCGGCGCGCTGTTTCGCGGATCAGGTCGATGCCGCTACCGTCGGGAAGTCCCAGGTCCGTCAGCAACACGTCAGGTGTCGCCTTGCTCATCGCCTGACGGGCGGAGGCGACGTCAGCCACCGCGGCAAAGAGTTCGAGTTCGGAGTCGGAGGCCACGATCTTGCAAAACCTGGTCAGAAACGCCGGGTCGTCCTCGACTACCATCACTGTCGTCATGATGCCCTCTCCCAAGCAAGGGCCGCGGCATGCAAGGATAGGGGTTAATTTCCATTTTGAGCATACCGCAAACACGGGATGGCTGTCATATCCGTTGCTTGTTTTGAGGATGCCGGTCGACGATTTCGACCTGCGATCAACGACTGTATTCGGAAGGGTCGATCTCGAGCCTGGTTCCATCGTTGTCGCTGAGGGACCCAAAGCAGACCTGATCCCAGAGCAATTCGATGATCAACCGTACCGCTGGAGTAGGCCACGGGGCCGAGGTTGACTCATCGGGATAATCACGAACATGCACCATCTACCGCCCCTATCAGCGGTCCCCACTGACAGGTTTCGGCAATAACTTAAATGATATCAAATCGATAAGTCTCGCGGCGCGTTGTGCACAATCATCCTTCCGGCGATCCCTCGCCCTCGCAGGCCGACATCCAGATGACGAAAGCGATCGTCGGCATCGCCTCGCCGCTCGGCATTTCCGTGCACGACCACATCATCGTCGGCAAGAACGGGCATGCGAGCCTGCGCGGGATGAAGTTGATCTAGCCGAACGGCCGCCGATGCGAAACGGTGAACCGAACTACTGACGGCCAAGTCTAATCGGTAGGCGAACTTGCCGCACGCGCCGCCTCTGCGGCACGCCGCTGCAAGAAATCGCGCTCTCGTTTGTTGCTCGCGAGCGCGGCGGCCGACTCAAATGCCGCCCTCGCCTCCTCGAAACGTTCGAGCTTGCAAAGCAGGTCACCGCGAACGCTTTCAAGCAGATGGTAGGTCCTGAGGGCCGGCTCGCCCACCAGCCGGTTCGCGATCGCAAGTCCGGCCGCCGGTCCCTCGGCGATTCCGACCGCGACGGCGCGGTTGAGTTCGATGACGGGCGAATTCGCGCGTTTTGCCAGCTCTGAATAAAACGCCGAGATCCTCCGCCAGTCGGTCTCGGCCGCCGTCCCGGCCTTCGCATGGCAGGCAACGATCTCCGCCTGCAGCACATAAAAACCCCCAGCCCCGCCGAGTTCACGCGCGCGGCCCAGCGCCAGCATTCCTCGCCGGATCTGCAACTGGTCCCACAAGGCGCGGTTCTGGTCACCCATCAGGATAGGTTCACCCGCGGCATCTGTACGCGCTGCGGTCCGCGAAGCGTTCAGCTCCATCAACGCGAGCAGGCCATGGGCTTCGGGCTCGCGGGGTGCGATCGAGGTCAATATCCGGCCGATACGGAGCGCTTCCTGACACAGCTGCGGCCGCAGCCAATCCTCGCCGCGTGCGGCAGTATGGCCCTCGTTGAAGATGAGGTAGACGACTTCAAGCACAGCAGCGAGCCTTTCCGACAGCTCTTCCCGACGGGGCGTCTCGTAAACCAGTCCCGATTCGGAAAGCGTTCGCTTCGCGCGCACGATGCGCTGGGCGACGGTAGTTTCCGAAACCAGAAACGCCCTTGCTATCTCTTCGGTGGTCAGTCCGCAGATCATCCGCAGCGCCAGCGCCACACGCCCTTCATGCGACAGCAGCGGATGGCACGCTGTAAAGATGAGCCGAAGCAACTCGTCGCCGATGTGGTCATCGAGCGCGGCATCCATATCGGGCATCGCCTGCTGCTCCGCTTCCAGCTCGAGCGTGACCATTTCATGTTTGCGCGCGAGCATGCGGGCGCGGCGCAGCTGGTCCAGCGCCCGGCGCTTGGCCGTTGCCATCAGCCACGCTCCCGGCTGCTCGGGAATGCCGGTGGCTGGCCAGGACTCCAGCGCCGCCACCAGGGCGTCCTGCGTCAACTCCTCCGCCAGCGGCACATCGCGCAGCATCCTCGACAGGCTCGTGATGAGCCGGGGCTGCTCGATCCGCCAGACGGCAAGAATGGCGTGATGGATATCGGTGGTCGTCACGGCCGACCGCGACCGTTCCTGGGCACGGCGGTCAAGGGCCCGCGAACGCACGAAGTTCGCACGTTCCTTCCCAGCCGGGCATATGATCGAGGTGGAGTTGCATGAACTCTCGCGCCATCGCCACGGCCTCTTCCTTGTCGCGGAGCTCGAAAATCGCATAGCCGCCGACGACCTCCTTGGCTTCGACGAACGGGCCATCGATTACGCTCAGCTTGCCGTTCTTGATACGTACCTGGGCACCCGTCTGAACCGGCATCAGACCACCGTTGTCCAGCATGCGGCCTGCCTTGATCTCCCGGTCGGCAAGCTTGTGCATCGCTTCCATAAGTTCGGGCGTTGGATTTCCCGATGGACCGGGATGTGTGACGAGATACATGAAGCGCATGTCAAAACTCCCTCAGGGCGAGCCGCGGGCGCCTTGCCTGCGAACTGTCTCGCTAATGGTTCGACGAACCAGCCGGCTGCAGATCGACACGAGTCCCTCAAAAAAATTTGGCACCTTCGCGGCTACTGCCGCACCATGAGCAGAGGATCGGCGCTGTCGGGCACCAGACGCCATTGCGCGTTGTCGTCGGCTTCGAACTGCCAGGTCTCGCCTTTGTCAGACATCAGCTCGATCTGGCCGTGATCGAGCCGCCAATGCGTCGGCGCGAATGCGGCGACGATGGGATCGCATTTCGGCTTCAGGAACACCTTGAAATCGTCATGGCCCGTATCGGTGTTGGTTAGCGTCAGGCCGCAAATGGCCTGACCGTTGCCACGCACCATCGCCCAGTCGCCGATCATCTGGTCCATCGATTTGGCGAGCGAGCGCGCAGCGGCGAGATTTTGCAGGATGTAGACGCCCTCGCCCTGCCGCACACCTTCGAAAATGCCGCTCTCGACCTCGGTGAAGTCGATCACGGGCTCTCCGGCCGCATCCTGCAAGCGGACGATATCGAGTCCCCTGATGTTCCAGGCGACGATGTCCTTGGAGAATGGCAACGCCTTGGCGCAACTTGGCTCAAGCTCCAGTTTCAGGCCTTGTGGCGTCGTGTCGCCCTTTAGCGTCACGACGCAGGTCTTGCTGCGCTCCGTGGTGGCAAGCTCCCACTGGCCGATCATGTCCTTTTTCAGGACGGCGGCATCCTGCGCGGCGGCCGGATGTCCGCAGACGAGCGGCGCGGCCAGCAACATGATCGCCGCGCGGCGCATCAGCGGCCCTTCGCCGGCGTTTCCGCAATCGGGGTCAGCGGCGGTTTGCCGCCAAACCAGGCTTTCAGGTTGTCGACCACCAGCTGATCCATCGCATTGCGGGTGACGACCGACGCCGAACCGATATGCGGCAACAGCACCACATTCTGCATCGCCTTCAGTTCATCCGGCACGGCAGGCTCGTTGGCGAACACGTCGAGGCCTGCGGCCAGAATGGTGCCGGACTTCAATGCCGCGATCAACGCCTCTTCATCGACGACCGAGCCGCGCGCGACGTTGACGATAACGCCGCGCGGGCCGAGCGCCTTGAACACATCGGCGTTGATCATCTTCGCCGTCGAGGGACCGCCGGGCACGATCACCATCAGCGTATCGACGGCTTTCGCCATCTCGATCAGGTCGGGATAGTGCTGGTATTTGAGGCCTGAGACGGCATTACGCGAATGATAGACCACCGGCACCAGCGATGCCTCCAGCCGTCGCGCGATCGCCTGGCCGATCCGACCCATGCCGACGAATCCGACCTTGCGGTCGCGCAGCGAGCCGGCGCTCAAGGGGTATTGCTGCGTCGTCCAGAGGCCCGAACGAACGTAGCGGTCGGCCTTGACGAATTCACGCAAGGTCGAGATCAAAAGGCCCATCGCGATGTCGGCGACTTCCTCGGAGAGGACGTCGGGCGTGTTGGTCACGATAATGTTATGCTCGCGCGCATAGTTGGCTTCGACGTGATCGTAGCCGACGCCAAAGGACGCCACGATTTCGAGCTTCGGGAACATCGCCATCACGCCGCCGTCGCATCGGGCGGTGCCGTAGGTCACCGCGGCGCCGCGGATTTTCCCAGCCACCGCCGGACTTATGCGCTCGAGATCGGCGCGTGTCTCGGCGGGATGGAGAATGTATTGATCGGAAAAGCCCTTGTCGATGATCGGTTTGTTCGGTCCATAGATCAGAAGATCGATCTTCTCCGATGAGATATTTCCGCCCGCCATCTAATTTTCCTTTCCAATCGCGCTCTCGTGCCAGCGCCGCAGCAACAGATGCGAGGTTAGCGCCAGCAACCCATAAATGACAATTCCGGCGACTGAGAGCAACAGCAAGGCCGCAAACATTCGAGGAATGTTGAGCCGGTAACCGGATTCGGCAATTCGATACGCAAGCCCCGATCCCGCGCCGGCGGAGCCGGCCGCAATTTCAGCCACGACTGCGCCGATCAGCGACAGGCCGCCCGCGATGCGAAGCCCGCCCAGCACGAACGGCAGCGCCGCAGGCAGCTTGAGAAAGAACAGGGTTTGCAAAGGCGATGCGCCATAAAGCTGAAACAGGCCGGCGAGATTTCGATCCACCGAACTCAGACCGAGTGTCGTGTTGGATAGCACTGGGAAAAAGGCGACGATGAAGGCGCAGACCACCACGGCGGTGGATTGCGACAGGTAAATCAACAGCAGCGGCGCGATCGCGATCACGGGGGTGACCTGCAACACCACCGCGTAGGGGAATAGCGAATATTCCAGCCACTTCGACAGATTGAACAATAGCGCCAGCGCAACGCCACCGATCGCCGCCGCGACAAAACCTTCGAACGTCGTCAAAAGCGTGGTGAGCAGCGATTGCGAGAGCACGCCCCAATCGCGGATCAGTGTTGCAAAGATGGCTGACGGCGCAGGCAGTACGTAGGGCTGGATGTCATCGAGGCGGACCACGAGTTCCCACACGCCGATGCCCGCCGCGAGCACGATGATGGGCAACATGAGGCGAACGAGACGTGCAGCGCCGTTGCCCTGAGACGGTGGAGCGGCAACCGATCGAGAGGCGTTGGGCGCGATCATGCGGATTGCCCCGAATAGGCAGGCGCCAGTGCTTCCGATACCTTGCGGCAGTAGCCGGCATAATCGGCGGAGGTACGAAACTCCTCGCCGCGCGGCTCGGCGGTTTCGACGCCGATTTCAGTGGCGATGCGCCCGGGCCGCGATGTCATCACCAGCACCCGCTGCGACAGGTAGACCGACTCGAAGACGGAATGGGTGACGAAGATGACGGTCTTGTACAGGCTGCGCCAAAGCGCCAGGAGATCATTGTTGAGACGGAAGCGCGTGATCTCGTCGAGTGCTGCGAACGGCTCGTCCATCAACAGGATGTCGGGATCGGTGACGAGCGCGCGGGCCAGCGAGACCCGCATCTTCATTCCGCCGGACAGTTCGCGGGGGTGGCTCGCTGCAAATTCAGAAAGCCCGACCTGCGCCAGCGCCGCGTCGATACGCTCGCTGGATTCCGAAAGCGAAACATGCGCGAGTTTCAACGGCAGGCGGACATTCTCGCGCACGGTAGCCCACGGCATCAGCGTCGGCTCCTGAAACACAAAGCCGATCGGATGCCGGCCGTTCTCAGTTCGAGCCGGCCGCGCCACTTCGACGGTGCCCGAGGTCGGATTGCTCAGACCGGCAATCAGCCGGAGCGCGGTCGACTTGCCGCAGCCGGATGGCCCGAGCAGGGAGACGAATTCGCCACGGCGCACGGCGAGATTGATCGGCCCGAGCGCGACGACGCCGTTGTCATAGGCCTTGACGACGTCGCGCAGATCGACCGCAAGCCCTGCGGGTTCAATGCCCGATCCCCTCGACGCCGGCGAGTTCGCCATTTCCCGGCAACCTAATTCCTGGGCCTGAGATCGAGGCCGACACCCTTGTTGATGAAACGAAGTGTGTAGGACTTGCGATAATCGATATCGGGACGAACGACATGGGCGCGCACCATCTTGTCGAAGAAGCTTGCCATCCGCGCGTCGTTGATGGCGCCGATGCCGTCGTGCAAGGCATCTCCGGAATCGACGATCCCGTATTCCTTCATTTTTGCGACGGAAAACGCGAGCATTTCGTCGGTCATTTCCGGATTGAGTTTCCTGATCATCGCATTGGCCGCGGTGTTGTTGCCGTAGAGATAGTTGTACCAGCCGATCATCGAAGCGTTCACAAAGCGCTGCACCAGATCCGGCTTCTTGTCGATCACGTCGCGACGCGTCTCGATCAGCGTCGAATAGGTGTTCCAGCCATAATCGGCGAGCAAAATTACGCCGGGCTTGAATCCGGCCGCTTTCTCGACCCCATAGGGTTCTGACGTGACATAGCCCTGCATCGCGCTATGCTTGTCGGCGATGAACGGCTGGGCATTGAAGGTATAGGGCTTTACCTTGTCTTCGCTAAATCCATATTCCGACTTGAGCCACTGGTAATAGCTTGAGATGCCCTCCTTCGAGACGAACAGCGTCAGCGGCTTGAGCTCCTCGAGTTTGGTGATCTTGGATTCCGGATGCGTCAGGAAAACCTGCGGATCCTTCTGGAAGATCGCCGCCACCGTGACGACCGGCACGTTGTTGGCCACTGCGTCGAACGACATCAGCGTGTTGGCGGCCATGAAGAAGTCGATCCTGCCCGCGACCAGCAGCATGCGGTTGTTCTCGTTCGGACCGCCGGGCACGATCGTGACGTCGAGGCCATATTTTTGGTAAGTGCCGTCGGCAAGGGCCTGATAGAATCCGCCGTGCTCACCCTCGGGCACCCAGTTGGTGCCGAAAGACACCTTGTCCAGCTTGGTCTGGGCGTGTGCCGGCGATGTGGCACCCACCATGGCCCCCAGGAAAGCCGTTAACATCAGCGGCAAAAGAGGTGGCTTCATGGTTAGACTCCGCGGGCCTTTGGCCGCATGATGCGAACGATAGAGAACCCATACAAACTATCTTTGTGCCATGACTGCAACCCTCCCGCCCCGCGATTGGAATGACCTTGGCCGGCTTGACCCAGCAGGTGTCGATCGCGCGCGATGGATCGCGGTGTTGCCGCTGGCGGCGACCGAGCAGCACGGACCGCATTTGCCGCTCGAAACGGATGTGTTGATCGCCGAGGCCTATCTCGCGCGGGTGCGAGAACTGCTAACCAACGCCATGCCGGTCACCTTTCTGCCGATCGAGCGCATCGGAATCTCATCCGAGCATACCGACTTCCCCGGGACGCTGACGCTATCTCCGGAAGCCGCCATCCAGAACTGGATCGCGCTCGGCGAAAGCATCGCGCAGGCCGGTCTCAAAAAGCTCGTGATCGTCACTAGTCACGGCGGCAACAGCGCCGCGATGAGCCTGGTGGCGCAGGAGCTGCGCACGCGCGCCAAAATGCTGGTGGTGACGACGGCCTGGGGCCGACTCTCGTCGGCCGAGACGCTGTTTCCCGCCGAGGAGATCGAGCACGGCATCCATGGCGGCGCCGTCGAAACGTCGATCATGCTGGCGCGATATCGCGAACAGGTGCGGCGCGAGAGAATCGCCAATTTCCGCCCCTCGACCATTGCGATGAAGAAGGAGTTTCGCTGGCTCTCCACCCAGCGCCCCGCGCCCTTTGCCTGGCAGACCCAGGATCTTCATCCGAGCGGCGCTGTGGGCGATGCGACGCTTGCCTCCACAGAAAAGGGCGAGCGCTTGCTGGATCAGGGCGCCCGCGCTTTCTGCGAGTTGCTCGCCGAGGTCGACCGCTTCGACCTGCAACGTCTGTCCAACCGTCCGCAAGCCTGACTGCGGTTCCTCGCTGACCCGGCACGCGTTACCGGCGCATCCGGGGCCGCGGTTGACATAGTATAGGGGGGTACCCTATATTTCGCTTTAGCGATGTCCCATACCATCAAAGAGAAAAAGAAGCTGATTGCGCGCGTCGGCCGTATCCGCGGCCAGGTCGAAGCGATCGAGCGGGCCTTGGCGGAAGAGGCTGGATGCGAGCGCATCATGCACATGATCGCGGGCGTCCGCGGCAGCGTTGCGGGGCTGATGGCCGAGGTGGTCGAAGACCATATTCGCACCCATCTGGTTGACCCGGAGAAGAATCCCGGCGTGCTGAATGCGGAAGCCGCTGACCAGCTCATCGATGTGGTTCATACCTATCTGAAGTGAGGCGAACATGACGAACCAAGGCACTGCCTTTCAGGCCTCGCCGCACAGCCATGTGTTTTTGGGTCCCGACCACGCGCGCGCGGAGCGGCGGACTTGGGCGGTCATCGTGCTCTGCACGGCCATGATGCTGGCGGAGATCGTCGGCGGCGCCCTGTTCGGTTCGCTGGCCTTGATCGCCGACGGTCTGCACATGTCGACCCATGCCGGCGCGCTGCTGCTCGCCGCGCTCGCCTACACATTTGCGCGCAGATACGCCACCGACCCGAATTTCACGTTCGGAACCGGCAAGTTCGGCGACCTCACCGGCTATTCCAGCGCCATCGTGCTGGCGATGATCGCGCTCCTGATCGCCTATGAAGCCGTGCTTCGTTTCCTCAATCCGGTTCCGATTGCGTTCAACGAGGCGATCCCGATCGCGGCGCTCGGGCTTCTGGTCAATATCGCCAGCGCCTGGCTATTGGCCGACGGCCATCACCACGGCCACGGCCACGCGCATCACCACGATCATTCGCATGGCCATGGGCATTCTCATGACCATTCGTATCACCACGATCACGCCCACGACGACGATCACGACCATGATCATTCCGATGGGCGGCATCACCGCGATAACAACATGCGCGCTGCCGTCATTCATGTCGCGGCCGATGCCGCCGTCTCGGTTCTGGTCATTATCGGCCTGCTGCTCGCGCGTGCGTTTGGCTGGATCTGGATGGATCCCCTCGCCGGCCTGATCGGCGCGCTTGTGATCGCGATCTGGTCGATTGGGCTGGTACGCGACACCGGCGCCATCCTGCTTGACCGCCTGCCCGACGCCGGAATGGCCGAGAAGGTCAAGCGCGCGATCGAAAGCGAGGGCGACCGGGTCACCGACCTGCATCTCTGGCGGCTCGGACCCGGACACCTCGGCGCCATTGTTTCGATCGCGACGTCAGCGCAGCGCGAGCCGGCTCACTATCGGCAGCGGCTCGCACATTTCGAGGACTTGTCGCATGTCACCGTCGAGGTCCAGCACCTCGCCTAAATCTGCGGTTGACAGCGGCAGGAACCGGGCGTAGGTGCCGCGCGTGCTTATTGATTCTAGTACCGCTTTATCGAGCTGAAGTCCCTGATCGAATTCGCCGCTTGTGCTGCAGGGACTTCAGATCGGCGATACTAGTGCGGCGAATTTGAAGTTCCCATCAGTTTCGCCGTGAGTTCGTTATAGGAACTTCAAATTCAAAGCCGCACTAGAATCAATCAGTTGCTAGAGCTCCTTTGATTGCGAAGTTCGCATTGGAGAGGCCGCAATAGCTTGCGAACTTCGGAATCGGAGCTCTAGTTACATTAGTGTCAAACAAATCCTTCAATCCTGACAACAGCCATATCAATCGACCATGGGCAGTACCACCTTCGGCAACGTCATCCCGGCCCTGCCCGGGACTACGATGCCGGCGACATTCAAAATTGATCGCGTCGGCTTTCGCTGCGTGAGGATTGGCGGTCCCGCTTAGGCGGACTGTTCGCTCCCCGGCCTGCCGCGCTGATCGCGGAAGTGGAGGCGAGCGATGTTCAAGAAGAACAGCAATATATTTCCAGCCTGCCTGTTTGGCGCGGGCCCTCGCTTTGCCCAGAATCCGCAAAACCAAACGGGAATCCGGTCATGATCACGTCGATCGACCAGACCGCGTTCAACCTCGGCGTTGCGACGCTGCTCGGCGCCTGCATCGGGTTTGAGCGGCAATGGCGCCAACGGATGGCGGGCTTGCGGACCAACACGCTGGTTGCGATCGGCGCGGCGAGCTTTGTCGTATTCGAAAGCCTGTTTCCGGGCGAGGCAAGCCCGACTCATGTCGCCGCGCAGGTCGCCTCGGGGATCGGCTTCCTCGGCGCCGGCATCATCTTTCGCGAGGGACCTCAGGTCACCGGCCTCAACACGGCGGCGACGCTGTGGTGCTCGGCCGCGGTCGGACTGCTTGCAGGCGGCGGACGTCCGCTGCACGCGGCGGCGGCGACGGCGTTTGTCGTGCTCGTCAACCTGACCCTGCGGCCGCTGGTCCGGCTTATCAACCGCCAGCCGTTTGCGCAGGCCGAGACCGACTTTTGCTACAGGGTCCGCGTCGTCTGCCGCAGCCCCGAAGAGGCCCATGTCCGGGCCCTACTGTTGCAGGGCACCGGCAACGGCCAGCTCAGCCTGCGGCAGCTTGACAGCACCGATCTGGAGGAAAGCGGACGCGTCGAGGTCAACGCCAGGCTCACCTCGGCGATCAAGAATGACGCGGTGCTCGAACAGGTCGTGGGCCGCCTCAGCCTGGAGCCGACCGTTTCGGCAGCGAGCTGGAGCGTCGGACCCATTCTGGAATAAGCAGACTTGCAATTGCGAAAATCCGATGCTCTTTCAGATCCCAGCTCGCCGATAGACCGGTCATCAAGACAGCCTGTCCCCAAGGCATCCGAACCAAGGCAGCACGCATGACGCTGGACGAAATCCTTACGCCGAGACTGGGACAGGCGCTGCGGCCGAACATCTGGGACGTGGTCGCTCTTGTGCTGGTCGTCGGCGCGATGGTGCTGATCGTCTATGGCGGCGAGCAGACCACGCTGCCGCTATCGGCGCTCGACACCTCTCCGGTTTCGCTCGATCCCAGGCATTTGCCGCTTTATGCGCTGCGCACGACGATGCGCATGCTGCTTGCCCTCGTCTGTTCGATCATTTTTACGCTTTGCTACGCCACGCTCGCCGCCAAGAGCCGACGGGCGGAAATTGTGCTGATCCCGCTGCTCGACATCCTGCAATCGGTGCCGATCCTGGGCTTCCTCACCTTTACGGTCGCGTTCTTTCTGAATCTGTTTCCCGGCCAGGTGTTCGGCGCCGAACTCGCCTGCGTGTTCGCGATCTTCACCAGCCAGGCCTGGAACATGACCTTCAGCCTGTACCAGTCGATCCGCAACGTGCCGAAGGATCTCGAGGACGCCTCGCAGAGTTTTCATCTATCGGGATGGCAGCGTTTCTGGCGACTTGACGTGCCCTTCGCCATGCCCGGCCTGATCTGGAACACGATGATGTCGATGTCGGGCGGATGGTTTTTTGTCGTGGCTTCGGAGGCCATCACGGTCGGTAACACCACCGTCACCCTGCCCGGCATCGGCTCTTATGTGGCGCTTGGTATCGAGAAACAGGATCTGCCGGCGATCGGCTATGCCATCCTGACCATGCTGCTCGTGATCATTGCCTACGACCAGTTGCTGTTCCGCCCCGTCGTAGCCTGGGCCGACAAGTTTCGTTTCGAGCAGACGGCATCCGCCGCAGCTCCAACTTCCTGGATGCTCGACCTGTTCCGCCGCACGCGCGCCTTGCGGGCGCTGACCGCGCCTTTCGCGGCCGCCAACAAGGTATTTTCGAACCTGCATGTGCGACTGCCGGAAGGCCTGCGGCTGCCCATGAAGGCCGAGTCGTCGTCGCGCCTCGTCGATGCTCTCTGGCTTGCGTTGATTGGGGCCGCGACCTGCTACGCCGGCTGGCGTGCCTATCGGTTCATGTCGACGACGTTGACCCTGCCGGACGTCTTCACGGCCGTGGGCGACGGCTTCATCACGCTCGCCCGCGTCATCGTGCTGATCTCGCTGGCCTCGCTGATCTGGGTGCCGATCGGCGTCTGGATCGGCTTGCGGCCGAAAATCGCCGAACGCGTGCAGCCCCTGGCGCAATTTCTGGCCGCCTTTCCGGCCAATCTCGCCTTTCCGGTATTCGTGCTGATCATCGTGCGCCTCGGCCTCAACGCCAATATCTGGCTGAGCCCGCTGATGATCCTCGGCACCCAGTGGTACATCCTGTTCAACGTGATCGCGGGCGCGAGCGCCTTCCCGAGCGATCTTCGTGAGGCCGCCGGCAGCTTCCACCTGCGCGGATGGCGGTGGTGGATCAAGGCGATCCTGCCGGGAATTTTCCCCTATTATATCACGGGCGCGATCACCGCCTCAGGTGGCTCTTGGAACGCTTCGATCGTCGCGGAAGTGGCGAGCTGGGGCAACACCCACCTGATGGCCAGGGGACTTGGTTCCTATATCGCTCAAGCGACCGAGGCCGGCGACTTTCCGCGCGTCGTGCTCGGCATCCTCGTGATGTGCGTCCTCGTCACCTTGTTCAACCGCCTGATCTGGAGGCCGCTTTACGCCTTCGGAGAACGCCGCCTTCGCCTCGGATAAACGCAAGTGCGGCGAATTTGAAGTTCCTATCAGGGTCGCGACATGTTCTTCATAGGAACTTCAAATTCGAAGCCGCACTAGTGGAGTGGATTTGACATTCGCTACCCACCTGGCCACGAGTTCGTCAAGCGAATGTCAAATCCAAAACTCCACTAGAATCTAATATTTGCTAGTGGTCCAGCAATTCTAACATTCGCAGAAGTGGCCGCCGAGAAGGGATGCGAATGTTAGAATTGGACCACTAAAAGACCATTATTTGCCAGAGCTCCTTTGATTCCGAAGTTCGCATCAGAGGTCGCCGCGATAGCTTGCGAACTTCGGAATCGGAGCTCTGAAGGGAAGTCCCGATGCTCGATACGTTCAAAGAAGCCAACCTGCTCGATATCCGCGGCGTTTGCCGGTCCTTCCCGAAGGGCAGCGGCGAGGAATTGCTGGTTCTTGAGAAGGTCGACCTGACCATCCGTTCAGGCGAGATCGTCGGCCTGCTCGGCCGCTCCGGATCCGGCAAGTCGACGCTGTTGCGGATCATCGCAGGGCTGGTCAGCCCGTCATCTGGCGACGCCAAATGCCGCGGCGAGACCATCGTGGGACCGCCGAACGGCGTCTCCATGGTGTTTCAGTCGTTCGCGCTGTTTCCATGGCTGACGGTGCTGCAGAACGTCGAACTCGGCCTCGAAGCGCTGGGCGTCGAGAGCGCCGAGCGACGCAAGCGCGCGCTGGCGGCGATCGACCTGATCGGCCTCGACGGATTTGAATCCGCCTATCCGAAGGAATTGTCGGGCGGCATGCGCCAGCGCGTCGGCTTTGCACGAGCGCTGGTCGTGCATCCGGATCTGCTCTTGATGGACGAGCCGTTCTCGGCGCTCGATGTGCTGACGGCAGAGACGCTCCGCACCGACCTGATCGATCTCTGGATCGAAGGCCGCCTGCCGATCAAGTCGGTCTTGATGGTGACGCACAACATCGAGGAAGCGGTGCTGATGTGCGACCGCATCCTGGTGTTTTCGTCCAACCCCGGCCGCGTCGCCTCCGAGATCAAGGTCGACCTGCCGCATCCGCGCAAACGCCTCGACCCGGCCTTCCGCCAATTGGTCGACAGCATCTATGCCCGCATGACGCAGCGCCCCGAGCCAAAGGCGCCGACGCTCGAAGGCATCCAGGGCACCGGCGTCGGCATGATCCTCAATCACGTCTCCTCCAACGTGTTGTCGGGCCTGATCGAGACGCTGGCCGCGCCGCCCTACAACGGCCATGCGGACTTGCCGGTTCTGGCCAATCACTTGCAGCTCGAGGCGGATGAAATCTTCCATCTCGGCGAGTCGCTGCAGCTTCTGCGCTTTGCCCAGTTGAGCGAGGGCGACCTGATGCTGACCGATGCCGGAAAGCGTTTCGCCAACCTGGAAACCGATGCCCGCAAACGGCTGTTCGCCGAGCATATGATCAACTACGTGCCGGTCATCGGCCTGGTCCGGCGGGTGCTTGACGAGCGGCCTTCGCACACCGCGCCCGAAGCGCGCTTTCGCAACGAGCTGGAAGACTATATGAGCGAGCAGGCGGCCGACGAAACGCTGAAGACCATCGTGTCATGGGGACGTTATGCCGAACTGTTCGCCTATGACGAACAATCGGAAACCTACAGCCTCGAAAACCCGCATTAGTTCCGGCCGTCATCCCCGTACAGGCAGGGACGAATCCATTTCTACCCTACCGGCGCGAAGCTATCCGGCCGCGCCATCGTCCAGGCTTCGGCAAAGCGTGGATCGCTGGTGCCGTCGATCAGTTCGCCCGGACGAAGCGACGGATAGAGCTTGGCGAAGGTCTGCACTTCGGTCGTCGACGTCCTCTGCGAAAAGTGAATCGGCCGCAGGTCCTGCGGATGCTCGAGACCGGCGGCAGCCAGAAGCTCTGCCAGCGCATGCAGCGTCGCGTGATGATAGTTGAAGACACGCTCGATCTTGTGCGGCACCACCAGCGCGCGGTTACGCGAAGGATCCTGCGTGGTCACGCCGGTCGGGCAGCGATCGGTATGGCAACTCAGCGACTGGATGCAGCCGAGCGCGAACATGAAACCTCGCGCCGAATTGCACCAGTCGGCGCCGATCGCCATGGCGCGCGCCATGTCGAAAGCCGTCGCGATCTTGCCCGAAGCGCCGATGCGGATGCGGTTGCGCGCATTGATGCCGATCAGCGCATTATGGACGAAATTGACGCCCTCGCGCATCGGCATGCCCAGATGATCCATGAATTCGAGCGGGGCGGCACCGGTGCCGCCTTCGTTGCCGTCGACCACGATGAAATCGGGATAGATGCCGGTCTCCAGCATCGCCTTGCAGATGGCCAGGAACTCCCAGGGATGGCCGATGCACAATTTGAACCCGGCCGGCTTGCCACCGGACAGGCGGCGCATCTCGCCGATAAAGGCCATCATCTGAAGCGGCGTCGAGAATGCGCGGTGCGATGCCGGCGATATGCAATCCTCGTTCATGGCAACGCCGCGGATCCGGGAAATCTCCTGCGAGACTTTGGCCGCCGGCAGCACGCCGCCATGACCGGGCTTGGCGCCCTGACTCATCTTGAGTTCGACCATCTTGATCTGCGGATCGACAGCAACGCGGGCAAACTCGTCGGTATTGAAGCTGCCGTCGAGGTTACGACAGCCGAAATAGCCGGAGCCGACTTCCCAGATCAGGTCGCCGCCGTTTTCGCGGTGATAGGGGCTGACGCCGCCTTCGCCGGTATCGTGCGCAAAACCGCCTTTCTTCGCGCCCGCATTCAGCGCACGCACCGCGTTGGGGCTGAGCGCACCGAAGCTCATCGCGGAAATGTTGAAGACCGAAGCCGAATAGGGCTTGGCGCAATCCGGCCCGCCGATCGTGATGCGGAATTTCTGGCCGGCGTGAACCTTCGGCGCCACCGAGTGGTGAATCCACTCGTAGCCTTGGCGATAGACGTCCTCCTGCGTGCCGAACGGCCGCTTGTCGAGCACCATCTTCGCGCGCTGGTAGACCACCGCGCGGGTATCGCGCGAGAACGGCATGCCGTCCTTCTCGCTCTCGAAGAAGTATTGCCGCATCTCGGGCCGGATTTCCTCGAGCAGGAAACGCAAATGCGCCGAGATCGGATAGTTGCGCAGCACCGCGTGGCTCTTCTGCGTCAGATCGCGAATGCCGAGCAGCGTGAGCGCGCCAAAGATCACCAGGGGAATGAATACCAAATCGAGCGTCTTGTGATCGACGACGCCGATTCCCAGAAGCAGCGCCGTCACCACCGCGCATATCGTGAGCAGGATGAAACGCGGCGAGAACGGCAGCAGCAATGTTTCCATGGGCCCCTCGGTGGTCAATCAGCCGGTCTTTGTCATCGTGCAGCTTGGCGGGCTCGCGCGAATTGGCCAATCACATTACCGGCTGCAACGGTCACGGATGCGACAATTGGCGGCCAGGTGATTTGGCTTTCGCTCAGGCTACCCAATCACCTGAAGGGTGATCAATCCGGCAGGTGGCCGGGCCGATCGCGCCAAACTCGGTTTCGCACTGCAGCGTAGCTGCTTTCCGCGCAAATCGGTGGACCAACAGAGCTCAGTGACCGTGTGTCCGTAGTTCACCGGGGATGTGCTTCTTCTCCAGACCATGGTGGGCCAGCCATTCGTCAGTGCTTCGGATCGAGCGCTCGATATGCTCGGACGTCAGCGAAAAATCGTAAGGAGACCCTAGCAGGGGGCACAACGGCGGCACCACGAAGTATTCGATGTCGGGCGGAAGCTCTTCCAGGTCGCTCACCAGCTGCCGCGCGATCAAAAGCGTTAGCGCATGCAGCGCATTGGCGACTGCGCCGACCGGCGGCTTATCGCTCGCGCAAGCATATCCGGTCGGCAGGATGATCAGGCGGCGCGCACCTTTCTCGATCGCGACCTTGACCGGCGTATTGGCGGAGATGGCGCCGTCCGCGAGGTAACGACCTTTGTAGGGCACCGGCGCGAATGCCCCGGGTATAGAGGTCGAGGCCACGATCGCTTCAATCGCCGAGCCCGCCGAAAGCACGACGCTCTCGCCGGAAACGATATCGGTGGTGACGATATGGATCGGCAACTGCGCATCCTGCAGCTTCCGAAAAGGCAGGTGGTCTTCAAGCAGCTTGCGGATGCCCTCGTGCGAGATCAGGAAGTCGCGACGCCAGATGAACCCCAGAAGCGTCCGCCAGGTGATCGGGAAAACGTCATGGCGCGTCAGCCCGCGCCAGATGGTTTCGAGCTCGAGAACGCCTTTCAATGTAGGGGTTCCGGCAAAATAGGCACCATTGATGGCGCCGACGCTGGAGCCAACCACCATGTCGGCGGAAACGCCGTTAGCGACAAGCGAATGCAGCATGCCGACCTGGATCGCACCAAAGCTGCCGCCGCCCGCGAAGACAAACGCCGTCTTTGCCGTATCGTCCTGAACAGACGCGGACAAGGCCTCCCCCCGAATTTGACGCGCCCCCCGATAGACCCGCGCTATTTTCGAAAACTATAGCAAAGCCTTCCATGACCCGCATCATCAAGAGTGGGTGTTTGCCGCCGCGCGACGCCGCGCATCGCTCCTCGAGCGAACGGGGGCGAAGTTCTTTATCGCCGACTGAACGATTCCCTTGATTTATTGCGCGTCATTCCGGGATGGTCCGCAGGACCAGACCCGGAATCTCGAGATTCCGGGTTCGCGCTAATGCACGCCCCGGAATGACGAACGGAGCTTTAGCGCTCCACGAACGCCTTCTCGATCACGAAGTGACCGGGCTCGCTGTGGCTTCCTTCCGCGAAGCCACGGGCATCGAACATCTGGCGCAGCTCTTCCAGCATCGCCGGGCTGCCGCACATCATGACGCGGTCGCCTTCGATATTCAGCGGCTCCTGGCCGATGTCGTCGAACAGCTGCTTGGAGGTGATCAGGTCGGTGATGCGGCCGCGGTTGCGGAAGGGCTCGCGGGTCACGGTCGGATAGTAGGTCAGCTTCTCCGCCAGCAGCGGTCCGAACAATTCGTCTTCCTGCAGGTTCGCGACCAGTTGCTCGCCATAAGCGAGTTCCGAAACCTGGCGGCAGCCATGCACGAGCACAATCTGCTCGAAGCGCTCGTAGACGTCCGGATCCTTGATCAGGCTTGCGAACGGAGCCAGTCCCGTACCGGTCGACAGCAACAGCACGCGCTTGCCGGGAAACAGGTTGTCGGCAATCAGCGTGCCGGTGGCTTTGCGGCCGACCAGGATGGTGTCACCTTCCTTGATCTTTTGCAGCCGCGAGGTCAGCGGACCGTCGGCAACCTTGATCGAAAAGAATTCGAGCTCGTCTTCATGATTGGCGCTCGCCATCGAATAGGCGCGCAGCAGAGGCCGTCCGTCGACCTCAAGTCCAATCATCGCGAACTGGCCGTTCTGAAACCGAAAGCCGGTGTTCCGGGTGGCGCGGAAGCTGAACAACGTATCGGTCCAGTGCTGCACAGAAAGAACCTTCTCTCGATGAAACGCGCTCATCTCTTTTCCCGCTTCCGTCTTGGCTGGGGGCCAACAGGGTCTTGCCGCTCAAAGCGGCAGAAGCCTCTGTGGCGATTGAGGAATTACAGGTATTTAAGTAGCCGATTTTGACCTGGTGTCAACATGCTGCAGCGCAAGATATCCGTTCGAAAACCGCAGATCTGGCCCCTCTTCAGGGCCATTGGCCAAAACCTTCTCCGGGGTGGCTCCGCTGCGCAATTTACTTGCCGAATGCATGTCCAATTCAGGTGTTTAATGCCGCGCCCGCCCGGAAAAAATTCGTTAGAGATATTCTTCAAAAATTCGGGAAATAGAAGGTCGCCGGTATCGGATGCCGAACTTAAGGGAATTTCGCCAAGGAAAGCCCGCCTTCTATCCGGATCAGGCGGTCTACGCCGCCTATTCCTGCGCCGAGTTGGGACTTGGCTTTGACGACGTCGACGGCGGCACTGGACTCATCTTCCGCGTCACTTCGAAAGCCAAGGCAGTGTATTTCGGCGCCGGACGATGCTCCTGGTATCCGCAAAACAATGCGACCGCCGCGACGCTCGCTTCCGATAAATACTTCGCCAGCCGCATTTTTGAGCAAGCAGGCATCCCGAGCCTCGACGGCAAATATATCTTTTTGACCGCGCGGCACCGCGCGCTGCGTCCCGCCGGACACGAACGCGAGGATGCCTTCCACTATTTCAGGAAGCTGGACGGGCGCGTCTTCGTCAAACCGCTCACGGGATCGCGTGGCGATTTCGCGCACGCCATCACAGATGAGACCTCGCTCGGCCGCTACCTCGACGAGGTCGCGCCGCATTACGATGCGGTGTTGATGCAGCCGATCGCCAGTGGCCTCGAATACCGAATCTTTGTGCTCGACGATGAAGTCGTCTATTCCGCGCAAAAATCTCCACCCGCGCTCGAGGGAGACGGTGCGCGCCGATTGCGCGATATCCTTGACGCTCACAATGCCGCACTGAAAAGCCGCGGTCTCTCTGCGATCAATCCTGCGGCGATCCCGCAAGGCGAACTCGACCGCGTCCTGCCCGCGGGCGAACGCTGGAAAATTCCAGGCCGGATGAACTTCAGCGCCGGCGGCCAGATGGCATTTGCCTCACCCGGCTCGGCTGCGCTCACGATGGCACAAAAGGCCGTACGCGCGCTCGGCCTGCGCGCTGGGGCCGTCGACCTGTTCGCCGACATCGATGGAAATGCCGATGAGATCGCGATCATCGAGGTCAATTCCAATCCATCGATCCGGCTGCTCGAAGAGTTGCAACGGCCGGAATTGATCTTGAAAATCTGGCGGCACACGTTTTCTGCGGTCGGGTTGTTGGATGTTTGACCTGCCGAAATATGGCGACGGCGTTTGCCTCGCGCGAATGGCCGAGCTGATCGAACTGCTCGCCATCGACCGCACGCGGCTGCAAGAGCGCTCGGTCGCAATCACGGGCTCCAACGGCAAGGGATCGACGGCTGCCTTTTGCGCAAACATTGGCCGCGCCTTCGGCCTGCGCACCGGCCTGTTCACCTCGCCGCATCTGTTTCGCGTCAACGAGCGCTTTCAGATCGATGGCTTACCGATCGGCGACCACGAGCTCGATGAGAAGGCCAGCCGCATCGCGACCGCGATCGAGGCCGTCTCAAAAAAGCGTGGCGAAAAGTTCGGTGCGTTCGAAGCCATGTTCGCGCTGGCTTGTCTTTATTTCCAGGAGCGCGACTGCGAATTCATGGTGTTCGAGGCCGGCATCGGCGGCCGCTACGATCCGGTTCGCCTGCTGGGAAGCCATACCACCACGGTGACTTCGGTCGATTACGAACACATCGAACTGCTCGGGAATTCATTGGAGTTGATCGTGTCGGACAAGAGCGACGCCTGCGCCTCGGGCGGCACAATCATCTATGGCGAGAATTGCCGCAGCTTGCGGCCGCACATCATCGAATATAACCGCAGCCGGAATGTCGAAAGCCTGTTCGTCAGAGACGAAGTCGAGATAGACGGCAAATCTGTCGCGCCGGACAGACAATGCTTCGATTTCGCCTTTCGCGGATATGACTTCCGCGCGACGGACATCGCGCTGGCCGGGAGCTTTCAGCTCAACAATGCCGCGATTGCGGCCGCGCTGTTCCTGCACTGGCTCGATCGCACCTGGCCCCGCGGTCCCAGTGCTCCCATCGAGACGGCAGTGCGGAAAGGATTGCGTGAGGCGCGCTGGCCCGGCCGGTTGGAGGTCATCTCTCAGGACCCCCTGACCGTCATCGATGTCGGCCATACGCCCGACGGCGTCCGGCAATCGCTCGCCTCGCTCCAGCAAATCTACGGCAAGCAGAACTGGATTCTCGTCACAGGCGTTTCGTTCGACAAGAGGGCCGAGGAAATCGCGTCCACCCTCGCCCCGGAATTCGAAATCATCATCTGCACGGCAGCGCATCATAAAGGCGGCGATCCGGCCGCACTTGCCGTCAGCATGCGCCGGATCAATCCAGGCGCGCATGTCGAGATTGCCGCGACGATCGAGCAGGCGTTCAGCGCGAGCAAGGAACTGGCCAAATCGCGGAACGGCCGAATCTATGTCGCCGGCGGACTGTTCACCGCGATCGAATTTGCGGCCCTGGCGCGCGGGATGGACGCAACCAAACTGTTCTTCTTCTGAAGGCTTTGGCGGCAGGTAACGATTCATTAACCATAGCGGCCGATGGTCATTACTTCCGGGAGACCCTCATGAGCAGCATATTGCCCATTCCAACTTCAGCGCCGGCCGTTATCAGCAGGCCTACGAGTAGCCCAAGTCAGGCCCAGGCGCCGACATCGTCGCTGTTTGGCAATCTTCTCCGCAAGACCGAGGTCGCGATGGGGGCGAGATCGAAGACCGGCTTTTCGGCGGGGGCGACCTACGAGGCCACGACGATCGCAGGTCAGACCAAGGCAACCATCAACAGCGCGGTCGACGCAACCAGGTCCTTCTTGCATATCAAGTAGGGGTGCGATCGCCATGCCCGCGAGCGCAAGGCCCGCGGGGTGACTTGTCATTCAGCTCTGGGCGATTCGTTCAGTCGTTGACGCCTTCGGAATCATCGAGCGCTTTGAAGGCATCTTCGAGCTGGGGCGAGATCGCCACATTCATCCGCTCTCCGGTCGGCAGGCGGGCAACGAACCATTTGTTGTAGAGCGGCACGAGGTCGTGGTTGGTGCCGAGCTTGCGGAAGGTACGCTCCACGATTTCCTTCAGTTGCGGCTCGCCCTTGCGGAACATGATGCCATACGGATCATAGGACAGGTAATCGCCGGTGACCTTGAACTTGTCCTGCGACTTGTGCCGCGCGATCAGGCCGTAAAGCAGAATGTCATCGGTCGCGAAGGCATCGACCTTGCCGTCCACCAGCATCTGATAGGATTGCTCGTGATCGCCTGCCGTCACGATCTTCAGGCCAAGATTGAACTTCTTGTCCAGCGCATGCATGGCCTGCTCGTTGGTCGTGCCCTTTGTGACGACGACCGTCTTGCCCTGCAGGTCCTTCGGCGCCGAGATGGTGGATTCCTTCGCCACCATCAGCTTGGTGCCGGCCACGAACATCAGCGGGGAGAATGCCACCTGCTTCGAGCGCTCGGCATTGGCGGTGGTCGAGCCGCATTCCAGATCGATCTTGCCTTGCACAACCGCGGGAATGCGGTCGTCCGACGTGACCTTCACATATTCGATCTTGAGATCGGGATCGTCGACCGCGGTAGCGATCTCCTCGACCACCGCTTGGCACAGCTCGAGGCTGTAGCCGATCGGCCGGTTGGCCTGGTCGAGGAAAGAGAACGGCGGCGAGCTTTCGCGATAGCCGAGATGGATGGTGTGCCGGCTCTTGATGGCGGCGAGCGTCGGACTAAGCCCTTCGCCGTCGCTTTGGGCGGCGGCGGCCGTCGCCAACAGGCAGCAGCCCGCTAGCAATAGCCCGCCCACCCCGATTGATCTTCCCAGCGTCTGGCGCATGGACCGCCCCCCGTCAATGACCCATCGCGGGGATTTCGCCCGGCACCATGTTCGGCGGCACCACGTCGTCGGGACGGAGCGCGTGTTCGGGCGCAAGTTCGCCTTCCCACTTCGCCACCACGGAGGTTGCGAGCGTGTTGCCGATCACGTTGGTGGCGCTGCGGCCCATGTCGAGAAAGGTATCGACGCCCATGATCATCAAGAGCCCTGCCTCGGGAATGCCGAACTGCCCGAGCGTCGAGGCGATCACGACGAGCGAAGCGCGGGGGACGCCGGCAACGCCCTTCGAGGTGATCATCAGCGTTGCCAGCATAGCAAACTGGGTGCCAAGCGACATGTCGATCTTGTAGGTCTGCGCGATGAAGATGCTGGCAAAGGTGCAGTACATCATCGTGCCGTCGAGGTTGAAGGAATAGCCGAGCGGCAGCACGAAGCTCGAGATCCGCGCGGAGGCGCCGAAGCGGTTGAGGCCTTCGAGCGTCTTCGGATAGGCGGCCTCGGAGCTTGCGGTCGAGAACGCGATCATCAACGGCTCGCGGATCAGCCGCAGCAAGTGGCTGTATCTCGGCCCGATCACGACGAAACCGACGATGACAAGGATGCCCCAAAGGATTAGCAGCGAGAGATAGAAGCCGCCCATGAACACGACGAGCTTCCACAACACGGCCAGTCCGTTCTTGGACACGGTCGCCGTGATCGCGGCCCACACCGCGATGGGCGCAAACAGCATCACATAACCGGTGACCTTGAGCATGATGTGGGCAAGGTCATCGATGACCGACAGGATCTGCTTGGAGCGCTCCGGCAGCGCGCCGAGCGCGACCGAGAAGAACACCGCGAAGACGACGATCTGAAGGATCTCGTTCTGCGCCATCGCATCCGCGATCGAGGTCGGGATCAGGTGGGTCATGAATTTCTCGATCGAGAAAGCCGACACCGGCAATCCGGTCGATTGCATCTTGTCCGGCAGCGTGCCGGGGAAGTTGGAACCGGGCTGCAGCAGGTTGACCATCACGAGGCCGAGCATCAGCGAAACGAAAGACGCGCTGACGAACCATCCCATGGTCTTGGCGAAGATGCGGCCGAGCTTCGCGCCGGAGCCCATATGGGCGATGCCGCCGACCAGCGTGGCAAACACCAGCGGCGCGATGATCATCTTGATCAGGCGCAGGAACAGCATGGCGATCAGGTTGACGCTGGAAGCGATGTCAGCACGGCTACCCGGCAGATAATTGAATATCAGCGCGCCCATCACGATACCCAGCACCATCGCGATCAGAATATATTGCGTAAACCTGTTCGACATGTCTTACCCCCGTAAGTTCCTGGTCCCGAGTTTGGCAGATTTCAAAGCCGACGCAACACGCTTCCAGAACCCGGATGTTACCGTTGTGGAACGGACGCTGCCGGATTAGCCTGTTACGCAATGCACAATCGGACTAGCGGAGTGGATCTGACATTCGCTACCCACCTGGCCGCAAGCTCGGAAAGCGAATGTCAGATCCAAAACTCCACTAGAACCTAATATTTGTTAGTGGTCCTATGATTCCAGCATTCGCAAAAGTGCCCGCTGCGAAGGGATGCGAATGCTGGAATCGGACCACTAGCCTGCGTATTTCTTGCGCGCGCTGCTTGAAGAACAGTCACGAGAGGGAAAGCCATGAGCGACAGCATCAACCGCCAGATCCTGCTGGTGGAAAAACCGGCCGGGAAACTCGGCGACGAGCACTTCAAGATGCGGGAGGGAACCATCCCCGAGCCACGCGATGGCGAGGCCTTGCTGCGGGTGCGCTACATCTCGCTCGACGCGGCCAATCGAGCATGGATGCATGGCGCGACCTATCGCGCGGCCGTCGAAGCGAACACCGTGATGGCGGGCGGCGGCATTGCCGAAGTCATCTCATCTAAGGCGCCGGAGCTTGCCAAGGGCGATATCGTGTTCGGCGACACCGGATGGCAGGACTATGCGGTGGTGCCGGCGAAGCACCTCACTAAGATGCCGAAGATCGAGCCGATGACCTATCTGCTCAGCGTCTACGGTATTGCCGGCCTTACCGCCTATTTCGGATTGCTCGATGTCGGCAAGCCCAAAGTCGGCGAGACCGTGGTGGTCTCCGCGGCCGCTGGCTCGGTCGGCTCGATCGTCGGCCAAATTGCGAGGATCAAGGGCTGCCGCGTCATCGGCATTGCGGGCGGCAAGGAGAAATGCCGGTGGCTCACCTCCGAACTCGGCTTCGATGCCGCGGTCGATTACAAGGACGGCGCGGTGTTCAAGGCGCTGAGGGCCGCGGCGCCAAACGGCATCGACGTCTATTTCGACAATGTCGGCGGCGATATTCTCGAAGCGTGCCTGGCGCAGATGAACCTTCGCGGCCGCATCGCCTGCTGCGGAGCGATCTCCCAATATGATGGTATACCGTCCACCACCGGACCACGCGGCGTGCCGGGCCTGATCGTCGTCAAGCGCCTCATCATGCAAGGCTTCATTGTCACGGACTACATGGAGCGCCGCAACGAGGCGCTGAGCGACCTGCAGTCATGGGTCGCCTCAGGCGCGCTCAAGGTACAGGAAGATGTGATCGATGGCCTGGAGAACACGCCAAAGGCGCTGATCGGCTTGCTTGCTGGCGACAACCGCGGCAAGCGGATGGTCAAGGTGTGAGGATTGCGAAGGCCGTCGTCAGGCCCGGGCCTTCGGCTGTCCCTGCTCACGACGGCTTGTCTCAACGTACCTCGCCGGTCTCGCCAACCGGCTGCAGGCTGTCCATCCTGGCCTTGCGTTTGGCGAGCCAATTCTCGAAGCGTTGCACCACGACAAAGAATGTCGGCACGAACAGCACGGCCAGACAGGTCGAGGCGATCATGCCTGAGAACACCGCGATGCCGATCGACTTTCGAGCGCTGGCGCCGGCTCCGGTCGCGAGCACCAGCGGAACCACGCCGAGGATGAAGGAGAACGACGTCATCAAGATCGGCCGGAAGCGGGCGCGCGCCGCTTCGATCGCGGATTCCAGCACTGGCTTGCGGTCGCGCACATGCAATTCGAGCGCTACCTCGACAATCAGGATGGCGTTCTTGGCCGACAGCGCGATCAGCAGGATCAGGCCGATCTGGGTATAGAGATTGTTATCGATGCGCAGGCCGGTCAGCACGGCCATCGGACCGAGCAGCGACAATGGCACCGCCAGGATAACGGAGATCGGCGCGTACCAGCTCTCATACTGTCCGGCGAGCACCAGATAGACCAGCAGCATGGCAAGGCCGAACACGAGATAGATCTGACCGCCGACGATTTTCTCCTGGTAGGACATCGCCGTCCATTCGTAACCGGCGCCGCGCGGCAGCGTCTTGGCCGCAATCTCTTCCATCAGCTTCATCGACTCGCCGGAACTGTAACCCTGCGCCGGCAGGCCGATGACGGTCGACGAGGGATAGAGGTTGTACAGGCTGATCAGCGACGGGCCGACGGCGGGCGTCACTTTCGCCACGGTGCCAATCGGAATCATGTTGCCCTGCGCGTTGCGAACCATCATGTTCTCGATATCGCGCGGGGTCAGGCGGGACTGGGAATCGGCCTGAGCGTAGACCTGGAAAGTGCGGCCATACTTGTTGAACTGGTTGACGTAGGACGCGCCCATGTAGCTCGACAGCGTCGAGAAGATCTGGTCGGTAGTGACCTGCAGCGTCTGGGTCTTGACGCGATCCACCTCGACATCGAATTGCGGCACCATGGCGCGGAACGACGACGAGACGCGCTGCAGCGCACTCTGCGACTGCCCGTTCGCCACCATCCCGTTGGTGATGGCCTGCAGCTCGCCGAAATCGGAGTTACCGTCGCGCAGCTCGATTTGCATGGCGAATCCCGCCGCATTGCCGATGCCCTGGATCGGCGGCGGCGGAATAACCAGGATGCGCGCTTGCTGAATAGTCGAGAGCTTTTCGTTCAAGCCGACGAACAGCGAGCGCAGATCCTCGCCCTTGCCGCGCCTGCTCCAGTCCTTGAGCACGATATAGGCAACGCCGGCATTGGCGAGGCTCGAACTGTTGTCGAGCGCCGAGATACCGGCGATCGTCATGATCTGATCGACGCCAGGCTGCTTGCTTGCGATCTCCTGCACATGGTCCATCACCTTCTGGGTGCGGTCGAGTGCGGCACCGTCAGGCAATTGCACGGCGGCGAGCAGATAGCCCTGGTCCTCGATCGGGATGAAGCCGGTCGGCACGCGTGACAGGCCGTAGCCGCCGACGGCAATCAGGATCAGCGCCGCGATCACGGAAATACCGCTGTGGTGTACCAGAGTGCCGATCAGACTTGCGTAGCCGCGCTCCACGCGCGCATAGACGGCGTTGAAGCCGCGATAGAAGAAGTTGCGCTGCTCCGGCGGCACCGGCCGGCGCAGCCACAACGCGCATTGCGTCGGCTTCAGCGTCGCCGCGTTGACCGCCGACAACAGCGCGGTTGCTGCAATGACGAGCGCGAATTGCGCGTACATCCGCCCGGTGAGCCCCGGCAGGAACGCTGCCGGCAGGAACACCGAGATCAGCACCAGCGTGATGCCGACGATCGGCGCGAACAGCGCATCCATCGCCTTGATCGCGGCATCGTGGCCGGACATGCCCTGCTCGATGTTATGCGCAGCGCCCTCGACCACGACGATAGCGTCGTCGACCACGATGCCGATCGCGAGCACGATGGCAAACAGCGTCGATAGATTGACAGTAAAGCCGAGCGCCGCCATCGCTGCGAACGCGCCAATGATGGTCACCGGCACGGTGGTCGCCGGCACCAGCATCGCGCGCCAGTCCTGCAGGAACACCAGGATCACGATCAGCACCAGGAGGCCCGCCTCGATCAGGGTCTTGTAGACCTCTTCGATCGAGGCCTGCACGAATTTGGTGGTGTCGAACGGGGTGTCGTACTGGATGTCCTGCGGGAAGGCCTTGGAAAGCTCCGACATCTTCCTGTCGACCGCCTTCTCAACTTCGAGCGCGTTCGCGCCTGGCGACTGGAACACGCCGATGCCGGCGGCAGGCTTCTTGTTGAGCGAGAACACCTGGCTATAGGTCTGCGCACCGAGTTCGACGCGGCCGACATCGCGCACGCGCGTGACGTCGCCGTTGCTGCCGGTCTTGACGATGATGTTCTCGAACTCGCTTTTGTCGTCGAGGCGTCCCGCGACATTGAGCGTGTACTGGAACGCCTGGCCGGACGGCGTCGGCGGCGCGCCGATCTGGCCAGCGGTGACCTGCTGGCTCTGCTGCTGGATCGACTGGATGACGTCCTGCGGCATCAGCCCGCGCACCTGCAGCTTGTTCGGATCGAGCCAGACCCGCATCGAATATTGGCCGGCGCCGAACACCGTAACGTTGCCGACGCCGGGCAGGCGCGATAGCTCGTCGCGCAGATTGATGGTGGCGTAGTTGCTCAGGAAAAGGCTGTCATAGGTCGCATTGGGCGAGGTCAGCGTCACGAACAGGAGGATCGCGGTAGACTTCTTCTGCACCGTGACGCCCTGGTTCTGCACCGATTGCGGCAATTGCGACAGCGCCGCCGACACGCGGTTCTGCACCAGGACCTGTGCGAAGTTGAGGTCGGTGCCGATCTTGAACGTCACCGTCAGCGTATAGGTGCCGTCGGCGCCGCTGTAGGACTGCATGTAGATCATGTCCTCGACGCCGTTGACCTGCTGCTCGATCGGCAGCGCCACGGTGTCGATCACGGTCTTGGCGCTTGCGCCAGGATAGCGGGTGGTGACCTGCACGGTCGGCGGCACCACGTCGGGATATTGGGCGATCGCGAGTTCGAACAGCGAGACGCCGCCGATCAGGATCATCAGGATCGCGATGACGTTGGAAAGAACCGGGCGCTCGATGAAGAATTTCGAGATCATGGCCGGCTCCTACTTCGTGGCCGCGTTGCCGGACTCGATGTTCTTGAGCTGCGGATCGACCTTCTGGCCGGGGATCGCGCGCAACAGCCCCGCGACGACGACCTTGTCGTCCGCCTTCAATCCGCTTTCGATGACGCGCAGATCGCCTTCCAGCGGGCCGATGGTCACCTTGCGCTGCTCGACGACATTCTCCGCATTGACCACCAACACGTAACGGCCGGCCTGATCGCTGCCGAGGGCGACGTCGGGCACGAGCAGCGCTTTCTCGGTCTTCTCGAACGGAACCCGGACGCGGGCGAAATAGCCGGGCAACAGCACGCGGTCGGGGTTTTTCAAGATGCCACGCACGGCTAGCGTGCCTGTCGATTGGTTGACCTGGGGCGAGACGTAATCCAGCGTGCCCTCGTGCGGATAACCAGTCTCGGTCTGTAGCCCGATCTCGATCGGAAGCTGGCGCAGGTTTTCGACGGTTATGCCGCGGCGGCGCGCTTCCTCGCGCACCCTTAGCACGTCCTGCTCGTTGACGTTGAAATTCACATAAATTGGGTCGAGCGCCACGATGGTGGCGAGTTGTGTCGGCGATGCCACGCCGACCAGTTCGCCGACCGAAACCAGATGCGCCGTCACGATGCCGTCAAACGGCGCAGTGACATTGGTATAGCCGTAGTTGACTTCGGCAATCCTGGTGTTGGCCTGCGCCTGCTGAAGGTTAGCCTGCGCATTGTCGCGGTTGGATGTCGACGTATCCAGCGTCGACTGCGACACGGCTTGCTTCTGCACGAGATCGGCCTGGCGCTTGTAGTCGTTCTCCGCCTGCTTCAGCGAGGCCTGGGCGCCGGCTTCCGCTGCCTGCGCCTGTTCGAGCTTGAGCTTGTAGGTCTCCGGCTCAATCGTGAACAGCGTGGTGCCTTGCTTTACGAAACTACCGTCCTGGTAGTTGATCGCCTGCAGAAAGCCCTGCACGCGCGCGACCAGATCGACCATCTTGATCGGCGCGGTATTGCCGGTGGCATCGAGATAGCGCGTGATCGATTTTTGCACCGGCGTGGCGACGTCCACCTTCGGCGGCGGCGGCGCCACAAAGGTATTTTTCTCGCAGGCACTTAACGCGATGAATGCGGATACGGCAAACGCTGCGCGCGAGATGGTCGCGGCGCCATGCAAACGCAAAGACCTCATCCCATGCCTCTATTGCAGTTTGTTTTAAATCAATGACGACGTCTATCGAGGTGCAATTTGGTTCAGAAAAAAGACCGTTATCGAAGGGGCGTTCTGTCGCGCCTTGATAACAATAATCCGCTTGTAGTGGAACCGGAAACAGAAAAGGATACGGCTCGCGCAGGTTGTTCTGCCGGTTTGGAAGATTTTACGAATCGAAGATTTAAAGCATTGAAGGCGCGCGCCAGCGACAAACCGAAAGGATTTGCTCAAAACCGTTTAGTCAAAAGGATTTACGCAAATGTTCGACACGTTGAGACGTGATTGGGCGCTTTGTGCGCTTCTGACTTGTGCGCTTCTGACTGTGGCAATTGTGGCCATCGCAACACCATCCTTCGCGCAAGCGCCGAGCCAGGCGCAAAGGGACGCCGTCAAATCGGCTTGCCGCAACGACTATATATCGCATTGCTCCAGCGTGCCGCCGGGCGGCGAAGCAGCGCTGCAATGTCTCGCCAAGAACATGTCGAGCCTGGCACCGAGCTGTCAGAGCGCGGTGCGCGCAATCCAAGCTTCCGTGGCGCCGAAGAGTGAACCGGCCAACACCGCAGCCGCGCCGAAGACCGAGACGACCGCGGCCGAGCCGAAGACCGAGACGACCGCGGCCGAGCCGAAGGGGGAATCCAAGCCTGCTGCGACGACAGCGGCGAAGAAGCCGACAAACGCGCAGATTTCCGCGATCAAAAGCGCCTGCCGCGGCGATTATCCGAAGGTTT
The DNA here is from genome assembly GCF_027307225.1 of Bradyrhizobium sp. Classification (GTDB taxonomy): domain Bacteria; phylum Pseudomonadota; class Alphaproteobacteria; order Rhizobiales; family Xanthobacteraceae; genus Bradyrhizobium. The sequence continues at coordinate 3,363 of NZ_DAHUXJ010000065.1, read as the reverse complement.
GCGCAGGCGTTCCGACCGGCGGCGCGCCGGCGCTGGAATGCCTCGAGAAGAACAAGGCCAGGGTTTCGGCGGCTTGCGGCACGGCGCTTGCGGCTGCGAGCGGTGGCGCAACTGCTCCGGCCGCGAGTGGCGCGCCAGCAGCGACGCCGGCGGCTGCTCCGGTTGTGATCGTGCTGCGGCCGCTGCGGCCACGCGAAGAGCTGTTCGTGATGCGCTCGGCTTGCGGCGCCGACATCCGCACGCTGTGTGCCGGTGTCGCCCCTGGCGGCGGCCGCATCATGCAGTGCATTTCCAGCCGCGCAGCCGATTTATCCCCGGCCTGCAAAGAGGTGCTCGCCCCGTTCGCGGCGCGTTAAGGCTTGCTCCCGCAGCCGCCTTGCGGCGACCGGTCATTCGCCACGGAACGCGAGGATGAGCTGGATCATGCGGACCGATAGCGCGATGTAGAACACCGACATCAAGATCTGCCATGCCACATGCCAGTTCACCCTACCAAGCTTGTAGAGGCCGTCGATGAAATTCAGAAGCAGGATGATGACGCCTACCAGCATCACGCCGCGGCCCACCAGGCTGTGGCGCAGATAGCCGAACAGCTGGATCGACGGCTTGTTGCTCGACACATGGGCACCGGCCGAGACGATCAGCGTTCCGATGATGATCTTCTCGATGTGGGAAACGATCTCTTTGAAAACAGGCTCGACATTCTCGCCATAGAAGACAAGCCAATTGGTCCTGGGTACTGCCATGAGTTCTCCTTGTAACAATATCGGCTAATCGAAATCGGCGCCCAGCCTTCACTACAACGGGTCTCGGCCATGAAACAGGAAGGCAGAAGACCGATCAAGGTGGGGCACGGGGGTACAAAGAAAGGAAATGACGAATGCTACGCATCATCATCGCTGCGGCAGCCTTGCTGCTTGCCTCCGGCGCCATGGCGCAGCAGTTGACCGCCGCCCAGCGCGCGGCCTGCTCGGGCGACTTTGGAAAATTCTGCAAGGGCACCGCGCCCGGCGGGGGGCGGATCATCGCCTGCCTCGGCCAGCACAACGCCCAACTGACGCCGGCCTGCCAGAAGGTGCTGGCAGCAGCCGAGAAGAAGTAATTTTTCATCCGCAGAACATTGTCGACAACAACCGATTCAAGGGAGGACATCATGCGTTCAGTGCTATTCGCCAGCGCTACTCTGCTCGCCTTTGCCGCTTTCATGATTCTCCAATCCAGCACGGCCGGCGCCGTCGTCTGCGCCCGCGGGGTCTATCGCGCAGGCTGCGCCGGACCGCGTGGCGCGGTGGTGGTGAGGAAGCCGGTCGCCGCTTGCAGGTGGGTCTGGGTTGGCGGCGTCAAGGTGAGGCGCTGCTACTAGTGGAGTGGATTTGACATTCGCTCCCCGTAACCGCGCTTTCGTAATGCGAATGTCGAATCCTAAACTCCACTAGAAATCTATATTTGCTAGTGGTCCTTTGATTCTAACATTTGCAAATTGTCTGCTATGCCGGGAGGCAAATGTTAGAATCGGACCACTAGGCCTGATCCGGTCAAAAGCCGAAATTTTCCGGTAGCGCCCGCAGCTCGCGGGCGCTACATTCTCTCGAGATTGTAAGTATACTGTCAATCAGGGAGAGGCGACGTGCGTATCGCCGTCATCGGTGGGGGTCCCGGCGGCCTCTATTTCAGCTACTTCTGGAAGAAGCGCCATCCCGAGGCGCAGATCGACCTGTTCGAACAGAACCCGGCCAGCGCCACCTGGGGCTTCGGCGTGGTCTTCTCCGATTCTGCGCTTGAGTTTCTGCGCGCCGACGATGCCGAAACGGTCGACGCGATCGCGCCGAGAATGGAAAGCTGGAAGAACATCACGCTCAGTCTGCGGGGCGAGAGCGTCGAGATCGACGGCGTCGGGTTTTCGGCAATCGGCCGGCTCGATCTGCTGAAAATGCTGCAAGGACGCGCGGCGTCCGTGGGCGTAGCGCAGCATTTCGATACGCAAGTCTCGCTCGATCAACTTGCCGGTTATGACCTGATCGTCGCGGCCGACGGCCTCAATTCGTCGGTGCGCGGCGCCTTCGAAAGCGATTTCGGCACTTCGCTGTCCTATTCGAGCAACAAATTCGCCTGGTATGGCACCACGCAGCGTTTCGAAACGTTGTCGCAGACTTTTGTGGCTTCCGACCGCGGCAGCTTCAACGCCCATCACTATCGCTACGCCGCCAACATGAGCACCTTCCTGGTCGAATGCGACTTGGCAACCTGGCAGGCTTACGACTTCGCCGACAAGACGGTCGACGAGTCCAAGGCAATTTGCCAGCAGGTGTTCGCCGATACTCTCGGCGGCCATGGACTCGTCTCGAACAAATCGATTTGGCGGAGCTTCCCCTGGGTGTGGAACGAGCGCTGGTTCTTCAAGAACATGGTTCTGCTCGGCGACGCCCTGCACTCCGCACACTTTTCCATCGGCTCGGGGACGCGGCTTGCGATCGAGGACGCGATCGCGCTTGCCAAGGCGTTGGAGACGGAGCGCAACCTGAGTAGCGCGTTGACCCGCTACCAGAGCGAGCGGCAGCCGATCGTGAAGAAGCTCGTGACCGCGGCACGCACCAGCGCCGACTGGTACGCCGGCTTCGCCGACCATATGAAGCTCGACCTGATGGATTTTGCCTATAGCTACATCACCCGCTCGGGACGGATCGACGATGGGCGCCTGCGCGCAATGGCGCCCGCCTTCATGGCGCGCTACGAAGCGTCACGGCCACGTTCGGCTGGCGGAGGCTGCGCATGACGTCATCCGACCGCTTTCAGATCGCCGATCAGGTGCCGCGCGACAATCCCGGCGCGCAGGAAATAGGCTTTTCGATTCCTGAAATCTACAATGCCAGCCGCGTTCTTTTCGACAACCTTGATAAAGGAAACGGAAATCGCATCGCGCTGACCAGCCCGCTTGGCAAGCTGACCTATGCCGAACTGTGCGCAGAAGCCTCACGTTGGGGCCACGGCCTGATCTCGCTCGGGCTCAAGCGCGGCGACCGTGTGCTGATGTTTCTGGACGACACGCCCGCCTACCCTGCGGCATTCTTCGGCGCGGTGCGCGCCGGTTTCGTGCCGCTCCTGATCAACACGCTGACGCCGCCGGACCTGCTGCAGTTCTATCTCGCCGATTCCCGGGCGGCCGTTGCCGTGGCCGATGCGGAATTTTGTTCGCGCTTTAGTCACGAGGCCTGCAACGACACCGCCCTGCGCACGCTGGTGGATGCGGTGTTGATCGGCCGCGCCGGACTGCGCGAGACCAACAAGCCTGAAGGCTGCGTTCTATTCGTCGGTCCCTCTGGTGTCGGCAAGACCGAAGCTGCTCGCCAATTGGCGAAGACGCTG
>NZ_DAHUXJ010000078.1 GCF_027307225.1 Bradyrhizobium sp. | reverse complement strand
ATGGGCGCGCAGATGGTGCGCGAGGTTGCCTCCAAGACCAACGATCTGGCCGGCGACGGGACCACCACTGCGACGGTGCTGGCGCAGGCGATTGTCAAGGAAGGCGCGAAATCGGTTGCCGCCGGCATGAATCCGATGGATCTCAAGCGCGGTATCGACCTCGCGGTCGAGGCCGTCGTTGCGGATCTGGCGAAGAACTCCAAGAAGGTCACCTCGAACGAGGAGATCGCCCAGGTCGGCACCATTTCGGCCAACGGCGATGCCGAGATCGGCAAGTTCCTCTCCGACGCCATGAAGAAGGTCGGCAACGAGGGCGTGATCACGGTCGAGGAAGCCAAGTCGCTGGAGACCGAACTCGATGTCGTCGAAGGCATGCAGTTCGACCGCGGCTACATCTCGCCCTACTTCGTCACCAACGCCGACAAGATGCGCGTTGAGATGGACGATGCCTACATTCTCATCAACGAGAAGAAGCTGTCCTCGCTCAACGAGCTGCTCCCGCTGCTCGAAGCCGTGGTGCAGACCGGCAAGCCGCTCGTCATCGTCGCGGAAGACGTCGAAGGCGAAGCTCTCGCCACCCTCGTCGTCAACCGCCTGCGCGGCGGGTTGAAGGTTGCCGCGGTGAAGGCTCCGGGCTTCGGCGATCGCCGCAAGGCCATGCTGCAGGACATCGCGGTCCTGACCGGCGGCCAGGCAATCTCGGAAGACCTCGGCATCAAGCTCGAGAACGTCACCCTCAACATGCTTGGCCGCGCCAAGAAGGTAATGATCGACAAGGAGAACACCACGATCGTCAACGGCGCCGGCAAGAAAGCCGACATCGAGGCCCGCGTCTCGCAGATCAAGGCGCAGATCGAGGAAACCACCTCGGACTACGACCGTGAGAAGCTCCAGGAGCGCCTTGCCAAGCTCGCGGGCGGCGTCGCGGTGATCCGCGTCGGCGGTGCGACCGAGGTCGAGGTGAAGGAGCGCAAGGATCGCGTGGATGACGCGATGCATGCGACCCGCGCGGCTGTGGAAGAAGGCATTGTTCCGGGCGGCGGCGTCGCCCTGCTCCGTGCTTCCCTCCAGCTCAAGGGCCTGCGCGCCAAGAACGACGACCAGAAGACCGGCATCGAGATCGTGCGCAAGGCGCTCTCCGCGCCGGCCCGCCAGATCGCGATCAATGCGGGCGAAGACGGCTCCGTCATCGTCGGCAAGATCCTCGAGAAGGATCAGTACTCGTTCGGCTTCGACAGCCAGACCGGCGAATACGGCAATCTGGTCAGCAAGGGCATCATCGACCCGACCAAGGTGGTGCGCGCCGCGATCCAGAACGCAGCCTCCGTGGCTGCGCTGCTGATCACGACCGAAGCCATGGTCGCCGAGCTGCCGAAGAAGGCCGCTCCGGCCGGCGGCGGCATGCCTCCGGGCGGCGGCATGGGCGGTATGGATTTCTGATCCAGCCCTGTCCCGGACGCGGTGCGGCATTCTTCATGCCGCTCCGCGAAGCCGGGACCTCGCGCCACACCTGCGAAATGCAAAACCCCGGCAGCGATGCCGGGGCTTTTGTTTGTACTGGTCTTTCTCTGTCATTGCGGGGCCGGCGAAGCGAGAGCCCGGAAGGCATGCCACAAGATAAACGCCGCGGATTTACCTCTTGAACAGCCGAAACTTCGCGCCGGCCCGTGCCGGAAAAGGCAGCAATTATCCTTGACGATATGCGATACGTATCGCATATTATCGATTAATGATCCGCAGCTTTGCCGACCGCACCACCGAGTTGATGTTCACGGGTGGTTCTTGCCCTGCCAGGTGGCGAAGCATCGAGGCTGTCGCTCTACGCAAGCTCGATATGGTGGATGCGGCGGTTCGCCTCGACGATCTGCGCTCGCCACCGGGTAACAGATTGGAAGCCTTGAAAGGCAACCGGCGAGGACAACACTCCATCCGGATCAACCGGCAATGGCGTGTCTGCTTCCGCTGGACGCCGGACGGTCCTGAAGCCGTCGAAATTGTAGATTATCACTAGGAGGCCATCATGGCGCGTTTACGCACCCACCCCGGCGAAGTCCTGCGCGAGGAATATCTCGTTCCTCTCGGCCTGTCGGCCCGAGCGTTGGCAAAACACCTCGGCATCCCCGCCAACCGCCTGACGGAGATCATGCGCGGAGCGCGCGATGTCAGTGCCGATACGGCGATCCGACTGGGCCGCTATTTCGAAACCGATCCGCGCTTCTGGCTGAACTTGCAGGCCGCTCACGATCTCTCCAAGGCCGAGAAGAAGCACAGTTATCGAAAGATCATGCCGCACAAGGCGGCGTGAGCGTCGCTCGATGAGCACAGAAGGAAACCCGTCATGTTCCGAGGAGCGGCACACGTTTTCGCAATAGCCTTCAGCCTCATCCTTGCAGCGTGCCTCTTCCCATCATACGCAGTCGCGGCCGACGCGGGCAAAATGATAGAGCAGATGGAGGCTTCATGGCCGGACTGGCTTCCCAAACTCGACAAGTGTCCGGCTGACTTGATGCCACAGCATCAAACCTCGATCGACTATTCGATCGAACGCTGTTCAAATGCATTGAACCAGTGCATTAGTCGATGCCGCGATCGTGATGCGAGTGAATGCTACTCAGCGGCTCTCGTGCTCCAGAAAGTCAAAAGTGGGCCAGTATCAGAAGCGCTCTTCTCGAGGGCTTGCGCACTCGGTTTTATATCCGGTTGCACGAATCGCGCCGCAAGCCTGGACTCAGCCTCGGTCAACGAATGCAGCATTCGAACGTATAACCTGGCTTGCGATCGCAACGATCCTTGGGCTTGCACCATGATCGCATTTCACCTTATACGAGGGATTGGTGTCGATAAGGATTATGCGCGTGCGAGAAAGGCGCTATCGCAATCCTGTCGCCTTGGTGAAGATGACGAAGCGTGTCGCTACGCTAAGGCATTGCTAAAAGAGATCGGCGACTGACCTCAGACGCCCAACTATCGCGCGAAAAATCGAATTTCCTTTGCCCTCTCGGGCAGCCGGACAGCGCGGCCGAACCGGCGCGTCGACACATTGATCAGCATCAGGTTCATCGCCCAGCGACCGAGCCAATCCTCCTGCGCCGCCGTTTCCCAGCTCGGGATCGTGACCTCGCGGCCGTCCACGCCCCGGACCCGCGGGCGCTCGACCTCGATCTTGCCGCCGTGGAAACCGATCCGTCCCCGCGTTCGGCCCCAACGGTGCGCCCGCCGCGCCGCATCGCGACCGTGGCGCGGCCCGCAGGCCGCCGTCACATCCGCCTCCATCATCGTGCCGAGCGCCTCGATCCCTGCCGCAAGGCAGAACCGATCGAAGCTCGCTCGCACTTCCGCAAACGCTTCGTCCACAGCCCCGGTCGCCGGCCAACCAGCCGGTGTGATATCTCTCGTCATGGCGTTGTTCTCCCTTGTGGAATCAGCACCCCGAGCCTACCGGCTCAAGGTGGGCAACGCCGACCTCTTCAGAAATTCAACAGAACCCGGGACATCCCCTGCCGGGGTTTTTGTTTGACATACGGCGCTACGCACCTGTTGAACGTTGCTAAGCGTAAAACTGGCAATCCCTGTCCAGACCGCTGTCAAAGATCTAGCCGACTAAGACAATCGTGGCGCATGCTTAATCATTTGGACGCCCTCGATCCCATATTTCTTCTGGAGCCAAACAATGAAATCCGGTTCAGCAACATTTGCGAAAGCCAAGTCACCACTCAGCCGAAGTAGCTCAGCAGGACTAAGTCTTCCGTTGATGGCTCGGTGAACAGCTGCCGAAAGCAAACGTTTTCTTTGGCGTCCAAGACTCAAACTTCCGTTGTTGGCGAGGGTAATCCCTGTAACCACGCGACGATGCTTCGCGGTCACAAATACGGTCTTGTTTGAATTAACTGACAGTTTTGGTCGTGGCATATGCCGCACTGTATGCTCAACCACGTCAACCATGTCTTTTAACATGCCGATACGCTGGCCGGAAAACGTCAGATCATCTGCGTAGCGCGTGTACTTGATACCCCGCCTAACTGCCTCAAGCGCCACCATCGTATCGAACGGCAGCAAAAGAATGTTTGACAATACCGGGGAGGACGGAGCGCCAATAGACAACTTTAGGACCTGCTCCCGCTTTGCTCGACGAAACAGTATTAGCGCAGAGAGGTGCGCGTCCACTTCCCCAAACAGGTCAGCATTTCGGCAATAAAGAAGCCAATCCTCGGAGCGAATCGAAGGAAAGAAATCCTTGAAATCCATCTTGAGTATTGGGCCATGGCCGGCGTGATGCGATGCATTGGTCGCTACTGACCTTCCTTTTCTGTATGCAACCGCGGCATCATGGACCGGCAATGACGCTAATATTTTATCGAGCAGCACGCGCTGAATCAGTTTGACCTCTCGAGCCGGTTGCGCGATTTCCCTCTCGCCGCCGGACCGTTTTGGAATGTGAAATATCTTGTAGCGCTTAGGTGCGGTATGAATTAGGCGCAGAACGTCTTCTCGCGTCAGCCCAGTCTCTGTGGTTATGAGCTCAATTAGCTTGCTCATGCTGAGACGCTCGCAACTGTAACGTCCCGTATTGCATTAAACCGCGCGGTATCCGACTTTTGCCAATGTGTCCTTATGTCCGAACGCCATCTAAGTTTATCCTTTTGGATAACATTCTTTTGGAATTGATAGTCAAGGGCAGCTTCGCGAGGTTGTTCCGCAACATAGTAGATATTGTTACCCTTACGAATCTTTCTGATCCACTGCAGCAGTTCAGCGCAATAAACAAAATTATTGAATCTAAGGTCCGATACGCCAAACGACCTCAGAAACTCACGTATTTCGCTTTGAGTGAGAGCACCTAACTCCTGGCATAGTCCGACAAGCAGCAAAATGGCATGCCCGGCTCTGCCGGGCTCAAATTTCTCAAACTTTACCAACTCCCCTAACCGCTTATCGAGAGCCGGCAAAACGGTTGCTGCGAAATTCGCTATATTGAGACCGCCAATCCGGCCGTCGGCATCAATGCCAACGTATGCCCGATCTAACGCGACAATCGACTCTTCGCCCTGCTTTATTTCAAGGTACCTAAGAGGCCCCTGTTTAACAAATGAGCTTTGATTGTAATGGTATTCATCAAGGACAACTAACAGCCTCGGAGAAACGGTTTCAAGCGCAGCGAATGCCCCCAGTTCCGCAAGGCTTCCAGGGCTCTCGACAAATAACAATATTTGCCCAACCACCTGCGCAATGTCCGATTCAAATCGGAAAAGGTTGTCATAGCCAGCGTCGGAAACGAGCGGCTTCGCATCTTCCGCTAAGATAATTTTATATGAAGGTGCAGACACTTTTGCCGCACGTAGAAAGGCGTCCCGAAGAACCTCGGGCTTCGCCAGTCCGGGGTTAATGGCGCCGCCACATAGAAAGACGACACAACTCGGGGCATGGACCCGGAGACTTGCCGGATCCATGCCCCTGATGAGTTCGGTTGGATCGAATGCCACTTACCTTCAAAGGTGAGGAAGAGGGAGATGTCTTATCGAGCGTAGCGGCCGGAGGCGATGAGACATCTCGCTCTTCCGCACCGATAAGACTGCACAATCAAACTAAGTCCGGCGAAGCGCCGGACTATCTTCCCGGAACAAGGAAAGACCATCGCGTAAGTGGTGCTTATCGATCTTTGAGGAGCTGATTCGTGTCAACCAAAGCTTGGTCAGGAGGAAATTTATCCCCAGAGATTGAATGCACTTTGGTTTTGAGCCCATCAAATCCGGCCTGAGCACTCGATGCGACTGTCGCCAAAGCCAGTAACGAGCCTTGTCGAAAAATCAAAATTTCCCAACGATTTCTGCCTGATTTGGGCCGTCCAGCCCCCAACGGAAAATTTTTTCGCTCCACCCGTCCGGCAAATCATCTTTAGAACCCCGCGCCGTCCCGTGCCTCTACTAAAGGAGGGCGCTTCGCGGCCGTCACGATTTGCCGGCAAAAGAGGGGCGCTTCGCGGTCGTCACGATTTGCTAGGTGCGGGATGCGATGGACGCCATCAGGCAAATCGTGCTCTTTTTTGTTGTCCTGAGCGCCGCTCACTCCAGCAATGCGCGGCCGCCGCTTTCATAGCGACGCTTCGTGATCTCGAAAATATAATAGGGACGGTCGGCCGTGACGGCGCGCTTATGCAGGCCCGCGCGCCTGACCCCGCCGATCTTGGTCATCGCGCGCAGCGAGCGCCAGTTTTCCTCGCCGACCCAGAATACGGCCGTATCGACGAACGTGAAGGCATGATCGAGCATAAGGCGCTTCACCTCGCGGTTCGCAGCCCCGCCCCAGTGGCTGCGCACCAGAAACGTCCAGCCGATCTCGATTTCGCCGATCACGGGGTCATAATCGTGATAACGGCTCGATCCGATCATCTTGCCCGTAGCGCGATCGACAAAAACGAAAGCCATTCTTGATTTGATCGCGTCGTCGAAGAATTTTCGGAATTCCACCTCGGTGTAGAGGTCCGGCTCCGGATCGACTTCCCAAATCTTGGGATCGGAGGCTGCCGCAAACAGCTCCGTCCAATCCTCGGTTGAGATGGGCCTTATGGTGATGGCCGGGCCGACGAGCGTCGGCCGAAAATGGGGCGCAGGCATGAGGTGAGTCTATCGCCGCGTTATGGCGATCAAAAGCAGAAACGATCGCGCGAAAACCTGAATTTCTTTCGTCAAATCAACGCCGATTCTACTGTCCACTCCCTCGTGAAAAAATATTTTGCTCTACCCGTCGGGCAAATCATCTCTATAAGCCCGCGCCATCCCGTGCCCAATGAGAGGGGCGCTTCGCGGTCGTCACGATTTGCTAGGTGCGGGATGCGATGGACGCTCATGGTGCCGCAAGACGAACGGCATGATGGCGGACGGCGAAGTCGTGTGGTTCTGGCCTCTCGACGCTGAGGTCAAGTTGGCGATGATGCTGGCGCATCACGCCAGCGACGGTGGCAAGAAAGCCCGATCACCGGGGAGATCACGAAGGAAGCCGTAAAACCATCGCGCGGGGAATGCCGGAATGTTCGGCCTACCTGTGGTGACTTGCTCGTACGCTTTTTTCATTTGCGTGCGAGGCTGCGGGTGCGGCCAGCACCCGGCATTCCCTGCACCCTCTTTCCATTGGAGGGTAAGCTCAATGCCTCGGGCGCCATTGCGCCGCGAGAATGTGGAGTTGTGTCTTGAAGCGTCGATACAAATACATTCGTCATGCCCGGACCTGATCTGGTCAAGCCCGGCCATGACGCAGGAGAGAGTTGCGATGGCGCTAGGCTGTTTGATGTTCGAACAGGAATGGGAACGCGTTCCGACCGCGCGCTCGGTCAATGCGTCGATCGGTCGGTCACGATGCGTCCCCGATGCTCGGGCCTGGTTACGCGGCGCGCACGTTGTCGAGGAAGTTGTCGACGTCTTTCTTCAACCGCTCGGATTGCTTTGACAGTTCGCTGGCTGAATGGAGCACCTGGTTCGACGCCGCACCGACCTCGCCCGACGCGCGGGTCACACCGGCGATATTGGAAGAGACTTCATTGGTGCCTGCGGCCGCCTGGCTGACGCTGCTTGCGATCTCCCGGGTCGCAGCGCCCTGCTGATCGACGGCGGAGGCGATCGCGGAAGCGATCTCGTTGATCTGCCCGATCGTCTCGCCGATGCTCTGGATCGCCGTGACGGCTTCGCCAGTCACGCTCTGGATCGAGGCAATCTGGTTGGTGATCTCCTCGGTCGCCGTCGCCGTCCGGCTGGCGAGGTTCTTCACCTCGGAGGCGACCACGGCAAAGCCCCTGCCCGCCTCGCCGGCGCGCGCCGCCTCGATGGTGGCGTTCAGCGCCAGCAGATTGGTCTGGCTGGCGATCTGCTGGATCAGCCCCACCACCTCGCCGATGGTCTGTGCGCTCTGGGCGAGGCTGTTCACCGTGTCGTTGGTGCGCTTGGCCTGATCGACCGCCTTCACCGCAATGGAGGAAGACTGCGCCACCTGCCGTCCGATCTCGCTGATGGAAGCGGAGAGCTCCTCTGCCGCGGTGGCAACGGTCTGGACGTTGCCGGTTGCCCGATCCGCCGCGCCCGTCACGGCGCCCGCCTGGCGGCTCGCCTCTTCCGCGGTCGCGCTCAGCGATTGCGCGGCGCCCTGCATCTCGGTCGCGGTGGAAGCAACCGTATTGATGATTCCGCCGACACTGGTGCTGAAGTCGTCCGCCATCCGGATCAGCGCCGCCTTCTGTCCGGCAGCCGCACTCGCCTTCTGCTGCTCCTGCTCATGGCGCAAGCGGTCCGCCTCGGCCATGTTGTCCTTGAACACGCTGACGGCGCGAGCCATCTCGCCGACTTCGTCGGTGCGGCCGGTCGCCGGGACCTCCGCGGCGATTTCACCCTGGGCGAGCCTCGTCATCGCGCCGGTGAGCGCGCGGACAGGCTTGACGATGCCGCGCGCCAGCCACCACGAGCTGACGCCGAGCAGCGCCAGGATCGCGGCCACGATTCCCAGCATATGGAAAACGCGGACCCGAAACAGCGCATCGACATTGTCGATATAGACGCCGCTGCCCACGGCCCATTGCCACTCGGGAACCGGCGCGGCATAGGCGAGCTTCGCGGAAGGCGTGTCGTGGCCGGCGCGCGGAAACATGAATTCGGTGAACCCGCCGCCGGCCTGTGCGGCGGCGATCACGTTGGCGTTGAGCCGCACACCGTTGGAGTCGACCTGATCGATGAAGTTCTTGCCCTCGCGGTCCGGCTTGAGGCCGTGGACGACGTTCACGCCGTCATAGCGGTAAGCGTAGATATAGTCGCCTTCGCCGAAACGCATCGAGCGCAGCGCCGTGCGCGCGCGCTGCTGGGCTTCGTCCTGGGTGAGGTGCCCGGCGGCGGCCTCCGCAACATAGTGGTGCGCAATCGCAACGGCGCTCTGGACCTCGTTGCGGACGGCGTCGCGCCGTCCATCGAGCAGCGTGTCGCGAATGGTCAGGAGCTGAACGAAAAACCCGCCCAGCATGAGCAGGGCAGCGGCTCCGACCAAGAGCGCCAGCCTGCTCGAGATCGTGAGCCGGAGCCGGGTGAAGCGCGAGGCGGAGGCAGAAGTCATCGTTTTTTTCCCGTCAGCCAACAAGAGGTTACCCGTTTACCTTCTATTTCTTACAAAGACGTTCACGTTGGCCTCGCCTTGAGCGGCCGCCATGGCCGCAGATTACACGGGGTCGGCCGGCGACCGAGCCAACGAAGAGGCGGGCTCCGGCCGACGATTTTCATATTTCGGGCCGGAACCAACAAGCCGACCTCGGACTTCTCACCCGCGAGACCGCTGGCCGCCGTTATAGTGACGGCGCATGTAGCGGATAGCCAAGGCAACGGTCTCGGTTCCGTTGAATTCACCAATGGTTAGACCATGGACAACCCAACGATCCACGATACGCACACCAGTGCCATCTGCGACGAAATCGGGGAGCGGCTGCGAACGCTTCTAAAGTCATCGACGCCTGACGAACCGGCGGACCTCGACGACAAGCTGCGCCAGTTGTCTGACGGCGAAGCGGAGTCCGCCGTAGCCCATTAGCAACACCCCTGTCATTTCGGTGGTCTTAAGACCGTCTCGGGACCTGACGGATCGGGCGGCGCTCTGTAGAAGATGCCGGCTGTTTTGCCGATGTTCTCGGGGATGGGCGAGCGCGAGCCATTAAGCATTTTCCCAGGCATTGGGTTGCTTTGGCGTGGTTCGTTCGCCTCCCCTGATATAGCCTGAGTGCGGGAATAGCCGCTGAGGGTCGGTTGGCGGACGGGGACGGGATGGATTGGAAGCGAGCCTGCTTTGCCGGTTGGGTGCTGCTGTGCTCGGCGCAATTGGCCGAGGCGCAGAGCTTCAACCAGCTTGTCGGGTTCGGCGACAGCACCGTCGACACGGGCTGGTACACCGGCGCGAGCAGCGGGGCGCATTCGACCGGCGTCGCCAGCGTGGATGCCTCGATCGCGGCTTCCCTTGCGGCGGGTGGAAACGCCCATCCGACCGGCCCCGGCCTCGGCAATGCGCAAATTCTCGCCGGCTTGTTCGGCCTGTCGGTCAACGCCGCTGGTCAGAGCGGCGGGACGAACTTCGCCATTGGCAACGCGGTCGATTATCTCGTGCCGACCGGCTTCGTTCCGGCCACCGCCACCGGAAACCAGTATCCCAATCCGCTGCTTCCGGGCACCGCGACCCAGATCAGCAACTACCTCGCATCGGTGAACGGCCACGCCAATCCCAATGCGATTTATCTGCTGGCAAGCGGCGGCAACGACGCCAGCGCTGCGCTCTCGACGTTCGGTCCGTCTTCTCCGGCTGCGGTCGCCTACCTGCTCGGCGAGGCGCACGCGCTGAGCAACAGCCTGATCAATCTGCAGGCTGCCGGCGCGCGCACCATCATCATGAGCAACTATTATCCCGGTCCTTTGGACAATGCGGCGAGCGCGGCCTACGCGAAGACAATCATCCAGGCCACCTGGAGCGATCTGGCCGCGGGCGGCGTCCGGTTTATTCCGGCCGATACCGTGTCGGTCTTTGCCGCGGTGGAGCGAGATCCCGCAGCATTCGGCATCACCCATGACCCGCTCGCGAGCGGACCGAGCAACTATGCTTGTCTGCCCGCCATCGGGTCGGGGCTGACGTCCGGCTACGGAGTTACCTGCGCGCCGAGCACGGCGCCGAGCACCACGCACGGCTATTTGCAATCAGCCAACGCGACGCAAACCTACCTGTTCATGGACGGCGTTCATCTCACTGAGGCGGGCCAGCAAATCGAAGCCGACTATTTTTACAACCTGCTGGTCGCCCCAAGCGAAATTTCATTCCTTGCGGAAACCGCCGTTCAAACCACCTTCCAGACCATCACCGGCATCCAGCAGCAAATCGATCTCGCACAACGTCTGCGCCAGGTGGGCTGGAACGTTTGGGTGAATGGCCAACTCTCCTACCTCCAACTCAACAACAGCCAAGCCGGATTTCCCAGCGATCCCGGTTATCCGCTCTCGGGCAGCATGGGCGTCGACTATAAATGGCAGAACGGCTGGCTCGCAGGCGCGGCGCTGACCACCGGCTACGTCAATCCGAGTTTCTCGCTCGGCGGCGGCTACAAGCAGGACAGTGTCGCGTTCAGCCTCTATACCGCGTATCGCAACGCGAATTGGTGGGCTGACCTCACCGGCACCGCCGCCTGGCTCGGCTACGACATCAACCGGACCGTGCCGATCGGCATCACCGTTCAAACCAACAACGGATCGAGCAGCGGCAGTGATCTCTCGCTCGCCGGCGAGATCGGCTACGATTTCCGCGCCGGTACGGTGACGCACGGCCCGGTCGCCGGCCTGATCCTGCAGCAAGCAAGAGTGAGCGGGTTCACCGAAAGCGGCAGCTTCACCAGCCTGTCGTTCGGCGACCAGATCCGCAATTCGGAAGTGGGCGTGCTCGGCTACCAGGCGAGAGTCGACTGGGGCAAATGGCACCCCTTTGTGCAATTGGCGTGGGATCACGAATTCGACCCGCTCGACCGCATGGTGACGGCCTCGCTGACCACCAACACCGCGGCGCCGAGCTATTCAATGCCGGCCGTCGTGCTGGGGCGAGACTGGGCAACGGCAACCATCGGCACGCAGCTCACCTTGACGCCGGCCTGGACTGGACTGGCGTCCTTCACGGCGCAGCTTGGGCAAGACCATGCGACCGTCTTTGGTGGCCTCATCGGATTGAATTATGCGCTCGGCGAGAGGCCGGCGCCGCTCGCCTACAAGAATTGACCGCCCTTCGTTGAGGACGCGCGCAACTCGCGCGTGTTGCCATGATCGCTCGGACGCGTCTTGCAGATGAACGGTGGATGAACGACGGACCTCGCGGGCGCCGATCCGCGCAACCACTTTAATATTTCGGAGCATGCGACAATCTCGTTCGGAACGCGCGCACTGGTTGGGACGTTCCGCTCCTATCAAGGAGGAACGTATCATGAAGCTAAAAGCAGTCCTGACGGCAGCATTGTTGCTCGCGCCGACCGCCGCACTTGCGGCGCCCGGCATCGTCACGGAGTCGGTGGGCCTGAGGGCCGGTCCCGGCCCTGGTTTTCCGATGGTCGATCGCATTCCCGGCGGCGCCCGTGTCAACGTCCACGGATGTCTGAGGGGCGACGCCTGGTGCGACGTCAGCTGGTCCGACGACCGCGGCTGGGTATCGTCGCAATATCTCGAATATCTCTACCACGACGCTTACGTCTATCTTCCCGATTATGTCGATGAGGTCGACGTGCCCATCGTGCCGTTCGTCTTGAGTTCGTACTGGTCGAGCTACTATTCGGGACGGCCCTGGTATCACCGCCGGGCCCATTGGAGCACGTACTGGAACTCCCATGAGCGAGCCGCATCGCGGATGACGATCAATCGCTCCGCAGCTCGCATTGGCCGCGAGGCAACGCGCAATGCAGCGGCTGCCAAGGGGCGAACGCCGCGCGGCGGCATGGCAGAACGTGCAACTCGCGGCGAGCGGAACGCCGCTCAGTTCCGCGGCGCACGAGAAGCTCAGGGACGCGAAGCACGCGGGCGTCAGGTTGGTGCCCAGGCCCGCATGGGCCAGCAACGCACGGGACGCGAGCGCATGAACCATGAACGCATGGGCCATAAGGGAGGCGCTGCCCGGGCCAATGCGCGCATGCAGCCGCCGATGGCGAGAGCGCATCAAGCGACGCGCTCCTCTGCGGCTCCGGCCGCGCGCCCGATGCAGCATGTCGCGAAACCGAATATCGGCCGCGGTTCGCCGATGAACGCGCACGCGCAGACCCCCATGCCGCACGCGGCGCCCGCGATGCCACATGGCGGTGGCGGCGCACCGCACATCAATGCCGCGCAGCGCGGTGCCGTACGGGCCGGTGGCGGAGGCCACGGCCACGAACACCGCTAAACGACGAAAAGCCCGGCCAAGCGCCGGGCTTTTTTCGAGGTTCTCGCGTTTGTCGCAGCCGGGCGGTCGCGACGCAGGCGTGGTCAAGTCCGGCAATGATAGAAGAGAAAGGCCCTCTCGCACAAATAGCTATTGTCCGGCGCGGGATTTCGCGCAATTTCAAGTCACGGCAATCGCTCCTCAAGGTCTCCATGTCGGCCCCGATCGATCCCATCACCCGCTCCGTTGTCCAGCACCGGCTGTCCTCGATCGTCGCCGAGATGGGCGAGGCCATGCTGCGCACGTCCTATTCGCAGATCCTCAATTCCAGCCGCGATTTCTCGCTCGCGATCACCGACACCAGGGGCCGCCTGATCGCGCAGGCCGACCATATTCCTGTGCATGTCGGCGCCCTGCCCTGGGCCACGCTCGCCGTCGAGAAGCGTTTCAACGATATCAAGCCGGGCGACGTGATCCTCCTGAACGATCCCTATCACGGCGGCAGCCACTTGCCTGACGTGACCGCCTTTGTGCCGATCTTCGACGGCAAGACGCGCCTGTACTGGACGATCGTGCGTGCGCATCAAAGCGATATCGGCGGCGCGACCCATGGCGCCTATAACCCGGATGCGACCGAAATCTGGCAGGAAGGCCTGCGCATCCCGCCAATCCGGCTGTATGAGGCTGGGCGTCTGCGCGACGACCTGCTCGAAATGCTGGCGCTGAACACCCGCAACGCACGCGATTTTCGCGGCGATCTGGCCGCGATGGTCGGCGCGGCGCATCTCGGCGAGCGTCGCATGGCGCGGTTGTTCGCAGAATTCGGTGCGTCGACGGTGGCGGCTGCGGTCGAATTGATCCTCGATGCCGCCGAGCAGCAGGCGCGCGCAGTCGTCTCGACCTGGAAGGACGGCGTGTTCCACGGCGAGGCGTTCCTCGACGATGACGGCCGCGGCAACAACGACATCCGCATTGCCGCGAAAGTCACCAAGAGCGGCAGCAATATCGAGGTCGATCTTTCGTCCTCCGATCCGCAGACGCGAAGCTTCGTCAACTCCTCGCACGCCAATACACAGGCCGCGGTCTCGATGGCGTTCGCCTATCTGATCGACGCCGACATTCCCAAGAACTCTGGCGCGCTCCGTCCGCTCAGCATCGTCACGAAAAAAGGCACCATCGTTCATGCCGATGATGGTCTGCCGGTCACGCTCTGCACCAGCCATCCGTCGAACGAGATCGTCGAGGCCGTGATCAAGGCGTTGTCGGCGTCCTGTCCGGACCGCGCCATGGCCGGCTGGAGTCGCCGCTTTCGCATCGCGATCCAGGGCGAGGATCCGCGCAACGGACGCCATTTCATCTGGCACCTGTTCCAGGCGCGCCCGGGCGGTGGCGCCTCAGTGGGCGGTGATGGCTGGTCGTCGATCGGCGAATGGCACTCCGCCGGCGGCATCAAGTTCGGCAGCATCGAGGTCGACGAGGTGCGTTTTCCCCTGCACTTCCGCCGCCACGAATTCCGCGCCGATTCCGGCGGCGACGGAAAACACCGCGGCGGTCTCGGCGTTGCGCTCGATCTGGTGATCGAAACCGCCGAGCCCGTCGTCGGCAATACCGCCGGTGACGGCGCGCGGCATGGCCCCTGCGGTCTCCTCGGCGGCAAGGACGGCGCGCCGCATGACTATCGTCTCGTCTCGGAGGGACGTGCGCCGCGCCGGCTGCGTACCAAGGAAGCGGGCATTGAAATCCTGCCCGGCGACTGCCTCGAGATCCGCTCTTCCGGCGGCGGCGGCTGGGGACCGCCGGACAAGCGGTCAAAATCCGCGCGCGAGCGTGACCTCGCGCAGGGTCTCGTAACCGACAGCGGCGCGGCGCGAGAATCCTGATGCTGACCATCGGTATCGATGTGGGCGGCACGTTCACGGACCTTGTCGCAATCGACGAGGCCGGGCGAACGGTCTTCGCCAAATCGCCTTCGACGCCGCAGGACCAATCCATCGGCGTGATGGCCGGGCTCGACGAGCTGGCGCGCCGGCTTGATCTTTCGCGCACCGACATGCTGGCGAAGACGCAGCGGCTCATCCATGGCACCACCGTCGCGACCAACGCGCTTCTGGAGCGCAAGGGCGCGAAGGTGACGCTGCTGACGACCGAAGGCCACCGCGACATCATCGAAATGCGCGAGGGCCTCAAGGGCAACCGCTATGACCTGCGTTCGCCGCCGCCGGAACCGTTGGTCCCGCGCGAATTGCGCTTAGGGATACGCGAGCGCCTGCGCCCCACCGGCGAGGTGCTGACGCCGCTTGATGCTTCTTCGCTGGCAAGCGCAATCGAGACCATCCGCAAGGCAAAGGCGACATCGGTTGCGGTGTGTTTCCTGCACGCCTATCGCAACCCGGCGCACGAGATCGCCGCAGTCGAAACGATTCGGCGCGAACTGCCCGGCGTCTACGTGTCGCGATCGAGCGACGTGCTGCCCCAGATCAAGGAATACGAGCGCGTCTCCACGACCATCGTGAACGCCTATGTCGGTCCGCTGGTGCATCTTTATCTGCACAGGCTGGAGCAACGGCTCGCGGAAGCCGGTTTCAAAGGCTCTCTCTTCATCATTCTGTCGCATGGCGGCATGGCGCCGGTGGACGAAGCGGTACGGCTCGCCGCCGGCACGGTGCTGTCGGGTCCGGCTGGCGGCGTTTCCGGCAGCCGCCGCTGCGCAGAGCTTTTGAACATTCCAAACCTCGTCCCGTTCGACATGGGCGGGACCTCGACGGACATCTCGCTGATCTCGGGCGGACGCGCGTCGCTGTCGGCAGGCGGCGATCTCGCCGGCGAACGCATTGCACTGCGCAGCCTCGATATCGCGAGCATCGCCGCCGGCGGCGGATCGGTCGCGCATGTCGATGCCGGCGGCACCTTCCACGTCGGCCCCGAAAGCGCGGGCGCTGTGCCCGGGCCGGCCTGCTACGGCAATGGCGGCACGTCGGCGACCGTGACCGACGCCAATGTCGTCCTCGGCTATCTCGACGCGGCTGCCTTCATGGGCGGCAAACGCCCGCTCGATTCCGCCGCCTCCGAAGCAGCCGTTGACCGCCTGGCGGCGTCGCTTAATCTCTCGCGCATCGAAGCCGCCGCCGGCATCTACCGGCTCGTCAATCTCCGGATGGCCGACGGCATTCGCTTGATGACGCTGCGCCGCGGCGTCGATCCCCGCAAGTTTGCGCTGTTGAGTTTTGGCGGCGCCGCCGGACTGCACGCAGTCGAGATTGCGCGCGAGCTCGAGATCAGGCGGATCATCGTACCGACCATTGCTTCAGTGCTATCGGCATGGGGCATGCTGACAAGCGATTTGCGCTACGAAGCGAGCCAGACTCAGATGGGTGCCAGTGCGGGCGTTGCGGCGGGCGAGGTGCGCGACCTGTTCGCGCGGCTGGAACAGCAGGCGGCCGGCCGTCTCCGCGCATGGTTCGATGGCCCGCTTCACATCGAACGCTCCGCGGAAATGCGCTACGGCGCGCAGGTCTATGAGATCGACGTACCGCTTGACGGCGTGGACTGGCAGGCGCCGACGCTTGCGGGCGAGATCGAGCGCCGTTTTCACGATCGCCATGAAGAGCTCTTTACCTATGCCTCGCGCGACCAGGAGGTCGTGTTCGTCAATGCCCGCGTCGCAGCCATTGGCCGGGTGGCGCCGAGCGAACAGGCGCGACGGCATGTGGGCTCACCCGCCACCTGCGCGCCGCGATCGACACGCAAGGCCTATTTCGGCGCCTGGCGCGACATCCCGGTTTACGCGCTGGAGACGCTCGAATCCGGTCACACGATCGACGGCCCAGCCATCGTCGAGGCCGAGACGACAACGGTCGTGATCAATTCAGGCGACAGGCTCACCGTCAACGATCTCGGCTGGCTGGATATCGAGGTGCGTTTGTAGGACAGCGACGGCGAGGCAAGGCCCGCTCAGCCGATATGGGCGACGACGGCGAGCTTGCGGATGCCCATATTATGATAGGCGCTGAGGAAGGCGTTGTAGTCGCGGAACGAGACGCAGCCGTTGGAGTCGCCGTTCGGGCCGAGCATGAAGGAGTGTGCCAGCAGACCTTCACGACCGTAGATGGTCTCCTCGCCCCCGATCGGCGTCAGGCGCAGCGCCGCCACGCCGTGGAACAGCGCCTCGCGCGGCTTCAGCGTGTAGATGTGCGGCGGCGTTACGCCACGCATACGGATGCGCGCAGAGTGCGGATCGTCGAGGTTGGAGCCGAGGCCGGAATGCGCTTCCAGCTTGGTACCGTCGGGCAGATACACGGCGTGCGCCGCGATATCGTAGACCGCGGTTTCGCGATCGTAAGGCGGCGAGCCGCCGAGCATCGGATTCGGTTCGCGGGCGATGCTGCCGGTCACATTGCCTGCGTCGGCGGAGGCATACGCCAGGACCGGATTATGCGCACCTTCCTTACCCCACAGCTTCTCGACCATCGATTTCCGATCGTTAGAGGAAATCGAGAGGATCGCATTCTTCGCCCGTCGCGCCATGTCTTGGAACATGCCCTTCGGCGGCTCTTCCGATTGCGCTGCTGGCGTGGCCGAGGCGAGCTGGACCCTCGATGCTTCCTTCGCAGACTCTTTGGCCCGCGCCGCCTCGGCGTTCTTCGCGGGCTCCATCCTGATCTTCGGTGCTTCGGCCAGCTTCAGAGGCTCAGGCTTTGGCGCCACGGCGAGCCTCACGGGCTCCGCCGGCACCGGCGCCGATGCGACGCCCTCCGGCGAAGCGGCGGCGAAACGATCGGTGAAGGAAAGCTCGGGCTCGGCCGGCACAATGCTTTCAGCGGCGGCGACGGCAGTCGCTTTCGGCCGTACAATGGGGTGAACCGCGATGGCAAATCGCCGCGCGACCTGCGCATCGAAATTGGCGCGGCCGAGTTCGGGATAGGGGCTGGCAGCAAAGATGTTGGTGTAGACCGTCCAGCCGCAGCCGACAACGAGGCCGATCACCGCCGTCGCGGTGAACAGACGCTGCACGGTTACTTTGCGGGCTGGTCGCTTAGGAGTAGGTGCCGCGAACTGGTAACACGCAACTGTACTCGTACTCATTCGCCTAGCATCCGGACTGATTTCCCCTCGTTTCCCCGTAACCGCCGTTCGGCGAGGTGCACGGCGCGGGCACCTCCGAACGGCGGTCAACGCACGATCGTCCGCCGAACTACGTGGACAGCATCTCGCAGAGGTGCGGGTCGTCATTAAGGCAAGTTTTAGTTAAATGGGGATTAAGTGCTGGGCGGTTGTAAGGCAGTCTCATTTTGAGACGGATTTGCGGCAAATTCGCCCGTAAGGGTCCGGGGTTATTCGCGTTTCCCCGCCCTTGAATTCGCCATCTTTGGCGGCGTAGGCGCCGAGCTACTGCAATTCCGGCGGCGGTGAATTGTCGAGCACCGGACGCTTCGGTCGCTCGAGCAGATCGAGTGCATAGGTTTCGATCACCAGTGGTCCGCGCATCCGCTTGAATTCGCCGACGCGCTCGACCTTCGCAAACGTTTCCGCCACGTAGGGCTGGATCGAAGCGCGCACCTCATCGACCCACAGAAGTTTGCCCGATAGCTTTGCCGGATCCGGCTCGCCCATACTGACCCAGCGGATGCGCTGCGTCGGCTGGATCACGCACGTATCTTTCGGCAGATAGAAGGTGAGCCAGCTCGCGGTACCGTAGTCGGGCGCGAGCACGCAACTGGCGCCGACACGCGCGCGCGTGGCTTCGATGTTGGCGGCAAGCGTCTTCCAACCCACGCCGACGCTGCGCACGGTGGCGTCGCGGCGAAAGCCGGTGAGGACGCCGGTGTTGGCCTGCACGACCAGGCAAGCGAACATCAGAATGCCAACCGGCGAAGCCCAGCGCAGGCAAAAATCGGCCACGCGTTGGGAGTGCCGTTCCCAGCGGGCGGCGTTGGCGGCCGCCGCGGCCGCAATCGCGAGCGGCGGATAGACCGGTGCAAACCAGTTGGCCTCGACGCGCGCATGCAGCGAATGCCACAAGAAGTAGAGTGTAACGACCCAGAACATCGCGTTGATGAGCGCGCGCGAAGCGAGCGCGCCGCCCTCCCGACGCGCCAGCATGTAAAGTCCCATAACGCCAAGAGTGAAGACAAGCGGCGTCGCAAACGCGATCTGGGTCGGAATCAATTCTCCGATGAAAGTGGGCTTGAACCGGGTGACCTCGGAGCGGCCGAGTTGCTTGATAAAGGAAACCCAATGATGATCGGCATTCCAGAGAATGACCGGTGAAAATACCGCAACCGCCACCAGTCCGCCGAGATAGAGCCAGGGCGAGGAAAACCACCGCCGCAGTTTCGGGACACTGATCAGCCAGATCACGATCGCGGGGCCGAAGAACATGGCTGTATATTTCGAGCACAGCGCGAGACCCGCGGCGGCGCCGACCGCGAGCCACCACGCGCCGCGCTCGCTCTCCAGCACCTTGGCGAGAAAGAACAGCACAAAACTCGAGGTCACCAGCAACGGCGAATCCGGCGTCACAATCAGCGTGCCGACCGCGGCCATCAGGGTGACGTTGAGCAGAATGGTCGCGTCGGCCGCAATGCGCTTTCCGCCGAACAGGATTTCAGCCGTGCGAAAAACGGCAAAACTCATCGGCAGCGCCAGCAGGATCGACATCAGCCGCACGCCAAGCTCGGTATCGCCGGCAATCATGGTGCCGAGGCGGATCACCAGCGCCGCGCCGGGCGGGTGATCGTAGTAGCCGAAGGCGAGATGCTTCGACCAGATCCAGTAATAGGCTTCGTCGAAGGTCAGCGGCGTCCAGGCGGCGGCGACCAGCCGCACCAGCACGAGCGCTACCACCGTGAGCACGGTGTTGCGAACGAGCGTAGTGCCGCCCTCGCTCATCGACGGTTCATCGCTTGCGCCAGACGAACAGTCCAGACATGGCGTAGTTCCAGACCACACCCATCAGCGCGCCTGCGGCACCCGCTAGCCACCAGATCGGCTGCTGGTCATAGACCGAGAACGCCACGCCGACATTGGCAAAAAGGCCGACGCTACACACGAGATAGAACAACAGCAGGCCGCGCAGAATCGCAAAACCTTTGAGACGCTGGTCGCGGTAGGTGAGGAAATTGTTGAGGATGAAGTTGCTAGTCATGGCGCAAATTGCGCCGCAGGCCTGCGCCTCCGCAAACGGAAACCGGAAAATCCTGAGCGCGGTATAGAGCCCGGCAAAATGCACGACGACGCCAAGCGAGCCGACCATCGCAAACAGCAGAAACCGCAGCGATATGACATCGCCGGTCAGCTTCGCCAGCACCAGCCCGAGAAAATCCAGCGCAACCATGGAATCGAGCTTGCTCTCGCCGTGCAGCCGCGAGCCGAATGTGTAGGGAATTTCTTTGGCGCGAAGTGCGCCATGGGCGGTCGCCACCACATCGAGCAGGATCTTGAAGCCTTGCGTGGAAAGTTGCGGCGCGAGTTCTTCGAAGCAATCGCGGCGGATCATGAAGAAGCCGCTCATGGGATCGGCGATCTCAACCCGCAGCACCCGCTTGGCGACTTCCGTGGCGAGCGCACTGGCCCCTGCCCGCTGGCGGTCAAAACTTTCCGCGCTGCCGCCCTCGATGTAGCGGCTGCCGACCACCAGGTCGAACTGCCCGCTTTGGAGAGCCGCGAGCATTTTCGGCAACTGCGTCTCGTCGTGCTGCAAATCGGCGTCGATCACTGCCGCGCATGGTGCGCTCGAGGCAAGAATTCCCTCGATGCAGGCCCCGGACAGGCCACGCCGTCCGATCCGCCGGATACAGCGGACCCGGCCGTCCTCCCGCGAGAGCGCACGCAGCACCTTCCAGGTGCCGTCGGGCGAATTGTCATCGACAAAAACCGCTTCGAACGGGATGCCGACCAGCGTCTGTTCCAGCCGCCGGAACAGCGTGACGACATTATCCCGCTCATTGAAGGTCGGGATAACGACAGAAAGATGAGGTAATCCAATGGCTTGATCTGGATCACCGACGGCGATTTGCGAGACGTCGTTCATGACGCCAGCGTATATCCGATGATTTAAGGAGATGCCAAGGGCATGACCGGCCAGAGCCCATCCGGCAGGCAAAACGGCCCCAGAAATGCCAACGACCACCAACAGATGGCGCGCTTACATCCGGCGCTGCCGAGCTATTGAGTGGTCGTTCCAGCGACAGAGCTCGGGGGAAAGCGTCAACGTCGCCGTTGGATCCCAGATAGGAACAATCCGGCGCAATGCAAGGGGTCGATCCGGTTCACTCGAACTGGTCAATTCGAGCCGGCTTGACTACCTTTCGGCCTCGAAAATCCCTGCCTCCCGCCCATCGACAGCGAGACCGTCCCGTGACCAAAGCCGCCGCCTCCAAAACCGCCTCCGCGAAATCCGGCCACATCTTCATCGGGATCGGCGGTTGGACCTTCGAGCCGTGGCGCGGGGTGTTCTATCCCGAGAAACTCACGCAAGCGAAAGAGCTGCAATACGCCGCCTCCAAGCTCACTTCGATCGAGATCAACGGCACCTATTACGGCTCGCAGAAGCCGGAGAGTTTTCGCAAATGGGCAAGCGAGGTGCCGGACGGCTTTGTGTTCTCGGTCAAGGGCCCTCGTTTTGCCACCAACCGCCGTGTGCTGGCCGAGGCCGGCGATTCCGTGAAACGATTCTACGATTCCGGCGTGCTCGAACTCCGCGATCGGCTGGGTCCCGTGCTCTGGCAATTCGCACCGACCAAAAAATTCGACGAAGCCGATTTCGGCAAGTTCCTCGAACTCCTGCCGCGCGAACTTGAAGGACGGCGGTTGCGGCATGTGGTCGAAGTCCGCCACGACTCGTTTTGCGTTCCGGCGTTCGTGGCACTGATCCGGAAATTCGAAACGCCTGTCGTGTTCGCCGAACACGGCAAGTATCCGGCGATTGCCGACGTCGCCAGCGACTTCGTTTACGCACGGCTACAGAAGGGCGATGACGAAATCAAGACCTGCTATCCGCCGAAGCAGCTCGACGCCTGGGCAAAGAGACTTCAAGTGTGGGCCGACGGCGGGGAACCCGATGACTTGCCGCGCGTCGATTCCGCAAAGCCCAAGAAGGCGCCGCGCGACGTCTTCGCCTACGTGATTCACGAGGGCAAGATTCGCGCACCTGCCGGCGCGATGGAACTGATCGCGCGCGTGACTTGATCCAAGTGGCCAGACGCAAAAAATTCTTCACCATCGGCTATGAGCAGACGCCAGCGAAAGCTGTGCTCGATGAACTCGAACAGGCCGGCGTAAAGCTGCTCGTCGACGTCCGCGCTGTCGCCTCTTCGCGCCGCGCCGGCTTTTCCAAGAGTCAGCTCGCCGCCGGGCTCGACGAGCACGGCATTGCCTACGTGCACCTGCGCGGGCTGGGCACGCCGAAAGAGGGCCGCCTCGCCGCGCGAGCCGGTGAATACGAGACGCTGCAGAAGATCTATGCAAAACATCTTCAGACGGCGCAGGCCAGGGAAGAGCTTGACGAGCTTTCGTCGCTCGTGAGGAAAGCAGGGCCGATCTGCATTCTCTGCTATGAGCGCGACCACCGGCATTGTCACCGGAGATGGATCGCCGAAATCATCGAAGAACGCGACGGGGTGGCGATCGAGAACCTGGCCGCACGACAGGTAGAATAGCCCGCCCCCGCCGCGCAGAATCAGTCAAGCGTGCGGCGGAAGCGCAGCACCGCAATCGCCATCGCCAGCAGCATCAACAGAACGAGCGCGACCGCGTCGTATTCGAGATTTTGCAGGTTCGCGCCCTTCAGCATGATGGCGCGGACAATCCGCAAGTAGTGCGTCAGCGGCAGACCTTCGCCGACATATTGCGCCCACACCGGCATGCCCAAAAACGGAAACATGAAACCGGACAAGAGAATGCTCGGCAGAAAGAACATGATCGACATCTGCATCGCCTGCAACTGGTTCTGCGCAATGGTCGAGAATGTGTAGCCGATTGAAAGATTGGTCGTGATGAACAGGGTCGAGAGCACCGCCAGCATGGTCAGGCTGCCGCGGACCGGCACTTCGAACAGAAATACCCCGATAGCAAGAATGAGGAAGGCCTGAAGGAAACCAACCAGCACATAGGGCACGATCTTGCCGAGCATCACCTCGGTTGGCGTAATCGGCATCGACAGCAGGCTCTCCATCGTGCCGCGTTCGACCTCACGCGTCACCGAAAGCGCGGTAAAGATCAGCATGGTCATCGTGAGGATGGTACCGACCAGACCTGGCACGATATTCAGCCGCGATGATGCCGCCGGATTGTAGCGCGCATGCGCCCTGATCTCGAACGGCAATACCGGCGGATCGCCCGTATCAAGATCGTGCGACAGCGCGGTCTGGACGAGGACGCCGAGCGACGAGAGCGCTGAACTCGCCGCCACAGGATCGGTGGCATCGGCCGCGACCAATAGTGCGGGATAATCACCACGTCGTACCGCGCGCTCGAAACCACGTGGGATTTCGACACCGAACAGCACCTTGCCCGATGTCAGGAGATCGTCGAACTCCTTGACGTCGTGAACCTCGCGCACGAAATGAAAATATGCGGTATTTTCCAGCGCCTTGAGGATCGAGCGACCGAGATCGCTGTCTTCCTGCACGAGCACCGCGGTGGGCAGGTTGTGCGGAGTGGTGTTGATCGCGTAACCAAACAGCAGGAGCTGCATCACCGGAATCATCACGATCATGGCGAATGAAACGCGGTCGCGGCGAAGCTGGATGAATTCCTTGACCATCATCGCATAGCAGCGCCGCCAGAAGCCGAAGCGGGCTTCCCGGATTTCATCGCGATGGCCTGTGGCGTCCGTCATGCTCACTAGAGCTCCGATTCCGAAGTTCGCATGATTTCGCGGCAACCTCTGATGCGAACTTCGGAATCAAAGGAGCTCTAGCAACCTATTTATGCTAGTGCGGCTTCGAATTTGAAGTTCCTATGGCGAACTTGCAGCGACACTGATCGGAACTTCAAATTCGCCGCACTAGAAATTATCCCTCGACCGGCTCATCAACTCGATGAACACATCCTCCAGCGATGGCTCGCTGGCCTCCCAGTGCAATCCCTTGCGTTCACGCCACGGTGTGATGCTGGCCTCGAGCGCCGCGCGGTCGCGCCCCGACACGTGCAGGCTCGCGCCAAACGGCGCGATCATGTCGATACCCGGTTTACCCGCGAGCTGTTCCTGCACCTCGCGAAGGTTGTCGCCGGTCACCGTATAGGTCGAGAGCGCCGACTTCGCGATCACGTCTTGCACGGTGCCGTGCGTCAGCAGATGGCCATAGGCGATATAAGCGATCTCGTGGCAGCGCTCGGCCTCATCCATATAGTGGGTTGAAACGAGAACCGTGAGGCCTTCGGCTGCGAGCGCATGGATCTCGTTCCAGAAGTCGCGCCGCGCCTTGGGATCAACGCCTGCGGTCGGCTCGTCCAGAAGCAGGAGTTGCGGGCTTGGCAAGGTGCAGGCGCCAAGCGCAAGACGCTGCTTCCAGCCGCCGGACAATTCGCCGGCGAGCTGCTTTTCGCGGCCGCCCAGGCCGAGACGCCCGATCATGCCGCGCGCCGCGGCGGGCGGATCCTGCATGCCGTAGAGCCGCGCGACGAATTCAAGATTTTCCCGAACCGACAGATCCTGATACAGCGAAAAACGCTGGGTCATGTAACCGACCCGGCGCTTGATCTTGTCGGCGTCGCGCCGGATATCGTAACCGAGGCACTTGCCCTCGCCGCTGTCTGGCGTCAGCAACCCGCAGAGCATGCGGATGGTCGTTGTCTTTCCGCTGCCGTTCGGTCCGAGGAAACCATAAATCGAGCCGCGCTTTACCTGCATGCTGAGGTCATGCACGACCTCGCGGCCCTCGAAGGATTTTGAGAGCCCGCGAACGTCGATTGCGATATCGGAGGATGCCGTCACGGCCGTCACTGCTTGTCTGCGACCGGTGTCTTGGGCGTCAGGAAGACGCTGATCGGCTGCCCGACACGCAAGGCGTCCGGATGCGATGGCCGCGCCTGCACGAGATAGACCAGCTTGCTGCGCTCATCGAGGCTGTAGATGACCGGCGGCGTATATTCCGCCGATGTCGCGATAAAGTAGATTCGCGCCGTTAAATCGGGCGAGCAATTGTCGCACGAAACGCGCACTTCATCGCCGATCGCGAGCTTGGGCAAGTCGGCCTCCGGGATATAGAAGCGTACCTTCATGTTGCCTGGCGGCATGATCGAGAGCACGGGCCGTTGCGCCGGCACCGTCTCACCCTCGCGGAAGTAGATCTGCTGCACGGCGCCTGCGATCGGCGCATAGCCGATACGCCGCGTCAGACGCGTCTCCGATGTCGCGACCTGGGCCTGCGCGACGCGCAGCGCCGACACCGCTGCATCGAGAGCGGCCTGCGTGCCCGACCCGGTCTTGCTGAGCGATGCCGCACGATCGTAGCTCTGCTGGGCGTTGGCGAGCGTTGCCTTGTTCTGATTGAGATTCGCCTGCTGCAAATCGTCGTCGACCGAATAAAGCCGATCGCCGGCCTTGACCTGATCTCCCTCGCGCACGTTGAGTGTGGTCACGCGCCCGGATTCATCGGGGCTGACGAAGATCATGTCGGCCTCGACCCAGCCCTGATAGCCCGGGTTGCGGGCTTCGTTGCACCCGGCAAGCAGAGCCGTCAGCGCCAGCGCTGCCAGGCTTCGCCAAATCGCCTGCGACAAGGTCATGCGCTGCCCCCTTCGCCAAAGATCAAGTCGAGATGAACGCGGAGCATCGCGGCCGCATCCAGCGGCGCGAAGCGTCCGAACAAACCCTGCCAGATGACTGCGACCATCGCGGGCGCCACCACGATTTGCGGAAAATCCTTCAGGGCGGCTTGCCTGATCTCGCCTCGGGCAATGCCGAGTTCGATCAGCGCGCGCATCCCGGCCATTCCCCGCGAGACGACCTCGCGATAGTAGAAGTCCGCGATCGCAGGAAAGCGCGGCCCCTCCGCGATGACCAGCCGCACGATCGCGCCTCGCCGCGTCGTCGTGACTTCCCTGACGAAATTGCCGGCAAAGTTTTCGAGCACCGCGCGGATCGAACCTGTTGCCGGCGGCGGCTCGGTAAGTCTCGCCGCCAGCGGCACGACCGCGCTGCGCACCAGTTCTTCGAACAGCGCCTGCTTGTCCTTGAAGTGGAGGTAGATCGTTCCTTTGGCGACCCCGGCCCGCTTGGCGACATCGTCGATGCGCGTCGCGGCATAGCCCTGCTCGATGAAGGTTTCGAACGCGGCTTCGATGATGGCTTGACGCCGGTCGGCGGCGCGCTCGGCCCGCCCGGCGGGCGCCCCTGAGGAAGCCATCTTCTTTTTGATCGGTCGTTTTTTGGCGGGTAGGTGTGACATGAACCAATAATGACTGACCAGTCAGTCACTTGTCAAATGAAATAGCAAGCAACTGATTTAACTTCATTAATTCTCGTGTTAATGGAAGTCAGCTGTGAAATTTCAGGCCGTCGACGATCTTGTCGATCACTTTGCGCTCGGCGCGCATGGCGATCCCGACCAGGTTGAGATCGGCGCGCGCCACTACCTTCACCGCTTCGCGGTTGGCGGCATCGTGAGCTGTCTTGAACATCTCTTCGGTATAGACCGCCGGCTTTACATTGCGCGCCAATGCCCGTTCGAGCGCGCGCGACATCGCCGGGCGATCCGGCGCGCCATAAATCAGGATCGGCTGTCCAATCAGCGACTGATAAGGCGTACCGGAGCCGTCCAAGTAGGGCTCGCCGATGCATTCGGGAAAGGCGGCCGCAATGCCAGATGCGAGAAACGAGGCAACGTTGAGCTTTTGCCAAACTTCGAGATCGGTCCGAATCACGACCGCGATCTTGCTATCGAATTGCATGATGTCTCCAAAGACGTCATTTCGGATCCGCAAAGGGTCCGAAATCCCGCACTATTAGAGCAAGATTTCGACGACGATGCCATCGCGGCATCGTCCCTTATCCATCAGCCCTTGGCGTCGCAGGCCCAGGCGCGGATCACGCATTGCTTGCCGCCAAATTTGTAGCATTCGCGGGTCGCCTCATTGAGCGAACTCGAAATCCGCGGCTTTACCGCATAGCCGTGAGCGCCACAGGGATTGGCCATGTCGACCGAAAACGCGGCGCAGGCGCGCTTCATGGTGACCGTGGTCTTGCAGTCGCCGCTGCATTGCTTGAGCGCCGCTGCAAGCGCCGTGCTTACCGCAGGATAATCATAGGCCTCGCCGTAAGCACCGCATTTGCCCATCGCAAATGCTCCGGCGGCGTGGCTTTTCGTCATGAGGCAGGAGGCGCCGATCACAAGCGCGATTGCAGCAACAAATAACGCGCGGCGCCGCGCGACAGCGGTCGAAACGATCAAGAGCCCCTCCCCCAGACCTCAGCGGCCGGAAACTTAAGGAGAGGACGTTTCAACTTGGTGAATGAAAATTCGAGACCACGGCGATCGCTTACAAAAGATCTAACTGCCGCGCGCAGCTTCCAGCGCCTGCGGCGTATCGATGTCGAGAAAGGCACCGTCTCCCTCCACCGGGACCTCGGCGACCGTTTCATTATGCTTGGCGATGAGGTGACGGGCGCCGACATCGCCGTCGAGCGTCATCAATTCGTTGAAGAAACGGCGCGACCACAGCACGGGATTTCCGCGCCGGCCGCCGCTGACAGGCACTGCGATCAAACGGCCGCGATCCGGCGCGAAGGCGTCAATCAGATGATCGATCAGACCGGCGGAGATCATCGGCATGTCGCCGAGGCAGATCACGGCGCCGTCGGCCTGTTTGGGCACCGCCAAGACGCCCGCCTTCACCGAACTCGCCAATCCCTTGGCAAAATCCGGATTGCGGACGAATTTCACGTTGAGCCCGGCAAGCGCCTTCTCGACGAGATCGGCCTGATGCCCGGTGACGACGATGACATCCCTCGCCTTGGAGGCGAGCGCCCGCTCCGCCACGATCCGCACCAGTTTCCGGCCGTCAAGTTCGGCCAACAGCTTGTTCGGCCCACCCATCCGCGTCGAGCGGCCGGCGGCGAGCACGACCGCGCTGACGTGACGATTGCTGTCCGGCTCGAGGTTTTCGCGCGGCTGAGGCCGGGTGACGATCTCCATCAAAAGGCCGCCGACGCCCATTCCCATCAGTTCGGAACGGTTGACCTTCAGTCCGGCAAGCAGGCGCACCAGCACCCAGTCGAAACCGTTCTCCACCGGCGAGCGCGCGCAACCGGGCGCGCCCAACACCGGGATGTCGCCGGCCTTGCCGACGAGCAGGAGATTTCCGGGATCGACCGGCATGCCGAAATGTTCGATTGCCCCTCCGATGCCGGAAAGCGCTGCCGGGATCACGTCGCGGCGGTCGGCAATGGCGGACGCGCCGAACACGATCACGAGCTCGGCGCCAAGCCCCAGCATTTCCTTCATCGCCGCCTTCAGCGCACTCTCGTCATGCGGCACGCGCCGCTCGGCGATGATTGTCGCGCCCGCCGGCGCCAGCCGCTCCTCGGTCACCCTGAGGGTCTTGTCGATGACCTTCGGTGCGAGCCCGGGCAGCACGGTCGAGACCACGCCGACGCGCTTGATGACATAAGGTGCGACCCGCAGGCCGCCGCCCCTGGCTGCCTCGACCGCAGCATCGCGCAACCTGCCTTCGACCCCGAACGGGATGAGCTTGACGGTCGCAATCATCTCGCCTTCGACGACGGGCTTGAAAGCCGAAAGAGTCGCGAAGGTGATGGCCTCATCGACGCCGTTGATGCGATCGACCGCGGCGCGGTCCACCACCAGCACGCCGGCCCGGGCGGCAAACAGATTGGCGCGGCCGGTGAACGCGCGCTCGACGTGAACACCATCGCCGGCCACGGCCTGTGCGATGCTGGCCGCCGCGACATCCTCGGAGACATCGCCGTCCTCCAGGCGCACGACAACGACCGCCTTGACGCCCGCTTCGTCGAGCGCGGCGACTTCCGCCGGACCGATCCTGGTGCCTTTCTTCAGCACCAGCGAACCCTGGCGCAGGGTGTGAACGGTGACGCCGCCGAGCGCGTCCGCCGGACTGGCAGGGCCGAACTTCATTCAGCAGCTTCTTGTTTGTGTTCTTTCGGTAAACGCAGCGTCGCCGTGATCTCGGCCATGATCGCTACTGCGATTTCCGACGGCGAGACCGCACCGATGGAAAGCCCGATCGGCGCATGAATACGCGCGATGTCGGCGTCGGCAGCGCCTTGCGCCTTCAGCCGGTCACCGCGCTTGGCATGCGTCTTACGCGAGCCGAGCGCGCCGATATAGAAGCAGTCGCGCGCAAAGGCATGCAGCAGCGCCGGATCGTCGATCTTGGGGTCGTGCGTGACTGCGACGAAGGCCGTGTAGTGATCGATGTTGAGCGGCGGCAACGCAACGTCGGGCCATTCGGCGATCAGCGGCACATCGGGAAAACGCTCCGGGCTCGCGAAAGCCGTGCGCGGATCGACCACGGTCACGTCGTAGCCGAGCGAGCGCGCCAGCGGCGCCAGCGCCTGGCTGATATGAACGGCGCCGACGATCACCATGCGCGCGGTCGGCGCGTAGACATTGAGAAACAGCTTCTTGCCGCCGACCTCGACGTTGCCGCTTTTGCCCATGCGCAGTTGCTTCGACAACTCCGCGTTCAGCGGATCAGCGGCGAAATCGGCTGCCTTGACCAGACGCTGCTCGCCATTGGCCGTGTCGGTCACGACAATCACCGGCCGGCGCGCGGCACGTTCGACGTTCAATTCCTTGAGTGTCCCTGACTTCACGGCTTAGCCAACTTTCTCGACGAACACGCGGATGGTGCCCCCGCATGACAGACCGACATTCCAGGCGGTTTCGTCGGCGACGCCGAATTCAAGCATCCTGGGTTTGCCGCTTTCGATCACGTCCATCGCCTCGGCGACAACAGCGCCTTCGACGCAGCCGCCGGAAACCGAGCCCAGGAACGTGCCGTCATCGTTAATCACAAGATTGGAGCCGGCCGGCCTGGGCGCCGAGCCCCAGGTCTCGACAACGGTGGCGAGCGCCACGCCGTGGCCGGCCTTCTGCCAGTCTTCGGCTGCTTTGAGGATATCTTCGTCGCGATCGAGCATGGCGGGCCTCACCTGTATTTCTCGTTCAAGCAGCGGATCGTATCACGCTGTGATGGGGCTGTGGCATCGACGACAGCGCCTCGATCAAGCCTTCGATAGACTTCAAATTATGCACCGGGCGGAATTCGTCAACGTGCGGAAGCATCATTTTGACGCCCTGCGCCTTGGGCTCGAAACCGTCATAGCGCAGCAGCGGGTTCAACCAGATCAGGCGGCGGCAGGAGCGGTGCAGCCGGTCCATCTCGAAGGCCAGGCGGGCATCGGCCTCCCGCTCGAGCCCATCGGAAATCAGCAGGACGATCGCGCCCTGCCCCAGCACGCGGCGCCCCCAGAGCTTGTTAAAGGTATGGAGCGAGGTGGCAATCCGGGTACCCCCGGCCCAATCCTCCACCTGCGAGGAGCAACTCGCGAGCGCCTCGTCGGGATCTCGCGCGCGCAAGGAGCGCGTTACATTGGTCAGGCGCGTGCCGAACAGGAATACCGATACGCGCTTGCGAGCGTCGGTAATGGCGTGGAGGAAATGCAGGAACAGGCGGGTGTATTCGCTCATCGACCCGGAGATATCGAGCAGCGCCACGATCGGGGCCGGCTTGTCGACCCGTCCGAGCCTGTGGATGTCGATGATGTCGCCGCCGGTGCGGAGCGATCCGCGCAGCGTCCGTCGCATGTCGAATCGCAATCCGCGCGCATCGGGCCGGTAGCGGCGGGTCCGCAACTCGGCCTGCGGCAATTTCATGTTGGCAATGGCCCGCGTGACCTCGGCGATTTCGGCCGCCGTCATCTGCGCGAAGTCCTTCTTCTGCAGGATCTCCTTGTCGGAGACGGCAAGGCGGAGCTCATCGGCCTGCGTCTGCGGCGTCTCGGTCATCTGCGTTTGCGAGAACGCGTCCTGCACCCGGCGTGATGCCGGCGGCGGCTTCTTTTTGGCATGATCGGGCAGCGGCACCGAATCCAGCATATGCTTCCATTCATCGGCGGCGCGGAAGAACAGGTCGAAGGCCTGCGCGAAGATCAGCGCATGCTCATGGCGCTTGACGAAAATCGCCTCCAGCGTCGTGAACACGTCGGTCCGGTTGCCGATATCGACGAGCTGGAGCGCATTCATGGCATCGATCACGGCTCCGGGGCCGACCGGAACGCCCGCCGCGCGCAAGGCCCGGGCAAATCCGATGATGTTGTCGGCTGCCCGGC
Source organism: Bradyrhizobium sp. (assembly GCF_027307225.1). Taxonomy (GTDB): domain Bacteria; phylum Pseudomonadota; class Alphaproteobacteria; order Rhizobiales; family Xanthobacteraceae; genus Bradyrhizobium. The sequence goes on along the minus strand of NZ_DAHUXJ010000078.1, from coordinate 109,156 downwards.
CGGTCGGGGCATTCAGGTGATTGATCGCCATTGCCCTAACCTCTCTAGTTCCGGGATGGTCCGAAGCACCAGAACCTAATTCTCGCTTGTCGCCTCTTTCAAGACCTTCTGCAGCGTGTCGCCCTGCACGCGCGCGATGTCGTCCTGGTACTTCAGCAGCGCGCCGAGGCTGTCGCCGATCACCTGCGGCGTCAGCGAGCGCGCATCGAGTTCCTGGAGCGCCGTTGCCCAATCGAGTGTCTCAGCGACGCCCGGCGATTTGTAGAAGTCCTGATGCCGCAGCGCCTGCACGAAGCGCACCACCTGCTGCGACAGTTTTTCGGAAATGCCGGGCACGCGCGACTTCACGATCGCAAGCTCACGCTCGGCGGAAGGATAATCGACCCAGTGATAGAGACAACGCCGCTTCAGCGCGTCGTGGATCTCGCGGGTACGGTTGGAGGTAATGATCACAATCGGCGGCTCCGGCGCCTTCACGGTACCGAACTCCGGAATCGTGATCTGGAAATCCGACAGGATTTCCAGAAGATAGGCTTCAAAGGCCTCGTCGGCGCGATCGAGTTCGTCGATCAGCAGCACCGGCGCGCCGGCGGCATCCGGCTCAAGCGCCTGCAGCAGCGGTCGCTTGATCAGAAAACGCTCGGCGAAAATATCGCCGGAGAGCTGCTCGCGGTCGGTGTCGCCGGCTGCCTCTGCCAGGCGGATCGCGATCATCTGCGCAGCGCTGTTCCACTCATAGACGGCAGACGCCGCGTCGAGACCTTCATAACATTGCAGGCGGATCAGCTTGCGTCCAAGACCTGCCGCCAACACCTTGGCGATCTCGGTCTTGCCGACGCCGGCCTCGCCTTCGAGAAACAGCGGCCGGCCCATGCGCAGCGAGAGATAACCGACGGTTGCGAGCGAACGTTCGGCCAGGTAGCCGCGCGATGCCAACAGCTCCAGCATGGCATCGACGGATTTGGGCAGCGCCGATGCAGTCATGAGCAAACCTTATTGAATAACCGGTCTTCAGGATTTCGCGGTCGCGGCCTCGACCGCGCGCCGCGCCATCACGGCGATCAGATGCGCCCGGTATTCGGCGCTGCCGTGAAGGTCGCTGTTCAAGCCGTCGGCCGGCACCGTCAGACCGTCGAGCGCCTTCGGTGAAAAACGCTTCTTCAGCGCCTCCTCAAAAGCGGTCAGGCGGAACACGCCGTCCGAGCCCGCACCGGTGACGGCAACACGCACATCCGACGGACGCTTGGCGACGAACACACCCACCAACGCATAGCGCGAGGCCTGGTTGCGGAATTTGACGTAGGCGGCCTTCTTCGGCAGCGGGAACATCACCTTGGTGATGATTTCGTCGCCCTCGAGCGCGGTTGCAAACATGCCCTGAAAAAACTCTTCCGCCTTCAGCCGACGCTTGTTGGTAACGATGGTCGCGCCCAGTGCGAGGACAGCCGCCGGATAGTCGGCGGTCGGATCATTGTTGGCGAGCGAGCCGCCGATGGTACCGCGATGACGCACCGCCGGGTCGCCGATCATGCCGGCGAGTTCAGCAAGCGCCGGAATCGCTTCGCCGACGATCGCCGAGGTCGACACTGCATAATGGGTAGCGGTTGCACCGATGACGAGCGAGCGGCCCTTCATCTCGATGCCGTCGAGGCCTTCGATATGCGAGAGATCCACCAGATGCGGTGGGCTGGCCAGCCGCTGCTTCATGACCGGCACGAGCGTGTGGCCTCCCGCGATCACCTTGGCGTCCTCGTTCTTGACCAGGAGATTGGCGGCCTGCCGCACGGTCTCGGGACGATGATATTTGAATTCATACATGGGTATTCCCCGAAGTGTCTCTGATCGAGGTGAGCGTTTTACGCGAGATCGGAATTGGCCATCGCCTTGGCGCCAGCCGCAATCGACTGCACGATGTTCTGGTAGCCGGTGCAGCGGCACAGATTGCCTTCGAGCTCTTCGCGGATGGTGTGGTCGGAGAGATCGTGGCCCTTGCGATGGACGATATCGATCGCGGTCATGATCATGCCGGGCGTGCAGAAGCCGCATTGCAGGCCATGATTTTCGCGAAAGGCTTCCTGCATCGGATGCAGCGGCGCGCCATCGGCCGCCAGCCCCTCGATCGTCCGGATCTCGTGGCCGTCAGCCATCACTGCAAGTGTGGTGCAGGATTTGACCGCCTTGCCGTCGAGATGCACGACGCAGGCACCGCATTGCGAGGTGTCGCAGCCGACATGGGTGCCGGTCAGCCGCAGATTCTCGCGCAGCAATTGCACGAGAAGCGTACGGGGATCGACATTGGCATTGACGGGATTGCCGTTCACGATCAGGGATATTTTCGCCATTCCGGGCTCTCTTTATCCGCGCCGACGCAGCCCGGCGGCGCAGTCATTTCAGTTGTTTCAAGGCCATAATATGGGCCATGGGGGCAATGAGCAACCTCATCGCCGCATGGCTCGATTAGACCAACGGACATTAGACGGGCTGCCCCTTTCGGGCCAAGGCGTGAAAATCAGCTTTGAGAATCACCCTCCAAAATCAACCTTCAAAATCAGCCTCCAAAATCAGCCTTGCACCGCCTTGGCAAAGTTCGCGAAAAATTCATCGGCCAGCTTCTTGGCCGCGCCGTTGATCAGCCGCTGCCCGAGCTGGGCGAGTTTGCCGCCGATCTGGGCCTCGACGTCATAGGTCAGAAGCGTGCCGCCGTCCTTGTCCGAAAGCGCCACGGTCGCCCCGCCCTTGGCGAAGCCGGCCACTCCGCCCTCGCCTTCACCCGATATCTTGTAGCCGTTCGGCGGGTCGAGATCGCTCAGCGCGACACGTCCCTTGAAGCGGGCGGACACGGGACCAACCTTCATTTTAGCGACGGCGCGAAAACCGTTGTCCTCGGTCTTTTCCAATTCCTCGCATCCGGGGATGCAGGCCTTGAGCACCGCGGGGTCATTCAGCTTGGCCCAGACCGCCTCGCGCGACGCGGGAAGCTGGACCTCTCCGTTCATCGTCATGGCCATGTGCGTCCCCTTTCTTCCCGATATTCAGCCATGAACTAATGCACCACGGCCCCAAAAGGAAGAGTACCAGCGCTCGTATTTGCAGCGCGGCTGGGTTGCGTTGGCTTTTTGGATTGGCAGCGGGCCGCAACGATGGTTAGGTCCCGCGGAATGAGCACCTCGCTCTCGCCTTTGCTCGCACCCATGCTCTCCAGCGCGCTTCGCAAACCCTGATCGATCGCCTGCCGGCCTCGCTTGAAGATAACCCGTGAGATGTCGTTGCCGGGCTTGACCCGGCAATCCATCTTCTTGAATTGATTGATCTTGATGGATGCGCGGATCAGGTCCGCGCGTGACAGCGGAGGACTTCATTCCATGCCGATGATCGACGCCGGCGGCTGCCTGCTCAACGTATCGGTCGAGGGCCGCGACGGCGGTCCCACCTTGATGCTGTCGAATTCTTTGGGAACGACGATGGCAATGTGGGAGCCGCAGATGAAGGCGCTCACGCAGGTGTTTCGCGTGATCCGCTATGACCGGCGCGGCCACGGCAGATCGGGCGTGCCGGCGGGGCCCTATTCGATGGAGCGGTTTGGCCGCGACGTGCTGGCCATCCTCGATGACCTCAACATCGCGAAGACGCATTGGTGCGGGCTGTCGATGGGCGGCATGGTCGGACAGTGGCTAGGCGCGAACGCGCCGGAGCGTTTTGGCAAGCTCATTCTTTCCAATACGTCGTGCTATTACCCTGATCCAACCAACTGGCTCAACCGCATCAAAGCGGTGAAGGAAGGTGGCATCGCCGCTGTTGCCGACGCTGTCATTGCGGCCTGGCTGACCGCGGATTTTCGCGAACGCGAGCCGCAGATCACGCAGAACCTGAAAGCCATGCTGCTCGCCTCGCCGGCGGCAGGTTATATCGCCTGCTGCGAAGCGCTCTCGACGCTCGACCAGCGCGCTTTGTTGCCGAAGATCAAGAACCCGACACTGGTGATTGCCGGTCGCCACGACACCTCGACGCCGATTGCCGCCGGCGAATTGATCCGCAGCCACATTCCCGGCGCATCGCTGACGATCCTGGATGCCGCGCATATCTCCAACGTCGAACAGCCGCACGCATTCACCGATGCGGTGATCGGCTTTCTGACGCAGAAGTAACATCGGCATCGTCATTTGCGGAGCACAAGCGCCAACCGCGCTGTGAAGGAAGGCTCAGCTATTGTAGCTGAGCTGGGGCTCCTCAGCGGGTAGCTCCGGCGGCACCGCCACGGCCTGTGTTTGCGCCTGCGCTGGCTGTTCGAACAGCATCACGATGCCGGTGCCGAGCATCACGAGCAGCTCGGAGGCATGCAGCCGAAGTGCTTCGATCTCGCCGACTTTCGAGGCCATCAGCACGCTGGCAAAGCTGATCACGCTACCGATGGTGAGCGCGATGGCCAGCGCCTCGCTGCCGTTGCCCCGTTTGCGAATGAAGCAGCGAACGGCGAGTACGAGAAACAGCGCAAAGAAGGCGACGACGGTCAGCCGGCCGAGCGCCAGCAGCCACGCAAAACGTACCGCAGTCATGGTCGACAGTTGCAGGTGATCGGTGGCATAGAGCGCGACCGCCACGCTAGGCCGCTCGAAGAGACCGCGGACCGGTGACGTCACGATGTGCCAGGCGACCGTCGCCCAGGTTGGAATGAAATAGCCGGCGAGCAGAACGCCGCCGAATGAACTGATACGCCAGTTTGACATGACGCTTCCCTTGTTGTTCGCAACGCGTGCGATTTGTTCGGGAAGTAACGCCCTTAAACTGCGATCGGCAATTTAAACCCTTTGTTTACCTTAATCCGGGTAGCGCGGGAGGGACGCAAAGGCAAGCTGGCGTTGTTGCCGGGCTTGACCCGGCAACCCATCACACCCGCAAGAATGTTTTCAAAAAAAGATGAATCCGCAGGTCAAGCCCGCGGATGACCATCAAGGCCAGTCGCCGGGACCGCGCCGTGCGCCTCGACTTAATGCGCGTAAAGCGAGTGCGAACCCGCCAAATACAAGCGGTTCTTTTTTTGGCACCACCGAAGGCCAGATTGGGACACCGCTGGGGCAAACGGATGATGCCGATCACAAGAAAGGCCCCGCCATTTGCGGCGAGACCTTCCTTGAGGGACTCCTAATCTACTCTATTCGTTCACATCCGGAATCCGGCCGAACCTCCAAAGAGGCTAGCGACCCTGATCGGGTTTCTGGCCCTGACGGCTCGGATCCTGCTGTTGCTGTCCGGGCTTCTGGCCGCCACCCTGTTGCTGGCCCGGCTTCTGTCCGGGGCTCTGGTTCTGCTGGCCGGGATTCTGATTCTGCTGGCCGGGTTTCTCGTTCGGATTAGCCATTGCGATCTCCCTCGTTCAAAGTCGCAAGACGATCAACCCGGGAGCACCGATTTGGTTGCGCGAAAACATCGGTTCCCTCTCAAACGTTTGGGAGCAGCCCAGAAAACTCCTGAGTTCCCCTGTTGTCCTGGCGTTCCTCGGCGAAAACTATCTCTGCACAAGCCCTTAGTCCCCCTTTAGGTGGAGTTGCCGCGATGGGTTCCCGCTGTTAGAAAATACATCGACGCGACGTCCGGCTGCCAGGGCCATCGCTGTGTCAGGAGTTGAAATCGGCATTTTCGCGGGCGGCAAACCGGATTCCTTTTTGCCGGAAAATGCGCCAACGGTTGGCAGCGCATGGATTATTTCGCCCAGCAACTGATCAACGGCATCGTCTTAGGCTCGATCTATGGCCTGATCGCCATTGGCTACACGATGGTCTACGGCATCGTGGGCATGATCAACTTCGCCCATGGCGACATCTTCATGATCGGCGGCTTCATCGCGCTGATCACCTTCCTGATCCTGGTCTCAATCGGGCTCACCACTGTGCCGCTGATTCTTCTGATCGTGCTGCTGGTGTCGATGGCGATTACCTCGCTTTATGGCTGGACCGTGGAGCGCATCGCCTATCGGCCGCTTCGGCATTCTTTCCGCCTGGCGCCGATGCTGTCGGCAATCGGCATGTCGTTCGTGCTGATGAACTTCTCCCAGGTCAGCCAGGGCGCGCGGGTGAAGCCGATACCGCCGGTCATCACCGGCGGCTATAGCTTGCTCGAAAGCAACGGCTTTGTGGTCCGCCTCTCCAACGCGCAGATCGTCGTCGTCCTCACCACGGTCGTGCTGCTTGCTATCTTCACCTGGCTGGTATCGCGCACACGTTTGGGGCGCGACATGCGCGCCTGCGAACAGGACCAGACCATGGCGGCACTGCTGGGCGTGGACGTCGACCGCACCATCTCCATGACCTTCCTGATCGGCGCCGCGCTCGCGGCGGTCGCCGGCATGATGTACTTGCTCTATTACGGGCTCGTCGATTTCTACATGGGCTTCATCGCCGGCATCAAGGCATTCACCGCTGCGGTGCTCGGCGGCATCGGCTCGCTGCCTGGCGCGATGCTGGGCGGACTTCTGATCGGCCTGATCGAAACCATGTGGTCGGCCTATTTCTCGGTCGAATACAAAGACGTCGCGGCGTTCTCGATCCTGATCGTGGTCCTGATCTTCCTGCCGACCGGGCTGCTCGGCCGTCCCGAAGTCGAAAAAGTATAAGGACAAGCGCGTGGCGGTGTTGACGTCCGATCTCACCCAAGCCTCGCGCCGCGAAGCCATCGCCTTTATTTTCAAGAAAGCCTTCATCAGCGCCCTCGTTGCGCTGGTGCTTTTCTCGCTGATGATCGGCATCCGCACCGAGGCAGGTCCGACCGGACAACTGATCTACTGGACGCGGTTCGACGATCTCGCCATCATCGTTGCGGTCGTATTCGTCGGCAGCATTGTCGTCGAATTGCTGCGGCAATGGTGGGGTCCGGTCGGAATCGCCACCGCCGTTCCACCCTCGGTCCAGCGCACGCTGGATTTTGCAGGCAAAGCCTTCCCGCCGCTGCTTCTGATCTTCGCGTTTCTGGTGCCGGTGATTTTCTACGATCAGCGCTACCTTCTCGATCTCAGCATCCTGGTCCTGACCTATGTGATGCTCGGCTGGGGGTTGAATGTCGTGGTCGGCCTCGCGGGGCTGCTCGACCTCGGTTATGTCGCCTTCTACGCGGTCGGCGCCTATTCCTATGCGCTGCTGTCGACCAATTTCGGTCTGTCGTTCTGGATGTGCCTGCCGCTTGCCGGTATTCTCGCAGCCTGCTGGGGCGTCATGCTGGGCTTTCCGGTGCTGCGCTTGCGCGGCGACTATCTTGCCATCGTGACGCTGGCGTTCGGCGAAATCATTCGCCTCGTCATCATCAACTGGCAAAGCCTGACCGGCGGCCCCAACGGCGTCAGCGGCATCCCCCGGCCCTCCTTCTTCGGCATCCCGTTCACGCGCGGCGACGATGGTTTTGCGGCAAGGCTCGGCATCGAATACTCGCCGACCCATCGCATCGTGTTTCTGTTTTACGTGATCCTGGCGCTCGCCCTTCTGACCAATTGGGTCACGATCCGTTTGCGCCGCCTGCCGATCGGTCGCGCCTGGGAAGCGTTGCGCGAGGATGAAGTCGCCTGCCGCGCGCTCGGCATCAACATCACCACAACCAAACTCACGGCATTCGCGACCGGGGCCATGTTCGGCGGCATTGCTGGCGCCTTCTTCGCCACGCGGCAGGGCTTTATCAGCCCTGAATCCTTTACCTTCCAGGAATCGGCCCTGGTGCTGGCGATCGTCGTGCTCGGCGGCATGGGCTCGCAGCTTGGCGTCGCGCTCGCAGCCATCGCGCTGATCGGCGGCTTCGAACTGTTCCGCGGCTTCGACCAGTACCGCATGCTGGTGTTCGGCATGGCGATGGTGCTTCTGATGATCTGGCGGCCACGCGGTCTGATCAGCCATCGAGCGCCGACGGTCTTCCTCAAGCAAAACACGGCCATTTCCGCCGAGCTTGCCCGGGAAGGACGGGGATGAGCGACGACACTATCCTTACCGTCGACGCCCTCAGCATGCGCTTCGGCGGCGTGGTGGCCGTCAACGGCCTCTCCTTTACCGCCGAGCGGCGCAGGATCACTGCGTTGATCGGGCCGAACGGCGCCGGCAAGACCACGGTGTTCAATTGCATCACCGGATTTTACAAGCCGACCTCGGGTGCGATCCGGCTCACCCATGATGACGGCCGCAACTTCCGGCTCGAACGGCTAAACGACTTCCGGATTTCCAAGCAGGCAAAAGTCGCGCGCACGTTCCAGAATATCCGCCTGTTTCCCGGCATGACGGCGCTCGAAAACCTGATGGTCGCTCAGCACAACGCGCTGATGAAGGCGTCCGGGTTCACTTTTCTGGGGCTGATCGGCGCGCCGTCCTATCGCGCCGCCGAACTGCACGCGATCGATCAGGCCAAGGGATGGCTCGACCGGATCGGCCTCTTGGAGCGTGCCGACGATGCCGCCGGCAATCTCCCCTATGGCGATCAGCGCCGTCTGGAAATTGCACGCGCGATGTGCACCGAGCCGGCACTACTCTGCCTGGACGAGCCCGCAGCCGGACTGAACGCGCGCGAAAGCGCCAGCCTGAGCGAGCTATTGCTCTCGATCCGCAGTCAGGGCACCTCCATTCTTCTGATCGAGCATGACATGTCGGTGGTGATGGAGATCTCCGACCAGATCGTGGTGATGGATTACGGCATGAAAATCGCCGAAGGCGCGCCGCAAGCGGTGCGCGACGATCCCAAGGTGGTTGCCGCCTATCTCGGCGCCGATGAAGAGGAAGCCGCGGCCGTCATGGAGAGCGGCGCATGACTGCACCTGCTCCTCCCCTGCTCGCGATGCGCGGCGTTCGCGCGGCCTACGGCAAGATCGAGGCGCTCAAGGGTGTCGATCTCGACATCCAGTCCGGCGAAATCGTTGCCCTGATCGGCGCCAACGGCGCCGGCAAGTCGACGCTGATGATGACGATCTTCGGCCGGCCGAAGGCGAAGGCCGGCCAGGTCATGTTCGACGGCCGGAACATCACTGGGGTGCCGACCCACGAGATCGCGCGGCTTCGCATCGCGCAATCGCCGGAAGGCCGCCGGATTTTCTCGCGCATGAGCGTGGCGGAAAACCTGCAAATGGGAGCCGACGCCACCGAATCCAGCGACGTCGAACGCGCGGCCGGGCTGGAGCGCGTGCTGACATTATTTCCCCGGCTGAAAGAGCGGCTGACCCAGCGCGGCGGCACGCTGTCGGGCGGCGAACAGCAGATGCTGGCGATCGGCCGGGCGCTGATGAGCCGCCCCCGGCTGCTCCTGCTTGACGAGCCTTCGCTCGGACTTGCTCCCCTGATCGCGCGCCAGATTTTCGACGCCATTCGCACGCTGAACCGGCAGGACGGCCTCACCGTCCTGATCGTCGAACAGAACGCCAACCATGCGCTGAAGCTCGCCCATCGCGGTTATGTCATGGTCAACGGCCTGATCACCCTCCAGGGGACCGGCGCTGAATTGCTGCAGCGCCCGGAAATCCGCGCTGCCTATCTCGAAGGCGGCCGGCGTTAACCAGCGGTCCGATTCTAACATTCGCGTCCCATCTCAGCCGTCCAAAAAGGACAAATGGACGCCCCGTTTGCCCCAAATTATCCGATGACTTCGCCGTAAAATCAGCCGACAATACACCGAGGCTTTCCAGAACCCGGCTGTCTGCCGGGGGAGTCCCATGGCGAACCTGCGAGGATCCCTTATGAAATCAGTAAAGCTCTTTGGCCTGGCAATTGGTGCATCGCTTGCGTTCTCGACGCCAGCGTTTGCGCAGGATGTCACCGTGGCCGTGGCGGGCCCAATGACCGGCGGCGAATCCGCGTTCGGTCGTCAGATGAAGAACGGCGCCGAAATGGCAATCAAGGATCTGAATGCCGCCGGCGGAGTCCTCGGCAAGAAGCTCGCACTTGACGTCGAGGACGACGCTTGTGACCCCAAACAGGCGCGCTCGGTGGCCGAGAAAATCGCCAGCGCGAAAATCCCGTTCGTGGCTGGTCATTACTGCTCGTCTTCGTCGATCCCGGCCTCGGAAGCCTATGCCGACGGCAACGTCCTGCAGATCACGCCGGCCTCGACCAATCCGCTGTTCACCGAACGCAAGCTCTGGAATGTCGCACGCGTCTGCGGCCGCGACGATCAGCAGGGCCAGGTCGCCGGCGACTTCATCGCCAAGAACTACAAAGGCAAGAACATCGCCATCCTCAACGACAAGACCACTTACGGCAAAGGCCTCGCCGATGAGACCAAGAAGGCGCTCAACAAGGCCGGCGTCCAGGAAAAGATGTTCGAGTCCTACAACAAGGGCGACAAGGACTTTACCGCGATCGTCTCGCGCATGAAGCGCGAGAACATCGATCTGGTCTATGTCGGCGGTTACCATCAGGAATCCGGCCTGATCGTGCGCCAGATGCGCGACCAGGGCATGCAGACCGTGCTGATGGCGGGCGACGCGCTCGCCGACAAGGAATTCGCTTCCATTACCGGGCCGGCCGGCGAAGGCACCCTCTTCACCTTCGGTCCCGACCCGCGCAACAAGCCGACCGCCAAGTCGATCGTTGAGAAGTTCAGGTCGGAAAACATCGACCCCGAAGGCTACACGCTCTACACCTATGCGGCGTTCCAGGTGTGGTCGCAGGCGGTCAAGAAGGCCGGCACCACCGATCCGAAGAAGGTGATGGACGCGATCAAGGCCGGCTCCTGGGATACCGTGATCGGCAAGCTTGAATTCGACGCCAAGGGCGACATCAAGCAGATCGACTACGTCGTCTACAAGTGGGACGCCAAGGGCAACTACACCGAGATCAGCCCCAAGGGGTCCTGATCCCAAGGATCTTCTCTCGGCAATAGTCTCAGTCAAACGCCCCGGTTCGCCGGGGCGTTTTCAATTTTTGTGCGCTGTGAAAAGTTCCATCACGAAACGGGACACGACTGTTCGCAGCCGGCAGCCGGCGCGCACCAAAAAAATCCGGCAGGCATTTCCTCTGAGTGGCAATAAGGACAATATGGACATTGCCGCGATGCGAAGGTCAGAACTGGAACACCGGCCACGAGCCTTAGACGTAAGGGGTCTGGAGACGAAGGTGGAAGCAGGCGACGACCGCAATATCTTTCTTTCGACGCTGCCCGCCACCGCCCGCGACCGCAAGATTGCCTTCGGGGTCGTTGCCGCGTCGGCCATTTTCTTCGCCGCCGCCCTTCCCTTCTGCCGCTTGCAGTTGCCGGCGGTCCCGGCTTTCGTCGCCAGTTATCAGTCCGCGCTCGCCATCTGCGACGTGATCACGACGATCCTGCTGCTTTCGCAATTTTCGTTGCTGCGGTCGTGGGCGCTCTTGATCCTGGCGAGCGGATATCTCTTCACCGCGGTCGCCACGGTCGTTCACGCACTGACCTTTCCGAACCTTTTCGCCACCAGCGGACTTCTGAATGCGGGTCCGCAGACCACGGTCTGGCTTTATATAATCTGGCACGGCGGTTTCCCGCTGCTCGTGCTCGGCTACGCCTTGCTGAAGGATGAAAGCGGCGGCTCCCAAATCAAGGGATCGGTCGGACTAGCGATTGTCTGGATGCTGATCGCGGTCTTCGCGGCAATGGCGGCGGCGATTTTCGTGGCTACGAAAGAGCACGATCGTCTGCCGGCGCTGATCACGGAGCATGGCTTCGCTCCGGCGCTGTTTCACGCCGCGCTGACGGTGTGGCTCCTCAACCTTGCGGCGCTGGCCGTGCTGCGGCTGCGGCAACGGCATTCGGTGCTCGATGTCTGGCTGATGGTCGTCTTGTGCGCCTGGCTGTTCGACGTGGCCTCCTCGGCGCTGCTCAATTCGAACCGGTACGATCTGGGCTTTTACATAGGTCGCCTCTACGGGCTTACTGCCGCCAGCTTCGTACTCGGGGTTTTGCTGCTGCAAAACATCAATTTGCAAGCGCGGCTGTCCCGCCTGCTCCACACTCTCCGCCGCGAGAGTTTTTCCGAACAACAACGCCATTCCGAACGTGAGCGCCTGTTCACTGCGGTGGTCGAGTCCTCCAACGACGCCATCATCACCAAAAAGCTCGACGGCACCATCACCGGCTGGAATCCGGGGGCCGAACGCCTGTTCGGATATACCGCGGCTGAGGCGATAGGCCGTCACATCGACCTGATCGTCCCGAACGAGAAGCTCGACGAACTGAACGACATTCTCGGTCGCATCGGCCGAGGCGAGACTATCGAATATTACGAAACCTCGCGCGTGACCAGAGACGGCCGGCGCGTGATCGTTTCGCTTTCGGTCTCCCCGCTACGTTCCAGTTCCGGCCAGATCATCGGCGCATCCAAGATCGCCCGCGACGTCACCGAAAACAGGCGCACGCAGGCAGCCCTCACCCAGGAAATCGAGGAGCGCGAGCGCATCTTCCAGACGTCGCAGGACCTGATCCTGGTCACGGACACCAAGGGGACGTTCGTCCAGGTCAGCCCAAGCTCGACGGCAATCCTCGGAATAAAGCCGGAGGAAATGATCGGCCACAGCGCGACGGAGTTCATTTATCCCGACGATCTCGACAGCACGCGCGAGGAAATGCGCTCGGCGCGGCGCGGACATCTGATGCGCAACTTCGAGACCCGCTATGTGCACAGGGATGGTCATCCGGTCAGCCTGTTCTGGATGGGTAGCTGGTCGGAACCCGTCCGGCGCCATTTCTTCGTCGGCCGCGATCTTACCGAGAAGCAGGCGGCCGAGGCCCAGTTCCGTCAAGCTCAGAAGATGGACGCCATCGGCCAGCTAACCGGCGGCGTCGCCCACGACTTCAACAACATCCTGACCGTCATCACGGGTACAATCGGCATTCTGGCGGACGCTGTGGTCGACGATCCGCAGCTCTCGGCCATCGCCAGAATGATCGACGATGCCGCTGAACGCGGCGCCAGCCTGACCAAGCATTTGCTGGCTTTCGCACGCAAGCAGCCGCTGCAGCCGCGCGAGGTCGACGTCAATGCGCTGGTCATCGAAACCCTCAAGCTGTTGCGACCGACGCTGGGCGAGCATATCCAGATCAATCCTCAGCTGGCTGCGGACGCTTCCCCCGCGCTGGTCGACCCGAACCAGCTCACCACGGCAATCCTGAACCTGTCGCTGAATGCCCGCGACGCGATGCCCACCGGCGGCAAACTCGTGGTCGAGACCGGCAATGTCCACCTTGACGAGGGCTACGCCGTGATGAACCGGGATGTCGTCGTCGGCAACTATATCATGATTGCCGTGAGCGACACCGGAACGGGAATTTCGCCCGCCAATCTGGAGCGGGTGTTCGATCCGTTCTTCACCACCAAAGAGGTCGGCAAGGGCACGGGTCTTGGGCTCAGCATGGTGTTCGGCTTCGTCAAGCAATCGAACGGCCATATCAAGATTTACAGCGAGGTCGGTCACGGCACCACGGTGAAGATCTATCTGCCGCGCGCGACCGGTTTGCCCGACACGCCGGTGGAGTCGCTGGCGTCGATGAGCGCCTCTGGCGGCAGCGAAACGATCCTGGTGGTCGAGGACGACAATCTCGTGCGCCGCTACGTCGTCACCCAGATCCAAAGCCTTGGCTACAGGACGCTCGAGGCAAGCAGGGCATCGGAAGCCCTGGAGATCATCGACGGTCCTGACCACCTCGACCTTCTCTTCACCGACGTCATCATGCCCGGGTCGATGAACGGCCGGCAATTGGTCGATGAGGCGCTGGTGCGGCGGCCCGGATTGAAGACGCTGTTCACCTCAGGCTATACCGAGAACGCCATCGTCCATCACGGACGTCTCGACACCGGCGTCCTGTTGCTGGCGAAACCTTACCGCAAGGCGGATCTGGCGCGCATGGTCCGGCTTGCCCTCGATAGCTAGTGGTCAGTGGTCCGATTCTAACATTCGCATCCCGTCTCAGCAGGTGCATTCGCGATGAATAACCTCCTCACCGACATCGCAGGCGTTCGCGTCGGCCACGCCGACGATGCCGTTCTTGCATCGGGCGTCACGGCGGTGGTGTTCGATCAGCCGGTGGTCGCGGCGATGGATGTGCGCGGCGGTGGGCCCGGAACCCGCGAAGGCGCCCTGCTCGATCTCGCCAATACGGTCGAGAAGATCGATGCGATTGCGCTTTCCGGCGGTTCAGCCTTTGGGCTTGAGTCCGGTGGCGGCGTCCAGGCGCGGCTCGCCGAACAGGGCCGAGGCCTCAATGTTCGCGGCGCCGTGATTCCGATTGTTCCCGGCGCAATCTGCTTCGACCTTCTCAACGGCGGCAACAAGAAATGGGGACGCTTCGCGCCGTACCGCGATCTCGGCTACGCCGCGGCGGCGGCGGCCACGACCAGCTTTGCGCTCGGCAGCGTCGGCGCCGGCCTTGGCGCCCTGACCGCAAACCTGAAAGGCGGGTTGGGCTCCGCCTCCGCCGAGATTAGCGACGGCACAAAAGTCGCCGCGCTTGCCGTGGTCAATGCGCTCGGCAGCGTGACAATCGGCGACGGACCATGGTTCTGGGCCGCGCCTTTCGAAATCGACGGCGAATATGGCGGCCGCGGCTTTCCAGATTCGTTTACGCCGGACATGCTGAACATGCGCATCAAGGGCGGCCCGACCGCGACCGAGGCCGAAAACACGACGTTGGCCGTGGTCGTCACCAATGCCGTCCTCACCAAGGCGCAAGCCAAACGGCTGGCCATGATCGCCCAGACCGGCTTTGCACGCGCAATCTATCCGGTGCACGCACCGATGGATGGCGATGTGCTGTTCGCTGCCGCAACCGGCGAAAAGCCGATCGATCCGCTGATCGGCCTTACCGAGCTTGGCATGGTCGCCGCCAATACCGTGGCGCGCGCGATCGCGCGTGGCGTGCATGCGGCAACCGCGCTGCCCCACCCCGGCGCTTTACCGGCGTGGCGGGATCGTTTCGGTTAACGGCTGGTGAAGTGGATTTTAAGACCACCAGATCGAGATCAGGCGCTGATCGAGACCGGGCTGAAGCCGAGCGGAACGGCGGTCGACTGAACCAGCTGGTTGACCGTGTTATAGGCCGAAGAGGCCGTGCCGGACTGGCCTTGAGACGAATCCCACGACGAACTGCCGGGATCGAGGGCCGAAGCAAGACCACGGGAGTCCTGACTCTGGGCACCGAGCAGCGTGTTGAAATTATCGGACGAAATCTGGGCGCTGCTGAACCCGGAAAGAGGGCCGGAGGCCGGCGGCGATACACCGGAACTGTCGCCCAGGTCGAAGCCTCCCGAACCGGCTGGCTGCGACGAGGCCTGTGACGGCGAAGTCAGCGACTGGATGGCATCGAGTGCGAGCGAGGCGCCGATAACAGGCAACATGACTTTAGCTCCAAAGGGACCGCTTTGAACGTCCCTCCAGATTTGGAAGCAAGCGCCGTGCCATGATAAAAAGCCAATGAAATGATGGCGTTCGCCGCTCGGAAACGCCGCTTCCGATCGGCAATTGGTGCCGCTTCCGGCAGATTTTTCTCACTTGTTTCTGACGCACATTGCCGGGAATGCTTGTGCGTGTTAGGCGGAAAAGCGCCTCGGCAACCGAGCCAGCTTTCGAAAGACAGCGCAGATGTCCGCTTCCTTCACGCCACGTCCCCTCGTCATTGCGCCATCGATCCTGGCGTCCGACTTTTCCAGGCTCGGCGAAGAGGTGCGCGCGGTCGATGCCGCCGGCGCCGACTGGATCCACCTTGACGTGATGGACGGACATTTCGTTCCGAACATCTCCTACGGGCCCGATATCATCAAGGCGATGCGGCCCCACACCAAGAAGATCTTCGACGCGCACCTGATGATTTCGCCGTGCGATCCGTATCTCGAGGCTTTCGCGAAAGCCGGATGCGACCACATCACGGTGCATGCCGAAGCGGGCCCGCATTTGCATCGCTCGCTGCAGGCGATCCGAGCACTGGGCAAGAAGGCCGGCGTCTCGCTCAACCCGGCGACGCCGATCTCGGCGATCGAGTATGTGCTCGACAATATCGACCTGGTGCTGGTGATGTCGGTCAATCCGGGCTTCGGCGGGCAGGCCTTCATTCCGTCGACGCTGGCCAAGGTTCGCGACCTGCGCACCATGACGGCGGGCCGGCCCATCGATATCGAAGTCGATGGCGGCGTTGGCGCCGAGAATTCCGGCGAACTCGCCGCCGCCGGCGCCAATGCGTTCGTGGCGGGCTCAGCCGTGTTCAAGGGCGGCACGAAGGAAGCCTACAAGGCCAACATCTCGGCGATCCGCAACGTTGCGGCGATCGCGCGCGGCGAAGCGGTCTAATTAGAATTCCAGTTTCGATCACTGCCTGCTTTCCGGCGGTTCCATGACATCCTTGGGCGGCATCCGCGGCGGCAACAGCGGCGTGAAGGATACTTCGTCGCCGGCTTGCGGCACCGCGGTCAATCCGCCGCCGGTGGAGGGATCGCCGCCCGAGGTTTCGATGATGGTATTCGGCGTAATGTAGGCGCGCGCTGCGTCCAGCAGCCCGCCCTCACCGCTGCCAAAGTCGGCGGCGCGGCCCCCTTGCGCGCGGCCCGCGGCGATTTCGCTCTGCGCCTTGTCGGTCTTGTCGGCGAGCTTGTCGCTATAGGGAATGCGATAGGCGCGCGGTACGCCGCTCGGACGGTTGCCCTCGTCCAGCGCCTCGACCCAGAGATAGATCGCGCCGGGATCGCCCTCGAGCGAATGCGGCTCGACGATGCGCGCCTGCAGCAACTTGAAACTCGGCGGCAAGCGGTCGACGCTGGCCCAGCCGAGCAGCCCGCGCATGCCGAGGAAGCTTGCGACGTAGAACGAGCTGGTCACGACCACGGCGACGGCTTTCAACGGCCAGGGCAGCCGCACATAGACCAGCACCACCAGCAAAAGCGCCCCGATCAACGCGTAAGCGACGGAGAGCATGAGAATGACGGATTGCAGGTTGCTCACGGCGTTCTCATCCTGACACCGGTCTTGGGATCGCGATCCGCGCCGTTCGCCCAGGTTCGACGGAACGTCTCCAGGAGCGATTTCTGCCGCTGCTCGACGTCGATCACTTTGCCTTCGGCATCGAGGGTAAAGCGCACCGCGGTCTTCTCCTCGCCGGTGTGATCGACGAACAGCTTGTCGTCGAAGATCACCTGTGCGGTCGGATTGAGCTTCTGCACCTTCACGTTCACCGGAACGGGCTGGCCGGTCTTGGCCTGGAAGTGCGAGACGTTGACGGTGTATTCGCCGGCGAGGATCCCGCGCACCGTCACGATTTCCTCGCGGATGGGCGATGGGATCTTCCGCCCGGCGACGGTGATGAAATCGTTGGCGCCGCCGCGGTCGTCGCGGTCGAGCGTGAGAAAGCCGGCTTCGCGATGGCGGTACCAGGCGATATTGCCCGCCGGATCCTGCACGAACAGGTCGAGATCGTCGGGGTGGTTGTCGGGCCAGTCCATGGTGATGATGAACTCGGCCTTGGAGTCGATCTTGCCGTCCTTCGATTCCGGCGAGACCGCGAGCAGCGCCAGGAAAAACAGGAAGGAGACGACCTGCAGCGCCTTGAACAGCATGACGCCGAACGGATCGAAAGTTTCCTCGTGTGGATAGAGGCCGAAATCATCCAACATTGCGGCGTTCCAGCACCGGCGTCACGCGGGTCTCGGTGAGCGTGACCGCATCGGAAAACACCCGCTGGGTCGCGGCATCGAGCATGTAATACTGAATTTTCACCAGGATCGAGCCGACCAGGCCCGCCAGCGTCGTGTACATCGCGACCGCCATGCCGTCGCTCATCAGTCCCATGGACGATTTCATGGCTACCTTGTCCGCGGCATCGAGTGTGGCGATCGGCGCCAGCATGATGATGAAGCCGATGACCGTGCCAAGCAGCCCGAGCTTCATCAGCGTGTCGGAGGCGAAGGAACCGAAACCATTGGAGCCGCGCAAGCGGTCGGCGAGCGCGCGCAACAGAAGCGTCTGGTCGATGCGGCCTCTGGTCTGCGCTTTCGCCTTCTCGATCAGGCTCTGGATATGATCGGTCACCAGTCCCTTCGGCAGCGACTTCGCATCCGCTTCCAGCTCGGCGTCGCCGTCGACTGCTGCTGCGAGGATCGCGCGGCAGCGCTCTCCCACCGCCGCTTCGCGCGCAATCGCGCGGGTGCGGAGAAAGCAGTGCACGCAGGTGACGACGTAAAGGACGGCGATGACGCTCGAAATATAGGTGCGGTCCGAGGTCACCATCAAATGCAGGAGGCCGTAGCGCCATAACAGCACTGCGGCAAACACCGAAAGACCGGTGAAGATCATCCAGAACAGCAGCGCGCGGCGCTCCGGCGCGCTGGTATCAGATGCTGCGATCGCCGCGCCTTGTTCGGAACTCATTCCGCTTTGCTCCCGATCGGCTACTTTCTTGCTTGCGAACCGGATTGTTAAAGCAAAGCGATAGCCCGCCGTCCAAAGACGGATGCCCTGAAACGGTTGGGAAAATTTCCCGATTGGTGCGGAGCCTGATGCTTGCAATTGGCAGGGATTGGCGATGTTGTTAGAGCATGATCCGGAAAAGTGTGTAGCGGTTTTCCGAAAAGATCATGCTCGGATAATAACCGCGT
The DNA here is from genome assembly GCF_027307225.1 of Bradyrhizobium sp. GTDB lineage: Bacteria > Pseudomonadota > Alphaproteobacteria > Rhizobiales > Xanthobacteraceae > Bradyrhizobium. The sequence goes on along the minus strand of NZ_DAHUXJ010000078.1, from coordinate 90,603 downwards.
TCCACACTATAGTGGGAGGTCGCATGCGTCTGGTCCTGCAACTCGTCGCCCGTCTGCTCGTGGTCGTGATGCTGTGCCTTGGAGCCGCCACCGTCTGGGCCACTATCGACGCCTATCGCAGCGTCGATCGCGCCACAGAGGCTTCCGCCGAGCGCGTCTCTCAAGCCCTCCGGGGGCTGTACTGGCATGAGCTCATGTTGCACGGCAGCAGAATGCGCGAGCATCTGCTCCCAGTGCCGGAATGGCGCACCATCGAGACCATGAAACTGATCTCGCCGGGAGTCTGCGTCCGCTTTGAGCCGGCCACTGCCTTCGAGAAGCCGCTGTGCGGCCAGGACAAGGGATTGGGAACCTCGCCACCGGCCTGGTTCGCCAGCACGGCTCAGACGCTGCTCGGCCGCCACGCAGCGGTGGCCAAGCCGATCAGCGCCCGCGCGACTACTTTTGGCACCGTATCGGCGGCGCCCGATCCCGACGCCTCGATCCGGCTCGCCTGGCAACACATCCTCGACAATATCGGCGTCGCTCTGCTGATGGCCGCGGCGATTGCTGTCCTGGCCTCGCTCGCCATCGCGCATACGCTGGCGCCGGCACAGTCGATCGTGGCCGCACTCAAGCGCATGGCACACGGCGAGTACCGGACGTCGCTGCCCCGCTTCCGCTCCATGGAGTTCGCGATGATCGGGCAGGCCGTCGGCGACCTCGGCGAGCGGCTGGCGAAGGCCATGGAAGAGCGCGCCACCTTGACGCGACGCTTGCTCGAGATCCGCAACGACGAGCGGCGCACGCTGGCGCGCGAGCTGCATGACGAATTCGGCCAGAACCTCACCGCCATTCTCGCCTTCGCCAACGCGATCGAGGCGACCGGCACTGAGGCCAAGGACGGTGCCGTCGCGCAGGACGCACGGATGATCTCGAAAGCTGCGCTGGCGATCATGGCGTGCCTGCGTGGCACCCTCAACCGGTTGCGTCATCCGCTGGCGGAGGAACTCGGGCTGGAAGCGAGCCTCATCAGCCTGGTCGACAACTGGCGCTCGCAGCATGAGGCACGGCCGATGATCCAGCTCGACCTCAAGGGCGATCTTGCCGATATCAGCGGCACGGTGGCCGCCACCGCTTATCGCGTCGCGCAGGAATGCCTGACCAATGCGCTCCGACACACCTCGGCGCGCGAAATCCTGCTGCGGATCGAGCGGCGCAGCGGGTCTGAGAATGCGCTCCTGATCCGCGTCGAGGACGATGGCGGGGGTGATGCCATCAGTATTGCGAAAGCTTCGGGCTTCGGGCTCACAGGCATCCGTGAGCGGCTGGCTGCGCTCGGCGGCACAGTGTCGGTTGCGCGCGCGACGCGGGGCTTGAGCATCGACGCGACCATTCCGCTAGCCGCCTGACGGATGATGTCCGCCTCGCCCAACGGCATTTCCATCCTGCTGGTCGACGACCATCCGATCGTACGCCAGGGTTACCGGCGTGTACTGGAAACCCAGAGCGACTTCCAGGTCGTCGCCGAAGCCGACAATGCGGTGAGCGCCTATAGCGCCTTCAAGGCCCACTCGCCCGATATCGTCGTGATGGACATCTCGATGCCCGGCGCGAGCGGACTGGAAGCGATCAGGAATATCCGCGCGCGGGACGCGCACGCGCACATCCTCGTCTTCAGCATGCATAGCGAAGCACCGCTGGTGAAAGCGGCCTTCAATGCCGGCGCCGGCGGTTATGTCACCAAGAGCAGCGAGCCCGCGGTACTGATCCGCGCGATCCGCTCCGTCGCGCGTGGCCAGCGGGCCATGAGCGACGACGTCGCGCAGGTGCTGGCGTTGGAGAGTCTTGCGCCTTCAGGCTCCGCGCTTGATCAGCTTGCCGAACGCGAGATCGAGATCCTGCGGCAAATCGCGGCCGGCGCTACCAAGGAAGAGGTCGCGCAAAACCTCAATCTCAGCCTGAAGACGGTTCAAAACTATCACTACATGATCAAGGCCAAGACCGGCCTCAAGACTGACGCCCAGCTCGTGCGTCTGGCCGCCGATTGTGGCCTGATGGGACCGTAAGCGGCCCCGTTACTGGCTTAGCGCTTGCGCGGGGCTTCGATGCCCCTCAGGACCAGCGCGATGACCGCGTCGATCCGCGCCGGCAACTGCGGATCGTTCCACTCGTCGGCGTGGGCGGGATGATGGAAGCGCGTGACGGCGTCGAAGATCGACTGCGCGGTCACCTTGACGTCGACAATCTGGAACGCGCCCTGTTTGACGCCATCGGACAGGATCAGCTCGAGCTGGTCGGTCAGGCAAGCGCGGTGTCCCTTCACCGTCTTGCAGGCTTCGCGCGCCAGCGTCAGGTAGGTTGCAAACATCTCGGGGTCTTCGAGACAGCGTTTCTGTTTGGCCGAGAACAGGGCGCGAAGCCATTTGTCGAACTTGGCGGGCGCCGGGCCCGTGCCCTCGGCGATCCTGCGGAGCGGCGTTGAGACGCGCTCAAGCCACCGTTGGGCGACAGCCTCGCGGAGCGAAGCCTTGCTCGGGAAATGGCGATAGACGCTGCCGTGGCTCACATCGAGCGCACGCGCAACGTCCACAACGGTGGCTTTGGCGAGGCCAAAACGGCGCAGAACGTCTTCGGTGACCTCCAGAATGCGTTCGGGGGTCAAAACCACGTTCTCGTTCATCGGCGCACCTCCTGTTGGCGTCAGCCTGTCCCTATATCTGGCCGGTAATTTCGGCTCTTAGCGGGCAAACCTCTCGGCCTGTTCGGCCAGATGGCGGGCGATCCGCTGGTTGAGCCAGCGCTGGATCTGGGCGGTTAGGTGTAAAATTTCGAATGTCATGGCGAAGTCCTCGTAACTTGCCCCGGCTTGCCGCTGTTAACGGCCCGGCCGGGGGACCCTGGATAAGGCGTCACGGCCAATATAGGACTTCTCGCTAACAGATTTCAATATCTGTCAGTCAATATTATGTGATTGAAAGCTGTCCGGACGCTTCCATGGGGAAAAGCGGCGCGCCTTCGGAGCCTCGTTTGTCACCCCTCACCCGCTCTGCTAAAGCCCGGTAATCCCCTCGAAAAACCTCTGAGCCACCCAATGATCCCCCGCTACACCCGCCCGGAAATGGCAGCCATCTGGGAGCCCCAGACCCGCTTCAAGATCTGGTTCGAGATCGAGGCGCATGCCGCTGACGCACTGGCAGAATTGGGGGTCATTCCCAGGGAGGCGGCAAAGACCATCTGGGCCAAAGCGAAGAATGCGACCTTCGACGTGGCGCGGATCGACGAGATCGAGCGGGAGACCAAGCACGACGTCATCGCCTTTCTCACCCACCTCGCCGAAATCGTCGGCCCCGAAGCGCGCTTCGTCCACCAGGGCATGACGTCATCGGACGTGCTCGACACCTGCCTCAACGTGCAGCTGACTCGCGCCGCCGACCTTCTGGTCATCGGCATCGACAAGGTGCTCGCCGCTCTGAAGAAGCGCGCCTTTGAGCACAAGATGACGCCGACCATCGGCCGCTCGCACGGCATCCATGCCGAGCCTGTGACATTCGGGCTGAAACTCGCTTACGCCTATGCCGAATTTTCGCGCGCCCGCGAACGGCTACTCGCCGCGCGCCACGAAGTTGCGACCTGCGCGATTTCGGGCGCAGTCGGCACCTTTGCCCAGATCGATCCGCGCGTGGAGGAGCACGTTGCGAAAGCGATGGGCCTGCGGCCGGAGCCCATCTCCACGCAGGTAATCCCGCGTGACCGCCACGCGATGTATTTTGCCACGCTCGGCGTCATCGCCTCTTCGGTCGAGCGTCTGGCCATCGAAATCCGCCATCTGCAGCGCACCGAAGTGCTGGAGGCCGAAGAGTTCTTCTCCGAGGGCCAGAAGGGCTCCTCGGCGATGCCGCACAAGCGAAATCCGGTGCTGTCGGAGAATCTCTCAGGCCTCTCGCGGATGGTGCGCGCCTATGTGACGCCGGCGCTGGAAAACGTCGTGCTCTGGCATGAGCGCGACATCTCGCACTCTTCTGCCGAGCGCATGATCGGACCCGATGCGACGGTGACGCTCGACTTCGCGCTCAACCGCCTCGCCGGACTCGTCGAGAAGCTGCTGGTCTACCCGGAAAACATGCAGAAGAATCTCGATCGCCTCGGCGGCCTCGTGCATTCGCAGAGGGTATTGATCGCGTTGACGCAAAAGGGTGCGAGCAGAGAGGACGCCTACAAGCTCGTGCAGCGCAACGCGATGCCGGTCTGGCGCGGCGAAGGCGACTTCCAGACGCTTCTGAAGAACGACACCGGCGTCAAAAAATATCTGACGGATGCCGAGATCGAGGAGCAATTCGACCTCGGCTATCACCTCAAGCACGTCGACACGATCTTCAAGCGCGTGTTCGGCAAAGCCTGAACTCGTGACTACATTAAATCATGACTGGCCGTGCCCGATTTAGCGGCACTTTCTTAAAACCGCTGCAAAGCGATAGTTATCCCTCCAGCCCCCCGCTCGCAAAAACAACTGAAAGGTAACCACGGATCAGCTACGATAATTTTTTCATGAAACAGCGCCCGACCATTCTTGTTTTCGATTCCGGCCTTGGCGGCCTGACGGTGTTGCGCGAGGTCGTGCGGGCACGCCCTGACGCACGATATCTATACGTCGCTGATGACGCATTTTTTCCATACGGCCATCACAGCGAGGACGAAATCATCGACCGCGTGGTGCCCCTGATCGGCGATCTGATTTCAAAGCATCACCCCGATCTCGTCGTGATCGCCTGTAACACAATGTCCGTCTCGGTCATGGCCCATTTGCGCTCCGCCTACGCGGGGCCCTTTGTCGGGACCGTCCCCGCGATCAAGCCGGCCTGCGCCAGTTCAAAGACCAAGCGGGTTTCCGTGCTCGGCACCAAAGCCACGGTGAAACGCGAATATACCCAAGCCTTGATCCGCGATTTCGCGCAGGGCTGTGAGGTGACGCTGGTGGGCTCGGCGGAACTGGCGGCGCTGGCTGAAACGGCGCTAAGCGGCGGCGCAGTCAGCGATGAGGAAATCCTGGCCGAGTTTATGCCGTGTTTCGTCGGTGCCGGCGCTGATGCTTCAAAGCGAACAGATACGATTGTGCTCGCCTGCACCCATTATCCGTTGTTGCTGGACCGGCTGAACAAACTGGCGCCCTGGCCGGTCGACTGGATCGACCCGGCGCCGGCCATCGCAAGGCGGGTGACCAGCCTGCTTCCCAAGGCCCTTGGCACGCCGGACGAGGTCGAGGCCAAAATGATTTTTACCTCGGGGCGGCCGCACCGGCTTAATGCGGCGCTGACGCCCTTCTTCGGCGGCCGCGTCCCGGCCTAAGCCACGTTTCTTATATTTCCATATATGTTTCATATGTTTATCGACGGTTCATCTCACGGTCGATAAAGTCGCGCCCGAAAACCTCACCACCAAAGGCAACTGAGCTGAACGATGCGTGGGACGACGCGAAAAATATCACTGCTGCGCATCTTCATCGTCGACCTCATGCACGCGTCGATGCGTGTGCCCTTTATCACGCTGTCGCGCTCGCTTGATATCGCTCCTCTGATGGCCGCGCGCGCCAAGGCTGCTTCCGCACCCGGCTGGGCGGCGATGTTCGTCAAGGCATTTGCGATCGTCGCGAAAGACGAGCCGGTGCTGCGCACGCTCTATGTCAAATTGCCCTGGCCGCATTTCTTCGAGCTGCCACGCAGCATCGCCATGGTCGCGGTGGCGCGGGTCGAAGATGGCGAAGAATGCATTCTACCGGAGAAGGTCGCCTCGCCCGAGGAGCAGCCGCTGGCTGATATCGACGCAGCGATCCGGCGTGCGAAGAATGCGCCGATCGACCAAATCCCCTCCTTCCGCAAGATCCTGGTGGCGAGCCGCCTGCCGCTGCTGTTGCGCCGCCTGAGCTGGACCATTGGGCTTAATGTCGGGCGCATGCGCGCCAACAACTTCGGAAGTTTCGGGGTGACCTCCGTGTCGGCCTTCGGCACCGGCGAGCTTCATGCGCTCAGCACAGGTCCGTTCCTGCTGAGTTATGGCGTGGCCGGGCCGGACAACAAGATCGACGTCGTCCTGCGCTGGGATCACCGGGTTACCGACGCCGCTGTTATCGCGCGGGTGCTGAGCCGGCTGGAACAGGTGCTGAATACCGAGATTTCGGCCGAAATCCTGGCATAAACTGCCCAAACGCGGCGCCATTTGCGTTGACAGTTCGGCCGTTTCTGCCCTAGAAACCGCCTTGCTCGCGGGCCGGCTTCGGCCCGCGAAGCGTTTCGCGACCCGTGGTCCGCCCCTTCAAGCTTTAGGGCTCGGACCTGTCGGCATCCCGGGGAAATCCCGGCTGCACAGGAGGGCGCGTCTCCTCAAATCCAACCGTTAAGAGGACGCGATGACAAAGCGCAGTGAGGCTAAATACAAGATCGACCGCCGTATGGGCCAGAATATCTGGGGCCGCCCCAAGAGCCCCGTGAACCGCCGGGAATACGGCCCCGGTCAGCATGGCCAGCGCCGCAAGGGCAAGCTGTCAGATTTCGGCGTGCAGCTGCGTGCCAAGCAGAAGCTGAAGGGCTATTACGCCAACATCAGCGAACGCCAGTTCCACGGTGTCTACGTCGAGGCCGGTCGGATGAAGGGCGACACCGGCGAGAACCTGATCGGCCTGCTCGAGCGCCGTCTCGACAGCGTCGTGTTCCGCGCCAAGTTCGTCGCCACGATGTTTGCCGCCCGCCAGTTCATCAATCACGGCCATGTCAAGGTGAACGGCCGCAAGGTCAATGTCTCGAGCTACAAGCTAAAGGTCGGAGATCTCGTCGAGGTCAAGGAATCCTCCAAGCAACTGACGCACGTCCTTGAAGCGAACCAGCTTCCCGAGCGCGACGTGCCCGATTATCTGGAAGTTGATCACGGCAAGATGACCGCGAAATTCGTCCGTATCCCCGCTTTGGCGGACGTGCCGTTCGCGGTGCAGATGGAGCCGCATCTGATCGTCGAATTCTATTCGCGCTGATGTGATTTTGCATATGACGTGAGATCAAGGCCCCGGTTTCGCCGGGGCCTTTTGTTTCGGTAAGATGACTTTGTAAAACAAAGTCATTCCGGGGCGCGAGCGAAGCGAGCGAGCCCGGAATCTCGAGATTCCGGGTCTGGTCCATTGGACCATCCCGGAATGACCATGCTGAGAGACATCATCCCATGACCTACTACACCCCCGCCCGCCGCGATCTCAAGGCGCCGCCCGTCCGCATCAACCTGCTGTCAGACACCCAGACCCGACCCACACCGGGAATGCGCGAAGCGATGGCGCGCGCTGAAGTCGGCGACGAGCAGGTCGGCGACGATCCTTCCGCCAACCTGCTCTGCGATCGCGTTGCCGAGCTGATGGGGAAAGAGGCCGCGGTCTTTCTGCCCTCCGGCACCATGTGCAATGTGACGGCAACGCTGGTGCACTGCCGCCCGGGCGATGAAATCCTGGCGCAGTTCTCCGCCCACATCATCGCGCGCGAAGGCGGCGCCCATGCCGCGCTTGGCGGATTCCAGATCACGCCGCTACACGGCGCGGACGGCAAGTTTACGCCCGACACCTTCCGCGCCGCGCTTCATCCGCGCACGCGCTACCAGCCGCCGCAGACGCTGGTCAGTGCCGAGCAGACCGCCAATATCGGCGGCGGGACAATCTGGAAAAAGGCCGATCTCGACGAGGTCGTGAAGATCGCGAAAGCCAACGGACTTGCCACCCATATGGACGGCGCGCGGCTGTTGAACGCCACCGTCGCGACCGGCATCAGTGCGCGCGACATGACCGCCGGCTGGGATTCGGCCTGGATCGACTTTTCCAAGGGTCTCGGCGCGCCGATTGGCGCGGTCATCGCCGGCACACGTGATTTCATCGACGAGGTCTGGCGCTGGAAGCAGCGCCTGGGCGGTTCGATGCGCCAGTCCGGCATCTGCGCCGCCGCCTGCACCTACGCGCTCGACCATCACGTCGACCGGTTGGCGGAAGATCACGCCAATGCGCGCACTTTGGCGCGGGGACTATCGCAAATCCAGGGCATCGAAGTGCAGGAGCCCGAAACCAACCTTGTTTTCTTCAAGCCGGACGGCGCGGGCATCAGCGCCGCCGACATGGTCGCCGCCTTGAACAAGCGTGGTGTGCAGATAGCCGTGATGGACGGCCGCATCCGCGCCTGCACCCATCTCGACGTCACGGCTGCCCAGATCGAGGAAATGATCGGCCACGTCCGCGAGATCGCGCGGGTGGTTTAAGGCGTTACTTTTCCAACGCCTGATAGATCAGCTTCTTCAATTCGATCTGAATACGCTGGCGTTGCGAAAGCGACTGCATCATGCAGACTGCAAACAGGTCATCCTTGGGATCGACGAAGAAGAACGTGCCGCCGGCGCCGTCCCAGCGATATTCTCCCGTCGGCAGCAGCGGATCCTGAACCACTCGAACGGCAAAGCCGAGCCCAAAGCCGCTGTCGCCGCTCGGAAAGTAATAGTAGTCGCGCGCGATCCCGGATTGCGGCGGCACGAGATCTGACGTCATCAGATTGACCGTCTCGGGTTTGAGATACCGTCTGCCGTCGAGCGTCCCGCCATTCAGCAGCATCTGCGCGAAGCGCGCGTAATCGGCTGCCGTCCCGACCATCCCTCCCCCGCCCGATTGCCAGCGGCGCCGCCGAACCGGATCGCCGAGTCCTTTGATCGTGCTCAACGCGATATCGCCGGGTAGCGGCTCCGCGATGCGCGAGCGTTTAGAATCGTCGACCTTGAAAGCCGTATCAGGCATGCCGAGGGGATCAAGCAGCCGCTCCTTGTCGAATTCATAAAGCGATTTTCCGGAGATGACCTCGATGACGCGGCCGAGGATGTCGGTCGAATGCCCATAATCCCACAACGTGCCGGGCTGCTCGGCGAGAGGCAGCTTCGCGATCCGTTCGGCAAGCTGTGCGTTATCGACATCGCCAGCGTACAGCCGAGCGGCACCATAGAGTTTCCGAACGGCGCTATCGCCATAAAACCCGTAAGTGATGCCGGAGGTCTGGCGCAGAAGGTCCAGGATTTTGATCGGGCGCGCCAGCGGCTCGGTCGCCAACTCAACCTTGCCGTTCGCGTCACGCTTCTCGACGGCCACCTTCGTGTCGGCGAAAGCGGGAATGAACTTCGACAGGGGATCGTCGAGCGACATCTTGCCGTCATCGACCAGCATCATGGCGGCGACCGACGTGACCGGCTTCGACATCGAATAAAGCCGAAAGATCGCATCCTTTGTCATCGGACGCCGGGTCTCGACGTCCTTCACGCCGAAGGTTTCGAACAGAACCTGCCGGCCATGCTGCTGAATTAAAAGCACGGCGCCTGGAATCTTGCCGGTCGCAACCTCGTTGGTCAGGTAGTCGCGGACATGCGCGAGGCCGTCCTGCGAAAATCGGCGAGAAGCGGTAAGCGGAGTTTCCGCCGACGCGATGCTGCCCGCGGTCGCGACCAGCAAAAGCACGAGCGCCGCGAAATGAAAACGCAGAGCGCCGATGCCTCGAAATGTCATGATCTACCCGCTGCCTGCCGCCTTGGGCAAAAGTGTAGCGGCCGTTTCAATCGGCACAAGGCTCGCCGAAACCAGCCAAGGCCACTTCGTGCAGGCGCCCACTCTCACGCGAGAAGCAGCAGAAGATCACGCGTCGCAACGATGGCGCCGACTTCACGGCGTCGACCGTGGTCGAAACCGCGATCCGGGCCGCACGATCGGCGGGAAATCGATAGACGCCGGTAGAAATCGCCGGAACGGCAACCGATGTGAGCTTATTTTCAGCGCAAAGCGCAATGGCGCGGGCATAACAGGAGGCGAGCAATTCGTCCTCGCCACGGTTGCCGCCATTCCACACCGGCCCGACCGCATGGATCACATGCTTCGCGGCCAGCCGATAAGCTTTGGTGATTTTGGCATCGCCGGTCGCGCAGCCGCCGAGTGTTCGGCATTCATCCAGCAACTGGGGCCCCGCGCCCCGGTGGATAGCACCATCGACGCCACCGCCGCCAAGCAGCGACGTGTTGGCGGCGTTGACGATGGCATCGACGCGTAATGTCGTGATGTCGGCGACGAGGACTTCGAGCCGCAAGCCGCCGATTTGGCGCATCAGGCGGCGGTGGAAACCGGTACGCCCTTGTCGGTAAAGAGCTGCTGCAATTCGCCGGCCTGGAACATCTCGCGGATGATGTCGCAGCCACCGACGAATTCGCCCTTCACATAGAGCTGGGGAATGGTTGGCCAGTTCGAGTAGGTCTTGATGCCGTTACGAAGGTCAGCGGACTCCAGCACGTTGAGGCCTTTGTAGCCGACCCCGATGTGGTCGAGGATCTGCACGACTTGGCCAGAGAATCCACACTGCGGAAACTGTGGCGTGCCCTTCATGAACAGCACCACGTCGTTCGACTTCACTTCGTTGTCGATGAATTGCTCGATGCTCATATTCTCTTCCTCTTGGGCGGGTGAAACGCCCACTCCGATCGGGCTTTCCGGCATCACGCCTGATAGCCCCGCGACTCCCATATATGTAACCCAAACGATTGTGCACCCAAAGCAATTTGGCGGTCGGACCTGCCATGCCGGGACGGTTTCCCCGGACCTTCGGGCAGCGGGGGTCAGGTAAGGCGCGCCGATGGTCCGTATTTCTCCGGGGTCGGAGGCTTTTTTCCCAGATAGGAACCCCTATCTAGGACGGGCTGTTCTCGAGGAACGCCCCTTCGAGGCCGACGTTCTCCTTATTGCGACCCCGGAGACCCCAGTGACGAAGCCCGTATCCGCCATTGCCGCCTCTCGCCCGTCGTTGTTTTCCAAAGAATCAGGCCTCGCCGATGACCTCACCGAGGCCTTTCTTGCAGTGCGAAACGAGACAGAACGCCGCGCTGCGCCGTTGAGCCCCGAGGACCAGCTGATTCAGTCCATGCCGGATGCGAGCCCCACCAAATGGCATCGCGCACATACCACGTGGTTTTTCGAGCAGTTTCTGCTCGGCGAGCATAGTCCGGGCTACCAGTCCTACCATCCCGACTACGCCTTCCTGTTCAATTCCTATTACGTCAGCGCCGGACCGCGCCATGCCCGTGGCCGCCGTGGCGATCTGACCAGGCCAAGCGCCGATGAAGTCACCGCCTATCGGCGCCATGTCGATGCGGCAGTGGTGAGATTTCTTCATGAAGCGGATGACAAAAAGCTGGCCGAAATCTCGCCGCTGATGGAGGTCGGCCTCAATCACGAGCAACAACACCAGGAGTTGATGTTCACCGACATCCTGCATGCCTTTGCGCAGAATCCGATTTACCCGGCCTATGACCCGTCATGGCGCTTCCCCGCCGCGAGCGGCGCGGGCGACGACTGGATCGACCTCAACGAGGGCATCCACAGCATTGGCCATGCCGGCGACAGCTTTCATTTCGACAATGAAAAGCCGGCCCATCGCGCGCTGGTGGGGCCGGTGCGGCTCTCGCGCCACCTCATCACCAACGCGGAATGGATCGCCTTCATGGCGGATGGCGGCTACACGACGCCAACGCTCTGGCTGATGGATGGCTTTGCCGCCGCAACCAACGAGCAGTGGCAGGCGCCCGGCCATTGGCGTGAGATCGACGGCAAGTGGCACGTCATGACGCTGGCCGGATTACAGCCGGTCGATCCCGCCGCTCCGGTCTGTCACGTCAGCTATTACGAGGCCGACGCGTTTGCGCGCTGGCGCGGCAAGCATCTGCCGACCGAAACGGAATGGGAAGTTGCGGGCCGCGCGGGCCTTCTCAACGACGCCTTCGACATTGTCTGGCAGTGGACCCGCAGCTCCTATTCGCCTTACCCCGGTTATCGCGCCATCGAGGGCACGCTCGGCGAATACAACGGCAAGTTCATGGTCAACCAACTGGTGCTGCGCGGCTCATCGCTGGCGACGCCGGACGGTCATAGCCGTGTCACCTATCGCAACTTCTTTTATCCGCACCACCGCTGGCAGTTCACGGGCCTGAGGCTCGCGGACTACGCTACCTAGTGCTCCGATTCCGAAGTTCGTATCATATTGCGGCTCCACGTTTACGAACTTCGGAATCAAAGGAGCACTAGCCAATTATATGATTCTAGTGCGGGTTTGGAATTTGAAGTTCCTATCACGAGGTCACCGCGAAACTGATCGGAACTTCAAATCACCGCACTAGCCTTTCGACTTCAAGCGCGCAAGAAAACCCGCGTCCGGGAGATTGTCATGAATGTGCACGCCACCGCTCTGGCCGAAACGCACCATCTCGATGAGCCGACATCAGCCTTCGCGCGCGATGTGATCGACGATCTGTCGCGGGCGCCGAAGCGGCTGTCGCCGAAATATTTCTACGACGCGACCGGGTCCGAATTGTTCGAGCAGATCACCGTCTTGCCGGAATACTATCCGACACGCACCGAGCTTTCGATCCTGCGCGACCACAGTCGCGCGATCGCAGGGTTCATTCCCGAAGGCGCGGCGCTAGTCGAATTCGGCGCCGGCGCCACCACCAAGGTGCGGCTGCTGCTGGGCGAATGCCGGCTCGGCGCCTATGTTCCCGTCGACATCTCCGGTGACTTCCTGAGCGCACAAGCCAGCGCTTTACGCGCGGATTATCCCGGATTGGGCGTCTACCCCGTCACGGCCGATTTCACGGCGCCGTTCGAACTGCCGGAGGCGGTGCGCGGCATGCCGAAGGTTGGCTTCTTCCCGGGCTCGACGCTGGGCAATTTCGAGCCCGGCGAGGCCTGCACCTTTCTGAAGGGGGCCCGCACGATTCTCGGCAAAAACGCGCGCATGATTCTCGGCGTCGATCTCGAAAAGGATGAACGAACGCTGTACGACGCCTATAACGATACGGCAGGCGTGACCGCGCGCTTCAATCTCAATGTGCTCCATCGGATCAACCGCGAGCTCGGGGGCGATTTCGATGTCGGCGCATTCATTCATCGCGCGATCTACAATCGCGACCGCCATCGCATCGAGATGCATCTGATCAGCAAGAAAGCTTTGACCTGCGAGGTGCTCGGCCAGAAATTCTCGTTCCGGCCCGGCGAGAGCATTCACACCGAGAACAGCTACAAGTATTCGATCGAGCGCTTTGCCCTGCTCGCCCGGGTCTCGGGCTGGAGGCTGACCGAGACCTGGACGGATCGAAACGGGATGTTTTCGGTTCACGCGCTGGTGGCTTCGGACTGAGCTCTAAGGCGCGGCCTGCTCCGGCCGCGCCTCAGCAGCCCTCGACCGCAATGAGAGCGATTCCCAGATTGCGACGATCACCATCACGAGCGTTGTCGCAATCGACAGTACGAGCGGCGACAGTTCGTTGCCGAACCAACCCAGCGCGCCGAGCGCGATGATGCCGACGCCGTGGGACAATTGAAGCCAGCCGCGAATGGCGTGCTTGAACAGGATCGTGCCGACCAGGAACAGCATGGGGCCGCCGACCGCGCTCACCACCACCCTCACATCGGAATGGCCGGCAGGATGTAGCAGCACGACGTCGTCGGCGACGGCAGACAGAATGATGCCGGCGACGATCGGCAGATGCAGGTAGGTATAGGCGAGCCGCGCCAGCCGTCCGGGCTCACTTGAATTCGAGATCAGTTCGGAGCCGGCCTCCGCGCCCTTGTGGAAATAAAGCCACCACATTGCCAATGCGGCCACGAACGACGACAGGAATGCGGCGATCACCTCAGAGGTCCATTTCAGATCGGCAAGTGTCGCGCCGGTGACGACGATGGATTCACCGAGCGCGATGATGATGAAGCCGGCGCAGCGCTCGGCCAGATGGCCGCCTTCGATGTACCAGTCCGCCACCGACGATGCGCCGTACTTGGGAATCCAGAACCGCACTGCCGGCGACACGTACTCGATCGCGAGCGCCACCGCCCACAACACAAGCCGCGTCTGCCCTTCCGTTACGCCGCCTGCGATCCAGAAGATCGCTGAAATCGACAGCCAGACCAGAATGCGGATAGCGTTCATGCGCGCCGCCGTGCGCTGCCGCGGCGTCGATAACAGCCAGAAGATGGTGCGGCCGACCTGCATCACGGCATAGGCGATCGCAAACCATAGCCCGCGCGAATCGAAGGCCAGCGGAATGGAGGTGGAAAGCACGAGGCCGCCCAGCATCAACAGGAACAGGAGGATGCGGATCGGCGTGAGTTCAGGGTTGAGCCAGTTGGTGATCCAGGAGGTGTAGACCCAGACCCACCACACACTGAGCATCAGCAAGGTGGTCTGTATGGCGCCGAGCGGAGTGAAATGCGCGAGCAGGGTGTGAGACACCTGCGTCACCGCGAACACGAACACGAGGTCGAACAGCAGTTCGGCGTAGGTGACCCGGCTGTGCTGGTTCGGCACAATGGGACGAAACAGCGGCCCGCGCTCGGTGCCCGACGGTATCACGTCCGCTCAGCCTCAACGTCGTTTGCGCAAATTCCCCCGCCGACAGACCGGACTATTCCGGCACGCCGGTCTGCAGGGCGAGCGCGTGGAGCACGCCACCCATCTGGCCCCTCAGCGATTGGTAGACGATCTGGTGCTGCTGGACGCGCGACTTGCCGCGAAACGACTCCGAAATGACAGTGGCCGCGTAATGATCGCCATCACCGGCGAGATCCCGGATCGTCACGCTGGCATCAGGAATCGCAGCCTTGATCATCGACTCGATATCGCGGGCGTCCATCGGCATCCCAGATTTCTCCCTCTCCTCGGAGCGCGGCCTGCTTCGGCCTTCGCCAATTTAGCGCGAATGGCCTTCTGGGTCACGCCTTCTCGCACTATATTCGATCAACGATCACAGCAAGGCCTGGCCATTTGTGCGGGCTGAAAGGCGGAGAACCATGAAATTACCGGGCCCCGACCATCCGATCACGATCTCGGCAAACCCGCGCCGCGTGCGCGTCACCGCGGGCGGCGTCGTGATCGCCGAGACGAGCAATGCACTGTCGCTGAAGGAAGCAAGCTATCCCGCGGTGAACTACGTGCCGCGCAAGGACGCCAATATGGGGCTTCTCAAGCGCAGCGAACGGGTGACGCACTGCCCCTATAAAGGGGACGCGAGTTACTTCAGCATCGAGGCCGACGGAAAGACCATCGCAGACGCCATCTGGACGTACGAGACTCCGTTTCCAGCCATGGAACAAATCTCGGGTCACCTTGCCTTCTATCCCGACAAGGTGAAGATCGAGGAAGTGCCGTAGGCCCCGAACAGGGCCGGCGCCGCTAAGCCCGAAAGATCGTGAGACCCAGGATCAAAAGGATCAGGAAAATCACGACGAATATATAGAACAGAAACCGGGCGACGTCGGCCGATGCCGCCGATATGCCCGTGAAGCCAAGAATACCGGCGATCACGGATATCACGAAGAAGATCAGCGCCCACTTCAAAAGCGTCATGGGATTCCTCCACCGTCAGCCGCCCGGCTGGCGGTCTCGCCGGTCTAACTTCGGGCCTTTCACCAAAGTTCCTTCGGGAAGCGGGCACTGCAGCCACAGAACCCCGTTCGATTTTCAGAAAACCTGGCATGTCCCGGTTGGGGCCTTGAAGCCCTGCGCCAACCTTCTTTCATGGGGGTTTTGTGCTGCACCGCCCCCTTGTTGAATCGATTGATCCGAATCAACATCTGCGCGATCTGGCACCGGGGTGCGCGGATGGTGGTTATTGTCAGTTCAGTGGCGGAGGGCAAAAGGACCGCGCCGGTTACGGGCGCGCGGAACGCCGCCTTCGACCGCGCCCGTAGTTTCATCATCCTGCTGGTACTGATCCACCACTCGGTCATTCCCTACACCTATTACGGCCACACCGACCGTCAGTCGTTTCTGCTTTTCGATGCGGTCGTGACTTTCAACGACAGCTTCTTCATGGCTGCGATGTTTCTGCTGTCGGGGCTGTTCACCTGGTCCAGCCTGCAACGCAAGGGGGTAAGCGATTTTCTGCGGGGACGCTGGTTGCGTCTCGGCCTGCCGTTTGCGATCGGCGCCGGGATGCTGATGCCATCAGCCTATTACGCGGTCGAGCTTCGCCACTCGGGCCCGGGCGCAGGCTTCATCGCGTTCTGGTGGAAAACGGTGACGGTCGGACCGTGGGAGAGCGGCCCGATCTGGTTCCTGGGCGTATTGCTAGCCTTCGACATGCTGGCGGCCGCGGTCTATCTCGTCGCGCCTGGCATTGTCGAAGCCCTCGGACGCGTGTCGACCGCGAAACTGGAACATCCGACTTACGCCTTCTGCATGTTTCTCGCCGCGTCGGTCGTCGTCTACGTACCCCTCGATCATCATTACGGGATCGCACAATGGTTCACGCTGGGGCCGCTTGCGGTCCAGTCGGACCGGGCTCTCCTCTACCTGCTTTATTTCTTCGTCGGCGTCGGCATCGGCGCGGTCCACGGTGATCGCAGCCTTCTATCCCCTGATGGCGCGCTGGCGCGGCGATGGCCGCTATGGCTTGCGGCCACCATCGTGACCTATGCCGCACTTATCGGGCTTATCTTTTACAAGCGCGAATTCCTGCCCGACCCCAACAATCCGCCGCAGGGGTGGGACAACGTGCATGCCTTCCTTTTCGCGAGCTTCAGCGCGGCGCAAACGGTCAATCTGCTCGCGCTGTTTCTGAGATTCGACAATAGCGGCTCGAGCATCCTCGATCCGCTGCGCGAAAGCTCATTCGGGATTTTCCTGATCCACTATGTCCCGGTGCTCTGGCTGCAATACCTGCTATTCGGCTTCACGCTGACGCCGATACCGCAAGTGACCGCGATCCTGAAAGCGCTGCTCGTGTTTGTGCTGGCGCTTGCGATCAGTTGGGGTGCGACGCTCGCCTTGCGCCGGATTCCCGGCGTGAAGCACGTGCTGTAGATTTAAGCTTGGCCCGCCATATAGGCCGGAAGCCACGCTTCGAAATCATCCTTCAGCGAGGCCACCGACACTGCTTCTTCGCCGGCAATGAGGATCGCGTCGCCACCGGTGGTGCCGATCCGAACGCAGGGCACGCGCGCGCCCTTCATCTTCGCCAGCACCAGGCCCGCCTGATCGGCCGGGAGCGTCACGATATAGCGCGCCTGGTCCTCACCGAACCAGAACGCATGCGGCACGATCGACGCTGGCGCGGCCAATAGCTGCGCGCCGATACCGCTTGCCATCGCCATCTCGGCCAGCGCGATCAACAAACCGCCGTCGGACAGGTCGTGCACCGCGGTCGCCGTGCCGGCGTGGATCATGCCGCGCACGGCGTCGCCATTGCGCTTTTCGGCCGAAAGGTCGACCGGCGGCGGGGCGCCGTCTTCGCGGCCGCAGACCTCGCGCAAGTAGACGGACTGGCCAAGCCAGCCTTGGGTTTCGCCGATCAGAAGAATTGCCTCACCCCCGGTCTTGAAGGCGAGCGTGGCTGACTTGGTGAAATCATCGAGCACACCGACGCCGCCGATCGAGGGCGTCGGCAGGATGCCGCGGCCGTTAGTCTCGTTGTAGAGCGAGACATTGCCGGACACGACCGGGAAGTCGAGCGCGCGGCAGGCTTCGGATATGCCTTTAAGACAACCGACGAACTGACCCATGATTTCGGGCCGTTCCGGATTGCCGAAATTCAGATTGTCGGTGATCGCGAGCGGCCGTCCGCCGACGGCGGTGATGTTGCGCCAGGCCTCGGCGACCGCCTGCTTGCCGCCTTGGATCGGATCGGCCTCGCAATAGCGTGGCGTGACGTCGACAGCGAGGGCAAGGCCCTTGGGTCCGTCCTGCACACGCACCACCGCGGCATCGCCGCCGGGTCGCTGCACGGTATTGCCGAGAATGACGTGGTCGTACTGCTCCCAGACCCAGCGCTTCGAGCAGAGTTCGGGCGTCGCGATCAGCTTCGCGAGTGCCTGCGCGATGCCCATGGGCGGCTTCACCTCGCGCGCAGCAATCACCGGCTTTGCGGACTGCGCCACATGCGGCCGGTCGTAAAGCGGCGCTTCGTCGCCGAGTTCCTTGATCGGCAGGTCGGCCATGATGTCGCCGCCGTGCTTCACGCGAAAACGCTTCGTCGGCGTGGTGTAGCCGACCACGGCGAAATCGAGCCCCCATTTGCGGAAGATCGCCTCGGCCTCTTTTTCCTTTTCTGGCTTGAGCACCATGAGCATGCGCTCCTGGCTTTCCGAGAGCATCATCTCATAGGCGCTCATGCCGGTTTCGCGCGTCGGCACCGCATCGAGATCAAGGTCGACGCCGAGATCGCCCTTGGCGCCCATCTCGACCGCCGAACAGGTGAGCCCCGCCGCGCCCATGTCCTGGATCGCGATCACGCAATCCGCCGCCATGATTTCGAGGCAGGCTTCCAGCAACAGCTTTTCGGCAAAGGGATCGCCAACCTGCACGGTCGGGCGCTTCTCGGCGGAGTCGTCGTCGAATTCGGCTGACGCCATCGACGCGCCGTGAATGCCGTCGCGCCCCGTCTTGGAGCCGAGATAGACGATCGGCATGTTCACGCCGGAGGCGGCCGCGTAGAAAATCTTGTCAGTGTCGGCGAGGCCGACTGCCATCGCGTTGACGAGAATGTTGCCGTCGTAGCGGGTGTGGAAACGCACCTGCCCGCCGACCGTCGGCACGCCGAACGAATTGCCATAGCCGCCGACGCCGGCGACCACGCCAGACACCAGATGGCGCGTCTTCGGATGCTCAGGCGCGCCAAACGATAGCGCGTTGAGGCAGGCAATGGGCCGCGCGCCCATGGTGAAGACGTCGCGCAGGATACCGCCCACGCCGGTGGTCGCGCCCTGATAAGGCTCGATGTAGCTTGGGTGATTGTGGCTCTCCATCTTGAACACCACGGCCTGGCCATCGCCGATATCGATGACACCGGCGTTCTCGCCCGGCCCCTGGATCACCCAAGGCGCCTTGGTCGGCAGGCCCCGCAGATGGATGCGCGAAGATTTATACGAACAATGCTCGTTCCACATCGCCGAGAAGATGCCGAGTTCGGTGAAGGTCGGCACACGGCCGATCAATTTCAGGATGCGCTCATACTCGTCCGGCTTGAGGCCGTGCGCAGCGATGAGTTCGGGCGTGATGTGCGGTTCGTTGGTAGCCATCGGACGATCAGGCCGCCCGATTCAAATGATGAGCGACGAGACCGGCAAACAGGCCGCGGCCGTCAGTGCAGCCCATGATGTCTTCGACATGGTTTTCCGGATGCGGCATCATGCCGAGCACGTTCCCGCGTTCGTTGACGACGCCCGCGATCGAATGCGCCGCGCCGTTGATGTTGGCAGGCTCGTCGATGGCGCCATCTTCGGAGCAATACCGATAGAGCACCCGCCCCTCGCCTTCGAGCCGCTTCAGCGTCTCTTCATCGGCCTCGTAATTGCCTTCGCCATGGGCGACCGGCACGCGAATGACCTGCCCGGCATTGTAGCCGCGGGTAAACGGCGAATCCGAACGCTCGACGCGCAGGTGCACGTCCTTGCAGATGAACTTCAGCCGCGCGTTGCGCATCAACACGCCCGGCAACAGGCCTGCCTCGCAGAGGATCTGAAAGCCGTTGCAGACGCCGAGCACAAGGCCGCCACTGGCGGCGAAGTCGCGCACGGCGTCCATCACAGGCGCACGCGCCGCAATCGCGCCGCAGCGCAGATAATCGCCATAGGAAAAGCCGCCCGGCACCACCACAAGGTCGGTGCCTTTGGGCAGCGAAGTCTCGGCGTGCCAGACCATCGCGGTTTCGTTTCCGGAGGCGAGCTTCAGGGCGCGCGCCATATCGCGCTCGCGATTGATTCCGGGAAAGACGAGAACGGCGGATTTCATGCTCAGAAGAACCTGCTTCCTTCCCCTCTCCCCTTGTGGGAAAGGGTGGTCCGAAATGCCGTCTACGGCAATGAGGACCGGGTGAGGGGTTTGCTTTAAGACGAAACGTGCGAACCCCTCACCCGGCTCGCTCCGCTCGCCACCCTCTCCCACAAGGGGCTAAGGCGTGCACACATCTTTTAATCGACGATCGCCAAGTAAGAAAACGCGAATCTTATCAATGGTCCCTGCACGACGGACATAAAGGCGCTTCCAAAACCAAGGATCATCTAAGTCTCTGTATTTGAGTCGCTTTTCATGATGTGTGCACGCCTTAGCCCACAAGGGGAGAGGGAGAAGATCTAACTCAAAACTTCGACGCGGTAATTCTCGATCACGGTGTTGGCGAGAAGCTTGTCAGCGGCTTCTTTCAAGACAGCTTCCGCCTTCGCCTTGTCGCCACCGGCGAGCTCGATGTCGAACACCTTGCCCTGGCGGACGCTGGCGACGCCATCGACGCCGAGCGATTTCAGCGCACCTTCGATGGCCTTGCCTTGCGGATCGAGAATGCCCGACTTCAACGTGACAGTGACGCGCGCCTTCACGAGATTTCCCTTATCCCTTCACCAGCACGGGGCCTGATCCCGCCGGCCGCTCGTTCTCCATCAGGATGCCCAGGCGCTTGGCCACTTCCGTATACGCCTCGAGCAGACCGCCGAGATCCCGGCGGAAGCGATCCTTGTCGAGCTTCTCGTTCGACTTGATATCCCACAGCCGGCACGAATCCGGGGAGATCTCGTCGGCCACGATGATCCGCATCATCTCGTTCTCGAACAAACGGCCGCATTCCATCTTGAAATCGACCAGACGGATTCCGATGCCGAGAAACAGCCCGGTGAGGAAATCATTGACGCGAATGGCCAGCGCCATGATGTCGTCGATCTCCTGCGGCGTGGCCCAGCCGAACGCCGTGATGTGCTCCTCGGAGACCATGGGGTCGTTGAGCTGGTCGTTCTTGTAATAGAATTCGATGATCGAGCGCGGCAGCTGGGTACCTTCCTCGATGCCGAGCCGCTGCGACAGCGATCCGGCCGCGACGTTCCGCACCACCACCTCCAGCGGCACGATCTCCACCTCACGAATGAGCTGCTCGCGCATGTTGAGACGGCGGATGAAATGGGTCGGCACCCCGATGTCGTTGAGGTGCTGAAACAGGTACTCCGAAATCCGGTTGTTGAGGACGCCCTTGCCCTCGATCACCTGATGCTTCTGTTTGTTGAACGCGGTCGCATCGTCCTTGAAGTGCTGGATCAGCGTTCCCGGCTCCGGCCCTTCATAAAGGACCTTGGCCTTGCCTTCATAGATGCGGCGTCGACGGCTCATTGGGATGTACCGTGTGTTGTTGAAATCCATGAATTTGGGTGCTCCGGATGCCAAGAAGGGGACGACCCACGACGGAGCTGCCGTGAAGGCCAGGGACAAAGAAACAGAACGAGAACCAAGCCTAGAATCGAACCTATCCGATTGGTCTTTCCAGTACAATCCGATGCGGCCCTCGGAGGGGCCAGTTTTACCGTGTTTAAGCCGCGGCTTTGCGGCACGTGACCTTCTGAATTCACAGTATTATTTAGGCATGCGGCCTTCCCGCCGCAATGAGGCCGAAACGGCCGTACGCGGAGGAACTTTTGCCATGACCACCTTCGACAAGCGCGAGGAAGGCTTTGAGAAGAAATTCGCCATCGACGAGGAACTGAAGTTCAAGGCGGAAGCCCGCCGCAACCGCCTGCTCGGCCTGTGGGCCGCCGGGAAACTGGGCCTCGCGGGCGATGCAGCCACGGCTTACGCCCGTGAGGCGGTCGCGGGCGCCTTTGCGGAAGGTGGCGAGAGGGCCGTCATCGCCAGGGTCACCAGCGATCTGGCGGCGAAGGGCGTCACCGAGGACGCCGTCCGCGCGCAAATGATCGAACTGCTGGCACAGGCCATCGTTCAGGTGAAGGCGGGCGTGTAAGCGCTCCTTATCCGCTATTCGTCCCTCTACCCCTCGTTGGCGGCCTGCGGCCTGGTCAGCTTCATCTGGCCAAGGATGGCGCCGACAATGAGCACCTCTGCCTGATTTCGGAATCCAAAAGAAAAAGGCGCGCCGTTAGATCGGCAAAAGCCGCTGGAGCCGCTCAAGTTCGGCCTCCAGATCGCGTTCGACGTCGGCGACCGCGATATCGAGCACCTGATAGTCGCGCTCCTCAAGCCAACTCCGCCGCTC
Organism: Bradyrhizobium sp.; assembly: GCF_027307225.1. Taxonomy (GTDB): domain Bacteria; phylum Pseudomonadota; class Alphaproteobacteria; order Rhizobiales; family Xanthobacteraceae; genus Bradyrhizobium. Next base: position 68,571 of record NZ_DAHUXJ010000078.1, on the reverse strand, counting down.
AGCACGGTCCTTCATGATGACCTCGGTTTCCTGCGGATTGGTCAGCTCGATTGCGATGCGGTGCACGAACGAGACAAAGTCGGGGATCTGGCGGCCCACCGGTGTCTGCCGCTTGAACTGGCCGGCAAAACGGCGGTCGCGCGTCAGCGCCTGCCACAGGATGCGCTCGGCATCGGTCGGATTGCGCCGTAACAGGCGCGCCAGCCCCCGCACGGTGCCACTGCCATCGGAAACGGCGCCGCCCTGCCCCTGCTCGGCCAGCAGCGCGCGCAGCCGCGTCGCCTGCTCCCCATCGAGCACGCCGCCTTTGGCCGGGCCTTTGCGTCCCTCCGCAATCGCCATCACCACGCCGTGCAGCGTATGCATGTCCTGCTTGGTCGGCTCCATCCTTGTGAAGATGTTGCGCAGGTTGACGAGCATGGTGTCGCGCTTCTCGGCGGGCCGCAAAAACTCGACCTTGTCGAGTTCGCGCACGAGATTGTCGAAGAAGGCCTGCATCTGATGCTGCGACGCCGGCTCGGAGCGCTCGGGCATCGCAAACGGCAAGGAGCCTGCGGTCGACAGTTTGAACCATTCATAACCGACCAGCAGCACCGCCTGCGCCAAATTGAGCGAGGCAAAGCCTGGATTCACCGGGAAGGTGATGATGCGGTTGGAAAGCCCGACCTCCTCGTTGGTGAGCCCCCAGCGCTCGCGGCCGAAGAGAATACCAACCGTGCCGCTGGCGTTGATCTGGCCGACCATCTCGGCGGCCGCCGCTTCCGGCCCGACCACCGGCTTGGCCTGATCGTGGGCGCGGGCGGTGGTCGCAAACAACAGCGAACAATCGGCCACAGCCGCTTCAACCGTCTCGAACAGTTCGGCGCTGCCCAGGATGTGGTCGGCGCCGGCCGCGGCGCGTTGCGCGGCAACGTTCGGCCAGCCGTCACGCGGATTGACGATGCGAAGCCGATCAAGCGCGAAATTACCCATCGCGCGCGCAGCCATGCCGATATTCTCGCCGAGCTGCGGCTCGACCAGAATGACGACGGGGCCGGCAAGCTCGAGGCCCGCCTTGGTTTTATCGGTGCCGGACATCAACGCTTCTTTTCAAATCGGAAGACAGCTCCCCTCCCGACCAGCGGGGCGGGTGAATCAGGTAGTCGTTATGACGGATGCCCTGATAATCCAAGCCAATTCCACACATGCGCCGCCGTCTCGCGGTCCGCATGCGGCCCGAGTTTTCAAGAACAGGTCCCTCCGAAGTGAGAGGGGGCAGGGAATGCCGGGTGTTTTTCGCACCCATAGCTCCACGTGCAAAGAATGAAAGCACGCAGATAAGTCCACCACAGGTACGCCGAACATTCCGGCATTCCCCGCGCGATGGTTTTACGGCTTCCTCCGGGCTCTCCCTGGTGATCGGGCTTTCTTGTCACCATCCCCGGCGCAACGCGAAGCGTTGTCGTGGGTTGATATCAGCGTCGAGATATCAGGACCACACGGCTTGGCCGTCCGCGAAACGCGCTCTCGTCAGGCGCACGCATCGCGTCCATCGCATCCCGCGCCCAACGTTCAGTGACGATCGCGAAACGCCCCTCAATCCAGGGGCGCGAGACGGCGAGGCTTCTAAAAATGATTTGCCCGACGACGCAAGCGAAAATGCCTGCGACAGATTAACACGACGGGCAAATCACCTGGGTTGCGGAGAAACCTGTCAAGCGATCTGTGGCCCGGTGACCCGGCTGCCACTGCGCCAAACAAAGAAAAGCCCGGCCGAAGCCGGGCTCTTCCGTCTTACCAGTTGTCGTAGTGGCGATAGACCCGGCGATGATAGACGGCCGGTCCGTCATCGTAATAACCATAGCCGGGGTCGGCGTAATATCCGTCGCCAGAGGCATAGCCATAATCGTAGCCATAGCCATTATTGTAAGCCGCGCCCGCCGCTGCGGCGCCTATTGCACCGGCCGCAATGCCGGCACCAATCGCAGCGCCTCTGCCGAGGCCACGGGCCTCTGCTGGCGCAACAGCCGCAGTTCCGACAGCCGCTATAGCTGCAAGCGTCAAGATGATTTTCCGCATGAGACTGCTCCTTTCAACAGGAGGTTCAACATCCGCGAAAAGAGGTCGTTGCCGGAACCGATGCGGATTCTTTTTGAGTTTGAGGGAAACTATCTGGTGTTCCCCTGTCTTGCTCGATCGCGTGTCCCGGACGCGGCGCAGCATCTCTTGTGATGCGACGCAGATCCGGGACCTAATACAGAGATGGGGGAATATGGACCCCGGATCAGCAGCGCAACACCATAGCGCGTCCACGACGCGCGTGAACGCGCTTAAGGCGTTGCGCAGCATCCGGGGAACGGACGTGTTGTCATTTCAGGGCAAAGCGGACATCAACCAGCCGCGGGTGCCTGCTAAATGGCGCGAAGCCGACATGACCGAAGTTTATGAATACCCACCTTGGCTGAGAGGGCAGCAACATGAACGGAAATCGCTACTACGGAATTCGACTAGAGGGTGCGAAGTATGGCGTTGGCTTTGGCAGCGCTCTTGCCATCGCGATATCGTACGCCAACAACCATTCGATCCTCTGGGCGATCATCGACGGCATTTTGGGCTGGCTGTACGTGATCTACTTCGCGCTGTTTCGGACGTAAGCCGCGCCCCCGTCGAGCCATCGGCTGCTCGATCTGTCATTCCGGGATGCGCCGTCGCGACAAAATAGCGAAGCTGTTTTGCGCGGAAGGAGCAGGCCCGGAATCCATTTCTCCACCATTCGTGCGGTACGATGGATTCCGGGTTCGCGTCTTTCGACGCGCCCCGGAATGACGACGCGAGAGAGTCTTGATCGCTTCACATTTCGCTTGGCGAAATTTCTTGAGCCGGCCGATCCACTTTTTTTGTCTGAGCCGCAATGTGGAATGCCACAACGTCGCTTGCGCGCGTTTTGCTTTCGGCTAGGCTCTCTCCCGAAATAAAAACGCACCCGACGCATCAAAGATCGGGATCGTTCAACGATCGGGGAAGATTCAAGGGAGGGCGGCCATGCATCGCAGATGGACTCTGGCGATTATCGGATTGGTTTTGATTTTAGCGGGCGGTGCGCTGGCACACTTCACGCAAACCTCCGGCGGCATTCAAGTCCGCGATATCAGGTTCACCGGCGTCAAGGGCAACACCATGAGCGCCCTTCTTTATATTCCGCCGAACGCAACGCCCCAACTCCCGGCGCCCGGCATTCTCGCGGTTCACGGCTATATCAATTCGCGCGAAACCCAGGACGGCTTTGCCATCGAATTCGCCCGCCGCGGTTATGTCGTGCTGGCGCTCGACCAGACCGGCCATGGCTACAGCGACCCTCCGGCCTTCGCCAACGGATTCGGCGGCCCCGACGGTCTTGCCTATCTGCGCGGTCTTCCGTTTGTCGACAAGGACAATATCGGGCTCGAGGGTCATTCGATGGGCGGCTGGACGGTGCTGGCCGCCGCCGCTGCGATGCCCAACGACTACAGATCGATGGTGCTGGAGGGCTCGTCCACGGGCAAACCCTTCGCCGCCGAAGGAACGACGTCCTGGCCCCGCAATATGGCGCTGGTTTTCGCACAGTATGAAGAATTCTCGACCCTGATGTGGGGCGTCGAGCGCGCCCGTGACGTCATGCAAAGCCCGAAACTCTGGGCGTTGTTCGGCACGCAAGGCGCGGTCGAACCCGGCAAGCAATATGGCGATGTCGCGCAGGGCACCGCGCGCGTCTTGTATGCGCCCGCGATGACCCATCCGGCCGAACATATCTCGAAGGAAGCCATCGGCTACAGCCTCGATTGGTTTGCGCGGACCTTGAAGGGTGGAACGCCGCGTCCCTCCAGCGACCAGATCTGGTTCCGGAAAGAACTGGGCACGCTGATCGCGGCGATCGGCTTTGTTGCCCTGCTGCTCGGAATGTTTGACGGGCTCGTCGAAGCGCCGGCTTTCGCTCGCCTGAGGCTGCCGCAGCCGGCCGATGGTTTCGTGCAGAAGGAAACGTCCACCACGGGTGGCCGGTGGCTCGCCGCCCTGCTGCTATCGGCCTTCATCCCGGCGCTGACTTATTATCCGGCGTTCGCGCTGGGCGGCACTTTCGTCGCCCCCTCGCGCTTCCTGCCGCAGGGCATCACCAACCAGATCCTGGTCTGGGCCGCGATCAATGGCCTGATCGCGCTCGCTTTGATGCCCTTTGCGCCGAAACGCGCGCGGCGGGCCGGGATCATCGGACCGTCGGTCCTGATCGCGCTGATCACGGTCGTGGCCGGCTACGCCGCGCTCTGGCTGTCCGGCCTCATTTTCACGACCGACTTCCGTTTCTGGATTGTCGCCCTGAAACTGATGAGCGCGAAGCAATTCCTGATCTTCCTGATCTATCTCCTGCCGATTACGGCGTTTTTCGTGATCGCGCTGCATGTCCTGCACCGCAATTTCTCCACGGTCGGCGCCTCGCGCGGCGCGCTTTATCTGACCAATATCCTGGCCATGACGCTTGGCTTCATCGTGCTGGTCGGCGCGCAATACCTGACGCTGTGGCTGTCGGGAAAACTGTTCAACCCGATCCCCGATCCCGGCTTCGTGCCGCTGTCGACGATCGTGGCGATCCAGTTCGTGCCGCTGCTGGCGATTGTCGCTGTTATCGCGACCTTCACCTGGCGGCGCACCGGTTCGAGCCTGCCGGGCGCCCTGATCTGCGGCCTGTTCGTCACCTGGTATGTGGTGGCCGGCACCGCCACCCAGGCGGCGTTTTGACTCTCATCCCACCCCCGCGGAACGCGTGGGGAGGGTGGCCATCGCGAAAGCGATGGTCGGGTGGGGGCTTTTTTCACGCCCCCCACCCCGATGCTCGCTTCACTCGCATCGACCCTCCCCACCACTCGCTTACGCTCGTGGGGGGAGGGATAAGACCTCCCAAAGACGGGCTCAAACCTGCATAGCGGCTCAGCTTTTACAGCCGCTCGCGCGGTGCTATAGCGCGGGGGCAAATCAATTCCGCTCTCACGCGCGATTCCAAAAAGGCCCCCCATGGCAAAAATCAAGGTGACCAACCCCGTCGTCGAACTCGATGGCGACGAGATGACCCGGATCATCTGGCAGTACATCAAGGACAAGCTGATCCATCCGTTCCTCGACATCGACCTGATGTATTTCGATCTTGGAATGGAATACCGCGACAAGACCAACGACCAGGTCACCGTCGATGCTGCCAATGCCATCAAGAAGGTCGGCGTCGGCGTCAAATGCGCCACCATCACCCCGGACGAGGCACGGGTGAAGGAATTCGGCCTGAAGGAGATGTACAAGTCCCCCAACGGCACCATCCGCAACATTCTCGGCGGCTGCATTTTCCGCGAACCCATCATCTGCAAGAACGTGCCGCGGCTGGTGCCCGGCTGGACCAAGCCGATCATCATCGGCCGCCACGCCTATGGCGACCAGTACCGTGCTACCGACTTCAAGTTTCCCGGCAAGGGCACGCTGACGATGAAATTCGTCGGCGAGGACGGCTCGGTAATCGAGAAGGAAGTCTTCAAGACGCCGGGCTCCGGCGTTGCCATGGGAATGTACAATCTCGACGACTCCATCGTCGATTTCGCACGCGCTTCCCTCAACTATGGCCTGATGCGCAACTACCCGGTCTATCTCTCGACCAAGAACACCATCCTGAAAGTGTATGACGGCCGCTTCAAGGACATCTTCCAGGACGTCTACGACCGCGAGTTCAAGAAGGATTTCGAGGCCAGGAAGCTCACTTACGAGCACCGCCTGATCGACGACATGGTCGCGGCTGCGTTGAAGTGGTCCGGCGGCTATGTCTGGGCGTGCAAGAACTACGACGGCGACGTGCAGTCCGACACCGTGGCGCAGGGTTACGGCTCGCTCGGCCTGATGACCTCCGTGTTGCTCACCCCCGACGGCAAGACGGTGGAAGCCGAAGCCGCCCACGGCACGGTGACCCGCCACTACCGCGAGCACCAGAAGGGCAAGGAGACCTCGACCAATTCGATCGCCTCGATCTTCGCCTGGACGCGCGGCCTGTCGCACCGCGCCAAGCTCGACAACAATGCGCAGCTGGCGAAGTTCGCTTCCACGCTCGAGAAGGTCTGCGTCGACACGGTTGAAGCCGGCTTCATGACCAAGGATCTTGCGCTGCTCGTCGGCGCCGACCAGCGCTGGCTCTCGACCAACGGTTTCCTCGATAAGGTCGCCGACAACCTCACCAAGGCGATGGCGTAACGTGTCGGGAATCCGAAAAGCCGCTCTTGCCCTCCTCCTGCTCTCTGGTCTGGATGTGAGCGCGCGGGCTGAGACGAAGCTTCCTGACGCCATCGCGGCGCCGGGAGAAACCGTGATCCTCACTGCCCATGCCGAGGGCGCACAGGTCTACGAATGCAAGGCCACCGCCGACGGCAAGCTCGCCTGGGCATTTCGTGAACCGATCGCGAGCCTGTTGGTCGATGGCAAGACGGTCGGCCGGCACTATGCCGGCCCAACGTGGGAGCACGTCGACGGCAGCTCTGTCACCGCCAAGTCCGCCGGCAGCGCGCCCGCCGCCACAGCGAACGACATTCCCTGGCTGAAGCTGCAAGTCACGGCTTCGCACGGCAAGGGCGTGCTGTCGGGCGTCACCACGGTGCAGCGGATCAACACCAAAGGCGGCAAGCTCGAAGGAGCTTGCGACAAGGCCGGCACCTTCAAATCGGCACCCTACTCCGCGGAATACGTGTTCCTGAAGAACAGCTAACTCTCTCGTGTCCCGGACGCGTAGCGGCATGTAATGCCGCTACGCGAGACGCCGGGAACCAACGACATTGCGTGGACCCCGGATCAGCAGCGCACCGCAAGAGCGCTGCGCAGCATCCGGGGAACGCGACACCCCCAGGAGGAATCCATGCCCGCCTATCGTTCCCGCACCACCACCCACGGCCGCAACATGGCAGGCGCCCGGGGCCTGTGGCGCGCCACGGGCATGAAGAACGAGGACTTCGGCAAGCCCATCATCGCGATCGCGAATTCATTCACCCAGTTCGTGCCCGGCCACGTGCATCTGAAGGATCTCGGGCAACTGGTGGCGCGCGAGATCGAGAACGCCGGCGGCGTCGCCAAGGAATTCAATACCATCGCGGTCGACGACGGCATCGCCATGGGCCATGACGGCATGCTCTACAGCCTGCCCTCACGCGAGCTGATCGCCGACAGCGTCGAATACATGGTCAACGCCCATTGCGCCGACGCACTGGTCTGCATCTCCAATTGCGACAAGATCACGCCCGGCATGCTGATGGCCGCGCTGCGGCTGAACATCCCGACCGTGTTCGTCTCCGGCGGACCGATGGAGTCCGGCAAGGTCAACATCAAGGGCAAGGCCCGCTCGGTCGACCTGATCGACGCCATGGTGGCCGCCGCCGACGACACCGTCAGCGACGCCGAGGTCGAGGTGATCGAACGCTCGGCCTGCCCGACCTGCGGCTCCTGCTCGGGCATGTTCACCGCCAATTCCATGAACTGCCTGACCGAGGCGCTTGGCCTGTCGCTGCCCGGCAACGGCTCGGTGCTGGCGACCCATGCCGACCGCAGGGGCCTGTTCGTCGAGGCCGGCCATCTGATCGTCGATCTCGCCCGGCGCTATTACGAGCAGGACGACGCCAGCGTGCTGCCGCGCAACGTCGCGAACTTCAAGGCGTTCGAGAACGCCATGAGCCTCGATATCGCCATGGGCGGCTCGACCAACACCGTGCTGCATCTGCTCGCCGCCGCCCATGAGGGCGAAGTGCCCTTCACGATGAAGGACATCGATCGCCTGTCGCGGAAAGTCCCGGTGCTTTGCAAGGTCGCGCCCTCTGTCGCCGACGTGCATCTGGAAGACGTTCACCGTGCCGGCGGCGTGCTGGCGATCATGGGCGAACTGGATCGCGCCGGCCTTATCCATTCCGACCTGCCGAGCGTGCATTCGAAATCGCTGGCGGCGGCGCTGGAGCGCTGGGACATCACCCGCACCAGGAGCGAAAGCGTGCGCAAGTTCTATCTGGCCGCGCCCGGCAACGTGCCGACGCAGGAGGCGTTCAGCCAGAACAAGCGGTTCGAGGAGCTCGACCTCGATCGCACCTCAGGCTGCATCCGCAGCGCCGAACACGCCTATTCCAAAGACGGCGGTCTTGCCGTGCTCCATGGCAATCTCGCCGTCGACGGCTGCATCGTGAAGACCGCTGGCGTCGATGCCAGCATCCTGAAGTTTTCCGGCCCGGCGCGCGTGCTGGAAAGCCAGGATGCCGCGGTGGAGGCGATCCTCACCAACAAGATCAAGGCCGGCGACATCGTCGTCATTATCTATGAAGGCCCGCGCGGCGGACCGGGCATGCAGGAGATGCTCTATCCGACCAGCTACCTGAAGTCGAAGGGCCTCGGCAAAGCCTGTGCGCTCGTCACCGACGGCCGCTTCTCGGGCGGCTCGTCAGGACTTTCGATCGGCCACGTCTCGCCCGAAGCGGCGGAAGGCGGCCTGATCGGTCTTGTGCAGGACGGCGACATCATCGAGATCGACATCCCCTCGCGCTCGATCAACCTCGCGGTCAATGAGGCCGAGTTGAAGCGCCGCCGCGAAGCGATGCTGGCCAAGGGCAAGAACGCCTGGAAGCCGGCCAAGCGCGCCCGCAAGGTTTCAACCGCGCTGAAGGCCTATGCGGCGCTCACCACCAGCGCCGCCCGCGGCGCGGTACGTGTGGTGAAGGATTGATCCGGGATATAACAGCCGCGCTGCCAGTCGTTGAGCCCTCTCCCCTTGCGGGAGAGGGCAGTTCGATGGTGGACATCGACACGCTCGGGTGAGGGGTTTGCCTCCACCAGCGACGCTCCATCAAAGTAAGAAATTCGCGGATCGAGACCCCTCATCCGGCGCGGACGAACGTCCGCGCCACCTTCTCCCGCAAGGGGAGAAGGTAAGAAGCCCCATACCCCGCCGCTTCAAACTCAACTCAGCGTCTTCACCAGTCGCGGCTCTCGTTGATGGACACCACGAAATTCGGACTCGCGTACCGTACCGTCACGTCGATATCCGGCGGCCTCGTAGACGGCAATCGCCCGCTCGTTCTGCTCGTGGGTGTAGAGATAGGCTTCGCGGCAGCCTGCTGAGCGAAGTATCTCGTGCGCTGCTTCCAGCAACGCCCTGCCGACGCCGCGGCCGGCGTGATCGGGATGCACGAACAGCAGGTACATTTCCCCCTCAGGGGGGTGCACGGCAACGAAGCCGATCAAACGATCCGCCTCATTTGTCGCAACCAGCAGCGCATTCGGCGGCGCGTGCTTGGCAACCTCTTCGTCCCATTCTTGCGGCGGAAACATGGGCCGCGCCGCAAGCTCGCCGAGATACTTCCATCCCTCGCGCACGGCCGCGTCGAACACGGCGCCGATTGCCTGCGCATCATCCGGTGCGGCGCGCCTGATGGTCAGCACGACAAGTCACGCCCCCGCCATGGCCTTTTCGATCGCAGCGAGCGCGGCATTCGCCTTGGCACCGTCGGGACCGCCGGCCTGCGCCATGTCGGGCCGGCCGCCGCCGCCCTTGCCGCCAAGCGCCTCGGACGCCACGCGCACAAGATCGACCGCGTTATAGCGCGCGGTGAGATCGGACGTGACGCCGACGACGACGCCGGCCTTGCCGTCGCCAGCAGTATTTACAATCGCGACAACTCCGGACCCAACCAACCTTTTTCCTTCATCCGCGAGGCTCTTGAGGTCCTTCATTTCGATTCCGCTAACAGAGCGTCGGAAAAACCTAACTTCTCCAACAAGTATTATCCCGTCTCCAACCTGTCCTCGAAAATCCGCCGTGTCAGGCGCTTCGGAAGTCAAAAAGGTACCCGTAACGCCGCCGCCCATCGCGAGCTTCTTGCGCGCATCCGACAATTCGCGCTCAAGCTTCTTGCGCTCGTCCATCAGCGCTGCGATGCGCGCCGGCATTTCTTCCAGCGGAGCACGCAGCTCAGAGGCCGCATTCTTCGCCAGTTGCATGGCGTCGTTGGCGTGCTTGCGCGCGTAATTTCCGGTCAGCGCTTCGATGCGGCGAACGCCGGAAGCCACCGCGCTTTCTGATGTCACCGAGATCAGCCCGATATCGCCGGTGCGCCTGACATGCGTGCCGCCGCACAGCTCGACCGACCAGCCAAGTGCGTTCTGGCCGTGCTCGCGCGCAGTTTTGCCCATCGAGACCACGCGGACCTCGTCGCCATATTTTTCGCCGAACAATGCGCGGGCGCCGGCTTCGCGGGCCTCGTCCACGCCCATCAGGCGCGTGGTGACCTCGTCGTTCTCGAGCACCACGTTGTTGGCGATGTCCTCGACACGGGCGAGTTCTTCCGGCGTGATCGGCTTCTGGTGTACGAAGTCGAAGCGGAGCCGGTCGGGTGCGACCAGCGAACCGCGCTGGGCGATGTGGTCGCCGAGCACCTGGCGGAGCGCCTCGTGCAGGATGTGCGTTGCCGAATGATGCGCGCGGATCGACGAACGCCTGCCATGATCGACATCGAGCTGTAACGCCATGCCGGCTTTCAGCGTACCCTGCTCGACAGTGCCGAGGTGAACGAAGAGATCGCCTGCTTTCTTTTGCGTGTCGGTGACGCGGACGCGGACGCCCTCCCCTAGCATCACGCCGAGGTCGCCGACCTGACCGCCGGACTCGGCATAGAACGGTGTCTGGTTCAACACGATCGCGCCGCTCTCCCCTGGCTTGAGCTGATCGACCGCCGCGCCGTCCCTCACCAGCGCGCCGACCACGCCTTCTGCGGTTTCGGTCTCGTAGCCCAGGAATTCAGTGGCGCCGAGTTTCTCGCGCAGCGGGAACCAGATCGCTTCGCTGGCGGTATCGCCGCTTCCGACCCACGATGCGCGCGCCTTTTGACGCTGGCGTTCCATCGCATCGTCAAACGATACCAGATCGACGCCGATGCCGCGCGACCTCAACGCGTCCTGCGTCAGATCCAGCGGGAAACCGTAGGTATCGTAGAGCGTGAAGGCCGTGTCGCCGTCGAACATGTCGCCCTTCTTCAGACCCGCGCTCTTCTCGTCGAGGATCGCCAGTCCCCGGTCCAGCGTCTTGCGGAAGCGGGTCTCTTCCTGCTGCAGTGTTTCCTCAATCATCTTTTCGGCGCGCACCAGTTCCGGATAGGCCTGGCCCATTTCGCGCACCAGCGCCCAGACCAGGCGATGCATCAGCGGCTCGCTTGCGCCCAGAAGCTGCGCATGGCGCATCGCCCGGCGCATGATCCGCCGCAGCACATAGCCGCGGCCTTCGTTCGAGGGCAGCACACCGTCCGAGATCAGGAACGACGAGGCACGCAGGTGATCGGCGATCACCCGGTAGGAGGCGATGTTGTCCTTGCCCGGACCTTGGCCCAGCGCGGACGCCGCTGCCTCAACCAGGTGACGGAACGTATCGGTCTCGAACACGCTTTCGACGCCTTGCAGGATCGAGGCCATGCGCTCGAGCCCCATGCCGGTATCGATCGAGGGACGCGGCAAGTCGAGGCGTTGCTCGGGCGTCACCTGCTCGAACTGCATGAAGACGAGATTCCAGAATTCGAGGAAGCGGTCGCCATCCTCTTCCGGGCTGCCGGGAGGACCGCCCCAGATATGCTCGCCGCGGTCGATGAAGATCTCCGAGCAGGGACCGCAAGGACCGGTATCGCCCATCGCCCAGAAATTGTCCGAGGTCGGAATCCGGATGATGCGATCGTCGGTGAAGCCCGCGATCTTCTTCCACAGCGCCGCCGCGTCGTCGTCGGTGTGGTAGACGGTGACGAGCAGCTTGTCTTTCTTCAGGGCGAATTCCTTGGTGATCAGCTTCCAGGCGAGCTCGATCGCGCGCTCCTTGAAGTAGTCGCCGAACGAGAAATTGCCGAGCATCTCGAAGAAGGTCAGATGGCGCGCGGTGTAACCGACATTGTCGAGGTCGTTGTGTTTGCCGCCGGCGCGCACGCATTTCTGCGAGGTGGTGGCGCGCTGATAGTGCCGCTTCTCGACGCCGGTGAAGACGTTCTTGAACTGCACCATGCCGGCATTGGTGAACATCAACGTCGGGTCGTTGCGTGGCACGAGCGGCGACGACGACACGATTTCGTGGCCGTTGTCGGCGAAGAATTTAAGGAAAGTCGACCTGATTTCGTTAACGCCGCTCATAGGGTCCAATCGCGAATTTGTTCGGGAACTCGGCGAGAACGCTTTTAGACAAGGGGGAAAGCCGTGTCCAGAAACAGTGCAAACAGATCAGGGACTTGGCGCTATTGCCTCCTATTTGACGTTGATAGCGGCGCAGCCTCGCCTTGACGGGCTTGGCCTAACCGTCTTTTTCGCTTATCTATTTGCCATCGTCACGTCGGGAGAGACCGGCCGATAAGGCCGGCGCCGAAGGAGCAACCGCCCCGGAAACTCTCAGGCAAAAGGACCGCGTGACGTCGATACATCTGGAAAGAGGCACTTGCCGGGTTTGATCCCGGACGTGCCCGCCGACGGGATAATACTCTCAGGCACAGCGACAGATGGGGCTTTTGGGATCCTTGGAGGGAATCACCCCTCCTGGAATCCACGAGGGCTCCGTGATGCTGATACCCGAGGTTTCCGTCTCCCCGCCTCCCCTGAAGCAAACGCCGCTCTACGCGCTGCACCTTGGGCGCGGCGGCAAGATGGTCCCGTTCGCCGGCTATGACATGCCGGTGCAGTTTGGGCCCGGCGTCCTCCGGGAACATCTGCACACGCGCACGAGCGCCGGGCTGTTCGACGTTTCCCATATGGGCCAGATCGCCCTTCGGCCGAAATCCGGCCGCATCGAGGACGCCGCGCGCGCGCTGGAACGGCTGGTGCCGCAGGACATTCTGGCGCTGCCCGCAGGGCGGCAGCGCTATGCGCAATTTACCAACGAAGCCGGCGGCATCCTTGACGACCTCATGGTCGCGAACCTCAGTGATCACCTGTTTGTCGTCGTCAACGCCGCCTGCAAGGCCGACGACGAAGCGCTGCTGAGCGGCCATCTTTCCGATCTCTGCGCGATCGAGCCGCTCGGCGATCGCACGCTGATCGCCTTGCAGGGGCCGAAGGCCGAATCGGTGCTGGCGAAATATGACGCCGAAATATCCGCGATGAAATTCATGGACGCGGGAGCGCGCCGTCTCGCCGGCCTCGACTGTTTCGTCTCCCGCTCCGGCTATACCGGCGAGGATGGCTTTGAGATTTCGGTGCCGGCGCAAGCGGCCGAAGAATTTGCCAAGGAGTTGCTGGCCGACGAAGCAGTTTTGCCGGTCGGACTCGGTGCGCGTGACAGCCTGCGGCTCGAGGCCGGGCTTTGTCTCTATGGCCACGATCTCGATCCTTCGACGACACCGGTTGAGGGCGCGCTCGAATGGTCCGTTCAAAAGAGCCGCCGCAAGGGCGGCGCACGCCCGGGCGGCTTTCCCGGCGCGGATCAGATCCTGAAGCAGTTCGAGCACGGCGCGCCGCGCCGCCGGGTTGGCTTGAAACCCGATGGCCGCGCGCCAGTGCGTGAAGGTGCATTGCTGTTTGCCGATGCGACCTCACTGCAAGTAATCGGCAAGGTCACGTCCGGCGGCTTTGCACCCAGCCTCAATGCGCCGGTCGCGATGGGGTATCTGCCTTCATCGCATGCCGCGCCCGACACGGTTGTTTTTGCGGAAGTACGCGGTCAGCGCCTCGCGCTGCGCGTGACGCCGACGCCCTTCGTTCCCAATACCTATAAACGCTGAGGACCCTGCATGACGACGCTTTACACCGCCGACCACGAATGGCTCCGCATTGAAGGCGACGTCGCCACCATTGGCGTGACGGATTACGCGCAATCGCAGCTTGGCGATGTCGTGTTCGTCGAACTGCCGAAGGTCGGCCGCACCCTGAAGAAGACCGAAGCGGTCGCCGTCGTCGAATCGGTGAAGGCTGCGTCGGACGTTTATGCGCCGATTTCCGGCGAGGTGCTGGAAATCAATGACGACCTCGCCGCCGAACCCGCGCTGGTCAATTCCGATGCCGCAGGCCGAGCCTGGTTCTTCAAGGTGAAGATCGCGGACGAGAGCGAACTCGAAGGCCTGATGGACGAGGCCGCTTACCGGAAACATATCGCCTGATCGCGAGAGGAAAAGCCCATGACCGTGCCCATCAAACCGTTGACCGAGCCCGCCACGAGTTTCGCGCGCCGTCATATCGGCCCTGCCCCGCACGACGTGGCCGCGATGCTGAAAACCGCAGGCGCGACCAGCCTCGCGGCGCTGGTGGCGGAGACGCTGCCTATTTCGATCCGGCAGCAAACCCCGCTCGATCTCGGGCGCGCCTTGAGCGAAACCGAGGCGCTGGCACACATGCGCGAGCTCGCTGCAAAAAACCAGGTCTTCACCTCGCTGATCGGCCAAGGCTACTCCGGCACGATTTTGCCCGCCGTGATCCAGCGCAACATCCTGGAGAACCCGGCCTGGTACACGGCCTATACGCCCTACCAGCCTGAAATCAGCCAGGGCCGGCTGGAAGCGTTGTTCAACTTCCAGACCATGATCGCCGACCTCACCGGACTGGACGTCGCCAACGCTTCGCTGCTCGATGAGGCAACGGCGGCGGCGGAAGCGATGGCGCTTAGCGAGCGCGTCTCCGCAAGCCAAAGCAAATCGTTCTTTGTCGATCATGACGTGCATCCGCAGACGCTGGCCGTGCTGCGCACCCGCGCCGAGCCGCTTGGATGGAAAATCGTCGTCGGCGATCCCTTGACTGAGCTTGACGGCGCCGACGTCTTCGGCGGCCTGCTGCAATATCCGGGCTCTTCCGGGCGGTTAAGCGACCTCAGGCCCGCGATCGCAGCGCTTCACGCCAAGGGCGCGCTCGCGATCGTCGCCGCCGATCTCTTGGCGCTGACGCTGCTGGCATCACCGGGCGAACTTGGCGCCGATATCGCGATCGGCTCGGCGCAACGCTTTGGCGTGCCGATGGGTTATGGCGGCCCGCACGCGGCCTATATGGCGGTGGGCGATGCGCTGAAGCGCTCGCTGCCCGGCCGGCTTGTGGGATTGTCGGTGGATTCGCGCGGGCAGCCGGCCTATCGGCTCGCACTGCAGACCCGCGAACAGCACATCCGCCGCGAGAAGGCGACTTCCAACATCTGCACCGCGCAGGTGCTGCTGGCGATCATCGCATCCATGTACGCGGTCTATCACGGGCCCGAAGGACTGACCCACATCGCGCGCGTTGTGCATCGTCGCACGGCCGTGCTGGCCGCGGGACTGCGGAAGCTCGGCTTTGCGCCCAAGTCAGACGCGTTTTTCGATACGGTGTCGATCAACGTCGGCGAAAGGCAGGCCGACATTGTTGCGCGAGCGCTGGCCGAGAAGATCAACTTGCGGATCGGCAACGGCGTACTCGGCATCGCGCTCGACGAGACCACGGGTGATGAGACCGTCGAGGCGGTGTGGCGCGCCTTCGGCGGCAAACTCAATTATGCCGAGATCGAACAGACGGCCGATGATGCGTTGCCGGCAGCCTTGACGCGCGCGAGCGCGTTCCTCACCCATCCGGTATTCCATGCCCATCGCTCGGAGACGGAGCTGTTGCGCTACATGCGCAAGCTCAGCGATCGCGATCTCGCGCTCGACCGCGCGATGATCCCGCTCGGCTCCTGCACCATGAAACTCAACGCGACGACCGAGATGATACCGCTGACGTGGGACGCGTTCGGCTCGCTGCACCCGTTCGCGCCGCGAGAGCAGGCGGAAGGCTATCACGCGCTGTTTGCGCGGCTTGAAAAGTGGCTATGCGACATCACCGGCTATGACGCGATCTCGCTGCAGCCGAATTCAGGTGCGCAAGGCGAATATGCCGGGCTGCTCGCGATCCGCGGCTATCATGCGAGCCGCGGCGAAGGCCATCGCAATGTCTGCCTGATCCCTTCTTCCGCCCACGGCACCAATCCGGCCTCGGCCCAGATGGCCGGCATGCAGGTCGTGGTGGTGGCATGCGATGCGCGCGGCGACGTCGACGTCATGGATCTGCGCGCCAAGGCCGAACAGCACGGCAAGAACCTCGCCGCCGTGATGATCACGTATCCGTCGACCCATGGCGTGTTCGAGGAGCATATCCGCGAGATCTGCGACATCGTCCATGACCATGGCGGACAGGTCTATCTCGACGGCGCCAACCTGAATGCGCAGGTGGGCCTCGCGCGGCCCGGCGAATACGGCGCCGATGTGAGCCACCTCAATTTGCACAAGACCTTCTGCATCCCGCATGGCGGCGGCGGCCCCGGCATGGGACCGATCGGCGTCAGAGCGCATCTCAAAGCCTTCCTGCCTGGTCATCCCCAGATTTGTCATCCCGAGAACGGCAGTAGCGCGATCGGTCCGGTCTCGGCCGCGCCCTTTGGCTCGGCCTCGATCCTGACCATCTCCTACGTCTACATCCTGATGATGGGCGGCGAAGGCCTGACGCGTGCGACCGAAATCGCAATCCTCAACGCGAACTACGTCGCCGCACGGCTGGAGGGGCATTTCCCCGTGCTGTATCGGAACGCCAAGGGCCGCGTCGCCCATGAATGCATCATCGATCCCAGGCTTCTGAAAAACTCCACCGGCGTCACCGTCGACGATATTGCGAAACGCCTGATCGATTACGGCTTCCACGCGCCGACCATGAGTTTCCCGGTGCCGGGGACGCTGATGATCGAGCCGACGGAATCCGAATCCAGGGCGGAGATTGATCGTTTCTGCGACGCCATGATCGCAATCCGGCGCGAGATCGCAGAGATCGAGAGCGGCCGCTTCAAGATCGAAGCCTCGCCGCTGCGCCACGCGCCGCACACCGTGCACGACATTGCGGACGATGGGTGGGCGCGCGCCTACGGCCGCGCCGAGGGCTGTTTCCCGGCCGGCACGTCGCGATCAGACAAATACTGGTGCCCGGTCGGGCGGGTCGACAACGTCTATGGCGACCGCAACCTCGTCTGCTCCTGCCCGCCGGTGAGTGATTACGCGCAAGCCGCGGAGTGAGGCGACAATCTTTCCCGCGCGAAGGACGCTCTCGTGTCCCGGAGCGCGGAGATGTCGCACAATAACGTCATTCCGGGGCGCGCCATCGGCGCGAACCCGGAATCTCGAAATTGGGGACATTACTTCGAGATTCCGGATCGTCGCTTCGCGACGTCCGGAATGACGCCGACTGTCCTACTCCTCCGCCGGCTCCTCGCCGTCGGCGTCGCGCTCGGGCGTGCCGGCGAGGATCTGCTCGGAGATCAGGCCGGAGTTCTGGCGGATCGCAGCTTCAATCTTGGTGGTGATGTCCGGATTGGCCTTCAAAAACGCCTTGGAGTTTTCCCGGCCCTGCCCGAGCCGCTGGCTGTCATAGGAGAACCAGGCGCCGGACTTTTCCACGATGCCGGCCTTGACGCCGAGGTCGAGGATTTCGCCCATCTTGGAGACGCCCTCGCCGTACATGATGTCGAACTCGACCTGCTTGAACGGTGGCGCCAGCTTGTTCTTCACCACCTTGACGCGGGTGGTGTTGCCGACCACCTCGTCGCGCTCCTTGATCGCGCCGATGCGGCGGATGTCGAGGCGGACGGAGGCGTAGAATTTCAGCGCATTGCCGCCGGTGGTGGTTTCCGGCGAGCCATACATCACGCCGATCTTCATCCGGATCTGGTTGATGAAGATCACCATGGTGTTGGACTTGTTGATCGACGCCGTGAGCTTGCGCAGCGCCTGGCTCATCAGCCGCGCCTGCAAACCCGGCAGCGCATCGCCCATTTCGCCCTCGAGTTCGGCCTTCGGCACCAGCGCCGCCACCGAATCGATCACCAGCACATCGACCGCGCCGGAGCGCACCAGCGTGTCGCAGATTTCCAGCGCCTGCTCGCCGGTGTCCGGCTGGGAGATCAGGAGTTCGTCGATATTGACGCCGAGTTTTCGCGCATAGACCGGATCGAGCGCGTGTTCGGCATCGATGAAGGCGCAAATGCCGCCCTTCTTCTGGCCCTCCGCCACCGTATGCAGCGCCAGCGTGGTCTTGCCCGACGATTCCGGCCCGTAGATTTCAACCACCCGCCCCTTCGGCAGGCCGCCGACGCCAAGCGCGATGTCGAGCCCGAGCGAGCCCGACGACACCGTCTCGACATCCATCGAGCGGTCGTTCTTGCCCAGCTTCATCACCGAACCCTTGCCGAACTGGCGCTCGATCTGGGACAGCGCAGCAGCAAGGGCCTTACTCTTATCCATGGAGGATCCTTCGACGATGCGCAGGGCGGTAACGGACATTTCGGTGCTCCTTATGGCGGGATTCGCGAGCGGGACAAATGTTTGAATCAGTGTGGGAGCAGATGTACACTATTTGTTCCTTGTTCGCAATATGTTCTTTTTGTTGCACCGCGTACTGGCCTATTTCCGACCGCAGTGGCCTAGTTTGAAGTTAACAGTGGCCTAATTTCAGTTCCGGCTCTGGAACACGTTTCAAATGTTAACCATTTAACGGACGGGGTTGGCCAACTAAGGAGACTTGAATGGCCCGAACCTACGGCAGCTACATGCTGCAACCTACTAAGGATCAGTATCGTCACTGGCTATCAGAAGCCCAAAGCGATCTGAAACAAGAAAAGTCTCGGCGACGTATCGCCGAACACAACCTGGGCATTGCTAGTCGATTCATTGGAAGCCTTGTTCTGCAAGGGAAGATTCCCGTTCCCGCAGACAGGCTTGGTGAGCTTGTGCTTCAAATTGCATCTGAGAGAGAAGCAGAAGACGAACGAGAGCGACTGCTGGCAGGAATTACCGAAGATTGAGCACTTAGAGGCCGCCTCAGTGGGCGGCCTCTCTTCGCACGGAAGTTTCGCAGAATGGAACCCTGATTTATCTCGACTCTCATGCGGGAAGAGAATCTGCTTTAGCAATCACAGCCCGGACCGCGGCCTTCATCTGTGATGAGAACGCCAGTTGCGCTCCCGCCCGCTACAATGGGAGTGCCGCTATGGTTCGGTTCCGCACTTGGCTTGCCGACAGGAACTTCGACATGATGCATCTTGATCAGGTGCGAAATGTCATCAAGCGAAGCCGGGAGTTGTTAGCCAACACTCCGCTGCCGGATACATTTGCCGGCCGCAAGACGGGAGAGCCGTTCCCATCGGGGGAAGACCCGAGGGAGCGCGACGACATTCAAATTCTGATCCAAAACGAACTGGAGCCGCCCAAGAGCGGCAGCTGAATGACTCTCGGGAGGCACTGGCGCGAGATCGCTTTCTTCGCTGCCCCGTGCCCTTCAACTCATCGAAAAATTCCTGGATTGCGAACTCAGACTTCATGGATAAATGGCTGGACGCCGAGGCGGAACGGCGCAGGCGCTTTGAAACAGCCCGGAACCGAAGCAGGGGCGAAGTGTCCTGATCTGCCTTTGCCGGCGTGAGGCGGGAATCGAAAAGGGCCGCATTCGCGCGACCCTACCGGCAAAAATTTGTGGGTGATGAAATTCCTCCTCCGGCAAGGGAAAGATTACGCCTATCCACAGCTTTCGAGGATTCCGTAGAATCACGGTGTTCCCGCACCGGACGAGCCCCGCTCTACAAGCCCGCTTCCCGCCAGGAGGTCATCGCTATCCCGCCGCTGGATTAGCGCATGCCCGGGTGTCTCGACACCGCCGACCCCGACCGTGACGGCCCCCGATCAAGCCCTTGATCGGCAATCCCTCACCTTCGCGCATGGCTCCCTCCGAGAACAATCCCAATTTGTCGCAACCAAGGCAATTGCCACTTTTTCCTGAAAATATTAGGAAATAATGGGCAACCCGAATGACGACGATCTGACGGCGCCATGGCGAAGAAAGAAGACAGGAAACCCGCGCCCATCTGCGAGGAATGCGGAGGCCGAATGGCGCACTACGCGACGCTGCCCAAGGCAGACGACCGGCCATCCGTCACCGTCTACCGATGCGATCACTGCGGCGCGACCGTCGTCATGCCAAGAGAGTAGACGCGGAGAGGACGGGCCATGAAGACGAAGCTTTGCCCCAGGTGCGGACGCAAGATGGATGCGGCGCTGCCGCCCGGCGGCAACGGCAAACGCACCTGGCGGTGTTTCGATTGCGACCGCCCGGACCCGCTCACGTCGGAAACGACACAGGCCTGGCTCAAGGGCGAATTGGCTGCGACGCGAAAAGAGTGATGCAACCGCCACTCGCTCCCGCAATCTCATCGATGAATCGGATCGGCGCCGCCTCCGGGGGGCGGCGAAGCCTGAACGCAAGACGGCCCCGCCGGGTTGAGTCGACGGAGCCGCCGATGGCTGGCCGGTTCGTTTGAGGGGCACTCGCCGGGACCATCCGGCCATTCCTACGCGGCAGGCGGAAACGAGTCTGTGAACCAGTTCACAGATGCATCCCGGTCCACGGATGGACACCGGCCCGATTCAGCCGGCACCGCACCTTGGGCGAGCCACCGACAAGAGCCCCACCGCGATGCGCTGGAATCGCAGTGGGGCCTGACGGCTGTCCGGAGCGCACACCGCACCCCGCCCGCGCCATCTGGATGGATACGGCCATGCCTCCGGCCGGGTTTCAGCGTCAGGGTTTCGTCGGAACGGGGCCGCCGCCTCCGCACACAGTGGCACGGCCTCAGCATCGATAGGATGCTGAGGCCGTCCGGGGTCGATCCAAAGGGCATGTTTCCGTCTCGGATCACCACCATCGTTGCAGATGCCGGCGGTTCCCGCATTCTCATAGATCAATCGGGGCGGCCGGAATTGGCCTGGCCAAGTGCCGGCTTCCGACGCATCGCCGCGCGTGACGCCACGGCGAAGGAAGCCCCGAACGCCAGTCTCCGTATTCTGTCCCCCGCAGGCGCTTACTGAGTAGCGGTTGCGGTGACGATCAGGTGTTAGCTGGTCGGTCGCGCAGAGATGACCCGTGTGGGCCACAATTTCAATTGCGCGGCAGGGGTCGTCGGCTCGTTTCGAAGGGGTCGACGACCCCACCCAATCCGCCGGTCAGCGTCTCAAGCGCCGCCAACGCCGGCGGCCTGCATCAATTGAGGCTGTTTTCCGGCCGCTGGCGTCGCCGCCACGGCGGCTGCAGCTAAAGTTACATTCAGCAATTTTTGGAAATAAATGATATCATCACCGACGATCCCGCTTGCGGAAGTCCGGCAGGGCGTTTCGCGACGGTTGTCTGTGGCCTGCATGGATCGCGAGTAGAAGATATGACGGTTCACTCCCCCAAGCTTCTCACTCCCGAGGAGTTCGCTTCCCTGATCGAAATCGCGATCGCCTCTGACAACCCGACCTTGCCGCCGCAGCACCTGTCAAAACTCATAAATCTCGGGTATGTAATTGAGACTACAAATGGAATCGTCGTCACCGGCGATGGGCTGATTCGTATCACCGAAAGCGAATAGGGCCGCGTTGCGGCGCGCCTCACCCGTAGCCTACCGGAATTGATCCACAGCCATATTGGGCGTCAAATAACGCCATTACCGAGAGGGGCCCCGAACCCGGCCCCCGCGGGCGGTCATTTTGTAGGTCGTATTCATGCCGCTCTATTTTTTTCGGATTCGAAATGGCCGTTATTCCGGTGCGTCGGAGCACGGTATCGAGCTTGCCGACAACAACGCCGCCTGGCAGGAGCTAACCAGTTCCTGCGCCGATATGGTCGGCGGAATCTGCCGCAAGCTCGGCCGGGACACGCAGTGGGAAATGGAATTGCTCGACGAGCGCAAGCAGCCGGTTTTCCGGATTTGCCTTGTGGCCGATTCCCTCAATAACGCCGGATCGAAATCAACCGCAGGCCAGCAACGGCGGCGTCGCCCGGAACGCTCCTGACCGGACGAAAGCCTCAGCCGCACTCAAATCAACAAGTTGCTAGAGCTCCTTTGATTCCGAAGTTCGCATCAGAGGTCACCACGATGGTTTGCGAACTTCGGAATCGGAGCTCTAGTTGGTCGAGCTGCTTTTCGCGGTCGCCCCGGTTCTGGCCTTCTTGGTTGGCGACGTAGTTTTGGCCTGTGCCGGCGCATCCGTTCGCACGGCGCCCCAGGGATCGCTGGGCTGCTTGGCGTCCGGAATCTTCTTCAAGGATTCTTTGTAGGCTTTTTGCTGCACGGCCTCGGCATCAAGCTGATCCTGCGTCTTCGAAGGCTTGTCCTGCAATAGATTGATCGGCGGAAGCGATTGGGCAATGGCCGGCGATGCCAGCAACATAACCGCGGCCGCAAGGCGCAACGCTCTCATGAACAACTCCCCCATCATTTCCCTGCATATTAGCATCGCGCCGCCCGGCCCGCCAAGCGCTCGTGGGTGTTAGCTAGTGTTCCGATTCCGGTCGCGACGGCCAGCCTTTAGAGATGGTCGGATCTGCAGGATTTCTGGGACGGAAACCAATCGTCCCAGATCGGGCCGCATTTGGTGCAGCCATTGAGGGCGAGACCAAACGCGATCAGGCACAACAGCAAGAACAGCCGGCGAAACATTTGGAAAAACTACTCCCCGTTGTGTGCCATCATAGCGCCGAAGCACTGCCATTTTCAAGCTGGCCCGACTGCTGAAGGCCAGGCCCTCAACTTCTTTCAGCTGTTTTGGGGGGCTGGCGTATCGCACTGAAATCCGGCACTAGTGCCGCCTATTTGACGTTCCTGCACCACAAGCGGCAAATCCGATCCAGGAACGTCAAATAGCAAAGCGGCACTAGAATCATAGGCCTGCTAGTGCCCATAACTTTCCGAAGTCCGTGAAAGGTGCGCGCTGAGATGTAACACGGACTTCGGAAAGTGGGCACTAGCGCGGCGAGCTTGCGAACTTCGGAATCGGAGATTGAGATGAGACGCGCCAGGAGCACTCTGTAATGGCAGGTGACCATATCCCTTCCGCGACATTTGATATCGAGGAGGCCAGGCGCGTCCTTGCCGAAGTCTTTGCTCCGTGGGTGCAGGATCTCGGCCTGTCGGTTATTGGGGTCGAATATGAACCGCCGGCGAATGCGTCTGCCGACTGGCAGCCCGGCGCCATCCTGCGCATGCCATTCTCGGAGCGGCTGTGCCGGCACGGCGGCGTCGTCTGCGGCCAGGCGCTGATGGCGCTTGCCGATACGACCATGGTGATTGCCGTTCTTTCCGCCAACCGCGGCTATCGTCCGATGACAACGGTGGACCAGACCACCCACTTCATGCGTCCGGTCGCACAGTCCGACGTGATCGCCGATGCGCGGGTAGTCCGGCTCGGACGAACCATGAGCTTTGGCCGCATCACGATATCGAGCAGCAGCGATAACAAGCCGGTGGCGATGGTCTCGAGCGCGTTCGCGATGTTATGAACGTGCTTGCGGGGGCTGGCATGAAAGTTAAAACGCGATCCGGCTCACTTCGTATCTGGAGCGTGTCCGGTTCTGACGAATCGAAACCGCGCTCTGATTTTCTTTGTTTGACGCGTTTTCTTTACGCGAACGGTTCCCCAAATCGCTTGAAAGCGCTTTAAAGAGGGCTGATGCGACGCCTCGCTTTATCAATCGCGCTCGCCGGCTGCACGCTCGCGCTGGCTGATTGCGGCCTGGCCGACAGCCGGTCGCCGCTGCCGGATTTCATGCGCGCCAAGCCTGCCGATCCGCCACCGCCCGAGCCGATACCTGACGTGCGCCGGATGGTGCACGAAAAACTGGATTCAGTATTCACGGCCCAGTCCAATCCGCAGAACGTCAGGGTCTCCGAGGCGCGGCACGAACTTCGCGGGCTGGGCTGGACGGCTTGTGTGAGGGCCGAATTGACATCGGCCAACGGAAAACCGCTGGGCGAGGAAACCTACCGGATATCGATCAACGGCGGCGTCATCATCGATCGTCGCCGCGCTTTGCCCGAAGACGGCTGCGACACCCAGACCTATCAGCCGATCTGAGCGGATCGTTCCCACGCAGCGCAAATTCACGTCGCGCGAGCGGCGTGCGGCGCTCCTGATCCGGGGTCCACCTTGGTCCCGGCTCTGCGGAGCATCGTTCCGCTGCACCGCGTCCGGGACACGCAACGTCTTCTTTGCCGCTGGCACCTCAAGTCCAGTGTCCGAGGCGCAGCCCGACCGCCATGGTGGCCTCGCGCAGTTCGTCCGCGAGTGTCTGGTCCTCGATCGCGCGCGCGAGCACCATGCCGCCGAGACAGAGTGACGTCAGCGCGAGCGCGACCTGTCTGGAAGCGTGGCCGTTCGGCGTCATGCCCTGCAGGAACGTCTCCACCATCATTCGAAGCGCAGCCTCCTGCGCTTCCCTCACCGACTGGTCGCTACGCGAGACGTCGTTGGGAAGACCGATCAGTGGGCAAGTTCCTTCAAAGTCTTCGAAATGCTTGCGTGAGAGATAGTCGCGCAGGAGCGTGACCGCGCGGTCCGACGCTTTCGCGGAGCTTGCAATCACCTCCTGCTTCTCGGTGACAAAGCAGCTGATCGCCTCGGCATAAAGGTCGCTTTTGCTCTGGAAATAGCTGTAGAAGCCGCCGCGCGTCATTCCTGCCCCGGCCATGATGTCGTCGATGGAAGCCGCGGTGAAGCCGTGCCTGTTGAAGAGTTGCAGTGCACTCTGAATGATTTTCTGCCGTACCTGTTCGCGGTGCTGCGTCTGCGTACCCATTTCACCCCCGTAACCACGCTGAATAGCTCAGCGCGTGATGTTGCTGGTCCATATGTTGGCGATCACCGTGGCTCCGATCGCGCCCGGCCGACCGTTATCTTGTGGCCATCATGTTAAGAGCCAACACTCGTCATATGATGCGCAGCATGAAGACCCACGGAGCCGCACGAACATTCCCCGATCACGAAAATGTAATCGAAAAAGCCAGCGGGTAGCTGCCGCGCATGCAGCAAGCGAGCCAGCCAAACGGGGAGGCTGCCCGGGGTCAGGCGACGGCCGAATTTGCGCGTCGTGCAGCAAGCCCACGGGAGGCCAATGTTCTGCCCGGCTCCGGCGCGAGGACGCGTGTGGAGGCGTGTCGTCAATGCCCGATTAACGATAAAGGTCAAATTGGATCTCCCCGCCAACAGCATTTTCCGAACTTTCCGCTAGCGTTGCGTCTTTGAAAGACGCGCAAATAAGGCTTGAACCAGCAGGCCTTGCGACGGGGATGCGGAACGTGGCTGAAACGGCTGACATCGCTGGCCTGTCTCGCCCATCGGTCAACGATGGCGAGAGCAAACGTGCGCATGCCGCCGCTGCTCCTACACAAAACTCACCGCGCGCCGGATTAAAGCCGCTGACGAGCGTTCCGGTCGAGCAATGGCGCAACCTTGCCGAGCGCGCCATTGAACCAAACGGTTACTATCTGCCGGCATGGGAGCTAGCGGTGAACGCCACGGCCCCCGGCCGAACCGGCGCCTTTGCGCTCAGCGCCTGGCAAGACGCCTCGGCGGCGACCGAAGCAGCGCCGCTGATCGGCCTGCTCCCGGTCATCTCGCTGTGGCGCGCCTACAAGATCCCGCTGCCCGCCTGGGCCAGCGCCAGCCCCTACGGCACGCTCTGCACGCCGCTGCTCGACCGCAGCCATACCGACGAAGCCGTTAGGCGCCTGATGAAGCAGGCCCGCGCCGCCGGCGCCCGCGCGCTGATCCTGCGTGATGTGTCGCTCAGCGGCACTGCGATGAAAGCTTTCACCCGCGTGCTGCGCCAGGAGGGCTTGCATCCGATCGTCTTGCATTCGCATCTGCGCGCCTGCCTCGACGCCCGGCGTCCCGCCAATGACGTCTTGTGTGATGCGCTGAGCGCCAAAAAACTGAAGGAGCTGCGCCGCCAGCGCAATCGACTGGCCGAACAGCATGGCGCCGTGCGGTTCGAGGTCGCGCGCAGCGTTGACGAAGTCGCTGAGGCGATCGAAATTTTCCTCGCCCTCGAAGCCAGCGGCTGGAAGGGCGAACGCGGCACCGCGCTCGGGCAGGACGAAGGCGATCTGAACTTTATACGGCGAGCCACTCGAGGCCTTGCCGAAACCGCCCAGTGCGAAATCGTGACCATGCGGGCCGGCGAAACCCCGGTTGCGGCCGCGGTCGTGCTTCGCCACCAGGACCGCGCCTTCTATTTCAAGCTCGGCATCGACGAGAGTTTCTCGAGGTTTTCACCCGGCGTTCAGCTCACGCTGGACCTGACGCGGCATCTTTGCGCCGACGCCGTGCTGGTCACCGCCGATTCGACGGCGAGCGCCCATCATCCGATGATCAATCCGATCTGGCGCGGGCGCTTGCGGATCGGCGACGTCATCCTGCCGCTACGCCGCAACGATCCCGTCGTCTCAGCCGTCCATGCGGCGATGAAACTGCGGCATGGCTTGCGCGAAGTGGCACGGCGCGCGGTGCATCTCATTCGCAATCGATAAAGACGATGTCAAGCCCGCGCATGACGCGTTTTAGCGAGCCGGAATCCACTTGCTCGCGCCCCCGGGGCACCACCAGTATCGGCCATCACGCCGTGATATCGAGCAGCGATTTTGTCGTGTCAGCGTAAGCCTGAATGACCTTCGCATTGGCCGCGAAGCTGTATTTCGCGGTGAGCAGCTGAACGAACTGGGTGGCGAGATCGACATTCGGCGCGGCGATCAGGCCATCCTGGTTGGCGAAGGGCGAGGCCGGTTCATATTGCGGCAGATAGCTCGGCGAGACCGCCGACACGGTCGCGGCCGTGCCGCCGGGCGTCGAGCCATTGGTCTGATCGACCTGGTTGACCTGCAACGGCACATAGGCCGAAAAATTCGAACTGCCGTGCCGCCTGATGTGTTCGATCCATCGGTCGCAGGCAACGGACCCGTCGTGAGGGCGTTGGCGATGTTGCTTGCGGTCACGTCGAGACGCAGACTGGCCGCAGAAAGCCCGGAAGTCGCAATCGAGAGTGTGCTCATGCACTCTCGTCTAGCGGATAAATCATACTCGCTTCTTCACGCCATCTCTAAAATGCGACGCTTCCTGTTTTCGTTGGCCTAACCCACCGTTCCCCGGATGTTGTGCAACGTGCTTGCGGTGCGCTGCTGATCCGCAACGTCGCGCTGCGCCGCGTCCGGGACATGGGAGTCACCACCTATTCCGCTGCCTGCGCGTTGATTTCCGCCGAAACCTGGCGAATGGCGCGGGCGAGCTGCTCCGGCGGCTGCGCGCCCGAGACCGCGTATTTCTGGGCGAAGACGTAGGTCGGCACGCCTGAAATACCCTTGCTCGCGGCTTCCTCGGCCTGCGCCGAAATGACTGCGACATCTTCGTCGGTCGCAAGACGCCGGCGCGTCTCTTCCGCGTCCAGTCCACATTCGGCCGCGGCCTGAACCAGCACGTTGAGGTCGGTGAGATCGCCGCCATCGCGGAAATAGAGCTCCATCAACCGCTGCTTCATCTCGGCCGCGTTGCCCTTGGCTTCAGCCCAGTAGATCAGGCGATGGCAATCGATCGTGTTCGGCTGCCGCTTCACCAGGTCCGGGTGATAAGTCAGCCCCTCCTCGCCCGCCGCAGCGACGACGCGTCCCGCGATGCCCTTATAGGCATCGACCGAGCCGAACTTGGTGGTGAGATAATCCTCGCGGCTGATACCCTCGCGCGGCACCCACGGATTGAGGAAGAACGGCCGCCAATGCACCTCGACCGGAACATCCGTCGCCAGCTTGAGCGCATTCTCGATGCGGCGTTTGCCGATGTAGCACCAGGGGCAGACAACATCGGAAACTATGTCCAGTCGAAGCGGTTTTGGGGTGCTCATGGCGCGCCCTCCTTTCGGATGCTCGCCCAGAGATAGGCCGGCGGACGGCCACAAACAAGGAGCCTATTTCAGGCTCTCCGACTAGCGGTCCGATTCTAACATTCGCATCCCTCCTCAGCGGCCACTTTTGCGAATGTTAGAATCAAAGGACCGCTAGCAAACATTGGATTCTAGCGGAGCTTTGGATTTGACATTCGCTTTCCGACTCGCGGCTAGGGGCGGCGAATGTCAAATCCGCTCCGCTAGCTTCCGCAAGCGCTCGGCGGTGAGTTCATCCACCGGAAAGAACGTCTCCAGCGCCAGTTCCGACAATGTGACGTCGACCGGCGTGCCGAAGATCATCGTCGCCGACATGAAGCTCAGGACATCGCCGCCGAATTTGAGCTTGAACGGGATGGCGACGTTGTCGGGCGGCAACGGCGCCGATCTCGCGGGAAGCGGATAGGATTTCAGTTCATCATGGAGCTTGATGAGGCCGGGGTCGGCGGTGGCTTCGCATTGGTGACGAACACGTTCGAGCAAATGCCCGCACCACTCGGCGACATTGACGGTGCGGCCCGCGAGCGCCTCGGGATGAAAGGCGAGTCGCATGATGTTGATAGGCGGAGACAGCAGCCGCTGCGGTACGCCCGCAAGCAGCGGCATCACCATGCGGTTGGCCGAGACCAGATTCCAATGCCGGTCATAAGCGAGCGCGGGATTTGGCTCATGCGCCCGCAGCACGAGATCGATCGCGGCGCGCGCCGATTTCAGCGCCGGATCGTCGAGTGCGCGCTGCGGAAAAGCGGGGGCAAAGCCTGCCGCGACCAACATGATGTTACGCTCCCGCAAGGGCACGTTGAGCCGCTCCGCCAATCTCAAGACCATGTCGCGCGAGGGCGTCGAACGGCCGGTTTCCACGAAGCTCAAATGCCGCGTCGAAATCTCGGCATCACCTGCCAGATCGAGCTGGCTCAGATGCCGCCGCTGCCGCCACTGGCGCAAATGTTCGCCGACATGGCGCGGCGCGGTCCGCTCGGCGTAGCTTGTCGTAGTCTGAGCATTCATGCGGGAGAACGTAACACGTCGCCTCTCACCTTCCATTACCTTCTACGTAATGGAATTGCGGCGCGCCACAGATCATCGTCGGGGTCAGAGGAGATGACACGTCATCCCGGCGTGCCGATCCATCTCCGCCCCACGAAGGAGACCCCGATGATCTATCCGTCCCCGCTACTGCACCGCGCCCTCCAAGCCGACGCCATCTTCAGCGGCACAGCGGCCGTATTGCTGACGCTGGGCGCTGGCGAGTTCGCTCCGCTGCTCAATTTGCCCGAGGCACTCTTGCGCGAAGCCGGCCTCTTCCTGATTGTCTATTCGGCTTTTGTCGGTTGGCTTAGCACGCGCACCGGCTTTCCGAAGATTCTGGTTGTGGCGGTGGTCGCGGGCAATGCTGCCTGGACGCTCTCCAGCATCGTCCTGATCTTCAGCGGCGCTGTTACGCCCAACGCACTGGGTGAAATAGCGCTCGCTGCACAGGCGATCATAGTCGGCGCATTGGCCGAGCTGCAATTCCTCGGCCTGCGCCGGAGTGGCGGAATGGTCGCGGCCTGAACGCAGGGTCTCGCCGATGGTCGCGGCGGTGATTGGGTTAGCTCAACATCACCGCCGCGACCATTCCGACGAGCGTCAATGCGAGCCCGGCCACCAACATCGGCACCAAACTGCTGCCGGAATAAGGATTACCAGCGTTTTTCGTGGTCATGAGCTTGCTATGGTTGTTCATCGAGCAACCTCCTCTTTGCGCCGAAACCTTTCGCCGAGACCGAGCAACACGCCATTCGCACCGGCAACGCCGAGTTCAAGGCTTGCCGCGATGCGGTGCGCCCGTTCGACGAAATGAGCGGCAGCTTCGGGCGGACAGACCTCAGCGGCAGTCGCCTCGAACAGCGCCAGCCAGCGGTCGAAATGCGCAGCATCGATCGGAAGCGGCAGATGCTTCGGCATCGGCGCCCCGTGGTAGCGGCCGGACATCAGCGCGACCGACGACCAGAACGCGCACATCTGCTGCAAATGCGGCTCCCAATCGCGGATGCGCGCATCGAAGATCGGCCCGAGCATCTCGTCGGCGCGGACCCGCTCGTAAAAGCTGCGCACCAGACGATCGATCATGGCCTCGGTGATGCCGGTCCGGGCGGTAATGTCGGCGACGATCTGTTCGCGCCGTTCTAAAGGCGTCATGATCTCTCCATGGAACGTGAAAGCTTAAATAGGTATTTCAAATACCTATTTAACAGGCTAGGATGAATTTGCAAAGTCCCGCGTCCGGTTTCAGAGATTGGTTTTTGAGAGGCTGCCATGCGCCTGACGTCGTTCACCGATTTCGCGCTGCGCGCGCTGATGCGGCTCTCCGCCGAACCGGAGCGGATCTTCGCCACCAGCGAGATCGCGGCGGAATTCGGCATCTCGCGTAATCACCTCTCCAAGGTGGTGGGCGATCTCGCCGACGGAGGCTTCATCTCCACCCAGCGCGGTGCGCGCGGGGGTTTCAGCCTGGCGCGGCCGCCGCAATCGATCACATTGGGCCAGGTGGTCCGCGCGCTGGAAGGTTCGAGTGCGCTGGTCGAATGTTTCAGGGAAGATGGAGGCGATTGCGCGCTCACGCCCCGCTGCCGCCTGAAAGCGCGGCTCGCCGCGGCCCGCGAAGCCTTTATGCGCGAGCTCGACGGGACGACGCTCGCCGAATGCGCCTACCCCGCGCGCCCGCGCCGGAAACCCGCAGCATGATGTGAGCGAACGTCGGGATCGGAGCGTCACTGCCCGGCGCGTCTTACCCAGAGGCCTGCTGAGCCTCATCGGTGGTCGCTGCTGGCGCGGCGAAATTTGAAGCCGTGAAGACCGTCGACGCCTCCGCCGTTGCGCGGGTCACCTCTGTGACGGCAGGCATGCTCGCAGCCTGAGGCGCCACAGGAGCAGCGGCGGCCGGTTTCGATCGGCTGCGCCGGGCGGTTACACCATTCCGGCGAACGCCGTCGGCGACCTTGCGTTTGGTCCGGTTGCTTCCAGCCTTGAGGCGGACATTGGGCGTCTTGGATTTGCTATCGAGCTTGCGCTTGCGGTCGGGCTTGAGCTCAGCCTCTGCCTTGCTCTGTTCTTTGGCTCTCTCTTTGGCTCTCTTGGCCCTGACGCGCCTGGCCGCTTCTTCCTCCGCCTCTTTTTTGGCCTTTCGCTCGGCCTTTTTCTGCTCCCTGGCCTTCAGCCGCAGCCGTTCAGCCCTCGCCTCGGCGCGCTTCTTCTTGCGCTTTTTCTCGCAGGCGTCGCACTTGCAGCCGATCGGCTTCAGATAGGCTTTGAAATAATCGGTGCCGTAATCGTAATTGATCTCGTCGCCCGGCTCGATGTTCTTGATCGCACGGATGAAAACCTTGCGCTTGCGCGGTTTGACGTCGCTTTCCGCATTCGGCCTGCAGGCATGGTTGATGTAGCGGGCGACGTTCGCGCGCACCGAACCGTCGATGGTCCAGCGATTGTTCAGCTCGAACAGGTATTTGTTCTCGATCGCATCGTCTTTTTTCTTCCTGGAATCCAGCAGCGGCCCAAAATAGCGGATGATTTTGGCGCCCTTCTTGATCCTTTTGGTAGCGAAGAGGCCAAGTCCGGTACGGGAGCGGCCAATGCGAAAGGGCTTCTTCGATGAAATGTCAGGCATGCGATGGGACAACTGCGACGCTGAGAGCTAGGGGAAACGTTCTAGGACGATTCCATGCAAATGTCAGGCCCTTCGCAGGATCGGCATGAACCTTACCCAGCTTCGCATGGTTCCTTTAGGACGGCCTCGTCACCGATGTCGTGAGCATCGCATCAAGCAACGTCACGACGTCGGTACCCTTGGGCAGCCGATCGAGGATGTCGCCAAGCCTGCCATCGAGCAGCAGCATCGTAAAGCCATGCACCAGCGACCAGGCCCGTGCAATCGCCGCCGCCTGGACGAGCGACAGCGCCCTGGTCTCAATCGCCTCGTGACGCTGGGCACCGATCGCACCCGCAAGCCCCGCGAAAGCGGCATTCGCCGCCTCATGGAGCGCCGGCCGCTTCATGTCGAGACGTTCGGTGCGAAACATCAATCCGTACATGCCGGGATGCGCCTGCGCGTAGGCGACATAGGCCCTGGCGCGCGCCAGCGCCTTTTCCGTCGCGGTATCGCCACCGAAATCAGCAGCAGCCATGGCCGCGTTGAACTGCCTGAACCCGATTGCCGCGAGTTCGCTGACGAGACCCGTGAGGTCGCCAAAATGATGAGTGGGCGCCGCATGGGACACGCCGGCTTCGCGCGCCACTGCCCGCAGCGTCAATCCGGAAAGCCCGTCGCGCTCCAGCAATCGCTCCGCTGCTTCCAGCAGCGCGGCATGCAGCGCGCCATGGTGATAGGGCGCGCTCTCGCCCGAGATTTTCGACCTCGCCGTGCCCTTCGCGCGCGCCGGACGCGCTGCCGTCACGCGCCGCGCCCGGCCGCGCGATGATTGCGCCTTCGATTCAGCCCTGACTGTCATGACGCCAATATAAGGTCTGATGTTTACACTGTAAAGATTTTGCTTGACGCGCCCTGCGCCAAAGCCTAATGATATCTTTACATCGTAAAGATTTGGGCATGGGAGCCACCTGATGCGAGAGGAAGTCGCAAGCAAGACGATCCGTAGCAACCGTGGCCCGATCTCGTTCGAATCCGACGCGCCCTATTTGCGGATTACCGGCGAATTGCCGCGCGAGCTGAACGGCACGCTGTACCGCAACGGCCCCAATCCGCAGTTCGATTCCCCAGGCGCACACTGGTTTGTCGGCGACGGCATGCTGCACGCCTTCCATCTGGAGAACGGCCGCGCCAGTTACCGCAATCGCTGGGTACGCACGCCAAAATGGCTGGCCGAGCACAACGCCGGCCGCGCGCTGTTCGGCGGTTTCGGGCGCAAGCTGGCCGACGCGCCGGCTTCGCTGGCCGATGGCGGCGTCGCCAATACCAACATCGTCTTCCACGGCGGCAGGTTGCTGGCGCTGGAAGAAGCGCATCTGCCGACCGAGATCGAGCCGGGAACGCTCGCCACGCGCGGCTACAGCAATTTCGACGGCGCAATCGATGGCCCCTTTACGGCCCACCCCAAGGTCGATCCCGTCACCGGGGAATTGTTCTTCTTTGGCTATAATGCGAGCGGTCCTCTCACCCCTACCCTTTCGTTCGGATCGATCGACGCCAGGGGCAACGCGACGCGCTTCGACCGTTTTGAAGCCCCCTATGCCAGCATGGTGCACGACTTCATCGTCACCGAACGTCACCTGCTGTTTCCGATCCTCCCCATCACCGGCAGCATGAAGCGCGCCATGCGTGGCCAGCCGCCCTATGCCTGGGAGCCCGACAAGGGCGCTTACGTCGGCGTCATGAAGCGCAACGGCGACGCCAAGGACATCGCCTGGTTTCGCGGCGAGAGCTGCTACGTCTTCCACGTCATGAACGCCTGGGAAGAAAGCGACCGCATCATCGCCGACGTCATGCAGTTCGAGGAAGCGCCGCTGTTTCCGTACCCGGATGGCACGCGCACCGATCCGAACAAGTCGCGCGCGCGTCTTTCGCGCTGGACCTTCGACCTCGCCGGCAACACCGACCGCTTCCTCCAGACTTATCTCGACGACGATCTCACCGGCGAATTCCCCCGCATTGACGATCGCCGCGCGGGCCTTGCCAACCATCACGGCTGGTACGCCTGCGCCAATCCCGATCTGCCGATGTTCGAGGGATTTTCCGGCATCGCCCATGTCAACGGCAAGGGCAAGCGTCTCGCCAAATATCTGCTGCCCGCGGGCGACGCCATCTCCGAGCCCGTGTTTGTCGAGAAAGCCGTGGATGCCGCGGAAGGCGACGGCTGGCTGCTTGCGGCGGTCTGGCGCGCAGGCGAGAACACGAGCGACCTAGCCGTTTTCAACGCGACCGACATCGAGTCCGGCCCCATCGCGCTGGTGCATCTCGGCCACCGCGTCCCCGACGGGTTTCACGGCAACTGGGTGAACGCTGCCTGAGGCGCGGAGCTGGCTCATTCGAAGGAGAACACCATGCGGGACGTCTTTGTCAGGCTCGGCACCGATTTCCTGTCCTCGATCCTGTTCGCAGCGGTTTATTTCATCACCGGCAACATCGCGCTCGCGACCGGGATCGGCATCGCCGGCGCGATTCTGCAGGCGATCCGCGCCCGCATCAAGGGCAGTGAACTCGGTTTCATGACCTGGGCGAGCCTTGGGCTCGTCATCGTGCTCGGCACCGCCACCCTCTTCACCAACGACCCGCGCTTCGTGCTCGCAAAACCCTCGATCGCGCATTTTGCAATCGGCGCCATCATGCTCAAGCGCGGCTGGATGCTGCGCTACGTGCCGCCGATCGTGTCCGAGACGATTCCAGAATACGTCACCATCGCCGGTTTTGCCTGGGCGGTGCTGATGTTCGCACTGGGGCTGGGCACCATTGCGGTGGCGATGACCGGCGACATGAAGCTCTGGGCGATCTACGTCTCCTTCGTGACCGTCGGCGCGAAAATCGCGGCCTTCGCCATCCAGTATGTCTCCTTCCGCCTCCTGATCCAGAGCCGCCGGCGCGAGCGCGCCGCCAACGCCTGAGAACCTGTTTCCCGGCATTGGGCTTGAGCTGGAAGATACGCTATACGGTTTGGCGCGAGAACAGCTGGAGACCAAGCGAATGGCCGCGGACGGAAACTGGAACATCACCATGACGACGCCGATGGGCGACCGTGAGGCAACGCTGAGCCTGAAAAGTTCAGGCGGCACGCTCACGGGCACCCAATCCGCCGAAGGCAATTCGGTCGAGATTTTCGACGGCAAGGCCAATGGCGACGATCTGTCCTGGAAAGTCTCGATCACGAGCCCGATGCCGCTGACGCTCGAATTCACCGGCAAGGTTTCCGGCGACAGCATTTCCGGCGAAATGGGCATCGGCCCGATGGGCAGCTTCCCGTTCACGGGAACGCGGGCGTAAATCCCTCTCCTGTCCCCCGCGCGGCGCGCCACCCAGTGGGGCATCGCAGATGCGGAACCCACTCCCCTCAATGGACCCCGGATCAGCTGTGCAACGTTTCACGCTGCACAGCGTCCGGGGAACGCGCGGCCCGTGGATCGGCTGGTCCGGGCCAAATCGGGCCGCAATGTCATCCCAGTTTCCGACTAGTTTCCGGCGCAATGATTCTCTGCTGATTCGGCGGATGGTCCGGAGCGTTGAGGATATTGGATGGCATTTTTCAAGCGAGAACTCCCCCCGGTTGAGCGGTTCGAAACTGCGCTCAGGGATAGGCGTGCGGCCCGCCAGAAGCAGGCCGACCGGGTCAGCGCCATTGAAGCGGTTGTTGAGGAAAAACGAGCCGCGGCCGAACGGCTGGCAGTGGCCGGTGCGACCGCCGACAAGCTTGGCTGGGCGGAGACCAGGCTGCGCGACGTCGAGGAGCGCGCCAAGGCGCTGCGGGCGGAACTCGCGGAGTTTGACGAGCAGATCGCCTCGACCGAGCGCGCATTGGCTGAGGCCAAGGCGCAACGCGAGCGCGACAGGCTGGCGGATCAGATCGAGACCATGGCCCTCGCCATCGAGCAGGCCGCGCCGGGATTTGGCGCCAGTGCCATGGCCCTGGTGGACGCCGTCACCAAAAGCCCCGCGTCCGTGCTGGAGGCGACGAGGTTTTCGACCAGCGTCGATGCGGTGCGCCGGGAGGTTCTCGCGGCCTCGGACTTGATCTGCTGGCAGCTGCGGTCCGCCGCGGTACGCACCCGCGCCGGCAACGCCAATATCGAGACCGGCGTGCCGGCCGAACCCGAGCAACTGCCAATTGACGAGATCGATCGGCAATTGATCTACACGCTCAACCCGCTGCTTTGGCGCGAGAGCGGCGAAGCGCGCAGAGCGCCGGCGTTCGTGCTGGTGGAGTTGCCAAAAATGTTGGTGCCGGTCGCGCTGCGGCATCATCACGTGGATCATCTCAATGCCCGG
Organism: Bradyrhizobium sp.; assembly: GCF_027307225.1. GTDB lineage: Bacteria > Pseudomonadota > Alphaproteobacteria > Rhizobiales > Xanthobacteraceae > Bradyrhizobium. The sequence continues at coordinate 32,861 of NZ_DAHUXJ010000078.1, read as the reverse complement.
CGCGTGCAGACGCTGATTCACATTCATGGCAGCGAAGGGTCGCAAGGAGAGCCCAGCCCCGACGATCCGCAACTCATCGATCTCGATGCGCTTGCCGCGGAGGGTGAGAGCGTCGAGGCCAACGTCGCATGAACACGCGGCTCGCCGGGCGCGAGACAGCGGCTTCGTTATTCGAATTTCAAACAGCGCATTCCGCTTTGCGTCATCGCGAGCGTAAGCGAAGCGATCCAAAATCGCGCCGTCATTCCGGGGCGCACCGCTAGGTGTGAACCCGGGATCTCGAGATTCCGGGTCTGGTGCTAACGCACCATCCCGGAATGACTGAACTGGGACTGGATTGGTTCGTCGCACTCACAATAACCACCTCGTTCAAGGCACACCTCCGCCTCCCCGCGGCGAGATTCGTCCGGGCGATGCCAAATCGTTGTCCCTCCTTAAATCAGAGGGCACAGGGAAGGCCGGGTGTTCGTGACACCCGCAGCCTCGTATGCGAAAGTAGAAAGCATACGAGTTAGTCACCACGGGTACGCCGAACAGATCCGGCCTTCCCTGCGCGAGTGGTTTTAACGGCTTCCTTCGTGCTCTTCCTGGTGATCGGGCTTTCTTGCCACCATCCCCGGCGCAACGCGCAAGCGTTGTCGCCGTGTTAACGCCAGCGTCGAGGCGCCAGAACCACACGACTTCACCGTCCGCCTCGCGCGCGCTCGTCAGTCGCGATAAAGGCGTCCATCGCTCCCCGCTTCTCACGTTCGTGACGATCGCGAAACGCCCCTCGAGCAAAGGCGGGATGATTCGCTTCTATTGCTGCGTCTACCGCGCCGTCAAGCACAATTTCGGAAAATCAGAAAGCGACATCGCGTCGGTCGAGAGACGACGTTAGGGAGCGTAGCTTGCCACCTGTGCGACGAACCTCGCTGGTTATTCGGGAGATCAGATGACCAGCTAGGGTTTCCATCCCGTTTTGAAACCAAGCGCCTTTGTCATCTTAAAGGTGTCGCACCAAAGAACGCCCAGGGAATTGCAGACATCAGGGATATGCCTATTTTGTCGCTGCCGCGTCGGTTTAGACACCTCGGTAGTGACAACGCATCGATCTTTTGGAGAAGAGAGGGCGTATGAAATGAGAAATGGATCTCGGCCGAGCGTGAGAAGTTCATCCTCTGTAAGATCGGGCGCATAGCCTCGACTAATCACGTCTCCCACGGTTGCCGGATCGCTTTGAGCGTCCAATACGATTGCGTCCCGAATGCCCTTATCTGAAATCCAACTAAAGAGCAGATCCTTCTCGTCGTCCGTCCCTCCGTCCTTTACCTCTTCGAAATTCTCGATAGGGATTTTCAAAGAGCCGGCAGCGCCCTGATGGGCTAGCCAACTCCAGAACTCGGGCACACTGTCGACCGGGTAATAGAGGGTGTGAGCGGTAATGAGCACGTTTGCATCTAGCAAGTACAACATGCTCAAGCCGCTCTACCTCGGGAAGGTTCATCGCTTAGTAGCGGAGAAACGCTTCGCGGCTTGACGCCCAAGATTTGGCTTGCGCGCGTAGGACTTAAGGTACCCTCGCTTAACGCCCTCGATACGGCCTCCATGAGAGCACGACCCAACCGGTGGCGCCGCACAACGTAGTAGCTAGGTCCCGTCGAATCTTGTTCTCGATCTTTTTGAGCGTCCCGACCCTTCCGCCATTGCGCAGAAAAAAAACGTGTGATGGCTCGCCAAGTTTCAACCGAAATTACGCCCTTCCGCAGAAGACCATAGGCGACCATTGATCCACTTACGTGCCGCCTCCTCGCGAAGTCCGCAATTGTCGAAATAGTTTCTTGAAGCGGCGAACTATTGGCAATTTTTAGCGCGTCAAGTTCTGTATCCGAGAGGAAGAAGAGATTGGCAACGGTGTTACAAAACTTCTCGGTCTCTGCATCTGAAACCTTGCCACTAATGCCGCTTGCGCCTAGCCAGATGTGCGCCAATTCATGAACTAGTGTGAATGACCACGCGGCTCTTGCATCTTGGTCGTTTACGACTACGAACGGCGCGATTTTATCCGCAAGAGCGAAGCCCCTGAACGCCTCAGCATCAATTGCAGTATGATGACTGCCCAAGTTGCCAATCAATAGAACAAAAACACCAGCAGCCTCAACCTTCGCTCTCAAGTAAGCAAAGGCAAGTTCCGGCGTGGATTTCGCACGAAACTCTTCCCGTCCAATCCCCGTAACGTCGATGATGCTTTCTAAAACTGAATCTGGACCATCCTTAACCGACTTAGACGCGACAAACTTCAGTGCAGGCGATTCGTCATCGACGAGAATCTCTCTAACTGCTGATTGTCTCGCTCTCACATTGCGCACAAGAACGGAAATTAGGATGTCCGAGTCAGGATCTCGGTCAGGAATGTTTCGAAAGTCCTCTGGTCGCGTGCCCTGTCCCGGCCTGCTTTTCATGTAAAAAGCTACGAGCGGACGCCGGTATTGCTGCGACATCTTGAGGAGTAGTGGCCGTGACGGGCTGAGCACACCTTTCTCATAGGCGGCTAGCTTTTCAACACCGGTCATGCTCTTGCTTGAGCTTAAGCCCAGCTTTCTTACAGCCTCCTCCGGCGTAAGACCGGCGGTCTCGCGCGCCCAAACCAAAATATCTGGATTGACGTCAGGCATATTGTGGACTTTCGCACAGGATCGGCAAGCTGGCGAGGGGCTACCAAGGGAAGATAACTTACCTTCCTTTCGGGAAGTTCAACATTCCGGGCTCAATACTGGGATGCATCCTTAACGGCCAAAATCACAGAACGGCCGGAAGAAAACGCTCCAGATCGGTATTTCCCGCCCGACCTCAACGGGTCGCTTCTCGCGCCGGATCTTATGCCCGCGCGTGACATCCAGGCGCCGCACTCGATCGCGAAACGTCCCTCAAGCAAAGGCGGGATACGAATCGCAATAAACCTGTGTCTATCGCCCCGTCAAGCACAATTTCGGATAATCCGAATCGGCATTTCAAATTGCCGGCGCGCGCTCGCAACACGAAGCCCCTAGCCGGCCCCAACTCATATCGGGCGGTTGTGACCCGCAGAATCCTGTGACACCATCCCGCCGACCGCATTGTCGTGACCTCCAGATTGCCTGATGCCCCGCCGGAAAAAATACCCCTGGGAAAAGCTATCGGACGAGCAGTTGCTCAAGCGCCGGCTCTCCAGCCTGAGGGTGACGGTCGAAGGCACCTGGCTCGAGGATTGTCTTAACGCCCTCTATGCGGAGCTCGAAGAGCGGGGCATCCGGCTGCGGCCCCACGCCTGGATATCGAGCGAATGGTTCAGCCCGGGAAATGTGCCCGGAATTGCCATCCCCTTCTATCTCACCAATCCCCGCCTGATGAAGCTCGAGAACAAGATGATGCTCGATGTCGAGGGCGGCACGTGGTCCGAGTGCATGGCCATCCTCCGTCATGAGGCGGGCCATGCCATCCAGCACGGCTATCAATTGCAGCGCCGCCGGCGCTGGCAGCAATTATTCGGCCGGTCCTCGAAACACTACCCGCGCTACTACCGGCCCAATCCCGCCAGCCGTCAATATGTCCAGCATCTTCGGCTGTGGTATGCGCAGAGCCATCCGGACGAGGATTTCGCCGAAACCTTCGCGGTGTGGCTGCGGCCGCGCTCGAACTGGCGGACGCGCTATGCCGGATGGCCGGCGCTGAAGAAGCTCGAATATGTCGACGAGCTGATGGAGGAAATCGCAGGCGAGCGGCTGGTGGTCGCAAACCGGGAGCGTGTCGATCCGCTGCACGAACTCGGCGAGACGCTTGGCGATCACTACGCAAAAAAGCAGGCGTTCTACACCTTCAAACCACCGAAGACCTACGACCGCGACCTCCAGCGGCTGTTTTCCGCCGATCCAATGCACCGCCGCTCGCAACCGGCCTCAAGCTTCATCAGGCGACACCGCGCTCACATCCGGCAGCTTGTCGCGCGCTGGACCGGCGAGAATCAGCTTACCCTCGATGCCGTGCTTGACGACATGATCTCGCGCTGCCGCGAGCTCGATCTGCGTGCGGTCGGCTCCGAACGGAAGCTTGTGCTCGACTTCACCGTTCTGTTGACAGCCAAGACCATGCATGCGCTGTTCGGCCCGTCGCGGCGGAAATGGATCGCCTTATGAGACGCCTGCGCATTCTCGTGCTCATGCATCCGGACTTCATGCCGCCGGAGACGACCGAAGGATACAGCACGCGGGAAATCAACGAATGGAAGACAGAATATGATGTCGTGAGCACCTTGCGCGCGGCCGGCCATGACGTTCGTCCGCTCGGCGTGCAGGAAGAAATCAAACCGGTGCGCGAGACGATCGACGATTTCAAGCCGCACGTGGTGTTCAACCTGCTGGAGCAGTTTCACCACGAGCCGGTGTATGACCAGCACATCCCGAGCTTTCTCGAGCTGATGAAGATCCCGTACACCGGATGCAACCCGCGTGGCCTGATCCTGGCGCGCGGCAAGGATCTGTCCAAGACACTGGTGCATCATCGCCGGATCGCGGTGCCGGCCTTCGCCGTGTTCCCGATGCGCCGCAAGGTCAAACGGCCGGGGCGTCTTGCGCTGCCGCTGATCGTCAAGAGCCTGAACGAGGACGGATCGCGGGGCATCTCGCAGGCATCCATCGTCGACACCGACGAGAAGCTCGCCGAGCGCGTCGCTTTCATCCATGAGCGGGTTGGAACCGCCGCGATCGCCGAGCAATATATCGAGGGACGCGAGCTCTATGTCGGCGTACTCGGCAACAACCGGTTACAGGTTCTGCCGGTCTGGGAATTGAAATTCGGCACCATGGGCGGCCAGGCCATCGCCACCGAGAAGGTCAAACACGATACCGATTATCAGGAGCGCGTCGGAATCGTGGATGGGCCAGCCAAGAATCTTGCGCCGGAGTTGCGCGCCCGCATTCAGCGCACGGCAAAACGCGTCTACAAGACATTGGGCCTCGATGGATATGCGCGCATCGACTTTCGCCTCGCGGCCGACGGCACGCTGTATTTCATCGAAGCGAACCCAAATCCGGAAATCGCCAGCAGCCAGGAAGTCGCCTTGGCGGCACGGCATGACGGACTGGATTACCCAGCCCTGCTTAATCGCATTCTGACGCTCGGCATAAGCCGGGCGAAGGCGGGCGTCTCCGTCGGCTGATGCACGCCCGCGAATTCCTTCGGCAAACGGGCCGTCCGCTCGATGGTCAACAGCGGTGCGGCTCAATGCATCACGACGATGAAATCCGTGTCCCTTCCCGTCTCACGACTAAACCCGCTGTCCGACACGATCAGCGACGAAGCAGGCGTCAATAATTCAGAGATCCGCTCGATGGCGTCCTGGGGGATTTCAATGCGTTCGAGCGCAGTGTCGGGTGACGGCGTCGGCAGGGAAATCCCGACCATTTGCCTTTCCGGCTTCCCGCGCCACTTGGCCGAGCGCCCGATCACGGGATGAACCTCGGACGGCATCGACACCACGATCCAGCGAAGATCCGCTCCGGCGTCCGCGGATTCCACGGCGGTAAATACGTGCGTGCCAATCGGCTCCTGCGGATTTTGAATTTTGACCGGCGCTTCGAACAAGGGCGAGAAGCCCTGGCGGACGAACAGCTTGCTCATGCTGCGGCTGATGAAGACGGAGATAGGGACACTCTTCCGTGACACCGCCGGGGCGGAAGGCGGGCTCGAAATCGGAATGCCGGCGGCTTCCTGCGCCCCGGCGACCGATGCGGGCGAACTATCAGCTACCTCGGCTGTTCCGAGGCTATTGCCCGGATCGGTGGTCAGCGGTGGTTCGGGAGGAGCGGATGGGACCTTCCTTTTGAAGAGACGTGAACTGGTTATCTCGACGGGCCGGACATCGTCAGGCGCGATGATCACGCGCGTGCCGCGCCTTGTGAGATGCCAGAGCCGAATCGCAAAGTCGTTGGTCAAGCGGATGCAACCGTGTGACGCCGGATATCCTGGCAGGACACCCGCGTGCAGCGCTATTCCTGACCAGGTAATGCGCTGCATGTAGGGCATCGGAGCGCCGCTATAGATGTTGGACCGGTGCCAACGCTGCTTGCCGATGACGCTGAAAACACCAATAGGTGTTGGATGAAGCCGGACTCCGGTGGATACCGAAGAGCGCGCAATCAGCGCGTCGTTCTCATAAAGCGACACCCGCTGGTCTGGAATCGAAATGATGATCTGCAGCGGTCCCTTTGGAGCCTCGGATCGAACGTTCTTTGCCGTTTCAGGGTTTAGATGCCGGGCGTGCTTATGCCTGTGCGGCGCGTAGAAACTCGGCCAGAACCCCCGCTGGGGCCAAAACGGAAACTGGGCGTGCGCAATGTCAGGGGTAAGCAGGCAAACGGCAAACGCTGCCAGCGATATCGCCCGTATGCGTCTGGCGTTGACGCGAGATCTTGCAGACGATCCCGGACCGTTGAACCTCCTTCCAGATCCCCGTCCCAATGGAGTCATTCCCCCGTGAAACCAACGCCTGTTGGAGTGGATTTGACATTCGCTACCCGCCTGGCCGCAAACTCTGAAAGCGAACGTTGGAATCGGACCACTAATTTAGTGCACCGTGCTGATTGCGCGCCATCGCGTTTCGAAAGTATCGACGTCGTTCCGGTCCCACGCGTTTGCGTCCAACGGTTCGCCGGGCTTGTCGCGAAGCTGGGGTGCAGGTTCTACTTCGAGACGTGTTTTGACCGGGGCATGCAGCGGCCACGCCAACAATGACTTCGAAAGCATTCTCTTGCCTTCATACCAGCATTTGCGTCCATCGATCAGGCGATAAGACCAATAGCCATGCTGGCCTGCCGGCCGCTCGGCACTGCATTGCCTGACTTGCGCGCCCAGCATGTCGATCGATGCGATCGTGGCGATGGAGGCGATGAAAACAGTCAACCGATTCTGCCTTGTCATTGAACACCTCAAGCACTGAAATTGCATGAGAGATCAAACAAAACCCAACGCTACCGAAGGTAGCATCTTCTGCAAATCTGGTTGCAGTGAGTCGAAAATGCGGCCGAATTCGATGGTTACGCGACCCCGTGTGAACATCCGCCGCATCGATCCCGAAGCTTGCCGATATCAGCGGTGATTTCGTCCTCTGCGGTCTTTTTGCCTTGATTTCTGCACCATTCGAGCAGCAGATAATGCGGAGTCACGCTTTGGAGGGCAGACGGTGCCGAAATCCGTACTGGCGTGGTTGCTCGTGGGGTTGTCGGGTTTGGTTCTCGCCGGTTGCGCGCAATCGACGCTGTCCCCGATGTCGGACGCGAACTTCACTCAAAGGGATCGGCAGTTATTGGCCAACCCGCCTTACAAGCAGGCGAGCATTCCCGAGCAATATCACCGGCACATCGTCGACTACCCGTACCAGCAGAGACCGGGAACGATCCTCGTCGATTCCGACGCGCGCTACCTTTACTACGTCTTACCGCAAGGTAAGGCGATCCGCTACGGCGTTGCGGTCGGAGAAGAAGCGATGGCCTGGTCGGGCACCGCGACCGTCGGCCGTATGGCGCAATGGCCCGATTGGATTCCGACGCCGGAAATTCAGGCACGGCTTGGTCCGTACCCGCAACGCGTTCCGGGAGGTGCGGAAAATCCGCTCGGAGCGCGGGCGCTGTACCTTTACGAGGGCAACAAAGACACCCTCTACCGCATACATGGCACGAACCAACCGGAATATATCGGCCAGGCCATTTCTTCCGGTTGCATACGCATGACCAATGAGGACGTGATCGATCTGTATGATCGGGTAAAGCAGGGCACGACCGTCGTCGTGCTCCCACCTGGGCAGGGTGGGCGGATGGGGGCGTTTAACGGGCGGACCTAGTGCAGTGGATTTGACATTCGCCTGACGAACCCGCGGCCAAGTGGGTAGCGAATGTCAAATCCACTCTACTAGTTGATGAGAGGTCGCTGAGGCAATTTTGGGGGACGAAGCAATGAACCGGCGCTTGCGCCTGCTGTCCTGCTTGACCTGGGCGGCGCTCGTTTTGTGTTCGACCGACGCCGCCGCGCGCGCCGGCCATAAGGCTCAACACCACAAGAAGTCGCACGAAGCGAGCGGAGCGCATCACCGCAATAGCGCGGCTCTCAAGCGAGACAGACATGCAAAGCGTGTCCGCGCCGAACGACACAAAACGCCCCCCTCCCGCGACGTGCCGTCTCCGATCGCGGATGCTCCGCCGCTGTCCGGCGATCTTGCCGCGGTCAAGGATGCGATCGATCTGACGCGCAAGGCCAGGATCTCCGAGGCGACCGCCATCGAAAAAACGATCGCCGATCCGGCGGCGCTGCGGCTTGTCGAATGGTTCATCCTGCGCCATGCGGAATGCCGCGCGAACTTCGACCGCTACGCGGCATTCATCGCCGACAGCCCCGGCTGGCCAAACATGTCACTCATGCGCAAGCGGGCGGAAGCGGCCCTGTGGCAGGAGCGCGCCGACGCCACCACCACGCGCAACTTCATCGGCGATCACCCGATCAGCGCCAAAGGCCGTTTCGCGCTCGCACGCGTCCTGCTCGCCGAGGGTGACCGCGACGGCGCCGCGAGGCTGGTCCGGCAGGCGTGGCATTCGGACGAATTGACGGAGCGCACCGAAACAGATGCATTCGAGCAGTTCCGCGACCTGCTCACGCCCGCCGACCATCGTGCGCGCATGGACAAGCGGATCGGCGCCAAGGACCTTGCAGGCGCCAGGCGCGCTGCGCAACGGCTCGGCAGCGACGAGGTCTCGATTGTGAAGGCCTGTGCCGCGGGCAACACCGACAAGGCGCTCGACCTGCTCAACGACGTGGCGACGGAAGCGCGCAGCGATCTCGGATACAAGCTTTGTCGGATCCGCTGGATGACGCATCACGACCGGATCGAGGATGCAACCCGCCTGATGCTGACGGCCCAGCCTGCGACCATGGCGCTTCAGGATACCGATGAATGGTGGCGCGAGCGGCGCAGTCTCGCCCGCAAGCTGCTCGATCAGGGCAAGTTCGACACCGCCTACCAGGTGGTGCGCGATGCGGCCATGCCGGCCAGCGCCTACTACCGCGCCGACTTCCACTTCATGTGCGGGTGGATCGCCCTGCGTTACCGCAACGATCCCGCGACGGCGCGGGCACATTTCGCACATATAGACGACGGTGCGGTCGATCCGATCGTGCTCGCACGGGCGAATTATTGGCGAGGGCGCGTTGCCGAAGCCACCGGGCAGAAGGATGCGATGCGCGCCGGCTACGAGGCCGCCAGCCGGTACCCCACCGCCTATTATGGACAGCTTGCCCGCGCCAAGCTCGACCTCGGCGAGATCGAGCTGCGGGCGCCCGACCCGGTCAGTGACGCAACGCTTGCCGACGAACGCGTGCGGGCCGCCGAAATCCTTTACACGCTCGGCGAACGCGACGTCGTGCTGTCGTTGGTCGCCAACCTCGCCGAACAGAGCAACGACGTGGCCGTGCTGGTTGCGCTTGCCGAGTTGACCGGCCGCCACAACGATGCGCGCGCCATGTTGCAGATCGGCAAGCTGGCGCTCGCCCGCGGGCTCGCGTTCGATCGGTACGCGTTCCCGACGATCGGAATTCCGCAATTTAGCCCGATCGCCCCCGCCATCGAGCGGAGCATCATCTATTCTGTCGTGCGCACCGAGAGTGCGTTCAACCAGAAGGACAAATCGTCCGCCAACGCCGTCGGCCTGATGCAGGTCACGCCGGAGGCCGGGCGCGATACCGCCAAGCGGTTCGGCGTCACCTATGACTGGGACAGGATGGTCGCCGATCCCGCTTACAACACGCAAATGGGCGCGGCCGAACTCAGCGCATTGCTGAAGGAATATGCGGGCTCGCACATCATGGCCTTCGCCGGCTATAACGCCGGCCGAGGCCGCGTGCGAGACTGGGTAAAGCTATATGGCGATCCGCGCGATTCCAGGGTGGACGCGATCGATTGGGTGGAACGCATTCCGTTTTCGGAAACGCGCAATTATGTCCAGCGCGTGATCGAGAACGTCAACGTCTATCGCGCGCAATTTGAGAGCCCCGCCGCCGCTGCATCGGAGCCGGATCACGCGCCTTCGGATTCGAAGGAAGCCACCTCGGCGCAGCTTTTGGCAGCTCCAACGTCTTCGTCGCGGTGACCTTCAATCGCCCGACCTCAATCGCCCGGCTACCGGAAATAGTTCATGCCAAGACCGATCTTGTTTCTCCTGCTTGGAGCATGCTTGCTCTCTTCGATCGCTCAGGCGGAAGATGCGAAGGTTGCAGTCCATGTGAGTGGCGTCGGTGCTTCGACATGCGCTCATTGGCGCTCATCAGCAGCTACACGAGCAGAAGGGACCGTCTGGATCTTTGGATTCTGGTCAGGGCTCAATTATGTTGCCGCGGCAAGTGAACAAGCCCAACCGAACTTTACCGAAAAAGAGGCAATAGCTGAGGTCGCCAGGGTATGCATAACCGATCCATCTCAGCTCCTGGCTAGCGCGGCGTGGACGGCTTATATGAACATCTCCCAAAAATGACTATTTTTCGCGGCCGTGCACCGGCCGAAGACTTAACGTCGTTCAAGCTGAACGAGGCGCGCTGGACCTCAGCTCTAGCGCGGACAGTCGCGAAGCCGCATCGGCAAAGCCAAACGAAACACAATCGTTCTTGCTGCCGCCCCAATCCCGCCCAACGGGATTCCCAATCGCTAACGTACAGTCACCGCTGCAACTTGGGGAAAATGAGTTGCGCCAGGGGAGCGTCAGAATGCGCCGAGAGCAGCGATCGCTATCGCATGCCCGAAGGGCAGCGGATTTCAAAATCAATTTTCAGATGACGAACGCGGGCGCACGGCACGCCTGCAGCGTCACCATACGCGCGGTCAGCAGGATCGACGCTGACGCCATCTTCCGGGACAACTGGTTCACCATCGAAAAGCTCGCACGTCTCAATCTTGTCGCGGAGCAGCCGGGGGAAATCAGGCTGGAAGCCGCGGCAGAGACTTGACAGCGTGCCGCTCAGTAAGCCGCCGGATCCGGCGAATCCGTCGGCTTTTCGAACGCCCGTTTCATCGCCTCGCTCATCGGGATGTTGAGGTTGACGTTCTTCGGCGGGATGGCTTGCGTAAACCACTTGGCATAGAGCGCCCGGCCTTCGGCGCTCTTGTAGAGGGCGGAAGTGGCGGCGTCGGCGAGCGCCTTGAATGCCACATCATCCTTGCGCAGCATGATTCCGTACGGCTCGGGTTTCGAGAACGCGTCTTCGGAAATCATGTACGCCTTCGGGTCCTTGGCGATCGCGATCAGGCCGGCGAGCACGATGTCGTCCTGGACGAAGGCGGCTGCCCGCCCCGTCTCGACCATCAGGAACGCCTCGCCCTGATCCTGCGCCGGCACGATCGTCATCCCGAGGTGCAAGCGGTTATTGAATTCGAGCGCCTGCCTGATGTTGGTCGAACCAGCGGGCGAGACCACCGTCTTGCCCTTGAGGTCAGCGATCAACCGGACGTTGGCGTCAACCCGCGAGAGGAAACGGCTCGCCGTCAGGAAATGCGTGTTGGTGTACCAGACCTGCTTCTGCCGCTCGGCATTGTTGGTCGTGTTGCCGCATTCAAGATCGATCGTGCCGTTGGCGAGAAGCGGAATGCGCGTCGAGGCCGTCACCAGCTGATAGCGTACTTCGAGTTTTTCCATTTCCAATTCGCGCTTCACGGCATCGACGATCTTGCCGCAGATGTCGATGGCAAAACCGACCGGCTGGCGCTTGTCGTCGACGTAGGAGAACGGCACCGAGGCCTCGCGGTGTCCGATGGTGATGTATCCGAGCTCCTTGACCTTGGCGAGCGTGCCGGTGAGTTCCCCGGCTTCAGCGCTTGCACAGCCTGACACCAGCGCCGCCAGGATTGCCGCCACGAACAGGACTTTGCGCACAGGAATTCTCCATCGCCGGTGTTGCCGCTCACGGCAATGCTTCGCGATATCAGCCGATTTTTCAAGTCGGAAGAAGAGTGAATCGGCCATGAGCACGCGCCGGATGCGGCAATGGCACTCTCGTGTCCCGCACGCGGTGCAACGCGAAGTGGTGCACGGCAGATGCGGGACCCACACTGCCAATGGACCCCGGATCAACAGCGCACCGCCATAGCGTGTCGAAGACGCGCGTGAACGCGCTTAAGGCGCTGCGCTGTGTCCGGGGAGCGCGTCCCCACTTGCCGGGCGCGCGACGAGATCAGATCTGCGCCGACTAGCGCTCGCTGCCGCCGTTGGCGTTCCAATGACTCCAGTTCACGCCGGCGAGGCTGCGAAAGTCGGTGGCGAGCGGCCGCCGGGCCGGGCGGTCATGCAGGGCGATACAGCGCTCCGATTCCGCGATCTTTTCCTTCAGGTCAGCGATGGCGTGCGACGTCTGCTTGCGGCGTCCGGCAATTTCCCCCGACGTGAAGCGCGCGTTCTCCAGCGCCTTCAACGCTTCCCGGTTTTTCCGGAGCTGAACCCTGTGCCACGCAATCCGACTGTCGCTGTCTGCACTCATGATCCGGATTCCTGATTCGCACGTCAGCATATCACTCCATGGCAGAACGGCAGCAGTGCGGCGTTGAGAAGGGCAAAGGGGACTGTGACCGGGAGGCAACTTGGCCCTGAACCGTTCCTTCTTATCCCTCCCCCGCGGAACGCGTGGGGAGGGTGGCCGGCGCGAAGCGACGGTCGGGTGGGGGCGCTCGAATTGAGAGGTCATTTTGAAAACCCCCACCCCGGCTCGCTTTGAAGCGCAAGAGCGCTTCCGAGCTCGCCGACCCTCCCCGCAAGGGGGAGGGAAAAGAAAGCGCCACGCAAATGCGATAGTCCGCCGCAGATAGAATCCCCAACCAGCTCATGCCGGCCGGCGCGGCACGATGCCGATCGGATTGAAGGTGTAGACCGCCTCGCCGTTCTGGTTGAAAGTGGTCCATTTGACCCGAGCAACGCCGATCGGTTTTGATTTCGAAGGGATCAGTTCGGTCACCTCGCCTTCGAGATGGAGCGTGTCGCCCGGCCGCACCGGCACCATCCAGCGCAACCCGTCGACCCCCGCCCCGAACAGCGGATGTGGACCGAACGGTTTGGTCGACAATGCGAGGCGCATGGCGATCGCCGCCGTATGCCAGCCGGAAGCGGCAAGCCCGCCGAGAACCGTATGCTTCGCTGCTTCGTCGTCGAGATGAAACGGCTGCGGATCGAACTCGCTCGCAAAGCGCAGGATCTCCTCCTTCGAGACGGTCTTGCTCTCGCTTTTGAAGCGCATGCCGACCTTGAGGTCGTCAAACCACTCGATCATCTGCCGCCCCTTCCAATTACTCTCGTGTCCCGCACGCGGTGCGACACGAAAGTGGTGCACCGCAGATGCGGACCCATATCCCGGGACCGAATGGACCCCGGATCAGCAGCGCACCGCTAAAGCGCTGCACCGCATCCGGGGCACGCATCAACCCAGGTTCAACTCCTTGAAGAAGTCGTTGCCCTTGTCGTCGATGATGATGAAGGCCGGAAAGTCCACGACCTCGATGCGCCAGATCGCTTCCATCCCGAGCTCGGGATATTCGACGACTTCGACCTTCTTGATGCAGTGCTCGGCGAGATTCGCAGCCGCACCTCCGATCGAGCCGAGATAGAAGCCGCCGTGTTTCTTGCAGGCCTCGCGCACCGCGACCGCGCGATTGCCCTTGGCGACCATCACCATCGAGCCGCCGGCGGCCTGGAATTGGTCGACAAAGGAGTCCATGCGTCCCGCGGTGGTCGGGCCGAACGCGCCCGACGCGTAACCTTCCGGCGTCTTTGCCGGGCCGGCGTAATAGATCGGATGGTTCTTGAAGTAGTCGGGCAGCGGCTCGCCCTTCTCCAGCCGCGCGCGCAGCTTGGCATGCGCGGAATCGCGCGCCACGATCATGGTGCCGGACAGCGACAGCCGCGTTTTGACCGGATATTTCGACAGCGTCGCCAAAATCTCCTTCATCGGCTTGCCGAGGTCGACCTTGATCACCTCGCCGCCGAGCGCTTGCTCGACCTGCGGCAGGTACTGCGCCGGATTGTGCTCGAGCTCTTCGAGATAGACGCCGTCTTTGGTGATCTTGCCGAGCACCTGGCGGTCGGCCGAACAGGACACGCCAAGCCCGATCGGGAGCGACGCGCCGTGGCGCGGCATGCGGATGACGCGCACGTCGTGGCAGAAATACTTTCCGCCGAATTGCGCCCCCACTCCCAGGCTTTGCGTCATCTTGTGGATCTCTTGCTCCATCTCGAGATCGCGGAAGGCGTTGCCATCCGCCGAGCCATGGGTCGGCAACGCATCGAGATAGCGCGCCGACGCGAGCTTCACCGTCTTCATGCATAATTCGGCCGAGGTGCCGCCGATCACGATCGCGAGGTGATAGGGCGGGCACGCAGCGGTGCCGAGGGTAAGGATCTTTTCCTTCAGGAAGGCCAGCAGGCGGTCTTTCGTCAACACCGACGGCGTCGCCTGGAACAGGAAGCTCTTGTTCGCGCTGCCGCCGCCCTTGGCCATGAACATGAACTTGTAGGCGTCATCGCCCTCGGCATAGATCTCGCACTGCGCCGGCATGTTGTTGGCGGTGTTCTTTTCCTCATACATCGACAGCGGCGCGACCTGCGAGTAGCGCAAGTTTCGCCGCAGGTACGCATCGCGCGCGCCTTCCGAGAGCGCGGCCTCGTCCTCGCCGTCGGTGATGACGTTGCAGCCCTTCTTGCCCATGATGATCGCGGTGCCGGTGTCCTGGCACATCGGCAGCACGCCGCCGGCCGCGATGTTGGCGTTCTTCAGGAAATCGAACGCGACGAACTTGTCGTTGTCGCTCGCTTCCTTGTCGTCGAGGATCGAGCGCAACTGCTTCAGATGGCCCGGCCGCAGATAATGGTTGATGTCGCCGAAGGCTGCTTCCGACAGCGCCCGCATCGCCTCGCGGGAGACCACCAGCATGTCCTTGCCAAGCACCTTCTCGACCCGCACGCCCTCAGTCGTGATTTTCTTGTAGGGCGTGGTGTCCGCGCCCAATGGAAACAGCGGCGTGTGCTTGTAGGGCGGAACGGGCTTTTGGCTATCGGGAAAGGCGGAAGGGGCGTTCATGGGGTGAGCTCTTAGGGTTCTAGGCCGGAAGCCGTCTGAGAAGGCCTCCCGCGATCCCATCGTTCTAAGCTCTTTTGTGCCGAAGGGAAGGTTTTGAGCGCCGCGATCCGCGCACCGCTCCTTCTTTTTCTATCATCCCTCTTCTTTTTCTAACATCTCTTGCACTCCCTACCCGCTTGAGGCTTTGATGCCGGGAATTGAGGGGCTGTCACCATGACGTCAGGGCTTTTCCGCCGATCGATCCTGCTCGCCGCCGTGCTGGCGGTATTTTCCGCCACTGCCCCCTCACCCGCGCGGGCCGATCATTGCACGGACATCGCCAACCAGCTCAAGCAGATCGAAGGGCTGAAGGTCGGCATCACGGCCGCCAACATCATTTATCTGTCGCATCCGATGGCGAAGGAAATGTCGCTCGGCTGCCCCAACCGCAAATATTCCAACGAGCTCTATGTCAAGGGATACAAGCGCAAGCCGAAAGCCGACTTCGCCGCCTTCGTCGCCGGCGCGGCCGCCATCGTCTTCACCGTGCCGAAGGATGAATTGCTCAAGGGTGTCTCAAGCTGCCTGTCGCGAATGGGCATTTTCCGCGGCGACGACGTCTCGATCCGCTACCGCCGCCTCAACATGAATTGCACGCGGACCAGGCAAGATGCCGCGATCGCGATTTCGCGCGGGATCGACGAGTAGGCGCCGTTGCCGCGCTTGCCCGCCTTCACGCTTTCCGCCCGGTTAGCGAAACCGATCGCATTTGATCGACCGGATTCATGTGGTCTTCGCAAGGTCCCGCTAGGGTCGAGGCTGACCTGAACATTCGGGATTTGCGACCCATGAGCGTTTCAAGCATCTCCTCCACGCAAGCGCCGCTGCCATTCAACTATCTCGACACCAACACGCAAGCCGCGCCCGCCGCGACGGCCGACAACAGCAACGACGCCAGCGACAGCAGCAATGACGCGAGCTCGGCCCAGCCGCCGGCTCCGCCGCCGCTGCCACCCGGACAGGGAACGCGGGTCAACCAGCTCGTCTGAGCGCGAGTTCCGCCAACCGTCGCCGGTGTTTCCAGTCGACTGGTTTGCCGAAAAGCCGCGCGATCATTAAGTGTCTTCCTCACAGGAGGACTCCGAATGATCGCGAAATGGCTGTTGCAGACCTTCGCCTGGATCCTCGCCTTTGCCGTGCTGTTGTTCCTGCCGGCCGGCACGTCGCACTGGCCGGGCGCGTGGGTTTTTCTGGCCTTTATGGTAGCGACCGGCCTCGGCTTCGGATCGTGGCTGGCGAAGCACAACCCGGGGCTTCTGGCCGAGCGCATGCGCTCTCCGGTCCAGCGCGACCAGCCCGCCGCCGACAAAACGTTTCTCGCGGTGTTCCTGGTGGTGAACGTGACCTGGCTCATCGTGATGGGCCTTGATGAGCGCTTTCACCCTGGCCGGATGCCGTTGGCGTGGCAAGCGCTCGGGCTATTGCTGCTGATCGCCTCCTCCGCCTTCATCATGTGGGTGTTCACCGAGAACACGTTTGCGGCAGCGGTGGTGAAGGTTCAGTCCGAGCGCGGCCATCACGTCGTCTCAACCGGACCTTACGCTTTTGTCCGCCATCCCATGTATAGTGCCGCGGTGCTGTACATGGTCGGCATCGCGTTGCTCTTGGGATCGTGGTGGGGAACGGCGATCTCGCCGGTTTTCGCCCTTCTCTTTGCCGTCCGGATCCGCATCGAGGAGCAGACACTGATGACGGGGCTATCAGGCTATCCCGATTATGCGGCGCGCGTGCGCTATCGCCTGTTGCCGGGAGTGTGGTGAAGATGTCCGAAAGCAAAACCGTAACCGGCGGCTGCCATTGTGGCCTGGTGCGCTTCGAATGCACCACCGATCTTGCTGTCGTGACCGCCTGTAACTGCTCGATCTGCACCAAGCGCGGCCTGCATTTCGCTTTTGTGACGCCGGAGCGGTTTCAACTCCGCGCCGGCGAAGACAATCTGAAGGAATATCTCTTCAACAAACACGCGATCCGTCACCAGTCCTGCAACGATTGCGGCGTCGAGGTGTTTGCGCGCGGTAACAAGCCGGACGGCACGCCGATGGTGGCGCTCAATGTGAGCTGCATCGACGGCATCGAACTCGCAAGCCTCAAGATGACGCCGATCGACGGCAGGAACAGGTAGAATTCACCTGTCATTCCGGGGCGCCTCGCAAGAGGCGAACCCGGAATCTGGAGATGGCGGCGCGAGATTCCGGATCAGCGGCTTCGCCGCTGTCCGGAATGACAACTCAATTCACACATCCAGCGCCTTGTAGTGCCGAAAGATGCCGTCCTCGTTGAAGGGAATGCGGCGGTCGCTGGCGAGATAGGCCGCGATCTTCGGGCGGGCGGCAACGCGATCGTGCAGCTCGCATAGTTTCGGAATTTTCGCCTCGAAGGCCTTCATCCGCCTCGGAAATGCATAGCGCAGCCCCGCCACGAGCTGGAACAGCGAGAGATCGACATAGGTGACCTTGCGGCCGGTCACCCAGGTACCGCGGTTCTTCGCGCTCAAACATTCGAAATACCCCAGATATTTCGGCACGCGCTCCTTCCAGAATTCGCGGGTGCGCTTCTTCGCCTCCGCCTTTTGATCCTCATAATAAAGCGAGGGACCGAGCGGATGATGGGTGTCGTGCGCTTCCAGCACGAAGTCCGTGATCGTCAACTGCAATTGATGCAGCCACAGCCGGCCTGCCTCGGTCGTCGGCGCGAGAGCGTGGCGCGCACCGAGATAGAACAGGATGTTGGCGGTCTGCCCGATCACGAACTTGCCCGCCTTGAGAAAGGGCGGCGCGAAAGGCGGCGCAGCGCCCTCTTCCATCATCCGCATCATTGCGGGCACGCCACGCTGCCGAGCCACGTCGACATAATCCGCCCCGGCCTCTTCCAGTGCGAGACGGACATACTCGCCGCGGCCCTGGATCGAAGGCCAGTAGTAGAGTTCGTATCGCATCGGGAAATTCCTCCTTAACGGGCCGTTAAAGCGAACCGCAGGGAAAGCGGCATTATCTGCGACAACGCCGATCTTTCACTGGTGTTTCTTACAAAATTTCAACGCTATTTCGCAAAGTATGCAGGATTCACATCATTTGGACCGGTAAATCCTTCGCGGATTAACACCACGGGCTCTAAGGTTGGCGCTTGAGGAGAACGCCATGCTCCACTCGGCCGCTTATAGCTTTGCCTACCAACAGATCCTGGTCCTGATTGCAGGCGCCGTCTGCCTGTTCGGCACCTGGGTCGGCATGCGCCATTTTGCGCGAGCGCGCGCCACCGACGGCGCCACGCGCCACGGCTGGCTCTTCATGGCATCGGTCGGCACCGGCGCAGCGCTCTGGGCCTCGACTTTCATTTCGATTCTTGCACTCGATCCGTTGCTGACCAGCGGCTTCGAACCGGTCGCAACCGGCGCGGTGCTGGTCATTGCCGTGATTTCCTGCCTCGTCGGATTCGAAATCGGAAGCCGCCATTTCACGCTGGCGCCGGAAGCCGGCGGACTGGTGATGGGCTGCGGTGTCCTTGCCATGCACTTCGTAGCGCTCAAGGCCTGGCATATACAAGGCAGCTTCGAGTGGAACGCCTATGCGGTGGCGATCACCTTCGTGCTCGGGCTTGGGCTCAGCGCGCTCGCGGTCAACCGCGCCAATCGTCCGGTCACTCGCTGGTGCCGCCACGGCGCTGCGATCGTGCTCGCCTTTATGATCTGCGTGATGCACTATTCGCTCACCGCGGCGGCGTCGATGGCGCCCGACGCCTCGGTGAGCCTGCCGTCCTATCTGCTGCCGGCCAATCTGCTGGCGGTTGCCGTCGTGAGCGCGGTGCTTCTGGTGATGGGAAGCGGATTTTCGACCTACATCATCGATCTGCGCGCGCGCACGGAATCGGCCGATCGCATCCATCAATTGTCTTTCAATGACTCGATGACGGGGCTGCCAAACCGCATCGCCTTCAACGAGCGACTCGCCTTCGATGCCGCCGAAGCCCATGAGAAGGCGCACAAGCTCGCGGCCTTTTCGATCGACCTCGACGGCTTCAAGGACATCAACGACCTCTATGGTCATGGCGCCGGCGATCTCCTGCTGATCGAAGCCGCCGAGCGTATGCGCAAGCAGCTTGCAGGAGGCGAATTCCTGGCGCGCCAGAGCGGCGACGAATTCCTCGCACTGGCCACCTCCGGTAACTACCCTCACGATGCGCAAGCCTTCGCGGAGCGCATCTCGCGGGCCTTCGCCGAGCCGTTCACCGTCCAGGGCCACGCCGTCGATCTCACCGCCTCGATCGGCTTCTCGCTATTCCCGACCGACACGCCCGAGCGCGATCAACTCCTGAGCAACGCCAAGCTCGCGATGCAGCGCGGCAAGAGCACGCGACAGGGCTCGATCTGCGCCTATAGCCGCGAAATGGACGACAGCGCCCGCAAGCGCCGCGCGCTCGCCCGCGACCTCGACCATGCGACGGAGCGCGACGAGCTGATGTTATACTATCAGCTCCAGACCTCGCTCAATGACGGCAAGATCTGCGGCGCCGAAGCCTTGATGCGCTGGAAGCATTCGAAGTTTGGCATGATCTCGCCGGGCGAATTCATTCCGCTCGCCGAAGAAACCAAGGCGATCATGGAAATGGGCGAATGGGCGCTGCGCGCCGCCTGCCGCGACGCCGCGATCGGCAACATTCCCGGCACCGTCGCGGTCAACCTGTCGCCCGTGCAGTTCGGCCGCGAAGATCTCGCCGAGATGATCCACGGCATTCTCATGGAGACCGGCTTGTCGCCGTCGCGGCTTGAGGTCGAGGTCACGGAGTCGACCATCATGTCGGATCAGAGCCGCGGGCTGCACATCCTGCGGAAGCTGAAGGCCATGGGCATTACGGTCGCAATGGACGACTTCGGGACCGGCTATTCGTCGCTGGCGACGCTGCACGCCTTCCCGTTCGACAAGATCAAGCTCGATCAGACCTTCGTCAAACGGCTGCCGCATGACGCAGCGGCCGCCGCCATTGTCCGAACCGTGCTCGCACTCGGCGAAAGCCTGCATATGCCGGTTCTCGCCGAGGGCATCGAGACCGAGGCGCAGTGGGACTTCCTGGCGCAGGCAGGCTGCGCCAAGGGCCAGGGCTTTCTATTCGCAAGGCCGGTGGCCGTCGCGCAATTGCCGACCGTGATCGAAGCCGCCGCGCGCTTCGTCCGTGAACCCGCGCCGGCCACGGCGGCTGCACCGGAGACGGTCGCGGCCTGACCGGTTTCAATCCGCCGCATTCGCATCTCGTTGCAGCCGCTGCTTTTGCCGCCGCGCGCCCCGCCGCGGCGAGAAAAGCGGCGCATCAGGTGAAGAGGTCTGGAGCGATATCCACGGTCCATACTTGGGACGGGGGCGGCCAGACGGCTTTCGCGCGGCATCGAAATTGGTCATTGTGGGTTCTTCCGGTTCAGACTCATCGGACCACCAGGGGCATGTTTCAAAGATCGATCAGGCAAAAGATTGTCGGCATCGCCGCCGGGTTGATCGTGCTGGCCGTGATCACGTCTGCCCTGTCGATGTTCATGGCGGCGCGTGTCGGCCACCTGCTCGACGAACTGAGCAATCGCTACGTCCTGGCTTACGGCGATCTGGCGCGGGCCAATGTCAGGTCGCTCGAGCGCGGGCTGGCGGTGCGGCAGATGACCATCGCCAAAATGGCCAATCCGCCCGACGAGGCGAGCTACGCGGCGCACCTGAAGATCTTCCAGTCCGTCAACCCCGAGGTCGATCGCGAGGCGCAGGCCGCGCGCAAGCAGATCGCTGCGATCATCGACGACACCTCGACGCCATCCGACAACGCCGCGCTCGGCCGTCTCGACGACCGTATCGACACAGCCGTCAACGATCTTCGCCAGCGCCTCGACGAGCAGGACGCAATCCTGCTGAAGCAGCTCGACGCGCGCAATTTCGACGAGGCGAGATCGACGCTCGCTACCGCCGATGCACTGCGCGCGGAGTTCGATCACAAGATCGACGGCATCCGAGCGGACATGTTGAGCCAGGTCCATGCCAGCGCCGCGACCGTCATCCGCGGACAACGGCAGGCGATCTGGATATCGGCGATCGTGACCGGCATCGCGGCGGTGCTCGGCTTCGTGTTCGCGATGATGGTGGGCAGCGGCATTACCGGCCCGGTGCTGCGCCTGCTGGAGGGCGCCCGCCAGGTCGAGGCGGGCCGGCTGGACGGATCCATCAGCGTGACCACTCGCGATGAAATCGGCCAGCTCTCCGCGGCCTTCAACCGAATGATCGAGCGGCTGCGCCAGAACCAGCGGGTCCGCGAGACTTTTGGCCGCTATATCGATCCCCGGATCGCCGAACGCCTGCTCGGCGAACCTGCCGCTGCCGCCGCCGAGGGGCAGCGGCGGATGATGACGGTGATGTTTTGCGACATGAAGGGCTTCACGGCGCTGAGCGAAGGCGTCACGCCGCAAGGCCTGGTCAAGATCATGAACCGCTACCTGTCGACCATGTCCGAACCGATCCATACCCATCGCGGCGTGATCGATAAATATATTGGCGACGGCATCATGGCCTATTGGGGTCCGCCCTTCGTTGAGGATGCCGAGCAGGCGAAATGCGCCTGTTCTGCCGCCATCGACATGATCGGCCATCTGTCGAGCTTGCGAAAGGAGCTGCCGGAACTGCTCGGGGTACGCGCGATCGCGGCCAATTGCGATCTCAGGATCGGGATCGCAACGGGCGAGACGCTGGTCGGCAGCATCGGCTCGGAATACATGATGAGCTTCACGGTAATGGGCGACACCGTAAATTTCGCTGCGAGGCTGGAGACGGCCAACAAGGCCTATGGCAGCCGCTGCCTGATCTCGGAGGCGACCGCGAAGATATGCGCGGCCGACTTCGCGCTTCGCGAGATCGATCGCGTGGTGGTCACTGGCCAGAGCCGGCAGCAAACGATCTATGAGATCATGGGCAGGAAAGACGATCTTTCACCGCAGCAGAAGCTGGTATGCGCGCATTATGCGGCAGGACTGACGGCGTATCGAGCGCAACGCTGGGACGAGGCTGAAGCTGCGTTTGCCGCAGCGCTCGAGGCTGTGCCCGAAGACGGCCCTTCGATCGCCCTGCTCGCGCGCGTCGCCAAACTGAAGCAGAACCCGCCGGCCGCGAAGTGGGACGGTTCCTGGCATATCGAATATAAATAGGTCCATCGCCCTGGAGCCGCTGTGATCTTCCGAGGATTCAGCGGCAGGATGGCGTTTGGCTCACCCCAGCGCAGATCGAAGCGCATAGAGCCATCCCAAGAGCGTCGCAACCGACAGCACGGTTGTGATCCCGATGCGGAAGTTTGAGCCGGAAGGCGGCATAGCAAATCAAAACGCCTTGTTGTGAACGTACTACCAGCATCGGGAACGAGTGGCCGTCTCGCAAGCTTATCTGTGCTTGCGCAGCCTTTTGCCGAAGAAATCGATGCAAGTTAGCGCCGCTATGACAATCGCAACTAACGCTGCCGCGCCGCGAATTTCGTTAAGCGAGAACCCCAGATCGTAGTGCGCCACATATCCAATCGCGATCGCTGCATAACCTGCGACAAAGATGGCGCTCACCATTGATACCCAGTCCCAGCCGCCTCGCATAGTTGCGCACCGTCTCCGCATTTCAATCTATAACTCAGTCGGTCGCTAAATTGCTGCTGACCTGAGCTCGCTCACATTGTGGGCTGAATAGCCACGTCATGTACGTCCATTTCGAGCCTGCTGTTTTCGGCCGACAGTGGAGCAGACCAAAGACAGGGCGTTTCCGCACGCGGCGCGATGAGGACATGGGAACCAGGTTGCGATCGGGTCATCGCCGGCGTTAGGTTAGGTTAGGTTAGGTTAGGTTGGTTTGGGTGGGGACGGCAGCGCTCCGATTTGGTGAAGAAGGGCAAACCTATCGGGCACCCCCCAATGTTCCACGAGTTTTTCATCGGCGAAACGACAGATATCGATGACATCGATGGTCACCGTTTTTCCCGAGCGCGGATCGCAGCCCGTTGCCTTGCTGCGTGCCCACACCGTATCACCGGTTTCCGCGATCGCCTCTATCGTCAGTTTAAGATCCTTGATGTTGTGCCTCGCATCCTCGATCTGCGCTTTCAATATTTGTGGACCGGGGAAGCCGGTTTTTGACAGATATTCATGTTCGATCAGCTCCTCAGCGCAAACTTCGTCCGCAACCGTCAGGTCCCCCCGACAAAAGCCGCGCTCGATAATGGCTTTGAAGCGCTCCAGATTTGCCGACATGCCTATCGCTCCAAGTCTGGGTTGCCCGCGACGACCGCAATTCCAGCTGCGATGATGCCGAATCTGCGCCGCGTGACTATCATCTTCGCCGTTGCTCCCGTTCGGCCATAGCTTGCGAGAAAACTGGGGAAAGCGCTTGTAGATTTTAGTCATCTGCCGGGAAAAAGATGTTGTCCCAGTCGCCGACGAGCCCGCTCGGCGACAAGCCAGCAAAGGCGTGGCATTCGCGGATGAAATGCGCTTGATCAAAGTAGCCGAGTTCGTGAATGATGTCGGTCCAGGGGCGGTTCGGGGCATCGCGGCGCGCGATCAGCGCTCTTTCGAACCGGATCGTTCGTGTGAACAGTTTCGGTGTCATCCCGACTTGTGCCGCGAAACGACGCTGGAATTGACTGGCACTAAGACCGGATTTCGCGACCAAATCCTCGATCCGCACTTGTCCCCGGACGGCAATCATCCGTTGTGAGGCGAGGCCGATCACGTCGTCCGGGCCGCGCCTGTCGAGGATCGTCCCGATCCACCGTTCGACGGCCGCAACGCGCAGATTAAAGTCCGGCGCCATACGTACGGCATCGCCGAGATCGGCGGCGGATTTGCCAAGAACGTCTGAAGCTGCAGGGTCTTGATTGACCAAGGACGTCATCTTGATTCCGACCAAACGGTTCAGGCCGGTCGGCTGAAACAAGATGTTGAAAACGTGGATCGAGCCCGACAGACGAACATGGGCACGACGATAGGTTTGCGGCCCCACCACACCCATTTCCGGCGCGGTGTTTTCCTGACCACCATTGACGCGAACGCGATAAGGCTCCGCCAGATGAATATTCAGGATCTGATGAGGCCTTGCAGCGACTGGCCAGGACAGCACCGCGCTTCCCAATTCGACCCGTCTCTCTTCGAACGAGCGCACGACGTCTCGAATTTGGCAACGGGGCAGTGCACGCTTGATTTCCATAAGGGCCCTCAAGGGCGGAAGCCTAAGGCGCGCCGACATTATCAACAAGATTTCTCTTCTGGGCCCTGACTGGCTGTGCCCGATGTCTGCCGTGGCCCTTTTCTCGTCTGTCCGGGGGGTGCTCGGATGGCCGCTATTGAGGGGTCAACCGGACCAGCCCGCCGGGTTGCTTTCAGTCCGTCACCTCGACCATTCCAGCACGAGGCTAACCAGCTCGGCTTGGCGCCGCACGCCAGTCTTCTGGAAGATATGAATGAGATGCGTTCGGGCGGTGGCGTGGGAGATTCCAAGCCGCCTCGCCACGGCCGCGAGCCCGCCGCCCTGCAGGAGTTCGTTGGCGAGCGCGACTTGCGCAGGCGTCAGGTCGAAATGATCGGCGAATGCTGTCGGGCATCGCCGCAGCGGCCGCTCAAGGTCGCGGAGAAACACGATCGCGCCCCGCGCTCCGCCAATCAGCCCACAGCTCTCCGCGCGTGCCGGGATCGCGAACACCAGCACGCAAGGCTTTCCTTCGCGGCCAATCACCAGCGAACCGCTGTCTCCGCCTCGGGCCGCGTTCGCGACCAGTTGCTTCAAGGCGGTGCCCTCGGATGCCGTTGCAGCAGCGAGCTGCCGCCCTTCGAGACGCAGCGCCCCGTCAGCGAGCACGGCTTCGGCGGCCTTGTTGATGAGCTCCACCGTCCCCTGCTCAGTGAGCAGGATGACGCCAGAGTTCAGCCGATAGAGCGCCTCTCTGGTCAGATGGTGCTCGGTTTGTAGCTCTCCCATCCGCAGGTTGACCCGGATCGCGCGGCGCAGATGCGGCGTCAGCCTCGTGAGTGTTTCGATATGCGTGGACTGCCATGGTCCGAAGCGCTCCGACCGCCAGAGAGTAACGACGCCAGCACCCGTCGTGTTCGTTTGCGGCACGGCGAGAGACGCAAGGATCTCTTCGCTATCCTGCGGACGCAGAAAGTCGTTGTAGAACTCCGACCGACGAAACTCTTCCTTTGGCAAGACTTGGCGGTCGCAGACAATTCCGTTGAGTTTGCGTTGCTGCATCCGCTGCCAGGCGACGTTGCGCGGACCGTAATATTCAGCGTAGCGCCGATCCCAGCTTGGGTCGGTACCGAAAGAGATCAGCCGGGCCGGCGCTGATCGCGTTGCCTCGATCGAGAGATGCGCTGAAGAGGCACCAAAGGTGCTCGCAAGCCGCTGAAGCACGCGAGGCCACTCTGCCGCATCGACCGCGGCGTCATAGATGATATCGGCGAGGTGATCAAAACTGTCGGTGTCGCGCATCGCCGCTCCCCCACAACAAATGAACGCAATCTCTCCGCAGAAAATAGGGCTATCCTAGTGAAACATGCGCACGCCAACAACAGCCGTGCAACGGCTTTGCCGGCGATGCCGATCGAAATCGTATGCGATCGGCCGCGCGCGCTTTGTGAAATGGATCACAACATCGGCAACGGAATCGCCGCTGTCCTAAGGTACGACGAGAGCGGATTGCATCTGGAACAGCTCGGCCCGCCCTTCGGGCGGAATGCGCGAGCTGGCCAATATCGCCATTGCCAGCGAGACCACCGCAGCCAAGGCGAGAACCGAAACGAGCGTCTTGGCGCGACGCTCCTGATCCGTGGTTGTGATCCGATTGGATGCGGCAGAACTATTTTCGAAATCAACTGGCACGCGGCGCTCCATCTGTTGTGGATCGTGGGGGGAATTTGAACGGGCGTTCGACCGTCATCACTCGACCGAGCGCTGGGCCATGGTCAGCACCAGCTTGACGAGATCGATCGGCCGCCTGCTGCCGGCCTTCTGAAACAGGTGTTGCAGATGCGTCTTGACGGTCGCCTCCGGCAGCGGATCGCAGCAGCAATCGCCTGCACGCTGCCGTTCTCTTCGACGACGGCCCGCAGCACCCCGGCTTCGGTCGGAGTCAGCCCATACCGCTCCGCAAGCTTTGCCATCGCTGTATGGGCTATTCGTGCCAATGCAGGTATCTCGCATGCGACAGCGGCGGTTGTTTCCGCGCATCGACTGCTGAAAATCACGGCGTCGCGGACCCAGCGTGATTCGAATGATGAAATGTGCTTGCGGCGAGCCATCACCGTTTTTGCGGATATTGCCACCTAACTCAATGCCAGCGTCGCGGCTTGCCCGCATCAACCAAACGGTTGAGGCTTCCGAAAAACCTGCGGCAGGGAAATCACGTTTGACGAGGCAACCCCGTATCCCTCCCCGCGAGCGAGAGCGAGCAGTAGGGGGTGGCCGATCGAAGGCCGCTCGGCGGAGCGCCGGTTTCGTTGAATGACCAGAATTGTTGTTGAAAACACGCACCCCAGCTTCGCGCCGGCGCGCAAGAGCGCTTCGCCGCTCGCCGACCTAGGAAGAGGTGAAGAAAAGTACCAGCGCCGAAGTCAGTTCGCCGCGAAGCAGTAAAGCAGGCCGTCACCGCCAGTGCTCTTCAGGTCGGACTGCGAGCAGCCGCCGTCCGGACCACGCGAGGGATGCGCAGAGTTCCAGGACTTTGAAGCGTCATCGTCGCGCAGACCGATGCGGTCGATATGACCGAGCATCGCCGCACCTTGCGTCGCGCTCGTCCAGTTCTTGCAGGTACGATCTTCGCCGGCCGGAAATGCCGTGCCGTCGGCTTGCGATCCGGTCAGGGCGTCATGACGGTTCGGCGTTTCGCCGCGGCCATTGATCACCTCGCCATTTTCACTAAGCGACGTCTGCTTGCTGAGATTATTGGCGGCGCTGTGCAGATCGGCAACGTTCCTGGCGACCACGACGCCCTTCGCGTTCTGCCACGGTCCCTTGCCGATACGGTCGCGTGCATTCACGGCGGGCTTGCCGTCGGCGGCCTGGGTGGAGAGATAGGCGTGCCACGTCTTGCCGGTCGCGCCGGCGGCAGCCGCCAGCGTTGCGCAATGCTTGTCGGCGCCGTCGAGTCCGCCGAGATCGGCGCCCTTGCCGGGGCCGGCGGAGGTAACGAAGAAGGTCATATTGGCCGATTGGGCCTGCGCTGGCTGCACGGCAAGGCCTGCGAACAAGGCAACCGCCGAGAGAAGACCAAGATGAGAAATATCTCTGGCAAATGCAGACATTGAAATTCCTCCCATCGTTCTTGATTCAACTTTACTGCTTCGCTTGCCCACGGGCTGGACCAATCAACACCAACAAATCCCAGCCGAAATTATTCCACGGGCAGGAAAAACGCCACGGTCTTGCCGCGGCGTCGCTCTTTCGCCAGCACGTTTTCAAGTGATCAGGAAGTCTGCTGGATGGCCGACAGGATCCAGTTGCCGCCGCGAGGCCGCAGGAAGGTCCATACTTCCGTCACTTCCTCCGGCTGTTCGCTGCCCTCGACCATGCGGCCGCTGTTGCGATCAAGCGTCGTGTCGATCAGCGAATAGCGCATCGCGACGCTGGCATAATCGGCGCCGCCCTCGCGCCAGGCTTCGGCAAGGTCGCCCTGCAGAAGCCTCGTGCCGGAAACCTTGTTGACGACGTTGCGCGACCTGTTCTCGTCGAGATCGCGGGAGAAATACGACACCATCTCCGGCGTCGCTAGTGTGCGAAGCCGCCCGACATCCTCGTTCGACCATGCCGCCTGGGTGTCCCCAAGCAACCGTTCGAACGCTTCATAGTCGGCGGGGAGAATCTGAAGCGGCGCGCTGCCGGATCCCAGTCCAAAACCCGTCGCGGAGCGGGAACTGGCCTGGGCGCCGAGCGGCGACGGACCGCCGGCATAGGCCGTGCCCATTTCATGGCGGCGCTGCCACCACGACATCGCAAGCCGCACCAGGAACACGATCACGGCAATCTGCAGGAGAAGCCCGATGATCGATGAGAATCCGCCGATCCCGCCGAACAGGCCGCCGCCGAACAGCATGCCGAGCAGCCCGGCGCCGAGGAATCCCGCCGCGAGGCCGCGGAACAGGCCTGAGCCGGGACGGTTGAAGAAACCGCCGCCCGGCCTGCCAAAGCCGGAACTGCCGGGATTGGTGGACGTGCGGTTGAAGGGCTGGGCGGCACTCGGTGCCGTCGAGGTCGAGGGCGGCGCGGAATACGTCCGCGATCCGCGCGAGCCCGAGCTGACGCCACGGCCGATCCGCGCGTCCGCCGACGATGCCGCGACGACGAGCGGCACGGCCAGCGATAAAACGACGGCGAGCGCCTGCACCAAACCGAAAGCACGTTGCCTGAAATTCATGGCGATGTTCCCTGGAAACCCGTTTTCCCAACGGCCTTGATGCCTTTGGGAGGAAGCGCCCCTTAGATGGGCAAAGTCGCCTGTAAAGGGAAGCCACAGCGAGGGGGCGAGGCTGCGGCGCGGCGTCGCGGGGTATCAGGTCTTGCAACTCATTATCAACCTTACCAGTGGAGTGGATTTGGCATTCGCTACCCTCCCGCCCGGAATGCGTAGTGCGAATGCCAAATCCAAAACTCCACTGGAATCTATATTTGCTAGTGGTCCTTTGATTCTAACATTTGCAAAAATGCCAGCCAGACCGGGATGCAAATGTTAGAATCGGACCACTAGGGCGCCATGGTCTCCTTCACCGCTGCGACAAGCTGGCTCAGTGTGAAGGGTTTCGGCAGGAATGCGAACTGCTGGTTCTCGGGCAGGCTCTTCTCGAAAGCGTCTTCGGCATAGCCCGACACGAAGATGATCTTCAGGTCGGGATTGCGCTGGCGCATGGTCTTGAGCAGCGTCGGGCCATCCATCTCCGGCATCACCACGTCCGACACCACGAGATCGACGGCGCCATCCTTCTCTTCCAGCGCCTCCAGCGCCTCGACGCCGTTGGAGGCCTCGATCACGCTGTAGCCCCGCGAACGCAGGCCGCGCGCATTGAGCGAACGCAGACCCTCCTCGTCCTCGACCAGCAGAATCGTGCCATGCCCGGTCAGTTCGGTGCGCGGCTTTGCTTCGGCAGGCGCCTCCTTGCCCGAACCATTGACGGCGGCGAGTTCGACCGCCACTTCCTGCTCGGCATGATGTCGCGGCAGGAAGATGCGGAATGACGTGCCTTTGCCGGGCTCGGAATCGACATAGACGAAGCCGCCGGTCTGCTTGACGATGCCGTAGACCGTCGAGAGGCCAAGTCCGGTGCCCTTGCCGACATCCTTGGTCGAGAAGAACGGCTCGAAGATCTTGTCGATGATCTCGGCTGGAATGCCGGTGCCGGTGTCAATGATGTCAATCCGGACATATTCAGCCGCCGGCATGCCCTTGTAGGCGAGTTGCGCGGCGTCCTCAGTCGTGACGTTGGCCGTTCGCACCGTGAGCTTGCCGCCATCGGCCATGGCGTCGCGGGCGTTGACCGCGAGATTGACGATCACCTGTTCGAATTGCGAGACGTCGACCTTCACCGGCCAGAGGTCGCGGCCGTGGATCAGGTCGAGTTTCACCTTCTCGCCAATCAGGCGGCGCAGCAGCATGGTGAGATCGGACAGCGCATCGCCGAGATCGAGCACCTGCGGCCGCAGCGTCTGGCGGCGCGAGAACGCCAGCAACTGGCGCACCAGCGTCGCTGCCCGCGTCGCGTTCTGCTTGATCTGCATGATGTCCTGGAACGACGGATCGGTCGGCTTGTGCGCGTTCAACAGGAAGTCGTTCGCCATCATGATCGCGGACAGCACGTTATTGAAGTCGTGCGCGATGCCGCCGGCAAGCTGGCCGACCATGTCCATCTTCTGCGACTGGTTGATCTGGTTCTCCAGCGCGCGGCGTTCGGTCGTCTCCAGCATGTAGACGATGGCGGCCTCGGCCTCGCGCTCGTCCTCCTCGACGGCGGTGACGAAGAATTGCCCCCAGCGTTCCTTGGCGCCGTCGAGCATCACCTCGGCAGGCGCGATGTCGCCCTGCCCCATTGCCGCCTGGTTGATGGCCGCCACCAGGAGATTGCGGTCGCGCGCATTGACCGTGTTGAAGATCGATTTGCCGTCGGAGCCCAGCGCCTGCGCCAGCTTGGCGAAGCGCGCGTTGGCGCTCACGATCGCGCCGGAGCGGTCGACCGTCGCAATCGCCATCGGCGTATGGTCGAAGAAGCGCATGAAGCGCACTTCGGCCGCCCGCTGCGGGTCTGCGCGCTCGTCGCGTGCGCGGCTGATAACGAGCGTCCGCGAGGCGCCCGGCGCGCCGTCGGCACCGAAAGCGAGCTTGTGATAAAGCCGCGCCGGCATCGTCTTGCCGGTCCGCATCCGCAAATCGACATCGAAGACTTCGGTCGTGACAGCGCCCGGCGCGGGCGTAATCGACGTCAGAAGCGCGGCCCCGTCGCCGGCGACGATATCGGTCAGCTTCAAGCCGCCCGATCCGATCTCCGCGAGGTCGTAATCGAGCCAGTTGGCGAGCGTCGCGTTGACATAGGCGATTTCGCCGGCCGCGTTGACCGAGAAGAAGCCGCACGGGGCGTGATCGAGATATTCGATCGCGTGTTGCAGCTCCTGAAACACGTCCTCCTGCCGCTCGCGGTCACGGGTGATATCGGCGACCGACCACACCGCATACTTCGCCTCGCCCTTGTTCTGACCGAGCGGACGGACCCGCATCCGAAGCCAGCGACCAAGGCCGCCATCGGTGCCGGCGATGCGGACCTCTTCCTGCTGACGCTTGCCTTCGCGCGCCGCCTTGAGCAGCCGGAACACCGCCTCCGATACGTCCGGATTGCCGATAAAAACCCGCTCCACCGGGCGCACGTCATGGGGGCTCGCCGCCCCCGTCAGCGTCAGATAGGCCGAATTGGAATAGACGACATGACCGCGCGAGTCGGTGACGGCAATTCCGTCATAGGCGAGATCGGCGATCCGCCGCACGACCGGATCGTCGGCGGAACGGTCGGCGAAGCGGACGATGCCGGCGGCAAAGGCAAAGAGGTTGAACAGCCCGACCATCGCGAGCAGTGCGAGCAGGCCCAGAATATAAGGCTGCGCCTGCGCCCGTCCGAGGGTGGTGAGCGCAAGCGCGATCGCCACGATGGCGCCCGCCACCACGAGCACCAGCAGGATACTGCCGCTCCGCCGCACCGGCTCCTGGGCAGCGGCCGGTTGTTGCGGCGGATAGTGGTCAGGTTCGGCGATCATGAGGTAAGGAAACTAGCCTGTCGACACGGAAACAACGCGCAGTATTTACATTTACGCTAGATTCGGCGTGCCGGCACGCTGATGGAATCAGACCACGAGCCCCTCACTGCCTGAATCGGCCCCGTTAGCGCAAGTCCACCCCTCGGTATTTCGCAAGGCAATCAACGATATCCGTCCGGAACCGGCGGCCTGTCACGGCTACCGCCGGGCCGAAGCCCCACCCTTGAGGCCCATCACGTAGCCGATGATCCCGGCGACCGCATGGTAGTGTTCGACCGGTATCTCCTCGTCGATTTCAACGGTGGCATAGAGCGCGCGGGCCAGCGGCACGTTCTCGACGATCGGAATGTTGTGTTGGCCGGCGACTTCCCTGATCTTCAACGCGATCAGGTCCACGCCCTTGGCGACGCAAATCGGCGCCGGCATGCCACGCTCGTAGGACAAGGCGACCGAATAGTGGGTCGGGTTGGTGATGATGACGGAGGCCTTGGGAACCGCCGCCATCATGCGCTTCTTCATGCGTGCATGACGCAACTGCCGGATACGGCCCTTGATATGGGGATCTCCTTCCGACTGCTTGAATTCGTCCTTGATTTCCTGCAGCGACATCTTCTGCCGCTCGTACCACTGCCGGTACTGGAAAAAATAATCCGCAATCGCAACAACGGCGAGCATTGCCACCACGGCTCCCATCAGATGCAGCGCCATGCTGACGACCACGCCCAGCATGGCCGATGGGTCAAGCTTCAGCATCGATTCGAGACGATGCCGCTCCGGCCACAGGATCGCGGTCATCACCGAGCCGAGCGCCACCAGCTTGAACAGGCCCTTAGCGAAATTGGCCAGGGCCTGCTTGCCGAAAATGCGTTCGGCACCGGACATCGGCGATATCTTCGAGAGCTTGGGCTTGAGCGATTCACCCGACCAGACCAGACGGTGCTGCAGCATGTTGGCGGCGATCGCCGCCAGCATCAGCATCAGGATCGGAACGCCGACGGCGCCAAACACGGCATATTCCAGGTTTTGCGCCAGCCGCAAAAGATCCGGGCCATCGGTGCGGATCATCCACGAATTGGCGACGAGATTGCGCAACGGCGTCTCGATGCCGCCGATGGAGCCGGAAAAGGTCGACAGCACAAGGGTCGCGCCGGAGATCATGAACCAGGTGTTGACCTCCTGGCTCTTGGCGACGTCGCCGCGTTCCTGCGCTTCGTCGAGACGTTTTTGCGTAGGGTCTTCTGTGCGTTCGCCAGAGTCGTCTTCATCGGCCATCGTTAGGCAGCCTTCACCTGGGCGGCACTAGTGCTCCGATTCCGAAGTTCGTATCATATTGCGGCTCCACGTTTACGAACTTCGGAATCAAAGGAGCACTAGCCAATTATATGATTCTAGTGCGGTTTAGAATTTGAAGTTCCTATGACGAGGTTACCGCGAAAC
>NZ_DAHUXJ010000076.1 GCF_027307225.1 Bradyrhizobium sp. | reverse complement strand
GGCGTGGGTCAGGAAGGCGTCGAGGGAATCGAAGCCCGGCCGCAGCATGCCCTCGACATGGTCGACGGTGTGAAACAGTTTTGAATAAGTCTCGATCTGGCGCCGCGCCAGCACTTTGATTGTTCCGGGCACGCAAACGCGCGCCTTGTCGTTGCGGTCGACATCGGTGCACATGTTGAGTTCGAATTCGTCTTTCTGCGAATTCAACAACTGCCTGATCTGTTCGGCATCGCCGATTGCGTCCACGCCACGCGCGATCGTCCCGGAAATCGGACAGGTCTCGATCCGCCGGCCGTCGGAACGGACGAACATTTCCGGCGATGCCGAGACCAGAAACTCGCCATCGC
Organism: Bradyrhizobium sp.; assembly: GCF_027307225.1. GTDB lineage: Bacteria > Pseudomonadota > Alphaproteobacteria > Rhizobiales > Xanthobacteraceae > Bradyrhizobium. The sequence continues at coordinate 2,839 of NZ_DAHUXJ010000076.1, read as the reverse complement.
CAAGGTTCATCAGTGCGCCGTAAGGCGACGGGTTGATCCGGCACAGCCGCTGGAACACTTCCGCCGGCGAACGCGAGCAAGGCTCGCCGAACAATTGCCCCGGCACCGCCTCGAACAAATCGCCGCGCGCAAAAGCGGCGCGCGCGGTTTCCACCGTGGCCTGATATTCGCCGCTCGCGTGATCGGAAAACGCTTGCCGCGGTGCCCCGGCATAGACGCTTTCGGACGTCTCTCGCGACCGTCCGTTCGACGACTGGCCGGCCCAGGTAAAGTCGTAGCTCAGGACGACGCCGCGCGCGGTGGCGCGGTCATAGGCGAGCAGCCGGTCGGGTACGAACAACACGATGTCGCGCTGGTCGTCCTCGCGCTTGCGCTTCTGCACCAGATCCTCGATCTGGAACACGAGGTCGTAGCCAAAGGCACCGAACAGGCCGAGCAGCGAATCCTCGTTTGAGCCGAAGGCGGCAACAAGTTCGCGCACCAGCGACATCACGGTGGCGCGGCGCGTGCGCTGATCTTCATTGACCGGCGCTTCGCCGCGCAGGATGTGGCCGGCAAGACGGCTTGCGCTGCGCTCAGTGATGACGAGGCAATCGTCGCGAAGTACATCGCCCAGGAATGCGATCAGGACTTCCCCGCGCGGGTTCAGCGCGGAAAGCGAGAAATTCACGCCTGTGGTCTGCAATTGCAGCGGAGGATCGGCAAAGCCGAGATCGAAGCTCTCGTAGCGTCCCGGCACCGTCGTGCCCGAGGACAGCACCACGCCGCGACGGCGGTCGAGCAGTTCGATCAGGTCGTCCAGCCGGCTTGCGCCGCCGGAAAAATGCTCGACCGAACGAGCGACCACGAGGCCGCCACCGGTACGATATTCACTATGGTCCGGCAGGGAGAACACGGTCCTGTTCATGTGATCCTCTTACGAAACTTGCGGAGGGAACGCCACACAGGACAAACGAAGGCCGCCTGCGATGGCGGCCCTTGGACGATAAACGTTAACGATAATTCGCACCGGCCACCTCTTTAGGAGGTGCGCCACCAAAGACGACAGACGTGAACGACGGTGCTCATGGTGTGTGTACACACCATGGCCGGGCCGCAGCGTCAAGGGAGAACCTGCCTCGGACGGCCTCGCGGGCGTGCGAGCCAAGCGTCTGCAGGGCTGCTCGCACGAGGCGAAAAACCGGCGTAGGCTTACCAAATCAGGAAAGTCGCGGGAGGCCACCGTGTCGTTGCAAGCATTAGGATATGTCGGATTCGGCTCAACCGCGCTGGACGACTGGCGTCAGTTCGGCACGTCACTGGTTGGTTGGCAGGCGATCGAACGCGGCAATTCCATGCTTGCCTTCCGGATGGACGATCGCAAGCAGCGGGTCGTGATCGATCGCGCAATGGGAGATGGTGCGCGCTTCTTCGGCTGGGAAGTCGAGAATGCGGCCGCGCTCGACGCGCTTGCCGCGCGATTGGAGGCCGCCGGCGTGCAAGTCGTTGCCGAACCCCAGGCGCTCGCGGATACTCGGCGGGTGCGCGCCCTGATTTCGTTTCGCGATCCCGCCGGCAACCGCCTCGAGGCCTTTCATGGCGCTGAAGTCGACGACACGCCATTTTCGCCGGGCCGCTCGATCTCCGGTTTCCGCACCGGCGCGCTCGGGCTCGGCCATATCGTGCTGACGGTCGAACGCATCGACGAGGTGATGCCGTTCTATGTCGACCTGCTTGGCTTCCGCCTCTCCGACTACATCGAGAAGCCATTCCGCGCCTATTTCTTCCACGTCAATCCGCGCCATCATTCACTCGCGCTGATCGAGACCGGAAAGAACGGCGTGCATCATCTGATGGTGGAACTGTTTTCGCTCGACGATGTCGGCCAGGCTTACGATATCGCGCTGGCTGACGAGCGCGTGAATGTCACGCTCGGACGTCACACCAATGATTTCATGACCTCGTTCTACGCCAGAACGCCATCGTCATTCATGGTCGAATGCGGCTGGGGCGGACGCGAGGTCGACCCCGTTACCTGGCAGCCGGTCGAAATGCACCACGGCCCAAGCCTGTGGGGCCATGAGCGCGTGTGGCTTTCCGAACAGGACCGCGAACGGGCGCGCGAAATGCGAATGCGCGCCGCGGCGGACGGCGTGCGCGTGCCGGTCCAGGTGATGGGCGGCAATTATCAGCTGATGTCGGGCGCCTGCCCATGGTGGGACGGGATCACAAAGGCATAACACTCAGTCCTTGCGAACGCCGGGACGACCTCAAACTCAGCCCAAATGCCTGTGAAAGAATGCGGTCGCCCTGCCCCACGCAAGTTCGGCTGCCTTGCGATCATGCACAGACATGCGCTGTTCGTTGACGAAGGCGTGGTCGGCGTCATAGCGGAACAACTCGAGCGATTTGCCGGCCTCCTTCATCGCCTCTTCGAAGGCGTCGACGACTTGCGGCGTGCACCAGTCGTCCCTGCTGGCGAAATGCGCCTGCAGGGGAATCTTCACGTCCGAAGGTTTCGCGGCGGCTTCCGGCGGAATGCCGTAGAACACGACGCCTGCCGTCAGCTCCGGAATCTTGGTAGCGCCGATGATCGTCACCGCGCCGCCGAGACAGAAGCCTGTCAGGCCGACCTTGGCGCCGTTGCGCGCCAGGTATTGCGCCGCGCCCCGTACCGTCTGCGTCGTCGCGTCGATGAAATCGAGCGAATTCATCTCTTTGCCGGCGGCATCGGTGTCGTGATACGGCACGACCTTGCCCTTGTAGAGGTCGGGCGCCAGCGCATCGAAACCGGCAGCCGCGAAACGATCGCACAGCCCCTTGATCTGGTCCTGAAGCCCCCACCAGTCCTGGATGACGA
>NZ_DAHUXJ010000073.1 GCF_027307225.1 Bradyrhizobium sp. | reverse complement strand
TCCCCGGCCGTTCGATGAACGTGCTGGATCAGACCTCGACCGACGAGCTCGAGGACATCGTCAAGCAGACCACGGCGGATGCCGCCGTGAAGGGCATCGTCATCACGTCCAGCAAGGAAGCGTTCTGCGCGGGCGCGGATCTTTCGATGCTGGAGGGCATGAACAAGGCCTATGCGAAAGCGCTCAGGGAGCAGGGCGAGACGGCCGCCAACCAGATGCTGTTCGACCAGAGCCGGCGCTTCTCGCTGGTGCTGCGCGGAATCGAAAGCTCTGGCAAGCCCTGGGCGGCCGCGATCAATGGCCTTGCGCTCGGCGGCGGGTTCGAGATCACGCTGTCCTGCCACTATCGCGTGGCGGCGGAAAATCCGAAGACCCGGCTTGGTTTGCCCGAGGTGAAAGTCGGCCTGTTTCCGGGCGCCGGCGGCACCCAGCGCGTGCCGCGGCTCGTTCCGCCGCAGGATGCGATGAACATCCTGCTGAAGGGCGATCCGGTCACGATCGAGAAGGCCAAACAGCTCAACCTCATCCACGCCATCGTGCCGGCCTCCGATTTGGTCAAGGCGGCGAAGGATTGGATCAAGGGCGGCGGCAAGGCCGTCGCGCCGTGGGACGAAAAGGGATTCAAGCTGCCGGGCGGTCCGGTCTATTCAAAGGCCGGCATGATGATGTTCCCGGCCGGCAACGCGATTTTCCGCCGCGAGACCTTCGACAATTATCCCGGCGCACGCGCCATCATGAGTTGCGTCTACGAAGGCCTGCAGTTGCCGATCGACGCAGCGTTGCGGGTGGAGTCGCGCTACTTCACCAAGATCCTGCGCTCAAACGAAGCGGCGGCGATGATCCGCTCGCTGTTCATGTCGATGCAGGAACTGAACAAGGGCGCGCGGCGTCCGCAAAACGTGCCGCCGACCAAGGTCAAGAAGCTCGCCGTGATCGGCGCCGGCTTCATGGGCGCGAGCGTCGGTTATGTCTCTGCACGTGCCGGCATCAACGTGGTCCTGATCGACCGCGACCAGGCCAGCGCCGACAAGGGCAAGGCCCACGCGCAATCTGTGATCGACGACCTGATCAAGAAGGGCCGCGCCAAGGAGAGCGACCGCGACGCGATCCTGTCGCGGATCACGGCAACCCCCGACTATCACGCGATTTCGGATTGCGATCTTGTGATCGAAGCCGTGTTCGAGGATCGCAAGGTGAAGGCCGAGACCTATGCCAAGGCGCAGCCGCTTCTGAAGCCGGGTGCGATCTTCGCGTCCAATACCTCGACGCTGCCGATCAACTCGCTGGCGGAAGAATTCAAGGACCAGGAGAAGTTCATCGGCATCCACTTCTTCTCGCCGGTCGAAAAGATGATGCTGGTGGAGGTCATCCTCGGCAAGAACACCGGCGACGTCGCGCTCGCGACCGCGCTCGATTATACGCGCCAGATCGGCAAGACCCCGATCGTGGTCAATGATAGCAGAGGATTCTTCGCCAACCGCTGCGTGCTGCGTTTCACCGCCGAAGGGCTGGAAATGCTGATGGAAGGCGTGCCGCCCGCGATGATCGAGAACACCGCGAAGATGGCCGGCATGCCGGTCGGTCCATTGTCGCTGTCGGATGAGGTCGCGCTCGATCTCGTGCTCAAGATCATGAAAGCGACCGAAGCCGATCTCGGCCCGAACGCGATCGATCAGGCTCAGAAAAAGCTACTGGTCGAGCTGGTCGAAAAGCAAGGCCGCTTCGGCCGCAAGAACGGCAAGGGCTTTTACGACTATCCCGAGAAGGGCAAGGGCCAGAAGAGCCTCTGGCCGAACCTCGGCGCCCTCCAGCCGAAGCACCTCGATCCCGATACGCTCGATGTCGAGGAGCTGAAGCAGCGCTTTTTGGTGGTGCAGGCGGTGGAAGCCGCCCGCACCGTTGAGGACCACGTCATCGTCGATCCGCGCGAGGCCGATGTCGGCTCGATCCTCGGCTTCGGCTTTGCGCCGTTCACCGGCGGTACGCTGTCCTATATCGACTTCATGGGAACAAAGAAATTCGTCGAGCTGTGCCACAAGCTCGAGGCCAAATATGGCTCGCGCTTCACGCCGCCGAAGCTTCTGATCGAGATGGCGGCAAAGGGCGAGACATTCTACGGCCGCTTCCCGCCGAAGAAGCTCGCGGCACAGGCGGCGGAGTAATATGGGCGGACACGCAAATAGCCAAACCGCGGCAGCTAAAGCTACCAGCATGAGCCACTATTACGCCATCATCTCAACCGGTAGTCCTGATGAAGTTTACAAACGGGCTACCGTTGAGGCGGATACCATCAAAGAGGCGGAAGAAATGTTCATTGCCCAGTTTGGCAGGGAGCAGGTTATCAAGGTCTGGGATGACTACCAGGAATCCAAATCCCGCTGGTTCAGCGGTTAGCCGTTCCGAGTCGGTCTTGGATTGCAAAGTACAATATCGCTAACAGGAAAGGGCCGGATCATTGCTCCGGCCCTTTGTGATTTCGGCAATCCGGTAACCTCACGCCGCCTTGACCAGGCCCTCCTTGACGAGGGCTTCCTGCACCTTCGGACGCGCGGCGACGCGATCCTTGTAGGCCAGAAGGTTGTTCAATCCCGAAAGGTCGAACTTCATCCCTTCGGCCCAGCGCAGCATCACATAGAGATAGCCGTCGGCCACCGTGAACTGCTTGCCCATGAGGTAGTCGCGGCCGGCCAGCTGGCTGTCGACATATTTGAACTTGCTCATGGCCCGGTCCTTGAAGACGCCCTTGGCCTCGTCCGAGAGCATGGGGTTGAACAGGGGGCCGATATTCTTGTGCAGCTCGCCGTTGATGTAGGTCAGCCATTCCAGCAGCTTGTAGCGCTCGGCGCTGTCGCGGGCCGGCGCAAGGTTCTTGGCGGCTACCTTGTCGGCGATCATCTGCACGATGACGGGGCCCTCGGTGACCAGTTCGCCATTGTCCAGCGCCAGCGCCGGCACCTGGCCCTTGGGGTTAACCTTCAAGAAATCGTCACCGTTTTCGAGTTTTTTGGCGCGCAGGTCGACCTTCACCAGATCGTAGGGAAGACCTGCTTCCAGGAGCGCGATATGAGGAGAGAGTGAGCACGCTCCGGGCGAATAGTAGAGTTTCATGGATTTCCTCCCTTGGGTGGTGTCAAACGGTCAGCGCATGCATTAAATGCAATTGCATGGAGCAGTCAACATTGATGCATGTGCATCAAGTGCGCTAGAGTAGGTCGTAAAGTGTAGGCTAGGGCCATGAAACGTAAACCGTCGACGGAAGCGACCGCTGCCTGGATTCGCCTGATGCGGGTCCAGAGCCGGGTGTTCAATGCCGTCGAGCAGGATCTGAAGAAGGCCGGCTTTCCGCCGCTGGCCTGGTATGACGCCCTGCTGGAATTGTCGCGGGCGCCGGCCGGCGAGCTTCGGCCGGTTGAATTGGAAAAGCAGATGTTGCTGCCGCAATATTCCACCTCACGCCTGATTGAGCGGCTGGTGGATGAAGGGCTCGCCGTCCGGCGCGAATGCAAGATCGATAAACGCGGCCAATTCGTCGAGATCACCGAAACCGGGCGTGAGCTGCAAAAGAAAATGTGGAGCGCCTATTCGGCTGGAATCGAGAAGCACGTCGGTTCGAAACTTTCGGACGCGGATGCGGTCAAGCTTTGCGGCCTTTTGGACCGGCTCGGCTGTTCCTGCGGGGAGGCCGCATCGCTCGCCGTCAAAGACGGTGTGGCCATCCGATGATGCCGTACATTCCCTTTGCAGCCGCGCGCCGCCCGGTTCGCGGAAATGTTTGCCACCGCGCGCGTTTGGTCGCAGCGCCCCAAGTCAGGAATTTGTATGGCGCGTGACCAGATTGATATGACGCCGCTGCAGTCGCGCGACGAACTGGTCGCGTGGCTCGAGGCTGGGGTGAAGCCGCCGTCCGAGTTCCGGATCGGCACCGAACACGAAAAGACGCCGTTCACCCTGGATGGCCATCAGCCGGTGCCTTACGAAGGCGCGCGCGGCATCGCCGCCCTTCTCGAGGGCATGAAGCTCCTGCTCGGCTGGGAGCCGATCACGGAGCACGGCAACATCATCGGCCTTTACGATGTCACCGGCGGCGGCGCGATCTCGCTTGAGCCGGGCGGACAGTTCGAATTGTCGGGTGCACCGGTCGAGACCGTGCATCAGACCCAGAGCGAACTGATGGCGCACCTCGCGCAGGTGCGCGAGGTCGCCACGCCTTTGGGTATTGGCTTCCTCGGGCTTGGCATGACACCGTCCTGGTCGCGGCAGCAGATTCCGGTGATGCCCAAGGGCCGCTACAAGATCATGACCAACTATATGCCGAAGGTCGGCCGTTACGGCATCGACATGATGTACCGGACCTGCACGGTGCAGACCAATCTCGACTTCTCGTCGGAAGCCGACATGGTCAAGAAATTGCGGGTGTCGCTGGCCTTGCAGCCGGTTGCCACGGTCTTGTTCGCGAATTCACCCTTTACCGAAGGAAAGCCGAACGGCTTTCTCTCCTTCCGCTCGGAAATCTGGCGCGACACCGATAATGCAAGGTCGGGGATGCTTCCGTGGGCGTTCGAGGACGGCATGGGGTTTGAGCGCTGGGTCGACTATGCGCTCGATGTGCCGATGTATTTCGTCAAACGCGGCGACGACTATGTCGATGTGTCCGGCACATCGTTTCGGGATTTCTTTGCAGGGAAAAATCCCGCCCTTCCCGGCGAACGGCCGATGCTGTCCGACTGGGCCAATCATCTTTCGACGATTTTCCCCGAAGTGCGGCTGAAGCGCTACCTTGAAATGCGCGGTGCCGACGGCGGGCCGTGGAACCGCTTGCCGGCGTTGGCGGCCTTCTGGGTCGGACTTTTGTATGATGACACCAGCCTCGACGCGGCCTGGGACATCGTCAAAGGCTGGAATGCCTGGGAGCGCCAATCGTTGCGCGACGACGTTCCACGCCTCGGTTTCAAAGCCAGGATCAAGGACCGTTATATCTTCGAACTCGCCAAGGAGTGCCTGGCGCTGGCGCATGCGGGATTGCGGCGGCGCGGTCGCGCCGACCATTCCGGACGTGATGAAACACGTTATCTGGAGCCGCTGGACCGAATCCTCGACGCCGGGCAGACCCCCGCGGAAGAGATGCTGGCCAAGTTCAACGCCGCGTGGGGCGGTTCGGTTGAGCCTGCCTACGATGAATACGCCTTTTAGATCAGTCACCGGCTGTTCATCAGCCGTACAGGTTCATGGCGATCAAATGGCACAACCGCAATAACTCCAATCGGTTGAAAGCATCTGTATGTGGGGTGGCCGCCTTCTCCTGGCGTGTTTGGGGACTTTCGTCCTCCTCGCTGCCATGACCGTCCATCGACCGGCCGAAGCCCAGGCCAATTTCGACCGGCCGGGCGGCGACTATCAGAGCTCGCCGGTACCCTCGGGCGATCCGGCCGAATGCGCGCTGGTCTGTGAGCGGGACCGGCGTTGCCGAGCCTGGAGCTTCAACTATCCGAACGAGACATCGCACGCGGCGCTCTGCTGGCTCAAGAACAGTGTGCCCGCGCGCGTCGCGGATGACTGCTGCGTGTCCGGCGTGCGCGGCGCCGGCGTCCTGGAAACCCGTAACGGCGCGATCGAGACCTCGATCGACCGCGCCGGCGGCGATTACCGCACGTTCGACCTCAAGCGCGGTGACAGGGACGAGGCCTGCAAAGCAGCCTGCGTGGCCGACAATAAATGCCGGGCCTGGACCTATGCGCGTTCGGGCTATGTTGGCAAAGAACCTCACTGTTTTTTGAAGAAAGAGATCAAGCCGCCGCGGCGCAGGCCCGGCTTTATCTCCGGCGTGGTCAGGTAACATTGCAGGCCTGTGCGGCGTAACAACGCTATTGCCCGGCCAGAACCGAAGGCGGGCGACGCCAACCACGGAGCTGAAGATGATGATCACGCGCAGGCTTTTGAACGGGGCATTGATCGCAGGGGCTTTAGCGATGGCCGCGCCATTGGCGCCCTCCTGGGCCAATTCGGCCGTGCCGTTTTCGGCGGAAGCGTTCAAGGCTGCCCAGGCGGCTGGCGGTCCGATCCTGGTCGAAATCCATGCCGACTGGTGCCCGACCTGCAAGGCGCAGCGTCCTATTCTCGACAGACTGACGGCTGAGCAGAAATTCAAGGACCTGAAAATCTTCCGGGTCGATTTCGATGCCCAAAAGCCTGTCGTTAGGGAGTTCGGCGCGCAAATGCAGTCGACGTTGATCGTCTTCAAGGGCGCGGCAGAGCAGGGACGCTCGGTCGGCGACACCAAGGAAGCCTCGATCGCAGCTTTGCTCGACAAGAGCCTTTAGATATTCAAGTGACCGCGCTTGCATTGGCGTTTGCGGCCGGGATCCTGTCGATCCTGTCGCCGTGTGTGTTGCCGCTGGTGCCGATCGTGCTCGGCGCCGCCGTAACTGCTCACCCTCTTGGTGCGGTCGCTGTGACGGCAGGGCTGGCGTTGTCCTTCACCGGGCTGGGGCTACTGCTCGCGCTCGTGGGATTTGGGCTCGGCATCGACGCCGGCACGTTCCGCTTCGCGGCGGCGGCCATTATGGTCGTGCTTGGCGCGATCCTTGCGGTTCCGTCATGGCAGGCTCGGCTTGCGGGAGCGGGCAGTCCTGTTTCGGCCTGGGCTGATCGGCACTTTGGCGGCTTTGCCTCGTCCTCTCTCGCGGGCCAGCTGGCGATCGGTCTATTGCTCGGCGCTGTCTGGTCGCCATGCCTCGGCCCCACGCTCGGGGCGGCCTCACTTCTCGCTTCCCAGGGCCGCGACCTGCCGGGGGTTGCCCTCACCATGGCGGCGTTCGGCATCGGCGCTGGCGTGCCGCTGGTTCTGCTTGGACTCGTCTCGCGCGCCACGTTGATGCGAATGCGCACGAACCTGATGTCGGCCGGCAAGCTCGGCAAGGGCCTGTTGGGCGCGGCGTTTATCGTGATCGGCACTGCAATCGTCAGCGGCGCCGACAAGCGGATCGAGGCCGCGCTGGTTGACGCTTCGCCGGCCTGGCTTACTCAGTTGACGACGTCGTTCTGATCCGTTGCGCTGGCGGGCAGGACGTTCAGTTCCGGCCACAAGGCTTTCCAGCGCATCGCTTTCGCGGTGTAACTGGCCGCGGAGAAGTTTGGACCGGGATTGGGACGCACGATCATGCGTGCAATATCGGAAAAGCCGTTCGGAGCGTAGACATCGTGGCCGGAATGATGACGGCGAAGTCCGACTCGGGTGTTTTTGGTGAGGAAGCGGTCGATGCCGTCGGTCGAGCAGGTAAGCGCGGGATAGGGGATGCCATGTTTTTCCGGGTACCAGAGATGGACACGCGCCTGGTTTCGGACTTCGATTTTGACGCCGAGATGAGCGAGCCGTCCGCCCAGGCTATGGATCACCTTATCTTCGGCCTGCCAGGACGTGTCGGAATCGAAATAGAAGACGTCGTAATCGCTGATGCCGTAGTCGCAAGCGCGGCCGGTCAGCATGTTCCAAACGGTTTGAACCAGACATCCGGAGACGAGCCACGCATCCGGCAGTGCAAGGCGGAAGAGCTCATCGACAACGGCTGCGTTGACTGGGTTGCTCAGCGCGGCGGTGAGAAATGTGTCCCGGTCCATCGGTGGTCGGCCTGAAATTCAACCGGAATTACAATAGATGGGTGTCGTGCAATTGGAATCGACGCTGACCTGCCCGAAATGCGGCTTTCAGGCCACCGAGCAAATGCCGGTCGATGCCTGCCAGTTTTTCTATGTCTGCAGGGGGTGCGGCGAAAAGCTGAAGCCGAAACCAGGCGATTGCTGCGTATTCTGTTCCTACGGCTCGGTACCGTGCCCGCCGGTACAAGAGGACGGCGGGCATAAATGCTGCAGCTAGTGCGGTGAATTTGAAGTTCCTATCAGTTTCGCGGTAACCTCGTCATAGGAACTTCAAATTCCAAACCCGCACTAGAATCATATAATTGGCTAGTGCTCCTTTGATTCCGCAGTTCGCATCGGAGGGGCCGCAATAGCTTGCGAACTTCGGAATCGGAGCTCTAGTGCCGCCTCAATGCACCGACGTGAAGAACCGCGCGAGGCGGAAGCCGGACAACCACGTCCAGACCGGCTGCTCACGCATGCCGAGATCCCACGAGCCGATCACGGCGTCGGCGCGGCCGACCAGATCGTCGATTGGCAGCATTCCGACGCCGCCGTCGCGAAGCGGCACGCGGCTGTCGGCGGAATTGTCGCGGTTGTCGCCCATGACGAATAGATAACCCGGCGGCACAGTGACTTCCTGGGTATTGTCGAGCCGGCCGTTGTCGCGAAGCTTGAAAATCGCATGGCTGACGCCGCCGGGCAGCGTCTCGATGTAGCGCCGCGCCGGCTCATAGTCGCCGCGCTCGTCCTCCACCTGCCCAATTCCGTCCGCTTTGAGCGAAGCGCCGCGGTCGTTGATGAAGAGCTGGCCCTGGCGCATCTGGATGCGGTCGCCCGGCAGACCGACGACGCGCTTGACCCAGGCTTGCGAGCGATCGCCGGGCCAGCGAAACACGACGACATCGCCGCGCTTGGGCGAGCTGCCGAACACGCGACCGGTTTCCGGCAGGTTGATCTGGATCGGCAGCGAAGCGGTGCCGTAGCCGTAAGGGAATTTCGAGGCGAGGAGTGCGTCGCCGATCATCAGCGTCGGCTCCATGGAACCGGACGGCACGTAGAACGGCTCGGCAATGGCGCCCTTGGCCAGGAAAACCAGCCCCAGAGCGGCTGCGAATTGCAGCAGTTGAGCGCCCCAGCCCCGCGCACGCGTGGCGATTGTTGGCCGTTCCATCGTCATGAACCGGTTCCTCCAACGGTAATACGTTCCATCCGCAGTGTCGGCTGACCGACGCCAACCGGAACGCCCTGGCCGTTCTTGCCACAGGTGCCGATCCCGGTATCGAGCGCAAGGTCGTTGCCGATCATGGTGATGCGATGCAGGTCGGTCGGCCCGTTGCCGATCAGCATCGTGCCTTTCAAGGGAGCGCCAATTTTGCCGTTCTCGATGCGGTAGGCCTCGGTGCACTGAAAGACGTATTTGCCGGAGGTGATATCGACCTGGCCGCCGCCGAAGTTGGCGGCAAAGATGCCGTTCTTGACCGAGGCGAGAATTTCCGCGGGATCATGCCCGCCGGACAGCATGTAGGTGTTGGTCATGCGCGGCATCGGAACATGCGCATAGCCCTGACGGCGTCCGTTGCCGGTCGGCTTCATATTCATCAGGCGCGCGTTCTGCCGGTCCTGCATATAGCCGACGAGGATGCCGTCCTCGATCAGCACGGTGCGGTTGGTCGGCGTGCCCTCGTCGTCGATCGAAAGCGAGCCGCGGCGCGAGGCCATCGTGCCGTCATCGACCACGGTGACACCTTTGGCGGCAACCTGCTGGCCCATCAGGCCGGCGAATGCGGAGGTTTTCTTGCGGTTGAAATCGCCCTCGAGCCCATGGCCGACGGCTTCGTGCAGCATCACGCCGGGCCAGCCGGCGCCGAGCACGACGTCCATCTCACCGGCGGGGGCCGGAACCGATTCCAGATTGACCAGCGCCTCGCGAATCGCGCCATCGGCGGCTTCGCGCCACGCCCTGGTCTCGATGAAGCGGGCGTAGCCCTCGCGGCCGCCATAGCCTCTCGAGCCGGTCTCCTGGCGGTCGCCCTGGCCGGCGACGACGGAGATATTCACCCGCACCAGCGGGCGGATGTCGCGATAGCTCTCGCCATCCGGGCGCAGGATCTCGACCACCTGCCACGTCGCGCCCAGGCTGACAGTCACCTGCCGCACCCGCGGCTCCTTGTCTCGGACATAAGCGTTGATTTCGGCCAGCAGCTTGACCTTGGCCTCGAAGCCGGGGGCGTCGAGCGGATTCTCATCGCCATAAAGCCGCACATTGGTGTGCGGCGGGGGCGCAGCGAATGTCCCACTATAGCCGCCGCGGACGGCGGACACGGCGTCTGCCGCGCGCACCAGGGCCGGCAGCGAGACGTCGGAAGAATGCGCATAGCCAACCGCGTCGTCCTTCACGGCGCGCAAGCCGAATCCCTGGCTGGTGTCATAGGTCGCCTGCTTCAGCCGGCCATTATCGAACATCAAGGCTTCGGTCTGGCTGTATTCCAGGAACAGTTCACCGTCGTCGGCGCCTTTCAGGCCGCGCGTGATCTGCTGGCGAACCGAATCACGGTCAAGATTGGCGCGATCGAGAAGCGAGGTGGGGGGCGTCATGCGTGCTCCAATTTTCCTGTCGTTCCGCTCGTCCTGCCGTCCGCCTTGGGCCCGCAACCTGAAGGGCCCCGCGCAATCCCAAATCCCGATACAGTCCAGTCTATGCAAAACCTGCGGAGTGGTCGCCTTACATCACCGTAATCCGGATCAGGGCGACTTCCCTAAATAGGCGCTGCGGCTTGCAAAAGGGAGAGTAGGGCATGCCCCAAAAGCGAGGCACAATGCCTCACGGTAATTTGTCGTAGCCCTCGCCCAGCCCGTTCAGGCTGAGCGGGAAGCCGATACCCTCCTCGGGCGTCTCGAAGATGATGAACGTGGCAGTCTTGGCGCTCCGGAGTTGACCGAGCAGCTTGTCGTCCAACACCACCTCGGCGACGCAGCCGTTGGGCAGGCAGCGGACAAAGCCGGCGCGCCCGACGTCGACATTGTCGAGCTTGAGCCCAAGTCCCGACGGTAGAAGCACCCCGAGCGGCGCGACCACCCGCATCAGCCGGCTCTTTTGGTCGGCGGTCTTGAGCACGATGACGGTCAGGCCGGCATTGGAACGGTCCTCCGCTACCACGCTCTGGATCAGCGCGCATTGCTCGGCCTGCGCGCCCGGCGGGGTGTCGCAGCGGATCTGCCAGTCGCCATGGACCGAGCGGACCGCACCCTGGGCATGAGCCGGCGTCGTCAGGCCAACCCAGCCAAGAATGGCCAGACTTGCCGCCATTCCGACGAACGATCGAAGGCTCGGAGCGTGAATTCGCAGGTAGCGGCCAGGCTTGGAACTGACCGGGTATTTCGAAGGCCCCATCAGGGTCGATCCCTTGATATTTCTTTGGCTTGTGTGGTCGGCCAAAGTTGGCCGCAACCGGACTGATACGGCAAATGACGGCGCCATGAAGGCTGCCCCTGCTTGACCGAAGCCGAATCCGCCAACGAATCAGCTCCCGCAAGAACAGCGCTTCTGTGCCTACATCCGGTAATCCACCTGTCAAGCCGTGACGGGTCTCAAAGCGGGAGTTTGGGCCAATTTCTCGGCAAAATGCGGCCTGCTCATAATTGCCGGTGATGCGCGCCTTTAGTCCGCACTACTGCATTGCGATGCCCGTGGAATTATGGTTTGAGAGGCTGGATTTCGACGCATTCCAGTGAACTGGCCCGTGTGCTTCCGAGGTGCACGTACAGGCCGTTTGCCAGAGGCCGGGATTGTTGCGCCATTCCTTGCCCTCAGGCGGGATGCGCGAGGGATATATCAAGGGAGCGCGAGCGACATGAAGATGTCGAAGGGCCAAATCGGCCGTCGGTTGTTGGGATTAGCGGTAGCCGGCGTTGCGCTGGTGGCCGGCGGGGCTGCCTTTGCCGAAGAACTGGGGCAGCCGTCACCGTGGGCATTCGACCTGCAGGCTGCGGCCACGCCGGTGATGGACAGCATATTCCGGTTCCACAATATGCTGCTGGTCATCATCACGCTGATCACGCTGTTCGTGTTGGCGCTGCTGGTCATCGTGGTCGTCAAGTTCAACGCCCGCGCCAATCCGGTTCCCTCCAGGACGACCCACAACACTCTGATCGAGGTGGCCTGGACGCTGATTCCGGTGCTGATTCTGGTCAGCATCGCGGTGCCGTCGTTCCGGCTGCTGTTCGAGGAGCTTGACGTTCCCAAGGCCGATCTGACCGTCAAGGCGACGGGCAAGCAGTGGTACTGGAGCTATGCCTATCCCGACAACGGCAAGTTCGAGTTCGATTCGCTCATGTCGCACGACAAGCAGCCACGGCTGCTCGGGGTCGATAACGAACTGGTGGTACCGGTGAACAAGGTGGTGCGGGTGCAGGTCACCGGCGCCGACGTCATCCATTCCTTCGCGGTGCCGGCATTCGGCATCAAGATCGACGCGATTCCGGGCCGACTCAACGAAACCTGGTTCAAGGCCACCAAGACCGGCATGTTCTACGGCCAGTGTTCGGAACTTTGCGGCAGGGATCACGCCTTCATGCCGATTTCGGTGCGGGTGGTGAGCGAGCAGGATTTCACGGCCTGGGTCGCGGAAGCGCAGAAGAAGTTTGCGGCCGTGCCGGCGAACACTTCGGTCGCCTCGGCCGCCGAAGAGGCGCAGTGAGTTCGCAAGCTCGCGCGCGCAGGACGGGACAAGGGCGACGGGACCGCGAGGTCCGATCAAGACTGCAAGGCAGGATGTGAAAATGGCAACGACCCCAGCGACACCGGCTCATACCGATCACGCCCAGGATCACGGGCACGACGATCACGCCCACCCCACCGGCTGGCGGCGTTTCGTCTACTCGACCAATCACAAGGACATCGGCACGATGTACCTGGTGTTCGCGCTCATCGCGGGGATCATCGGCGGCCTGATGTCGATGGCGATCCGGGCCGAACTGATGTTTCCCGGGGTACAGATTTTCCACCAGACCCACGAATACAACGTGTTCGTGACCGCGCACGGCCTGATCATGATCTTCTTCATGGTGATGCCGGCGATGATCGGCGGTTTCGGCAACTGGATGGTTCCGCTGATGATCGGCGCGCCCGACATGGCATTCCCGCGCATGAACAACATCTCGTTCTGGCTGCTGCCGGTCGCATTCTCCCTGTTGATCATCTCGACGTTCGTTGAGGGCGAGCCGGGCTCAATGGGCGCCGGAACCGGCTGGACGCTGTATGCGCCGTTGTCGACCTCGGGCCATCCTGGACCGGCGGTCGATTTCGTCATTCTGGCGCTGCATCTGGCCGGCGCCTCGTCGATTCTCGGAGCCATCAATTTCATCACCACGATTTTCAACATGCGTGCGCCGGGCATGACACTGCACAAGATGCCGCTGTTCGTGTGGTCGATCCTGGTCACCGTGTTCCTGCTGCTGCTGGCGTTGCCGGTGCTCGCCGGCGCGCTGACCATGCTGCTCACCGACCGCAATTTTGGCACCACCTTCTTCTCCGCCGAGGGCGGCGGCGATCCGGTGCTGTTCCAGCATCTGTTCTGGTTCTTCGGCCACCCCGAAGTCTACATCCTGATCCTGCCCGGCTTCGGCATGATCAGCCAGGTGGTCTCGACGTTCTCGAAGAAGCCGGTGTTCGGCTATCTCGGCATGGCCTATGCGATGGTGGCGATCGGCGGCATCGGCTTCGTGGTGTGGGCCCACCACATGTACACGGTCGGCATGTCGTCGGCGACGCAGGCCTATTTCGTCGCCGCGACGATGGTGATCGCGGTGCCGACCGGCGTGAAGATATTCTCCTGGATCGCCACGATGTGGAGCGGCTCGATCGAATTCAAGACGCCAATGCTGTGGGCGATCGGCTTCATCTTCCTGTTCACCGTCGGCGGCGTCACCGGAGTCGTGCTGGCGAACGCCGGCGTCGACCGCGTGCTTCAGGAAACCTACTACGTCATCGCCCACTTCCATTACGTGATGGGCGTCGCCGCGGTGTTCGCGATCTTCGCCGGCTGGTACTACTGGTTCCCGAAAATCTCCGGCTACATGTACAACGAGACCATCGGCAAGCTGCACTTTTGGGTGATGTTCATCGGCGTCAACATCCTGTTCTTCCCGCAGCATTTCCTTGGACTGCAGGGCATGATGCGACGCTCGGTCGACTATCCGGATGCGTTCGCCGGATGGAACGTGGTGTCGTCGGTCGGCGCCTATATCTCCGGTTTCGGCGTCCTGATCTTCCTCTACGGCATGATCGACGCGTTCGTGCGCAAGCAGCAGGCCGCGGACAATCCGTGGGGGGCGGGTGCGACCACGCTGGAATGGACGCTGCCGTCGCCGCCGCCGTTCCATCAATTCGAGGTATTGCCGCGCGTGCAGTAATGAGCCACGCGGCGGTAAGCGCCGCGTCCTCATATTTCTAGGGAAGCGAGACCTATCTTGTCGGTTATCGAGCACAACGCC
Organism: Bradyrhizobium sp.; assembly: GCF_027307225.1. Classification (GTDB taxonomy): domain Bacteria; phylum Pseudomonadota; class Alphaproteobacteria; order Rhizobiales; family Xanthobacteraceae; genus Bradyrhizobium. The sequence goes on along the minus strand of NZ_DAHUXJ010000073.1, from coordinate 65,683 downwards.
ATCGAACTGTCGCCCCGGATTTCGGAGGCCGACGTCGCCGATTACGTCGCGCTTCTGAAGCCACGGGTGATGTCGCTCGTCATTTTCACCGCGCTCGTCGGGCTCTTTATTGCGCCGGTGCATGTACATCCGGTGCTGGCTTTCACCTCTATCCTCTGCATCGCGGTCGGCGCCGGCGCCTCCGGCGCGCTCAACATGTGGTACGACGCCGATATCGACGCGCTGATGTCGCGCACCGCCAACCGGCCGATTCCTCGCGGACGCATCACCCCGGCCGAGGCGCTGACGTTCGGAATGACGCTGGCGTTTTTCTCGGTCATGACGCTCGGTGTGCTGGTCAACTGGGTCGCAGGTGGGCTGCTCGCCTTCACGATCTTTTTCTACGTCGCGATCTACACCATGGCACTCAAGCGCTGGACCGCGCAGAACATCGTGATCGGCGGCGCGGCGGGTGCTCTTCCTCCCGTGGTGGCCTGGGCGGCGGCGACCGGCTCGCTTTCGGTTGAACCGTTGCTGTTGTTCCTGATCATCTTCTTCTGGACGCCGCCGCATTTCTGGGCGCTGGCGCTGTTCCGCAGCGACGACTACGCCCGTGCTGGTGTTCCGATGCTGCCGGTGGTCGCGGGACCCGATACGACACGCTTGCAGATCCTGCTCTACACGATCGTGTTGGTGGCGGTGGCGCTGGCGCCCTGGCCACTCGGCTATTTCGATGTTGTTTATGGCGTGACCTCGCTCGTTCTCGGCGCCGGGATGCTGGCGCTGGCGATCAACGTCTATCGCCTTCGCGAGGGCAAGGAAGCTGCGCGCGCCACGCGCCGGCTTTTCGCATTCTCGATTCTTTATCTGTTTGCGCTGTTTGCGACCCTGCTGATCGAGGTCGTCGTCCGCGCCGTCGCCCCGTCGATCTGGTAAGGCGCATGGCGAGATGGCCAACAACGACAGACCAGACGGAATTGTCCTTACCGAGGCGCAGAAGAAAAGCCGCCGTCAACGGTCGATCGCCATTGCGCTCGCGCTCGGCGTTCTGGTCATCCTGTTTTTCGCGGTTACCATCGTAAGGGGGCCGGCCGTCCTAGTGCGGCCGTTGTAGCGCCATGGGGAACCAGACCAAGCAGTCGAATCAACCTCCTGCCAGCGGGCAAACGACGTCCCGCCGCGGGTTGACCCGCGACGCCGCCGTGGCGGCAATCTGCGGACTCATGGTGGTGCTGATGGTGGGCGCTGCTTACGCGGCGGTGCCGTTCTACAACTGGTTCTGCCGCGCCACCGGATTCAACGGCACGACCCAGGTGGCAACCTCAGCACCCAAGGGGGCGCCGCTTGAGCGCAAGGTTACAGTTCGCTTCGATTCCAACGTGGCCGGCGGGCTGCCCTGGAAATTCGAACCGGAACAGACCGAGGTCGATGTCCGGATCGGCGAGGTCAAAACCATCTTTTACAAGGTGACCAATCAGTCGGCGCGCACGACCACCGGACAGGCGGCCTATAACGTCGCACCGCTGACGGTTGGCGCCTATTTCGAGAAGATCAACTGCTTCTGCTTCACCGAACAGACCATGGCGCCGGGCGAAACGCGCGAGATGCCGGTCGTGTTTTATGTCGATCGGTCGATTGTCAAGGACCACGACAACGACACGCTGAGCGCCATCACCTTGTCCTACACCTTCTACCCGGTCAAAGAGCCCGCGATTAAACCGCTGGCGTCGGGCGGGGCGGAAAAGTCCGGGGCAAGCGCAAAGGGTAACCTCTAAGAAGAGTGCAATTTGGCCGGAATAATTCCGGTCATCGCGAAAGTGTGAATTTGAACGTCGAGACGACGCGGCCGAACAGGCCCCGCTAACGGAGAGACCGAAAATGGCTACGGCGCAAGTCAAGCATCACGACTACCACCTCGTCGATCCGAGCCCGTGGCCGATCGTCGGCTCCGTTTCGGCCTTCCTCATGGCGGTCGGCGCCATCACCTGGATGCACCACATGACGGGTGCAGCGCCGATCATCTTCTTCGCCGGTGTGCTTGGCGTGCTCTACACCATGGCGAGTTGGTGGACGGATGTGATCCGCGAGGCACAGTTCAAGGGCGATCACACCCGTGTCGTGCAGATCAGCCACCGCTACGGCATGATCCTGTTCATCGCCTCCGAAGTGATGTTCTTCGTTGCCTGGTTCTGGGCCTTCTTCAACTCCGCCCTGTTCCCGGCCGATGCGGTGCACGCCGCCCGCGATGCGATTTTCGGATGCGGCGCCAGCGCCCAGATGGGCGCGTGCGCCGTTCCCGGCACCTGGCCGCCGAAGGGCATCGAAGCGTTCGACCCCTGGCACCTGCCGCTGCTCAACACGCTTTTGCTGCTGACATCGGGCACCACCGTAACCTGGGCGCATCATGCGCTGCTCGAGAATGACCGCCAGGGTCTGAAATACGGTCTGTGGCTGACCATTGTGCTCGGAGCCTGCTTCACCTGCGTGCAGGCTTACGAGTACAGCCACGCGCTGTTCGACTTCTCCGGCAATATCTACGGCGCGACCTTCTTCATGGCGACCGGCTTCCACGGCTTCCACGTGCTGGTCGGCACGATCTTCCTGATCGTCTGCCTCACGCGCGCTTACGCCGGACACTTCTCGCCGACCCAGCATCTCGGCTTCGAATTCGCGGCCTGGTACTGGCATTTCGTCGACGTGGTGTGGCTGTTTCTGTTCGCCTGCATCTACGTGTGGGGTACCGGCGGTGGCCGCCTGGTCGGCGCCGAGTAATCTAGCCGTCATCGATTGCCAAAAGGGCGGCCTCGGGGCCGCCCTTTTGTTTAGCGTGCGAAAGCCAGGGGTAATGTTTCTGCGAGTGATCCGCTGCCGAGGCCAACGTCGAGTGATAGGTTGAATCGCATGAACGCTTCGGCAAATTCGCAAACCAATACGCCGTCTCTGCTCCAGAGCGTGCTGCGCGGGCTTGCCTGCAAATGCCCGCGTTGCGGTCGGGGCAAACTGTTTGCGGGTTTTCTGTCGCTGCGAACAAGGTGCGAGGCTTGCGGACTGGACTACACGTTCATCGATACGGGCGATGGTCCCGCGATTTTCATCATCATGCTGGCCGGCGCGATCGTGGTGGCCTGCGCGCTGATTGTCGAGGTCAAGTATCAACCGCCATTCTGGCTACACGCAGTGCTTTGGCTGCCGCTGATTCTGGTGACCACGCTTCTACCGTTGCGTTCGATGAAGGCGCTCCTGATCGCACTGCAATTCCATCACAAGGCCGCGCCGGGCCGATTAATCGAACGCGGGCCGAAATGACCGTGGCCACGGCAAGGCAGCAATTCGGCTTCGGCCTTTTCACGTTGGGCATGTTGGCCGTCTTCATCGGCCTGGGTGTCTGGCAACTCGAGCGCCGGGTGGAAAAGCATGCGCTGATTGCGGTGCTGACGGAGCGGCTTGCCATCGAGCCGGTGCCGCTGCCCCCGCGATCGGCGTGGAACCAGCTGACGGCCCAAAAGGATGAATTTCGTCGTGTCCGGTTCAAGGCAACCTATGAAGCCGGGACGGATGCGATGGTTTATAGCTCGGGTTCGGCCATACGCGACGATATTTCCGGACCCGGCACGTGGGCCTTTGTTCCGGCGCGCCTGAGCGATGGCGACACCGTCGTGGTCAACGCCGGCTTCGTCCAGAACATGATGCAGGACCGAACCGTGCAGGACCGGGCGGTGTCGCACCTTGTGACCGGCAAGCCAGCGGATCTCACCGGTTATATTCGATTTCCTCAGAAGGCGGGAATGCTGACGCCTGCAGCCAATCCGGCCAAGCGGCTGTGGTTTACGCGCGATCACCTCGAGATGTCGCCGCTACTGGGCTGGGGCGACGTCGCGCCGTTCTATATCGATCTCGAGCAGCCCGTGCCGCCAAGCGGCATTCCTTTGCCCGGTCCGCTCCACGTCCACCTCAAGGACGATCACATGCAATACGCCATCACCTGGTTCGCGCTGGCGGGCGCTGTGCTGATTGCTTTCTTCGTGTGGTGGCGCGGGAAACGCCGCAACGCCGCCTGAGAGCCGGCAAACCTGCCGGTCTCCAACATCGATAAGCGAGTTCCGTCAGGACAGCTGCTTGTTTTCGCGGCCGACGACCGCCAGCTGGTCGGTCTGGACGGCTTCCAACCGCGCCATCATCAGGATGCCGGACACGAAAGCCAGGCCAAGGTCTTCGGCCTGCTCGATGGCGTCGTCGATGTTTTCGACCAGCACCCGCATCTTGCTATTTTCTCGGAACATCAGATATCCCCCTGGCTTCCTCGGACATTGGTCGGCGGCGCATAAAATCACCGTTCAAGTTTGCCGAATCATCACCACCATGAACCGGTTTGGTTAGACGACCGGAACAGGGCTCGCGAATGGCGGGCCGGCTGCAGCGCGCTCTTGGAGAAGGGGTCGAGGTGCAGGTGCTCGGTGGCGAGGCTGATGACGGCGCCGCCTTCGTCGTAATGCATCGGAATGCAATAACCGTCTCGCAGCCGGAATTCGGTGGCGTGGGTTATCACCAGGTGGGCGGCGGGATCGTTGTCCTTGTCGTAGCGCGCCTCCGACCATTCGAACGGCTGCACCGTCGAAGCGCCGAACCGCGGCACCGGATCGAGCGCGCTGAAATTTTCGCGCGTATACAGGTCGAACCACTCTGCCGGCCAGCCATTGGCGAGAGTCAGATCGGCAAGCGCCGTTTCCGGCGCCGGAAGACCGGCCATGATGTAGGCGTGGAATCCGCAGGCCTTGATTTCGGACTCGAACAACCTGACGACGCCGGGCGCATTCAGTCGCTCGACTGCATCCAAAAAATCGAGAGCTCGCCTACCCCACTGCAGGGCTGCGTCCGCCATCGTATCCCCTCAAGCCCCGCCAGAGATTGCAACCACACCGTGCTTGCGTCAAATTACGGATAGCTTGCGGGTACCGGCCCACGCCGCGTCAAGCACCGCCCCGATGACCGTGACCCAGCACCCGGCTGCCACTGCCGCGATGCGTGGAGCGACTGATATATCTGCGGCCCTGTCATGCTGCATATCCGTCCGGTATTGACGGGAAGGTTAAGGGAAGAAGCGGTTTCCACTTTCAGCCAAAACGCTTATGGTGGCGCCGCTTTGCTCCGAGCAAGGTGATTTTACATATAAGGGTCAAAGGTTTGATGGAGTGTCGGGCCTTTGGAGGGAATTTTGACGCGATACATTTCGACGCGGGGGGAGGCTCCCGTCCTGGGTTTCTGCGACGTGATGCTGGCCGGGCTTGCCCGCGACGGCGGCCTCTACGTGCCCGAGGCCTGGCCGCAGCTGGCGCCGGAGATGATCGCCGCATTTTTCGGCAAGCCCTATTGGGAAGTCGCCGTTGAAGTGATTCGTCCATTTTTGGGCGACGAGATTTCTGATGCCGATCTCGGCCGCATGGCCAATGAGGCCTACGCCACGTTTCGTCATCCCGCGGTGGTGCCGCTCGACCAGGTCGGCGCCAACCAGTTCCTGCTCGAGCTGTTTCACGGCCCGACGCTGGCGTTCAAGGATGTCGCGATGCAGTTGCTTTCGCGGCTGATGGATCACGTGCTGGCGAAGCGGGCCGAGCGCACCACGATCGTGGTGGCGACGTCGGGCGATACCGGCGGCGCCGCCGTCGATGCGTTCGCGGGCCTCGACAATGTCGACCTCATCGTCCTGTTTCCGCATGGCCGCATCTCGGATGTGCAGCGGCGGATGATGACCACCGTCGGCGCCAGCAACGTGCACGCCTTGGCGATCGAGGGCACTTTCGACGACTGCCAGGCGATCGTGAAGGAGTTGTTCAACGATCACGGCTTTCGCGACGCGGTCGCGCTGTCGGGGGTCAATTCCATCAACTGGGCGCGCATCGTGGCGCAGGTCGTGTATTACTTCACCTCGGCCACTGCTCTTGGAGCGCCGGCGCGCAGCGTCGATTTCACGGTGCCGACAGGCAATTTCGGCGACATCTTCGCAGGCTTTGTCGCCAAGCGCATGGGATTGCCGATCCGGTGGCTGCGCATCGCTTCCAACGTCAACGACATCCTGCCGCGCACGCTGAAGACCGGGATCTACGAAACCCGCGAAGTCCACGCATCATCGTCGCCCTCGATGGATATCCAGGTGTCGTCGAATTTCGAGCGCCTGCTGTTTGAGGCAAGCCACCGCGACGCCGCACTGGTTCGTCGGCTGATGGCCTCGCTCAAGCAATCGGGGCGCTTCGTCCTGCCGGATGCAGTGCTGGCCGCGGTGCGCGGTGAGTTTGACGCCGGACGCGCCGACGAAACGGAAACCAGCGCAGTCATTCGCACGGCCTGGCGTGAAGCGGGCGATCTGGTCGATCCTCATACCGCCGTGGCGCTGGCGGTTGCGGACCGCGACAGCCCGGACTCCGGGGTACCCAATATCGTGCTGTCGACTGCGCATGCCGCGAAGTTTCCCGATGCGGTGGAAGCGGCCTGCGGCGTGCGCCCGGAACTGCCGCCATGGCTGGAAGGTTTGATGACGAGGCCCGAGCGCGTCGAAACGATGAAAAACGACACGGCCGAAGTCGCGCGATTTGTCCGCTCGGTCAGCCGCGCCGTGTCCAGGGCCTGATGTCGTTGCCCGAATCCATTTCCACCGCCGGAGGAACTGCCAGATGAGCGTTGAAGTCACCAAGCTGCCGTCTGGCCTCACTGTCATCACCGATACCATGCCGCATCTTCAGACCGCTGCGCTCGGCGTATGGGCGGGCGTCGGCGGCCGCGACGAAAAGCCCGATGAACACGGCATCTCGCATCTGCTCGAACATATGGCGTTCAAGGGAACGACGCGGCGCACGTCGCGCGAGATCGTCGAGGAGATCGAAGCGGTCGGCGGCGATCTCAACGCCGGCACCTCGACGGAAACCACGGCTTATTACGCGCGCGTGATGAAGGCCGACGTGCCGCTGGCGCTCGACGTGCTGTCCGACATTCTCGCCAATCCTTCCTTCGTGCCCGACGAACTCGAGCGCGAGAAGAGCGTGATCGTGCAGGAAATCGGCGCGGCGCAGGATACGCCTGACGACGTCGTGTTCGAGCATCTCAACGAGCTGTGCTATCCGGATCAGCCGATGGGACGTTCGCTGCTGGGAACGGCGAAGACGTTGAAGTCGTTCAACCGTGACATGCTGCGTGGTTATCTTTCGACGCATTATCGCGGTCCCGACATGGTGGTCGCCGCCGCCGGCGCGGTCGATCACCGGCGGGTGGTGGATGAGGTGATGCAGCGTTTTGCAAGCTTCGACGGCACGCCGGCACCGAAGCCGGAGCCCGCGATGTTCGGCAAGGGAGGTTCGCGCGTGGTGCATCGCGAGCTTGAGCAGGCGCATCTGACGCTGGCGCTCGAGGGGGTTCCACAATCCGACCTCTCGCTGTTCTCGCTTCAGGTCTTTACCAACATTCTCGGCGGCGGAATGTCATCGCGCCTGTTTCAGGAGGTACGGGAGAAACGCGGACTCTGCTATTCGATCTACTCGTTCCACGCGCCCTATATGGATACCGGGTTTTTCGGTCTTTATACCGGCACCGACCCGGGCGATGCGCCGGAGATGATGGAAGTGATCGTCGATGTCATCAACGAGGCCGTTGAGACGCTGACGGAAGCAGAGATCGCCCGTGCCAAGGCCCAGATGAAAGCAGGACTGCTGATGGGCCTCGAAAGCTGCAGTTCGCGCGCAGAGCAATTGGCGCGGCATATCCTTGCCTATGGGCGGCCGCTGGCGGTCGAGGAACTGGTAGCGCGGATCGATGCGGTTAACGTGGAAACTGCGCGGAGCGCGGCGCGCGCGCTGTTGTCCCGCAGCCGGCCCGCGGTTGTCGCGCTCGGCAGCGGCAGGGGACTGGACACGGCGGTCGCTTTTGCGGAAGGATTGACGCAATCGAAGGCCAAGGAGCGACTTCATTGAAGGCCGGCGGGCAGTCAACGAACATGATCTTCGTCCGATCATGATTCCGGTTTGAAGCATCGGGGGAGTCTTGCGCATGGCCCTGTTTCGGTTGCCTTCGAACGTATCAGCGGCGCTCATTCCGCGCGGTCATGGCCTCTTGCTGCGTGCTCCCCAGATGTCGGATTTCCTGCAATGGGCGCACTTGCGGGAAATCAGCCGCGACTATCTCACGCCCTGGGAACCGATCTGGCCGTCCGATGACCTGACCCGATCGGGCTTCCGGCGGCGGCTGCGCCGATATGCCGAGGATATCGCCGCCGACAGGGCCTACCCCTTCATCGTCTTTCGCGAGGCCGATGGCGTCATGATCGGCGGCATCACACTCGCCAATGTCCGGCGTGGCATCGTCCAGGCCGGTACGATCGGCTATTGGGTCGGACAGCCCTATTCGCATCGCGGCTACATGACGATCGCATTGCGCGTGCTATTGCCGTCGCTATTCGGCGAGCTCAATTTGCACCGCATCGAAGCCGCCTGCATTCCGACCAACGCGCCCTCGATCCGGGTGCTGGAGAAGTGCGGCTTTACCCGCGAGGGCGTGGCGCGGCGCTACCTCTGCATCAACGGCGTCTGGCAGGATCACCTGCTATTCGGCTTGCTGCACGAGGATTTCCGCGGCTGACGGAGTGACGTTAATTTGACATTCGCTGCGGATGGTTGGAATCGGACCACTTGTTTCCAAATTGTGACGGACGCCTTGGGTTTGCCGCCATTGCGCTGTTATAAGCGCCGGGCCGTCGTTCGGCGGCGGATTTTATTGGGGATTTTCGACTGATGCGGCATGGGCGGATTTGGCAGGCGACGGCGGGCTTGGCAGGCCACAAGCGCACCGTGCTGGCATTTGCGGCCGCCGCGGCCTTGCTGACGGGATGCGGCGGCACCACTTTCAACAACCCCTTCAGCTCGACGGCAGTGCCGCAGGAAGATCTCCCGACCATCAGCGATCGCTTCGATCAGCTCTTCGGCGGGCGCGGAAAGGTTTCCGAAGTCGCGCCGGACGGCACGGAGGTCGACTGTCCTCCGGTGAGAATTCGCGCCGGCGCATCCACCTACGGGGTGGCGCCTCCCGGCAAGCAACCGGTGGCGAGCGAGTTGAATTTTCAGGCGACGATTACACGAACCGCGCGTGATTGCCGGCGCAGTGGCAATGGCCAGATTGCGGCACGGATCGGCATTCAGGGCCGCGTGATCGCCGGGCCTGCCGGCGCACCGGCGACGGTCGAGGTTCCGGTTCGTGTTGCGGTCGTGCAGACCGGCGTTCAGGAGAAGGTGCTGATGACGAAGGTGTACCGGACCACGGTCGCGATGAGCGAGGAAGGCGGCCTGTTCAGCCTGGTCGGTGAGGACCTAGTCTACAACATGCCGGCAAACCTCACGAGCGACTCCTTTGTCTTTTACGTCGGCTTCGACCCGCAGGCGATCACACCGCCGGCCAAACCGTCGCGACGCAGATAGCATCGGTTGTCAGGCGCAAAGAAAAAGCCGGCGCTAAATTAGTTCAGCTTTGCGCGAACCTCGGTAATTCCCCTGGCGAGGAGATCGTCGGCGACCCCGCCCTTCACCGTCTGCGACAGGATGGTGGAAGCCGCCGTCACCGCGGCATCGGCGGCCGCGGCGCGCACATCGGCGAGCGCCTGCGCTTCGGCAAGCGCGATCTTGCTCTCGGCCGTCTTGGTTCGCCGGGCCACAAAATCTTCCATCTTGACCTTGGCTTCGGAAGCGATCCGCTCGGCGTCGACCTTCGCAGTCGCGACGATATCCTGCGCTTCACGCTCGGCGCTGGAGCGCCGGGCCTTGTACTCTTCGAGCACGCTTGCCGCTTCCTGCTTGAGGCGGCGGGCGTCGTCGAGTTCGGCCTTGATGCGTTCGCTGCGGTGATCAAGCGCCGTCAGCACGGTGCGATGCGCGCCGACATAGGCAAATATGCCCATCAGGATGACGAAGCCAACGGCGACCCAGAATTCCGGTTCGGCGAACATCGAACTTATCCTTTCAGCGACGCATCAACGGCCTGTCCGACCGATGTGCCGTCGGGGACAACGCCGGTCAGCCGCTGGACGATCGCGGCGGCCGTATCGGTGGCGATGCCGCGCACGTTGCTCATCGCGGCCTGACGCGTCGAGGCGATGGCCTTCTCTGCATCCGCCAGCTTTTGCGACAGGCGCTCTTCCAGAGTTTTGCGCTCGGCTTCCGACTGTGCGTTCAGCTTCTCGCGGGTCTCCGCGCCGATCGCCTGAGCACGGGAACGGGCGGCGGCCAATTCGCTCTCATAGGCCTTGATCGCGCTGTCGGATTGCTCCTTCAGCTTCTGGGCTTCCGTCAGGTCGCCCTCGATCGTGTTCTGGCGGACGTCGATCACGCCCCTGACGCGCGGGAGCGCAATTCGTGAGACGATCAGATACAGTGCGACAAAGGCGATCGCCAGCGATACCAGCTGTGAAGCAAAGGTGCTCGTCTGGAACGGCGGAAACGGGCGCGCTCCGCCTTCGGCCTCGGTATGGGACGAGGTGCCGCCGGCCGGCCCCTTGGCCCCGCCATGACCTTCAGCCATGGGCTACTCCTTCAAGCCAGGGATGGCCTTACAGCGCGAACAGCAAGAGAAGCGCGATCAGCAGCGAGAAGATGCCGAGCGCTTCGGTCACCGCGAAGCCGAAAATCAGGTTGCCGAACTGGCCCTGAGCAGCCGAGGGGTTACGCACCGCAGCGGCGAGGTAGTTGCCGAAGATGATGCCCACGCCGGCGCCAGCGCCGCCCAGGCCCATGCAGGCAAGACCGGCACCAATGTACTTCGCAGCAATCGGATCCATGAAACGAACTCCTTCTTGAGGTTTGGTTGAGGGGCTACTTAGTGGCCCGGATGGATAGCGTCGTTGAGATAGATGACGGTGAGGATGGCGAAGACATAAGCCTGCAGGAGCGCAATCAGGAGCTCGAGTGCGGTCAGGGCGATCGTCAGCCCGAGCGGCAGGGTGGCGCCGAGCCAGCCAACAAAGCCGAAGGTGCCGAGCGTGACGATGAAGCTCGCGAACACCTTCAGTGTGATGTGACCGGCCAGCATGTTGGCGAACAGACGCACGCTGTGCGAGACCGGACGCACGAAAAACGAGAAGACCTCGATCGCCACGACCGCCGGCAGGATTGCGATCGGAACGCCCTTGGGCACGAAGATCTTCAGGAATTTCAGGCCGTTCTTGTAGAAGCCGTAGATGATGACCGTGAGGAACACGAGCAGCGCCAGGGCCGCCGTTACAACGATGTGGCTGGCGATCGTGAAGGTGTAGGGAATGATTCCGATGACGTTGGAGACCGCGAGCAGCATGAAGATCGAAAACACCAGCGGGAAGAACTTCATGCCTTCCTGTCCGGCGTTCGACCGTATGGTCGTGGCGACGAACTCGAAGCACAACTCGGCTATCGACTGGATGCGGCCTGGCACAAGGCGCTTCTGCGACACACCGCCGATCATCAGCAACGAGATGATCGCGACCGTGCCGAACATGTAAGCCGACGAATTGGTGAAGGCGATCTCTTGATGGCCGATGTGGCCGATCGTGAAGATCTTTTCGATATTGAATTGTTCGATCGGATCGATCATCCGCGCAGGGTCTCTAGTCTATCGCCGGCCACGCCGGCGTTCTCAAATTGGATCGTTCGGCTTTCCTTAACGGCCGCTCTTGTTTGGAGCAACACCTGCCGACCTGATCACGTTCACCACACCGGCCGTGAAGCCGAGCAGCACAAACACGATAAGCCCGAAGGGCGACGTCGAAAGCAGACGGTCGAAAGCCCAGCCAAGCAGCGCTCCGAGGCCAACGCCGGCGACCAGCTCCGATGAGAGGCGGAAACCCATTGCCATGGCTGACGCCCTGGCATTGCTGTCTCCACTTCCAGCTTCGGGTTGGTCAGTCCTGATGCCTCGGCTGTCCCGAAGTGCGGACAACCGGTGCTCCAGACTTCCGAGCCTTGCGGAAAGCGCGGCCTCGTCGGGGGACGATTTGCTTTCATCTTCGCGGTCATTCGTGCCTTGCGCCATGCTTAAGACCCGAAACGATGATGCGATGAATAAAAACGACGCCCCGTCACCCCTCAAAAGCCGCGCGGACCATACTGATCGCGTTTAATCAAGTCAAGATTGCGTCACAGCCATATATCAGTTTGATATTATTGTATTATTTGGCTTATCCCAAGCTGGATTGGGTACCCGGTCGCCGCACTGCAATAGGTGACTGGCGGATTGGCGATGAATCCGTGTCAGAAACCGTCTTGCATGGGCTTGGGCCGTCTGTTGGGATGATCGGCACCTCGCCCGAATCCAACAAGGCTTGTTGCTGGAACACCGCATGCCACGTCAGATCGATTATTATTTTTCGCTGCAATCCCCGTGGGCCTATATCGGTCATCGATTGTTTCGCGACGTCGTCGCCGCCCACAATCTCGACGTCAACCACAAGCCGGTGGTGCTGGTCGACCTGTTCTCGGAGACCGGGGGTCTGCCGCTGCTCAAGCGCCACCCGGTCCGGCAGCGCTACCGGATGGTGGAATTGCAGCGCTGGCGCGACAAACGCGGCCTGGAGTTCAAGGTTCAGCCGGCCAATTGGCCGTTCAACGCGCGGCTCGCCGACGGCGTTGTGATCGCCGCGATCGAAGCCGGCCACGATGTCGATCCATTCCTGCGCCGCGCCTTTGCAGGTATTTGGGAAGACGAACTCAATCTGGCCGATGCCGCAACGCTGGTTCGGCTCGCCGACGATTGCGGCCTGCCCGGCAAGACGCTGGTGGAGCGATCGGGAACCGACGAGATGGGTCAGAAGTACGAACAGAATCGTCAGGATGCGCTCACGGCGGACGTGTTTGGATCGCCGGCCTATGTGCTGGACGGCGAGGTCTTCTGGGGTCAGGATCGGATCGAACTGCTGGTGGACGCATTGAAATCGGGCCGCGCGCCCTATCGTTCGGTTTGAGGGCAGGGGCGATCAAGAGCAGATAAAGGCTGCGGAGTATCCCATGACCAGATCGGCATTTCCGGCACCGAGCATTGTCCTCGTGTCGCTTCTGGTCGCAGCGAGCAGCGCTGCGGCCGACCCCATGCCTGAAAACGAAAAAGGCCGCTATGCGATGTCGCAGGTAAGCGACGGCGTGGTCCGGCTCGACACGCGCACCGGCGCGGTTTCGAACTGCAACAACAATGGTACCGGCTGGGCCTGTTACGCCGTGCCCGACGAGCGCGCGGCGTATGACGCGGAGATCGGCCGGTTGCAGGCGGAGAACGAGAAATCCAGGGCGGAAATCGAAAAACTGAAAGCCGAACTGGCGTCGCGCGCGCCGACCGTCGAGGGCAAGACGGAGGAGGCGTTGCCGAAATCGGACTCGCTGAAAAAGGCTGAACCGAAGGCCGCGGAGAACCCGCGCAAGATCGAGATCCCGTTGCCCAGCGACCAGGACATGGATCGGGTGATGTCGTTTCTTGAACGTGCGTGGCAACGGTTGGTCGAGATGGCCAATCGCATGCAAAAAGACGTCAGCGGCAAGATTTGAGGCCGCGCCGATTCATGGCTGGCTCATCGTCAATTTCCCGGTCGGCGCTGTCGGCGGTTTCTGCTGGTACCGCCGATCTGAAGTCCCTGAAGTACGAGCGGCGAATTCGACCAGGGACTTCAGATCGATAAAGCGGTACCAGAATCGATAAGTTTGCTGGTGCCCATGACCTTCCGAAGTTCGTGAAAGGTGATTGCTGCGATGGAGCACGAACTTCGGAAGGTGGGCACTAGTTCGATCGTGTCGACGTTGCTCACGGTGCAGACTTCGGGCCGCGGTTTTGTCGATCTTTCCACTGACGTCGCGCAATTCGTCAAGGAGGCGAACGCGTTAGAGGGCCAGGTGACGCTGTTCATTCGTCATACCTCGGCCTCGCTGACGATTCAGGAAAATGCCGATCCGACCGTGCTTGTGGATCTGACCGCTGCGCTCGATCGCCTCGCGCCGGAGGATTTCGGATGGAGCCACGATACCGAAGGCCCCGACGACATGCCGGCGCACGTCAAGACGATGCTGACGGCTACCTCGCTGCAAATTCCGGTCGTGAAGAACCGCCTGATGCTTGGAACGTGGCAGGCGATCTACCTGATCGAGCATCGACTGCGCGCGCATCGCCGCGAGATTGTCTTGCAGTTCGCCGGGGCGGTCGGCCCGGAATAGACGTCGCGGGCAAAACCGGCCGCGAATTGGTCACGTCAACGTGAACTATGGTAAATTGCAACTTTGGGATCGAACGGGAACGCGCGCCCCTGTGGAAAGGGCCTTGCTATGCCGGAAGTCAGCGACATTGCCATTGCGACGCACAAGGACCGGAATTAACCGCCATTTCGGGTAGCGGCATTGATATCTTGCATGCGGTCCTTGGCCGCAGGACAATCGAGCCGCAAAACCGGCTATGCCGGTATCGTCCGCAAGTAACCCATTGCAAGCAATAGATGACCAGCGCCCCCGCCACCCGTCTCGTGATTGCCGACGACCACCCCCTGTTCCGCGACGCTTTGCGCCAGGCGGTGGGAAGCGTCGTGACATCGGCCAGGATCGATGAGGCCGGCAGTTTCGAAGAACTGACCGCGTTGCTCGATCAGGATCCCGATGTCGATCTTGTCCTGCTCGATCTCTCCATGCCCGGAATCTCCGGCTTCTCCGGGTTGATTTACCTGCGCGCGCAGTTCCCGGCCATTCCGGTCGTGATCGTCTCCGCCAGCGACGATGGCGGCACCATTCGCCAGTCGCTGGATTTCGGTGCTTCCGGGTTTATCCCGAAGCGGTTTGGCGTCGACACGTTGCGCGACGCGATCATGAAGGTGCTGGACGGCGATGTCTGGGTCCCGGCGGACACGGATCTGTCGTCGGCGACCGATCCGGAAATGGCGCGTCTGCGCGACCGCCTGGTGACGTTGACCCCGCAGCAGGTGCGCGTGCTGATGATGCTGTCGGAAGGCCTGCTCAACAAGCAGATTGCCTATGAGCTCGGCGTGTCGGAAGCGACCATCAAGGCGCACGTCTCCGCGATCCTGCAGAAGCTCGGCGTCGAAAGCCGGACGCAGGCCGTGATCGCCGCGGCCAAGATCTCCGGCGGCCAGTGGCGGCACGTGGAGTAGATTTGACATTCGCTAATCGCCAGCCGCAGATCGGAACGCGAATGTCAAATCTTAAACTCCAAGTGAATTCGATATTTGCTAGTGGTCTTTCGATTCTAACATTCGAAAATTGTCTGCCGCGAGAGGATACGAATGTTAGAATCGGACCACTAGTGCTCCGATTCCGAAGTTCGTATCATATCGCGGCTCCACGTTTACGAACTTCGGTATCAAAGGAGCACTAGCCAATTATGTGATTCTAGTGCGGTTTAGAATTTGAAGTTCCTATGACGAGGTTACTGCGAAACTGATAGGAACTTCAAATTCACCGCACTAGGCGCGCCGCCGCAACCGTAAAACTACTCCGCCGCGACCGTCTGTTGCGTGCGCCATTGACCCAGCAAGGCGCGCAAGGACGCCGGTTTCACCGGCTTGTTCAGCACCGCGATATTCTCCTCTCGCGCGGCGGCGCGGACATGCGGGCTGCGATCGGCTGTGATGAGAATGGCCGGAATCGTCTCGCCGAATTTCTTGCGGATATCGCGGATCGCGGCAATGCCGTTGCCGCGATCGAGATGATAGTCGACCAGAAGCCCGGTAAGCGGCTTGCCTGCGGCCTCGATCGCGTCGATCGCGGATTCGGGGTCGTTCACCGCGATCACCTGGGTGTCCCAACCTCCGAGCAGCGTTTTCATGCCGTCGAGGATGGCGGCGTCGTTTTCGATGCAGGTGATCAGCGCGCCCGACATCGGCGTCCGTGACAACGGCGTCGCGCTGGTGACGGCCGCTGTGTAGTTGACGGCTTCCGCGGTCGGCACCGTCACCGAAAATGTTGAACCGCCGCTCGTGACGGAGTCGAGGGCGATGCCATGACCGAGAACACGGGCAAGCCGTTCGACAATCGACAGGCCAAGCCCCAGGCCGCGGGCAATGCGCGCGCCCTGTTCGAGCCGGTGAAATTCCTTGAAGATCTCGCCGCGCTTGAGCACGGGAATGCCGACGCCGGTATCGTAGATGCCGATCCGCACGGTTTCGCCGCGGCGCCGGCAGCCGACCAGAACCCGGCCGCGCGGGGTGTATTTGATCGCGTTGGAGATCAGGTTCTGCAACAGCCGCCGCAGCAGCAGGCGGTCGGATTGCACGGGCAGCGAGCAGGACACAAAGGTCAGCTTCAGCCCCTTGGCGCGCGCGATCGGTGCGAATTCGATTTCAAGCGAGCGCATCAGGTCGCCGATCTTGAAACTCGTCACCGACGTCGTCATCGCGCCGGCATCCAGCCGCGAGATGTCCAGCAACGCCCCGAGGATTTCTTCGATCGCCTCCAATGAATCGTCGATGTTCTCGACAAGCCTTGAATCCTCGCCGCCGCTCTGGCGTTCGACGAGGCTTGTAACATAGAGCCGGGCCGCGTTCAGCGGCTGGAGAATGTCGTGGCTGGCGGCGGCCAGAAAGCGCGTTTTGGAAATGCTGGCGTCTTCGGCGGTGCTCTTGGCGAGCGCCAGTTCCGAGTTCAGCCGCGTCAGTTCCTCGGTGCGGTCGCGGACGCGCTTTTCCAGCGTGGCGTTGGCGCGCTCCAGCGCTTCGGCGGCTTCAAAGGACGGCGTGACGTCCGAGAAAGTGATGACCAGACCGCCGCCCGGCATCCGGTTGGAGCGGATCTCGATCACCATGTGCCGGTCGGGCAGGCGCTCGAGATAAGGTTCACCTTCGGCAATATAGGCCTTCAGCCGCTTCTCGACCAGAATGTCCTTGTCAGCCGACTCCGATGACCTGGGCGCCGCCGTAATCGCCGTGATATATTCAAGGATTTCGCGCAGCGGAATCCCGATCTGCACGAGATGCGGCGCCAGCCCCAAAACGTCTCCGAACTGGCGGTTCGAGCAGATCAATTGCAGGTCGGCGTCGAACACCGCGATGCCCTGGCGCACGTGATTGAGCGCGGTCTGCAGGATCTCGCGGTTGAAATGCAGCGCGGCGTGGGAGTCGTCGAGCAGCTTCAGCGCGGCCTTGGCCGAGACCGTGCGCTTGCGCAAGAGCAGCGACATTACGAGCCGCGAGGAGGCCGCGCCGATCGATGAGGCGATCAGGTGTTCGGCATGCTGCAGCAGCTCGAAATCTGCCGGCGCCGATGACGCGAGACGAATGTTTCGTGTCGCCGCAAAGGCTTCGAAGGAATCCTGGGCGCGATCGGGTCCCAGATACTGCGCGACCGTGCTTTGGATGTCCTGCACCGTGACCGTGGTCCGCCAGCGCCGGAAAGTCGGCGTCATCGGTTTCAATACGCTGGGGGCGAACAGGTCCGCCTGCATCCGTTCGATCGAGGACGGTTGGCGCGAGAGCGACAGCAGCACATAGCTGAGGATATTGAGCGAGAGCGACCACAGCACGCCATGGATGAGCTGCGGCAGATCGGAACCGAACAGCGCCTGCGGCCGCAGGGGGGTGATTCCGAGCGGGCCGTTTTGCAGCAATGCCAACCCGCCCGGCGAACTATCCAGGAAGCTCGGCAGGAACAGCGTGTACGCCCACACCGCAAAGCCGACCAGCATGCCGCCCATGGCGCCGCGCGCGGTCGCGCGCTGCCAGAACAGCCCGCCGAAAAAGGCCGGCGCGAGCTGAGCGATGGCCGCAAACGACAACAGCCCGATCGAGACGAGCTCGGCATGGCCCAGCGCGCGATAATAGCAATAGGCCATCGCCATGATGGCGAAGATCGCAAAGCGGCGGGCGCCGAGCAGGAAACGGCCGAAATCCTGCTGCCCATCGGGCGTTTCGCGGCGGCGCTGCAGCACCAGCGGCATGATGATGTCGTTCGAGACCATGACGGAAAGCGCGACGCATTCCACGATCACCATCGCGGTCGCGGCCGATAGACCCCCGACAAAGACGGCGAGGCTGAGGAGCGGCGCGTTACCTTCCAGTGGCAGCGCCAGCACGTACATGTCGGGATCGACCGCGCCAAACGGGAAGGTGATGAGGCCGGCGAGCGCGATCGGGATCACGAACAGGTTGATCGCCACGAGATAAAGCGGGAACAGCCAGCGCGCGCGGCCGACTTCCGATGGCGTGGAGTTCTCGACCACGCTGACATGAAACTGGCGCGGCAGCAGCATGATCGCGCAGAACGACAACAGGATCATGATCACGAAATTGCCGACCGACGGCACATATTCGATGGCGCGCACGGCTTCCGGCGTCTTCATCGCACGCTCGATCAGTTCGTGCGGCGAGAACATCCAGAAGGTGACGAAGGCTCCC
Organism: Bradyrhizobium sp.; assembly: GCF_027307225.1. Taxonomy (GTDB): domain Bacteria; phylum Pseudomonadota; class Alphaproteobacteria; order Rhizobiales; family Xanthobacteraceae; genus Bradyrhizobium. The sequence continues at coordinate 47,334 of NZ_DAHUXJ010000073.1, read as the reverse complement.
GCGGCGATGAAAGCGACGAGCTTGACGATGGATTCGGACGCGATCGCCAGCATCAGCCCGTGCTGGTGTTCGGTCGCGTCGGTCTGCCGGGTTCCGAACAGCACCGCGAAGGCCGCCATCGTCACGGTCGCGATGAGCGCGATATCGCCGATCACCGGAATGGCGGCGACGGTCTGTTCGTCGTTCAGGATCGTCTCGAGCGAGGCAGCGACGGCCTTGAGCTGAAGCGCGATGTAGGGAACCGAGCCGATGATGGCGATCAGCGCCACCGTCGCGGCGACCGCCTGGCTCTTGCCATAGCGTGCGGCGATGAAGTCGGCGATCGAGGTGATGTTCTGCGCTTTGGCGAGCTGGATCACCCGGCGCAGAAGCGGCGTGCAGAATCCGATCATCAGGATCGGGCCGATATAGATCGCCAGGAAGTCGACGCTGGTGCGGGTGGCGAAGCCGACCGAGCCGAAGAAAGTCCAGGACGTGCAGTAGATCGCGAGCGACAGCGGATAGATCAGCGCGCTGGCGCGGCCGCGTTGCGCCGGCGCCGGGCGGTTGCCATAGCTTGCCACCAGGAACAGGAGGCCGATGTAGCCGAAGGCGGCTGCGATCACGCCCCAGTCATGCAGCATCGCTGCTCACTCCCTAAGGTTTCGGCGCGTTCCACGCCGTCGCTCGAGGCGATCGTTCAGGGAAGACTATAGACGGACTGGCCCGGCAAAGCACCGCGCATGATGGCCGCTGGGCCGCCGAGGGGGCTTCATCGGCGGATTAACGTTATTCCGCCGCCAGCGATTTCTGCTTGAGCGGCAGCCCAAGCTGGTCCCAGACCTGCAACAGGGCTTCGGCCAGCTGATCGATCAGCGCGTCCTCGTGGTAGGGCGAGGGCGTGATCCGCAGCCGTTCGGTGCCCTTGGCCACCGTCGGATAATTGATCGGCTGGATGTAGATGCCGTGTTCCTCCAGTAGCAGGTCCGACGCCCGCTTGCACTTTTCGGGATCGCCGACGAACAGCGGAACGATGTGGGTGTCGCTCGACATGACCGGCAGGCCCGCGGCGTTCAGGATCGCCTTGGTGCGGGCCGCGCGTTCCTGGTGGCGCTCACGCTCCCAGTTCGAGGCCTTCAGATGGCGGATTGCCGCGGTGGCGGCCGAGCAGATCGCCGGCGGCAGCGCGGTGGTGAAGATGAAGCCCGGCGCATAGGAGCGCACCGCATCGATGATTTGCGCCGAGGCCGCGATGTAGCCGCCGAGACAGCCGAACGCCTTGGCGAGCGTGCCCTCGATAATGTCGATGCGGTGCATGACGCCGTCGCGCTCGGCAACGCCGCCGCCGCGCGGGCCGTACATGCCGACCGCGTGCACTTCGTCGAGATAGGTCATCGCGCCATATTTCTCGGCGAGATCGCAGATTTTCAACAGCGGCGCGATATCGCCGTCCATCGAATAAAGGCTCTCGCAGACGATCAGCTTCGGCCGGTCGGGACCCGCCGCCCGCAGCAATTCCTCCAGATGCGCCATGTCGCTGTGGCGGAAGATCTGCCGTTCGCAGCCGGCCTGGCGAACGCCTTCGATCATCGAATTGTGGTTGAGCGCATCCGACAGGATCAGGCAGTTCGGAATGAGCTTGGCGATGGTCGAGATGCCGGTCTCGTTCGACACGTAGCCGGAAGTGAAGAGCAGCGCGCCTTCCTTGCCGTGCAGGTCGGCGAGTTCATGCTCGAGCTGTATCAGTGGATGATGGGTGCCGGCGATATTGCGCGTGCCGCCGGCCCCGGTGCCGACGCGGGTTGCGGTCTCGACCATCGCGCCGACCACCTTCGGATGCTGGCCCATGCCGAGATAGTCGTTGGAGCACCAGATCACGACGTTGCGCACGCCTTTCGGCGAATGCCAGACGGCGTGGGGAAAGCGGCCGGCCACGCGTTCAAGATCGGCGAAAACCCGGTATCGCCGTTCGTCATGGAGGCGATTGAGGGCGGTGCGGAAAAACTGGCTGTAATCCATCGCGGAACCTGGAACTTGGGCTGAGAACGAAAGTGAGAGCACCTTTTTAGAGGGTTTCTATAACCGCTGTCGAGCCGCAATCGAATGCCACCTTTGGCCAGAAGACCTTGATTTCCGTCACGTTTCGGTGCGCGTGTGGTTCGGCTTTGCCATGCACCGGCGTTAAGCCACGGCGCTTCCTCGAGCTTTTCCAACATTGGGATGCGGCTGCGCTCCGGACGGCCCGCGATTCAATTGAATTGGTTTAGCGAGAATTGAAACAATTGTTGCAATGGCGGCCGGCCGGGGCCTAGGATTGACAATGGACCACGGCCCGCTGACCGAACGCATCATCCAGACGTTCGACGACATGCCCTCTCAATTGCAGGCGGGCGCGCGCTACGTGCTCGATCGTCCGCGTGACGTGGCACTGCTGTCGATGCGCGAGCAGGCGCGGCAGGCCGGCGTGCAGCCCGCGACGATGACGCGGCTCGCCAAACGTCTCGGCATGGATGGTTATGACGAGGTGCGCGAGCTTTATGCCGCTGCCGTGCGCGACGGCGGTCTTGGCTTTGCCGGCAAGGCCGGCGTGCAGGTCATCAGTCAGAAATTGAAGGGCGACAAGGCGCTGGCCGCCGACATGCTGGCGTCGATCGGTCATCAAATCCAAAAACTGGCGACGCCCGCTGGCTTGGACCGGCTGGTGAACGCCGCCAGGGCGCTGGCGTCAGCCCGTCGGATCTATTGCCTTGGATTGCGGTCGAGCCACTCGATCGCCTGGCATCTCCATTATGTGCTGAGCCTGGTTGGCGACCGCTCGGTTCACATCGAGGGTATCGGCGCTACCGGTTCAGATGTGCTGGCGCGCGCAACGCCCAGGGATGTCCTGCTGGTCGCAAGCGTGATGCCCTATACGCGGCTGACCATCGAGCTTGCGGAATATGCGGTCGCGCAAGACATCCCCCTGATCGCGGTCACCGACAGCGAGGTCGCGCCGCTGGCGCAGATTGCGCAGCACACCATCATCGTTTCGACCGAGAGCCCGTCGTTCTTTCATGCGATGTCGCCGGCCTTTGCCGCGGCCGAGGTGCTTGGCGCGATCATTGCCGGTCGCGGCGGCGACGCAGCGCTCGCTTCGCTGCGGCACTCCGACGGGCATCTCGCCGCACTCAACACCCACCTCAAATCGAGAAACAACAAGAAGCCGTCATGACCCACATCCTTCATCGCTCCGCCAATGCCAAAATGCCGGTCGCCGTCGGCGGCAAAGGCATCGAATTGTTCGACCAGAACGGCAAGAGCTATATCGATGCATCCGGCGGCGCCGCGGTGTCCTGTCTCGGCCACGGCCATCCCGACGTGATCGCAGCGCTTCACAAGCAACTCGACGGACTGGCTTACGCCCATACCGGCTTTTTCACGACCGAAGTCGCCGAACGCCTCGCCGACCGTCTGGTCGAGACCGCGCCCAAAGGCATCGACCATGTCTATCTCGTCAGCGGCGGATCGGAGGCCATCGAAGCAGCGCTGAAAATGGCGCGGCAATATTTCGTCGAGAAGGGCGAACCGCAGCGGCGGCACATCATCGCGCGGCGTCAGAGCTACCATGGCAACACGCTGGGGGCGCTTGCCACCGGCGGCAATGAATGGCGCCGCTCGCAATTCCGGCCGCTTCTGATCGAGACCCATCATATTGATCCCTGCTTTGCCTATCGCTGGCAAAGGGCCGGCGAGAGCGATGCCGACTACGCGGCGCGCGCCGCGCAGGCGCTCGAAGACAAGATCCTCGAACTCGGGTCCGATCAGGTCATCGCCTTTGTCGCGGAGACCGTGGTCGGCGCGACTTGCGGTGCGGTGCCGCCGGTTGCCGACTATTTCAAACGCATCCGCGCCATCTGCGACCGATATGGCGTGCTTCTCATTCTCGACGAGGTCATGTGCGGCATGGGCCGCACCGGAACGCTGCATGCATGCGAACAGGATGGCGTTGTGCCGGACCTGATGGCGATCGCCAAGGGGCTGGGCGGCGGTTATCAGCCGATCGGCGCCACCTTGCTCAGCGACAAGATCTTTGAGGCCTTCTCCAAAGGCTCGGGCTTCTTTCAGCACGGCCACACCTATATGGGCCACCCGATGGCGGCGGCGGCCGGGGTTGCCGTGCAGGACATTATCCGCCGCGACAAGCTCCTGAACAACGTGATGGCGATGGGCAGCCATTTGCAGCGGCGCCTCGAAGAGCGTTTTGCCAATCATCACCACGTCGGCGACATCCGTGGCCGCGGCCTGTTCCGTGGCGTGGAACTCGTCTCCGAAGTCGATTCCAAAAAACCCTTTGCGCCGGAATTGAAGCTCAACGCGCTAGTGAAGCGCGAAGCCATGGTGCGCGGCCTCTGCGTCTATCCGATGGGCGGCACCATCGACGGCGTGCAGGGCGACCACGTTCTGATCGCGCCGCCCTTCATCATCAACAAGGAGCAGGTCGACACGGTTGTCGAACGACTGGGCGATGCGGTCGATGCCGCGATCGCTGCGGTCAAATAAGGATCGCGGAACGCGTTATTCGAAGAGGGGAGTACATCATGAAGAGATCCGTCATCAGCCTCGCGCTGGGCCTGCTGTTGTTTGCGCCGTTGACAGCCTCGGCCCAGAGCCTGGGTCCGACACTGCAGAAGATCAAGGATGCCGGCACGATCACGATAGGCCACCGCGACTCCTCCGTGCCGTTTTCCTATCTCGACAACAATCAGAAGCCGATCGGGTTTTCGCTCGAACTGTGCGATCTGGTCGTGGCGAAGATCAAGACGAAGCTGAACAAGCCGGATCTCAAGATCGCCTACCAAGCGGTCAACTCGTCGAACCGCATTCCGCTGGTCAAGAATGGCACCGTCGATATCGAGTGCGGCTCGACCGCCAATACCATCGCGCGTCAGCAGGAGGTCGCCTACTCCGTGATCTTCTACGCGCCGCAATTCAAATGGATTGCGCTCAAATCCTCCAATCTGAAAACCACCGACGACCTCAAGGGCAAGGCGGTAGTCGTCACGCAAGGCACCAACACCTCGCAGTTCGTCGCCAAGCTCAACGCCGCGAAGAATCTCGGTATGAAGATCCTGCAGGGCAAGGACCACGCCGAGTCGTTCCTGCTGGTCGAGACCGGCCGTGCCTCGGCCTTTATGGAAGACGATATTCTGCTGGCCGGGCTAAAAGCGAACGCTCCGTCGCCGGACAATTTCGTGTTCTTGAGTGACGCTTATCCGAGCGATCCCTACGGCGTCATGATGGCCAAGGGCGATGGCGAGTTCAAAAAGCTGGTCGACGATGCGTTGGTCGCGGCGATGAAGTCCGGCCTCTACGACAAGCTCTACACGAAATGGTTCGAGAGCCCGATTCCGCCGAAGAACATCAATTTGAAATTCCCGCAATCGGAAGGACTGAAAGCGCTGATCAAGAACCCGAGCGACAAGGCCGTCGGGCAGTGACACAAGGCGCGAGGAGCGGCGACGGTTGTTTTCCCCCTCTCCCCGCAAGCGGGGCGAAGTAATCGGAGTTTCAGGAGGCGGACGCCGATGTCCTTGCTGTTCGAGACGACCCCCGACGGCGTTGGGCGATATATCGACTGGATCTGGAGCGGCCTTGCCTGGACGCTGTCGCTGGCGTCCGGTGCCTGGATCATCGCACTTGTCGTCGGCACGCTGGTCGGCGTCGCGCGCACGCTACCGGGTGGAATCTGGCCGAGGCTCGGCAGGGTCTATGTCGAGACCTTCCGCAACATCCCCCTCCTGGTACAGATGTTCTTCTGGTATTTCGTGCTGCCGGAGATTCTACCCGCGCGCCTTGGACTTGCCATCAAGCAAATGGATCCGCCGTGGAGCGGCTTTGTCCCGGCGCTGGTTTGCCTCGGCCTCGTCACCGCGGCGCGGATCGCCGAACAGGTCCGTGCCGGAGTCCAGGCGCTTCCGACCGGACAACGTGCGGCGGCCTCCGCGCTCGGCTTCGGCCGCGGTGGCATGTACCGCCTGATACTGCTGCCGCAGGCGTTTCGCATCATCCTGCCGACGCTCACCAACGAATTCATGACGATCTTCAAGAACACGTCGGTGGCACTGACGATCGGGCTGGTCGAACTGACCGCGACCGCCCGCGAAATCAACGAGAACACCTTCCGCACCTTTGAAGCCTACGGCGTCGTCACGCTCGTCTATCTCGTCATCGCGCTGCTCGCCTGGTCGTTGATGTACTGGATCGAGCGGTCGGTGCAGCTGCCGAGCCTCGTTAGCGGGAGTGCGCGGAAATGAAGGTCGATCTTTCCGCCGTCGCGTCCGTTGCGCCGTTCCTGCTGTCGGGACTTCTGTTCACGATTCAGATCACGGTGGTTGGCGTGGCCGGCGGCATCGTGTTTGGCAGCCTGCTGGCGGTAGCGCGGCTCTCGCCCAACCGTTTGCTTTCGGCCTTCGCGACCGCCTACATCAATCTGATGCGATCGATCCCGCTGATCATGGTGATCTTCTGGGTCTTCTTCCTCGTGCCGTGGGCGATCGGATGGCTGGTGAACCATGGTCGCCCGGTTGCGGTCGGCGCGTCGTTGACGATTTACGCGACGTTCGTATTGTTCGAGGCGGCCTACTACGCCGAAATCGTGCGCGCCGGCTTCCGCTCGATTTCGACCGGGCAGTACGCGGCCTGCGAGGCGCTCGGGCTCTCCAGGTTTCACGCCTATGTTTACATCCTTTTTCCGCAGGCCATCCGCAACGTGCTGCCGATCCTGCTCACGCAGACCATCATCCTGTTTCAGGACACCTCGCTGGTTTACGTCATTTCCGCGACCGACCTCCTGGGTGCAGCGACCAAGATCGCGCAGCGCGACGGCAGTCTGGTCGAGATGTATCTGACCGTCGGCGTCGTCTATTTCCTGTTCTGTTACGCCGCCTCGCAGCTTGTGAAATGGCTGCAAGGCCGCCTCGCTTATGGAGCCCGCTGATGATCTCGATCAGCCATGTGTCGAAATCGTACGGCTCGTTTCAGGTCTTGAAGGATTGCAATGCCGAGGTCGCCCGCGGTGAAGTCGTGGTGATCTGCGGTCCATCAGGCTCGGGCAAAAGCACGCTGATCAAGACGGTGAACGGGCTCGAGAGCATCGACGCCGGCGAAATCAAGGTCGGAGATTTCCTCCTGGCACCCCGTGTCACTCATATGGCGGCGCTGCGCCGCTCGGTAGGCATGGTGTTCCAGAGCTTTGAGCTGTTTCCGCACCTGAGCGTGCTCAGCAACGTGACGATTGCGCAAACCAAGGTCTTGAAGCGGCCGAAGGCCGTCGCGGAGGAGAAGGCACGCGCCCTGCTGGCGCGGGTCGGGCTCTCCGCCCACATCGCGAAATACCCGGCTCAGCTCTCCGGCGGACAGCAGCAGCGCGTGGCGATTGCGCGGGCGCTGGCGCTCGATCCGGAAGTGATGCTGTTCGACGAGCCGACGTCGGCGCTCGATCCGGAGATGGTCAACGAGGTGCTGGACGTCATGACGTCGCTCGCCAAGCAGGGCATGACCATGATCTGCGTCACCCACGAGATGGGCTTCGCCCGCAACGTCGCCAACCGGGTGCTGTTCATGGACGGGGGTGAAATCGTCGAGACGGCGGGTGCGGCAAAGTTCTTCAATGCGCCGGCCTCCGAGCGCGCCAAGGCCTTCCTCGCCCGAATCCTCAAGCACTGACCGGTCGATCGAAACGCGACGCCTTGCCCACGCCCTGCGGTCTGTCTTACGATCCCCCATCAAACCGCCGCCGATCGCGCGGGGAAACAAAAAGATCGGGGTAAACGTCATGACAACGCGCCGCGAATTTCTCAAAACAGGCACGCTTGCCGCGAGCGGCATTTTCTTTTGCGGCTGCGGCCTCTCGCGCCGCGCCCATGCCCAGCAGCCGGCGCGGCAAAAACTCCCGGTCACGGTGAACGGCAAGCGGGTCAAGACCATCGACGTACATTCGCACTGCAATTTCCACGAGGCAGGCGCGCTGCTCGGTGATGAGGGGCGCAGGCGACCGGCTAGCCCGGTCAACGGGGCCGAGGAGACCTTTATCGATCTGAAGCAGCGACTTGCGGCGATGGACGCGCAGGCCGTCGATATGGAAATCCTGTCGATCAATCCGTTCTGGTATGACAAGGAGCGCGATCTCGCCGCGCAAATCGTGAAAATCCAGAACGAGAAGCTTGCCGAATTCTGCGCGGCGCATTCGGACCGCTTCGCGGCGTTCGCCTCGCTCACCTTGCAGGCGCCTGATCTCGCCGTTCAGGAACTCGAGACCGCGATCAGGAAGCAGGGCCTGAAGGGCGCCGCGATTGGCGGCTCCGTCAACAGTGTGGATTTTTCCGATCCAAAATTCCACCCCGTCTGGGCCAAGGCGGAAGAGCTGGGGGTGCCCTTGTTCATCCATCCGCGCGGCATACCCGAACTCAGGAGCAACCGGTTCGCCGGCAATGGCTGGCTCGACAACATGATCGGCAATCCGCTGGATACGACGATCGCGCTGTCGCATTTGATCTTCGAGGGCACGCTCGATCGCTTTCCCGACCTCAAGATCGTCGCCGCGCATGGCGGCGGTTATCTCGCGTCCTATGCCGATCGCGCCGATCATGCCTGCTTGGTCGGCCCCAAGAAGTGCAATCCCGATATCAAGCTGAAGAAGAAGCCTACGGAATATCTGAAGCAGGTTTACTTCGACTCGCTGGTCTTCACGCCCGAGGCGATCCGACATCTCGCAGCCCAGGTCGGCGCGAGCCAGATCATCCTCGGCAGCGACTATCCCTATCCCTGGCAGCTCAGCCCGGTGGACCACATCTTTGCGTGCACGTCGCTCAGTGACGAGGAGAAGGCCGATGTTCTCGGCCGGACCGCAGCAAAGCTGTTCAATCTGCAAGCCTGAGGGTTCGAGGCGCTGCCAGCGCGACGCCCGTGAGCCGGGGGCGCTTACGAAAGCGCCGGCGTTGCGCGGCTTATGTCGTCTTGTAGTGAAACATGCCGTCGGTCTCCTCGACGGTGAGGCGGCCCTCGACCAGCATGTAGTTCACATGCGCGACCAGTTCGCCGGCGGCAAACCCCATCTGGTGGGCGTCGAGCACATGCTTGTGGAATACGACCGGCACCAGCTCCGCCGATGTCTTCGGCGTTTCCCGGCAGGCATCCGCGATCAGCCGGCAGCGCTCTTCATGGTGATCGGCGAGCTGCTTGATCCGCGTCTTCATCCCGTAGAACGGCACGCCGTGTCCGGGCAGCACCAGGAGATCATAGGGCAGGGTGGTGGTGAGGCTTGCCAGCGAAGCGAGATATTCGCCGAGCGAGTTCTGCTCGGGCTCGACCGCCCAGACGCTGACGTTGGGGGAAATCCTGCTCAGCACCTGATCGGCCGACAAGAATAGCTTGTCGGCGGCGCAATAGAGCATCACCTGGTCGAGCGCATGGCCGCCGCCGGTGATGACCTTGAAGCGGCGCGTGCCGATCGAAATCTCATCGCCATGCGAGATGCGGCGGTAGGACGCCGGCAAGGTCGACACCCGCATCAGATAGTCCTGGCCGCGCCCGAGCAGTTTGTCGGTCAGGTTCTCGTCCATGCCATGGCGGCGGAAGAACAGGCGCTGCGCCTGCTTGCGTTCTTCGGTGCCGCGGTTCTGGTGATAGACCGATTGCAGATATTCGACCTGCGACATGTAAAGCGGGCAGCTGAAGCGCTCGACCACCCAGCCGGCCAGTCCCACGTGATCGGGGTGCGAGTGCGTGACGATCAGCCGGCTGATTGTCAGGCCGGCGAGGGGGCCCTCGAACAGAGCGGTCCAGGCGGCGATTGTTTCCTCATTGCCGAAGCCGGAATCCACCATCGCCCAGCCGTCGCCGTCGGCGAGCAGGTAGATGTTCACGTGGTTGAGGCGAAACGGCAGCTTCAGGCGCACCCAAAGCAGGCCCGGCATGACCTCCACCACCTGGTCGGGGCCAGGATGGTTTTCCCAGGGGTAGCGCAATGCCTCTGCCGAGGACTGGATGGCGTCGTTCTTCATCGTTTCGGGTCTTTCCTGTTATCGACTTAACCGCACTATCGGCGCGGCGCCAGCCGAAAACGCGGATGCTGCACCGGCAAAAGCTGAGGACCTCCAGTTGTCGACGGGCTCTTGGGCCGTCAAATCCAATCATGGCTGAATGCTGCCAGACGTTGGGAGGCGAACACGCTCGGCTTTTCGCGGCCCACAAAAACAAAAAGGCCGGCACGAGGCCGGCCTTTTCTAACCGAGTGATCTTGCGAAGGATCAGTACTTCGCGACCACCGGACCTCCCCAGTTGAAGCGGTAGTTGATGCCAGCCTTCACGACGTGGTCATCGGTGCGGAAGCTGCCGAACGGCACCAGCGCGGCGGGCGTGCTGAAGCTCGAGCTGCCGAAGTTGTAGTACTGATACTCGATCTTGCCCGACCAGTTCTGGGTGAACATGTATTCGAGGCCGCCACCGACGGTCCAGCCGTTGCTGCGGTCGCCCGTGAGGCCGAACGCAACCGGCGCGCCCGCGCCGCTCACCAGCGACTCGTTGTTGTCGGCGAAGGCGTAGCCGCCTTTCACGTAGAGCAGGCCAGGACCCCAAGTGTAGCCGAAGCGGCCCGTGACGGAGCCGAGACCACGCTGGTTGTTGTTGTAGATGCTGCCATTCGGGAAGATGCTGCTGCCGTTGTTGCCGCCAATCCAGGAGTACTCGGCTTCCGCACCGATCACCCAGTTCGGAGCGAACTGATAGTCGGCGCCGCCCTGCAGACCACCAAGGAAACGGCCGTTGCCGTTATTGCCGGTAGCCAGGCCGCCGAAATTGGTGTTGCTCGAGAACACGCCGCCGAGATGGCCGCCGATGTAGAAGCCGGTCCAGTTATAGAGCGGAGCGGCATAGGCGGGCGCCTTGGTATAAACCGGCGCGCGCTGGCGCGCGGGAAGGTCGGCGGCAAGTGCTGGCACGGTCGCGCCGAGGGCGACAAGAGCCACAGTTGCGAGAAGAAACTTTTTCATTGTTGGTCTCCAGAGAATAGTCCGTTTGTCAGATCGCGCGCCTTCTGCGCCCGTCCATGGCGCGCACTTAGACAGCTTTTGAGCAAAAAGCTGTCACTGAGAGGACACACTCGGGGATAACCCAACATATTGGGGAGCAACACGAATTCGTGCTTAATGATGGGCTAATGAAGTCTTAGTGACGCCTTAATTTCCGGTCGTCCGACACAGCCGGCTGGTCACAGTGGGAACCTTTCATGGCGCGGCCGAAAAATGAAAAGAGGTCCCGAAATCGAGAGCGTTCGAAGGCGAAGCCTTCGAAATCTGCTCGGTGAGGTGCGGGGTGTCCGCGGTACTCGCAACGGCCGGCGAACTAAAAGACGCGCGTCCAATTCGTCAGGGGCACTTTCGCATCTGCGCCGGCGGTCGTCCGGACGGGCTCAATCTACATCGACGCGCCGTCGTATGTTGGCTGGCTGGTGCTGCCGGACAGGATTGAACTGTCGACCTCTCCATTACCAATGGAGTGCTCTACCACTGAGCTACGGCAGCATGCCCCTGGATCAGAATCGGCCGAAAAGGGCTCTACGGAGCGGGCGATCCTTGCCACAAGGCCAGGGAGCGCGCAAGCGCGGGAAATCCCGCCGTCAGCCGAAATAGCCGCAATTGACCCCCATAACGGAATACTGCCTTGTTCCTGCAGCGATTGCTGTCGGAGCGGGCCAAATGCGAGATGGCGGCAGAGGCAAGCAGGTCGACCATGAACGATGACGCAAATGGAAGCGGGCGGCCGGCCGGCGAGGCCAGGCGGGACAAACGCGAGGATCGGCTGAAACTGGCATTGCGGGAAAATCTCAAGCGGCGAAAGTCGCAAGCCCGCGAGCGGGCGGATTCCACGGTGTCGTCTCCGGCTTCCGATGAGATGCCTCGCGACGGAGAGTAAATCCCGGGCAAATAGCCGGTTGGCCGCCGCCGCCCGGCAGGGAATATCTTCGACGCCACGGGTTTTCCGGATGAGGTGGTGAGAATGTCAGAACAGTCCATCATGGGACAAGAAGCGAACGGGAGCGCCAGCCTCGCCAGCGCCTTCCCTCGCTACGAGCAGACTTTTCCAACACTGACCGCGCAAGAGATCGCGCGGATCCGCCGGTTCGGCGAGGAGCGCAACTACCGGCACGGCGAAGCCCTGTTCGAGACCGGCAAGCAAGGGCCCGGCATGTTCGTCGTGCTGTCCGGCAACGTCGCCATCACCCATCGCGACGGGTTTGGCCGTGTCACGCCGATCATCGACCAGGGGCCAGGCCAGTTCCTCGCCGAGATCGGTCAATTATCCGAGCGCCCGGCCCTCGTCGATGGCCACGCGGAGGGCGACGTCCGCACGCTTCTCATCTCGCCCGAACGCCTGCGCGCGCTGATGGTTGCCGAAGCCGATCTTGGCGAACGCATCATGCGCGCGCTGATCCTGCGTCGTGTCAGCCTGATCCAGGGTGGTGCCGGGGGGCCGGTTCTGATTGGTCCGGCGAATTCCGCCGGCGTCATCCGCCTGCAGGGTTTTCTTACCCGCAACGGCTATCCGCATCATCTGCTCTGCCCGCATGCCGATGCCGACGCGGCCGAGGTGATTGCGCGATATTCACCCTTGCCGGAAGATCTGCCGCTCGTGGTCGTGCCGGACGGGACGGTGCTGCGCAACCCGCGCGAAGCCGAACTCGCCCGCGCCATCGGCATGGTGCGCGCGGTTCCGAAAGACAAGATTTACGACGTGGTCGTGGTCGGCTCGGGTCCGGCCGGAATGTCGACCGCGGTCTACGCCGCCTCGGAAGGTTTGGCGGTCGCGGTCTGCGATACGCGGGCGTTCGGTGGGCAGGCCGGCGCCAGCGCCCGGATCGAAAACTATCTTGGTTTTCCGACCGGCATTTCCGGGCACGCGCTGATGGCGCGCGCGTTCAACCAGGCGCAGAAATTCGGTGCCGACATCATGATCCCGGTCGAGGTGAAGTCGCTCGATTGCTCGCGCGCGGACGGTGCGTTCGGCCTTGTGCTCGACAATGGCGACGTGGTGCGCTCGCGCTCGGTCGTGATCGCGAGCGGCGCGCGTTACCGGCGGCCTGAAATCGCAAGCCTCGCGGATTTCGAGGGCCGCGGCGTCTGGTACTGGGCTTCGCCGATCGAGGCGCGTCTGTGCACCGAACAGGAGGTCGTGCTGGTCGGCGGTGGCAACTCGGCCGGTCAGGCGGCGGTGTTCCTGTCGGGTCATGCGCGCAAGGTCAACATGGTGATCCGCGGCGGCGGTCTCGGCGCGAGCATGTCTCGCTATCTGATCGAACGTATCGAGGCAGCTGCCAATATCGAACTGATCTTCAATGCGGAGGTCACCGGGCTCGAGGGCAGCATGGAGGCCTCGCTCGAACGGGTCCGTTGGCGCAGCCGACTCGCGCCCGAAGAGATGCAGTTTGATGCCCGCAATCTGTTCCTGTTCGTCGGCGCCGATCCCGCGACCGGATGGCTTGAGGGATGCGGCGTGACTGTCGATCGCGCCGGCTTCGTCGTCACGGTCGCGCAAAATGGTGGCGCGCATCCGGCCTCGGCGCTTGAAACCTCGGTGCCCGGCGTCTTCGCCGTTGGCGACGTCCGCTCGGGTTCGGTCAAGCGCGTCGGAGGTGCGATCGGCGAGGGCGCCCAGGTGGTTGCCGCCCTGCATGCCTATCTCAACGACTCGGCACGGCCAGCCCTGTAGGTGCTGGCCGGCTTGCCGTAGCAATTGCAACGGATCGGCCGTAGCATCACGCCATTCAAAGCAGGGGGGAGTGCGCCATGACGCTGGGTTTAAGCTTGCAGGCTGTCACGATATTGCACGTCGTCATCAGCCTGATCGGGGTGGTTTCGGGCCTCGCTGTGTTGTTCGCCCTGTTCAAGTCGCAATCGAAGCCGGGCATGACCGCGCTGTTTCTGATTTCCACGATCCTCGCCAACGCCACCGGCTTCATGTTCCCGTTTACGAAGCTGTTGCCCTCGCACGTCATTGCCATCATCTCGCTGGTCTTGCTCGCGATCGCCTGCTTTGCACTTTACGGCAGGAAGCTCTCCGGCGCCTGGCGGCCGGTCTACCTGACTACCGCGATCACCTCGCTCTACCTCAACGTCTTCGTGCTGGTGATCCAGAGCTTCCTGAAGATCGGCCCGCTGCATGAGCTGGCGCCGAGCGTGCCGCCAAGTGAACCGCCGTTTGCGGTCACGCAAGGCGCGGTTCTTGTGCTCTTTATCCTCGCCATCATCGCTGCGGTTCGGCGTTTCCGCACGGCTTGACTGCGACAGGGCATTCAAGGCTAGGCCGGCGCATCCCGTCCGCTCAGACAACCCTGCGCCGCGATTCGCCCGGCAGGGCCTGTTGAAGGGCCGTCTCCCATCAATTCGCCGCAAAGGTAAAGGCGTTTGGTTCTCATGAATTGAACGATTTGGGTTAGACGCTGCATTCGCCCTATAGCTCGCCCCATTGAAAAACAGGCATTGGCATGGATCGCATTCGCATCATCGGCGGTAACGCGCTCAACGGTACCATTCAGATTTCCGGCGCCAAGAATGCCGCACTGCCCTTGATGATCGCGGGTCTTTTGACTGACGAGACGCTGATCCTGGACAATGTTCCGCGGCTCGCCGACGTCGCGCAGTTGCAGCGGATTCTCGGCAACCACGGCGTCGATATCATGTCGGCCGGAAAGCGGCCCGGCGACCGGGAGTATCAGGGTCAGACGCTGCACATCTCTGCCGCCAACGTCATTGACACCACAGCTCCCTATGAACTGGTGTCGCGGATGCGCGCCAGCTTCTGGGTCATCGCACCGCTGGTGGCGCGGATGCGCGAAGCCAGGGTATCGCTGCCCGGCGGCTGCGCCATTGGCACGCGGCCGGTCGATCTTTTGATCATGGCGCTGGAAAAGCTCGGCGCCGACATCGCGATCGATGGCGGCTATGCCGTTGCGAAAGCGGCTGGCGGACTTAAAGGCGCGGAGATCGATTTCCCCAAGGTGACGGTCAGCGGTACCCATGTCGCACTGATGGCGGCAACGCTGGCGAAGGGGACGACCGTCATCACCAACGCCGCCTGCGAGCCGGAAATTCTCGACGTCGCCGATTGCCTCAACAAGATGGGCGCGCGCATCACGGGTGCCGGCACGCCGCGGATCGTCATCGAGGGCGTGACCAAGCTTCACGGCGCGCGGCACACGGTGCTGCCCGATCGCATCGAGACCGGCACTTATGCGATGGCGGTCGCGATGGCCGGCGGCGACGTTCAATTGAGTGGCGCGCGGGCGGAACTGTTGCAGGCCGCGCTCGACGTCTTGTCGCAGGCCGGCGCGGTAGTGACCGCCAATAACGAAGGCATTCGCATCGCCCGCAATGGCGCCGGTATCAATCCGGTGAAGGTGTCGACCGCGCCGTTCCCGGGCTTTCCGACCGATCTCCAGGCCCAGCTGATGGCGCTGATGACCTGCGCCAGGGGTGCCTCCGAGATCACCGAGACGATTTTCGAGAATCGCTTCATGCATGTGCAGGAGCTGGCGCGGTTCGGCGCACGGATCCAGCTCGATGGCGAAACGGCAACCATCCACGGCATCGGCCAGTTGCGCGGCGCACCGGTGATGGCCACCGACCTTCGCGCCTCGGTGTCGCTGGTCATCGCGGGGCTCGCCGCCGAGGGTGAGACCATGGTCAACCGCGTCTACCACCTCGACCGTGGTTTTGAGCGGCTGGAGGAAAAGCTCTCGGCCTGCGGCGCCCGCATCGAGCGCATCAGCGATTAGGCGTAAACCCTAGACGTTCTTGGAAATGAGGAATCTCGGTATGCCACGCGGCGGGTAACCGCCGACCGGGGATGGATAAAGGTTGACGGCGATTTGGCCTCGCGCCATGGCGCAGAAGCCTTTATTTAGGTCTTTAACGTCCTTTGCCAGAAAGCCGCTATGCCCGTCCTGCTCGATACCACCAGCGCCGATTTTGCGACGGAATTCGCCGCGTTCCTGGTTATGAAGCGCGAGGTCGCGGCCGATGTCGAGGCGGCCTGCCGCCGCATCGTCGACGACGTGGCCGCCCGGGGCGATGCCGCCCTGATCGATGCGACAAGCCGGTTCGACCGGCTCGACCTCGACGCCTCAAAGCTTCGCGTCAGCGCGGGCGAAATCGAACGGGCCGTGACGGCGTGTGACCGCGAGACCGTCGCTGCGCTCGAGCTGGCGCGCGAGCGCATCGAGACTTTCCACCGCCGGCAGTTGCCGAAGGATGAGCGCTTTACCGACGCGCTCGGCGTCGAGCTCGGCTGGCGCTGGAGCGCGATCCAATCGGTCGGACTCTATGTTCCGGGCGGTACCGCAGCCTATCCGTCGTCGGTCCTGATGAACGCAGTGCCGGCAAAGGTGGCCGGTGTCGATCGTGTCGTGATGGTGGTGCCGTCGCCGGACGGCAGGCTCAATCCGCTGGTGCTGGCGGCTGCGAAGCTTGCCGACGTTTCGGAGATCTATCGCGTCGGCGGTGCGCAGGCCGTTGCAGCATTGGCCTACGGCACGGCGACCATCGCGCCGGTCGCCAAGATCGTCGGGCCCGGCAATGCTTATGTCGCAGCCGCCAAGCGACTGGTCTTCGGCAAGGTCGGCATCGACATGATCGCAGGACCGTCCGAGGTCCTGATCATCGCGGACAAATCCGCAAATGCCGCGTGGATCGCCGCCGATCTGCTGGCGCAGGCCGAGCACGATGCCAATGCGCAATCGATCCTGATCACCGATGATGCCGATCTGGCGAGCGATGTCGCGCGCGCCGTCGAGATGCAGCTTTCGACCCTGCCACGGGCGGAGATCGCGCGGGCGTCCTGGCGGGATTTCGGCGGCATCATCAAGGTGAAGACAATCGATGAATCGGTCCGCCTGGCGGACGCGCTCGCCGCCGAGCATCTGGAAATCATGACGGCGGATCCTGAAAGCCTGGCGGCGAAGATCCGCAATGCCGGCGCGCTGTTTCTCGGACCGCACACGCCGGAAGCGATCGGCGATTATGTCGGCGGCTCCAATCACGTGCTGCCGACGGCGCGCTCGGCGCGATTCTCTTCCGGCCTCGGCGTGCTCGACTTCATGAAGCGAACGTCGGTGCTCAAATGCGGGCCCGATCAGTTGCGCCAGCTTGGCCCGGCGGCGATGACGCTAGGCCAAGCCGAGGGCCTCGAGGCCCATTCACGCTCTGTCGGGATACGCCTCAACCTGTCATGACCACGCCGCCGCCACGAGACGATTCCAAAAACCGCATTGTCGCGGTGACGCTCGATGAGGAATCGATCGGCCGTTCCGGTCCGGATATCGAGCATGAGCGTGCGATTGCGATCTATGACCTGATCGAGCAGAACCTGTTCGCGCCGGAAGGCGTCAAGGACGGACCGTTCGCGCTGCATCTTTCCATCACCGGTAATCGCCTCGCCTTCGATATTCGCCGCGAGGACGGCGGCCCGGTGGTGGCGCATCTGTTGTCGCTGACGCCGTTCCGGCGAATCGTGAAAGACTATTTCATGATTTGCGACAGCTACTATCAGGCAATCCGCACCGCGACGCCGGACCGGATCGAGGCGATCGACATGGGCCGCCGCGGCATCCACGATGAAGGATCTCACACCCTGCAGGAGCGGTTGAAGGGCAAGGTGCGGGTCGATTTCGAAACCGCCCGCCGCTTGTTCACGCTGATCTGCGTCCTGCACTGGAAGGGGTAGCGCATGACCCCGACCCGAAGGGCCGCGTTGGCGCAAAGTGGGCATCGACTTTCTATTGCGACAAGCGCAAGGCGCGTTGGCGCGGAGGTCATGCGCCAACCGAACGAAATCTGATGGCGGCGCCGCCCTCGCGCGCTCCGCAAGCCGTGCTGTTTGCCTGCGCGTTCAACAGTGTCCGCTCGCCGATGGCGGAAAGCCTGCTGCAGCGGATGTTCCCGCAGGCGCTGTATGTCCGCTCGGCCGGCGTCAGGAAGGGAGAGCTCGATCCGTTCGCGGTCACCGTGATGGCTGAGTTGGGGCAGGACATCTCCCAGCACAGGCCGATGACATTCGAGGAGCTGGACGACTGGGAAGGTCTCAATTTCGATCTCATCATTACGTTGTCGCCGGAAGCGCACCACAAGGCGCTTGACCTGACGCGAACGCTCGCGGCCGACGTCGAATACTGGCCGACGCCAGACCCGACCGGCAACGACGGTAGCCGCGAACAGAAACTCGATGCCTATCGCGAGGTTTGCGACGGCTTGCTGCTTCGTATCCGCAAGCGGTTTTCGAAGGTCAGCGCGGCGAGCGGCTGACGAGGGATATAGAGCCGGGCGAATCGGTTCCGCAGCCGGCACCCGCTGAGACAATCCGCGAGGCCGCGGTGCATCTTCGTGACCTCGGGATGTCAGCGCCGCCGTGCATGCTTCAAGGGATTCCGGGCCGTTGATGCCGCGCCGTTTGTCGCGGCCGCGACGAATGCATGGTTGTCTCGGCGTGAGCCTTCCGATAGGTTCCGCGCGCATTCAGCGCTTTCCTCCAATCCTCGCCGACCCCGCCCGCATGCTTGGCCGCCCCAAACTGGTTCTCGCTTCAGGTTCGCCGCGACGTCTCAGCCTGCTCAACCAGGCCGGAATCGAACCGGATGCGTTGCGTCCGGCCGATGTCGATGAAACGCCCCGGCGTGGCGAGCTGCCTCGCGCCTGCGCCAACCGGTTGGCCCGCGCCAAGGCCGATGCCGCGCTCAAGTCGGTGCATCTCGACGATGAACTGCGCGGTTCCTTCATTCTTGCCGCCGACACGGTAGTCGCGGTCGGCCGGCGCATCCTGCCGAAGGCCAACCTGGTCGATGAGGCCGCGCAATGCCTTCGGCTGTTGTCGGGCCGCAATCACCGCGTCTACACCGCAATCTGCTTGGTGACGCCAAAGGAATCGTTTCGCCAGCGTCTGATCGAAAGCCGTGTGCGCTTCAAGCGGCTCTCGGAAGACGACATCCAGGCCTATATCGGCTCCGGCGAATGGCGCGGCAAAGCCGGTGGCTATGCCGTGCAGGGCATCGCCGGGTCGTTCGTGGTCAAGCTGGTCGGCTCCTATACCAATGTCGTCGGCCTGCCGCTTTATGAGTCGGTGACGCTGCTCGGCGGCGAGGGGTTCCCGATTCGCTTCGGCTGGTTGAATGCCAGCTAAGCGGTCCGGCAATGCGTCGGCGGAGAGGACGAAGGCGAGGCCGTGCCCAATCTGCGGCAAGCCTTCCATCAAGGAAAACCACCCGTTTTGTTCTCCCCGCTGCCGGGATGTCGATCTCAATCGCTGGCTGTCGGGCTCCTATGCGATCCCGGCGCGCCCCGATGAGGACGACGACAACGATTGATCGAATTATAAATCGTTGATGGTTTTCAATGATTTATCAGGCGTCCCAATGCTGATCTTCAGGCGGTGGCGGATGCGCTTCGCGGCCGGTCTGAATCGCAGCTTGGCTGCGCCAAGCCGTTCCGGCTTCGCCCTTCGGGCTAGGCCGGACAGGCAGGCGAAGCGTGGTGGACAGGACAGATTGTCCTTACTATAAACCGCCGCTCCCTCCCGCCTTTCAGGCGAACGGGAACGCCCAGGTAGCTCAGTTGGTAGAGCATGCGACTGAAAATCGCAGTGTCGGTGGTTCGATCCCGCCCCTGGGCACCATGAGCTTCTTTGCCACCTTGCCGCCGTTGGCCGCCTATGAGCAATTGGCAAACGCGGCTTCTCTTTCAGTCTCATCGATGACTGGTTGCGGTGCTGCGGCTTTGCCGGTGGCAATCGTTGTGACTTCCTCCCATCGCGCCAGGAAGGCATCGACGCAGGCGGGGTCGAATTCATATCCCCGCTTTTGCAGAAGATAGTCGCGCGCGGCCGCAAGCGGCATCGCGTCCTTATAGGGCCGCTTTGTTGTCAGCGCGTCGAATACGTCCGCCACCGTCACGACCCGGGCCGCGGCCGGAATCTCCGTTCCCTTGAGACCGCGCGGATAACCGCTGCCGTCCCAACGCTCGTGATGGGCGATGGCAATGATCGCGCCGAGCTGAATGAGTTCGCAATGACTGTCGGCGAGAATACGCCCGCCAATTTCAGCGTGAGTCCTGATGACAGTCATCTCGGCCGCATCCAGCTTGCCCGGCTTCAGCAGAATGTTGTCGGGGATGGCAACCTTTCCGACGTCGTGGAGCGGTGCCGCGAGATAGATGTCCCGGCAAAGTCGCGGCGGCAGCCCAAGCTGTTCGGCGATGAGGCGGCTGTACCGGGCGACCCGCAGCGTATGTTCACCGGTGTCGTTATCGCGGTATTCCATCGCGAGCGCCAAACGGAGAATGATCTCCTCCTCGCGCTCGTGAAGTTTTTGCGTGGCCGTCGCGACTTCGCCTGCCAAATGGACGGCACGGTCGTTGAGTTTTCGAACCGCGACGCCAAGCCGGATCAGGTTGCGCAACCGCACCTGCATCTCGAGGCTCTGCGCCCGCTTGGGCAGAAAGTCGGTAGCCCCGGCTTCGAGCGCCTTCATCCTCACTTCGTCGATCTCCATCGAGGTGATCATCGCAATGGGGATGTCGGCAAGGGACGGGACCGCGCGAAGCGCCCGGATCAGGGAGATGCCGTCCATGTTCGGCATTTCATAATCCACCAGCGCGAGATCGAATTCGCCGTTGTGCGCCGCCGCGAGCGCGTCCAACGGATTCAGGAAGGCGGTTACGCGAACCGTGCCTTCGGCCTCGATATGCCGCTTCAGAAAATCGAGGACGGAGCGGCTGTCATCGACGAGAAGCGCTTGGGTCAGCATCGGTTGGTATCGCCGCCGGCTTGGAATTCAGTGGGGAAACGTCGAAGAAGCGCCCGCACCGTAGTCCAATCGGCTTAACGCGGCGCTAAACGGCCACGCACAAGTTTCGGCCCGCTCGCTCAGGCATCGCGAGGAAAAATTTGCGAGTTCCTTTCTGCGGCCAGCAGCACTAGACGCATGAGTCTGCATCATTGCAGCATTGTGGAAGCCGCATTGCTCACTGCTTCAAGCTCGCGCGGAAAACCTTGCGCGCCCGCGGTAAATTGCGTTCCGCCGATGAAATCCGAAGCTGCTCCCGTAGTTTTACCGAACGTCCCATTAGAGGTTTGCTAACCAGCGATTGTAACAGTCATTTCACGGATTCGTACAACGCAAACGCGACTTCACATCCGCGGGGAAACACCAAGATGCATAATCCGACGGAGCCAAAACGCTCGCTCCGACTGCCCGCCGATTGCAGCATATCCGCCATCCGCAGCGTCTATGATCTGATCCGCGATGCCTTCGGCCGCCAGCATTCGCTTGAAATCGACTGCTCGAGCGTCACCAAGGCCGACGTCACCTCGATCCAGCTCCTGCTCTCTACGGCGAAGACCGGCCAGTCGCAGGGACGCTCGGTCGTCCTGACCGCGTTCTCACAGAACTTTCACAATACGCTTCGCCGCTGCGGGTTCTTGAATCCGGCGGTGTCGGACAATCCGTTCAACAACAAGAAAGAAGGCGCGTGATGGCCACGGTGTTGACGGTCGACGACTCCCCAAGCATTCGCCAGATGATCAAGGTCACGCTGGAGCCGGCCGGCCACAACGTCATCGAAGCCGGTGACGGCGCGCAGGGCCTCGCCATGGCGCAGTCGAAGCGGCCGGACCTTGTCATCACCGATCTCAATATGCCGACGATGAACGGCCTCGAATTGATCCGAGCGCTGCGCAAGCAGCCAACGCTTACCGGCTTGCCGATCGTGTTTCTGACCACGGAGTCAAATGAGGCGGTCAAGCAGGAAGCCAAAAGTGCGGGTGCGACGGGGTGGATCACCAAGCCCTTCAAGCCGGAGCAACTGCTCGCAGTACTTGCAAAGCTGGTGCGGTAAATGAGCGCACTCGATCCGACCGAAGTATTTCGTCAGGAAGCATCCGAACTCTTCGAAACATTGGAAGCTGCGCTGCTCGATCTGTGCCAGCGTCCAGACGACCGCGAACTGGTCGATTCAGCTTTCCGCGCCCTGCATACGATCAAGGGCTCCGGCGCGATGTTCGGCTTCGACAAGGTCGCCGCTTTCACCCACGAATTCGAGACCGCCTTCGATCTGGTGCGCAAGGGCGAGGTCAGGCCGACCCAAGAGCTGATCTCGGTGGCGCTGTCCGCCAAGGACTATATCCGTGCGCTGATCGAATCTCCCGATACGACAGACTCCATTATCGGCGACGCCATCCTGGACGACTTGAAGCGGTTCGTTGCGCCGGCGGCTGCGGCCGTTGCTCAGGTGCAAACCGCGCAGGCGGATCTGCCCGCTCCCGTGCCAGAGCCGGGGTCGGCCGGCTGGCAACTGCATCTGGAGTTCGATTCCCACATCCTCTGTAACGGCTCGAATCCGATCGACCTGCTCGAGGACCTTTGCAAGATCGGGCCATGTTTCGTCGTTCCGGTCACCGACGGCGTCCCGCTGCTCGATGAACTCGAGCCGGAATATTGTTACCTGAAGTGGGACGTCACGCTGCACGCCGATTGCGACAAGGCCGCGATCGACGATGTCTTCATGTTTGTTGTCGATGAGATGAAGCTCACGCTGACGCCGTTGACGCAGGCGGAACTGCCAATGGTTGCGCCGTCGCTGCTCGCTGACGCTGCTCCGGTCGAGCCGAAGGCGCCTGCTGAGCCCGTCGCCGCAGCGAATGCGCCCGAACCGCCCGCGGGCGAGGTCAAGACAGCCGAGCCCAAGCGCGACGAGCCGAAGCGTGCTGACGACCGTGGCATCGCGACCGTTCGCGTGCAGGCTGAGCGGCTGGACGAGTTGATGGACCGCGTCGGCGAACTCGTGATTGCGCAGGCGCGGCTCAGCCAGCTGGCCGCCAACGGTTCCGATCTCTCGATCAAGATGATTGCCGAGGAAATCGAGCGGCTGGCTGCCAGCCTGCGCGACACCACCATGGGTGCCCGCATGGTGCCGATCGGCTCGTTGTTCGGGCGCTTCCGCCGGCTGGTTCATGACCTCTCGCGCGATCTCAAAAAGCCGGTCGAATTCGTCACCTCCGGCGAGGACACCGAGCTCGACAAGACCATGATCGAGTGCCTGGCCGATCCCCTGGTGCATCTGATCCGCAACGCGATCGATCACGGCATTGAGGACAATGCCGCCCGCGCAGCGGCCGGCAAGACCGAGCCGGGCCGGATCGAATTGCAGGCGGTGCATTCAGGTGCGCAGGTGCTGGTCACCGTGCGCGACAATGGCGGCGGCCTCAATACCGCGCGCATTCGCGCCAAGGCTGAAGAACAGGGTCTGATCGCGCCGGGCGCGGCGTTGACCGACAACGAGATCCACCAGTTCCTGTTTCATCCGGGCTTCTCGACGGCGCAGACAGTGTCGGCGCTGTCCGGACGCGGCGTCGGCATGGATGTGGTCAAGCGCACGATCGAGAACATGCGCGGCTCGATCGATATCTCGACCAAGCCGGGCCAGGGTACGACCGTCACATTGCGGCTGCCGCTGACGCTGGCGATCATCGAAGGCCTCCTGATCCGCGTCGGCGAAGGCCGCTATATCATTCCGCTCTCGGCAGTCGAGGAGTGCGTCGAGCTGATGGCTGGGGACCAGCGCTCGCGCGGCCGCAGCTTCCTCAACGTGCGGGGCGACCTCGTCCCGTTCCTGCGCCTGCGCGAGATCCTCCAGATGTCCGGCGCGGCCGAACCGCATCAGAAGACCATCATCATCTCCACCGGCGAAACCCGCGTCGGCCTGGTTGCCGACCAGATCATCGGCAATCACCAGACCGTCATCAAGTCGCTGTCGAAGCTGCACTCCGACGTCACGATCTTCTCTGGCGCGACCATCCTGGGCGACGGCACCGCGGCGCTCATCCTCGATGTCGTGCAGCTCGTTGCTCTGGCGCAGTCCCAGGTCGAGAAGCAGCAAATGAACGAGGCCGCCTGATGACCGCTTCGCAGATGCAGGACACCGCAGCCAGTCAGGACGGCGAGATTCAGGTGGTCATGATCGGCCTCGGCGACGAGAAATTCGCGCTCGATGCCGGGCTTGTGCGTGAGATCATCGATCCCGTCCCGGTCACGAAGGTTGCCGGTGCGAAAGCCTTCGTGCCGAGCGTCATCAACGTCCGGGGCAACGTGATTCCGCTCGCCGATCTCCGCATCCGCTTCGGCATGCCGTTGACGGAGGATTCCCCGGATACCCGCATCGTGGTGGTCGAGGTCTCGATCGACAATGAGCCCGTGCTGGTCGGTGTCACCGCGGACAAGGTCTACGAGGTCACCGAGATCTCGCGCGGCAACGTGCAGCAGACGCCGCGCGTTGGCATGCATTGGAAGCCGGAGTTCATCCGCTTCATCACCAAATGGCGTGAAGAGTTTGTGATCGTACCGAACATAGACCGCATCTTCAGCTAGTGCCCCCAGAGGCTCTCCAATGAAACTCTTCGACAATCTGACGATTCCGCGCAAGCTCATCCTGGCCTTGGGCCTCATGCTTGCATCGATCATGGCCGCCAATGCCGTGATTTACCTGAAATCGGGGGAAGTGCAGCAGACGACGCAGTGGACACAGCACACGCAGGAGGTCCTCGCGGCTGCCAATGGCGCGCTCAGCGGCATGATCAACCAGGAGACAGGTTATCGCGGCTTTCTGATCGGCGGCGAAGAGAAGCTCCTCGGCGCGTACAGAAAGGGGCAGTCAGATTTCGACGCCATCGTCGCCAAGGGCAAGGAACTGACCGCAAACAACCCCGTCCAGATGTCCAGATTTGATGAGGTACAAAAGGCGGGCGAGAACTGGCGCAAGGACATCGCAGAGCGCGCCATCGGGCTGATGCGTAACGAGCAGACCCGCAAGGAAGCGCAGGATATGGAAAGTAGCGGTGCCGGAAAGGCGGCCATGGCCGTGGTCCGCACGAAGGTCGCCGAGATCATCGGAACAGAACAAGCCCTGATGACGGCGCGTCACCAGGCGCAGGACTCAGCTTTCGATATCATGACCAAGGTGATCATTATCGGCACGGGCGCCAATCTGATCATCGCGTTCGGGATAGGATTCTTGCTGACTCGTACCGTCGCGCGTCCAGTATCGGCCGTCGCCGCAAAGCTGGCGAACCTCGCAACGCCCGTTGAGACGGGTCGCCGTGACGAAGTGGGCAAGATGGAAGGCAGCGTGCTCGCCGTCGAGAGCGCCTTTCAGGACATTGCCCGGACCGTGAGTGCCGTCGCCGTCGGCGATCTAACGCAGACGATCGAGAAGGCGTATGGCGGCCAGACCGAGCAACTCAGCGACAAGCTGAAGTCGATGACCGCTAACCTGCAAGCAACAGCGTCGCTTGCCGATCAGATTGCGCAGGGCAATCTTCTCGTCGAGGCCAAACGGCTGTCGGACAAGGATACGCTTGGCATCGCGCTGGAGCGCATGGTCGAGAAACTCCGTCAGATCGTTGCGGAAGCGTTGACTGCGGCGCAGAACGTCTCCGCAGGCAGCCAGGAACTTTCCGCTAGTGCAGAGCAACTGTCGCAGGGCGCGACCGAGCAGGCCTCGTCTGCCGAAGAAGCTTCATCTTCGATGGAGGAGATGGCGTCGAACGTGAAGCAGAATGCTGAAAACGCCAACCAGACCGAGAAGATCGCAGCGCAGTCTGCGAAGGACGCCGAAGCGAGCGGCGCCGCGGTCGGCCGCGCGGTAACCGCGATGCAGACGATTGCGGAAAAGATCACGATCGTGCAGGAGATCGCCCGCCAGACCGATCTGCTCGCCTTGAACGCCGCGGTGGAAGCCGCACGCGCCGGCGAGCATGGCAAAGGCTTTGCGGTGGTCGCATCCGAAGTGCGAAAGCTCGCCGAACGCAGCCAGGCCGCAGCTGCCGAGATTGGTACGCTGTCGACCGACACCGTCAAGGTCGCGCAGGAAGCCGGCGCCATGCTCTCGAGGCTCGTGCCGGACATCAAGAAAACCGCGGATCTCGTCGTCGAGATCACGGCCGCGTGCCGCGAGCAGGACGTCGGCTCGACGCAGATCAATCAGGCGATCCAGCAGCTCGACAAGGTCGGTCAGCAGAACGCCAGCGCATCGGAGCAGGTGTCGTCGACCTCCGAGGAACTCGCGTCCCAGGCCGAGCAGCTGCAGTCGACCATCTCCTTCTTCCGCATCGAGCAACGCCACGAAGCAATGTCGGCGGCGATGGCGCCGATGGACCGCTCCGTGAACCAGCTCAAGGCCAAGGCGGCGACCATGGCCGCGGCCGATCGCAGGGGCAAGAAGGCGCCGCCGGCCAAGCCGGTTCGTGCCGCCAAAGCGGTGAGCGGCGGCGGCTTCGCCCTTGCGATGAATGATGAGGCCGATGAGCGTGATGCAGATTTCTATCGCTAACGACGTCTCTGGCGGGGGCCAGAGCGCCGAGAATGTATCCTGAATTGAACGCGTCTCGGGGCTGAGACGAGAGGGGGTTGAAGATGAGATTTTCTGTCAAGGCAAAGCTGGCGTGTGCGTTCGGTGTCATCATCATTCTGTCTGCCGTGGCGGGCACGATGGCCTACACCAAGCTGAGCGACATGATGGCGAGCATGAGCGACCTGGTGTCGCGCGCCAACCGCATCGAATTGGCCGGTGAGTTGCAGAAGCAGCTTCTGTTGCAGAACCGCGCCGAGAAGGCGTTGCTGTCCGCCGAGAACGATGCGGAGGCGGAGCGATTTAACGCCGAGATGATCAAGTACCGTTCCGTCGTTTCCAAGACGAGGGGTGACATCTACGCGTCTGCCGACGAGGCCGGCAAGCAGATCCTTGACCGTTTCGCCGCGGATCATGGCCGGGTCAACACGACCGAAGACGAGACCGCAAGACTCATGAAGACCGACAAGGTGAAGGCGGTTGAGAGTTCCATCGGCGCGGGGCGCAAGGCGATGGACGACACGCTCGCCGTCGCGGAAGAATATGTGGTGCATGTCAAGAAATTGATGGGCGAACAGAACGAAGTAGCCAGGCAGGAAGCCAGCCGCGGCCAGTTCTTCGTACTTTGCCTCATTATCGCTTCGCTTGTCGTTGCCGTCGTCGCAGCCCTCTGGATCGCCCTCAGCATCAGCCGGGCACTCGGGCGGGCCGTCGGTCTTGCCGGCGCGGTGGCCAGTGGCGATCTCAACCAGACCATTACTGTCTTCAGCAATGACGAGATCGGTGACCTGATCAAGTCGCTCAATGTGATGACGGAAAAGCTTCGTCAGATCGTATCGGAAGCCTTGACGGCCGCGCAGAACGTATCTGCCGGCAGCCAGGAACTTTCCGCCAGCGCCGAGCAGCTGTCGCAGGGCGCGACCGAGCAAGCGTCTTCCGCGGAGGAGGCATCGTCCTCGATGGAGGAGATGGCCTCGAATGTGAAGCAGAACGCCGAAAACGCCAATCAGACCGAGAAGATCGCGGCGCAGTCTGCGAGAGACGCCGAAGCCAGCGGCGCGGCGGTGGGTCGCGCGGTCGAGGCCATGCAGACGATCGCAGAGAAAATCACCATCGTGCAGGAGATTGCCCGGCAGACCGACCTGCTTGCCCTCAACGCTGCCGTGGAAGCGGCACGCGCCGGCGAGCACGGCAAAGGCTTTGCGGTCGTTGCATCCGAGGTGCGCAAGCTCGCCGAGCGCAGCCAGTCGGCCGCCGCCGAAATCGGCACGCTCTCGACCGAGACCGTGAAGGTTGCGCGGGATGCAGGTGCGATGCTCGCCAAGCTCGTGCCCGACATCAAGAAAACCGCCGAGCTCGTGGTCGAGATTACCGCGGCCTGCCGCGAGCAGGACGTCGGCTCGGCTCAGATCAACCAGGCGATCCAGCAGCTCGACAAGGTCGGACAGCAGAACGCCAGCGCTTCGGAGCAGGTTTCATCAACTTCCGAAGAACTCGCGTCCCAGGCCGAGCAGCTGCAGTCGACCATCTCCTTCTTCCGCATCGATCACGGCCACGAAGGGACGAGGACGGCGCCGATTGACCGCGCCGTGAGCCAGCTCAAGGCCAAAGCAGCGAGCATGGCGGCGGCTGACCGCGGCGGCAAGAAAGCACCGGCAGCAAGGCCAGCTCGCCTCGCCAAGGCAGCGAACGGCGGTGGCTTTGCCTTTGCGATGGATGATGCAG
This sequence comes from Bradyrhizobium sp., assembly GCF_027307225.1. Taxonomy (GTDB): domain Bacteria; phylum Pseudomonadota; class Alphaproteobacteria; order Rhizobiales; family Xanthobacteraceae; genus Bradyrhizobium. The sequence continues at coordinate 19,210 of NZ_DAHUXJ010000073.1, read as the reverse complement.
CCGACGAGCGCGACGCCGAATTTGTCCGCTAGGAATTCGGCGCGGCCTTTCGAAGCCGCGCCTCTCGCAAGGCTCAAGGGTTGAGGAACGCAATATGGCTGAGCAGGCGCAGTATCTGACCCTTGGTCTTGCAGGCGAGACGTTCGGGATAGGTATCCGAAACGTCCGCGAGATTCTGGACATGCGGCCGATCTCGCGGTTGCCGCATGCGCCGCACTTCCTGCTCGGGATCATCGACGTGCGGGGCAGCGGCTATCCGATCGTCGATCTGCGGCTGAAGCTCGACCTGCCAAGCGTGCCGGCAACCGATGCCACCCGTATCATCATTCTCGACGTGCCGATCGGCGATCGCGTGGTCGGCGTCGGCTTTGTGGCCGATTGCGTCTATGAAGTCACCGGTATCGATGAGAACTCAATGGAGCCGGTGCCCGCCGTCGGCGGCCGCTGGCAATCGGCATACATTGCCGGGATCGGGCGCAAGGGCGACAAGTTCGTTATCGTCTTCGATCTCGAGCGCCTGATGGCGCATGACGGAATGCCGGCAGAGAAGGTCCAAGTTGACGCGCCGGTTGCGGCGTGAGTGCTGTGAACATTGCAATGCCGGCAAGCGCGTTACATCTGTCAGACCGGCATTTCCGCTCGATCGCCCAATTGATCGAAGGCCAGGTCGGCATCAAGCTGCCGCCCGGCAAGCGCTTGATGCTGGAAGGACGGCTGCACAAGCGTGTCCGCGCGCTCAACTATTCCGGCGTCAATGAGTATGTCGAGACGCTGTTCGAAGCGGATCAGCTTGATTCCGAGCTCACGCACCTCATCGATGCCGTGACCACCAACAAGACGGATTTCTTCCGCGAGCCGGCGCATTTCACCTTCATGAGAGAGGCTGCCGTGCCATCGCTGCTCAAGGCACACAGCCGCAATCAGCTCAAGGTCTGGAGCGCGGCCTCTTCGGCCGGAATGGAAGCCTATACCGCCGCTATCGTGCTGGACGACATGACAAGGACCGGCTCGCGCTTTGCCTTCCGCATCCTCGGCACCGATATCTCGAGCGCCATGCTGCAACAGGCCCGGGCTGCGATCTATCCGCGCGAGACGATTTCGCCGGTCCCGCCCGAATTCGTCAAACGCTACTTCCTGCGTTCAAGAGACCCGCTGTGCGACGAGGTGCGCGTGGTACCGGAGCTGCGGCGAACGACTCATTTCATGCGCATGAACCTGATGGATGCGAAATATCCTGTCGATCGGGACGTCGACATCATCTTCTGCCGCAACGTGCTGATCTATTTCGAGCGCGAGACCCAGCGCAAGGTCGTCGAGCAACTGTGCTCGCATTTGCGGCCGGGCGGATATCTGATGGTCGGACATTCGGAGTCGATGGTGCACAGCGTCGTGCCGGGGCTGAAACAGGTTCAGCCGACAGTGTTCAGGGTCTAGGAGACGCCAGGATGGGGAGCCAACCAGTTCGCGTGCTGATCGTGGACGATTCGGCGTCGGTGCGGCAGATTCTCTCGACAATTCTGTCCGAGGATCCCGGCATTGCCATCATGGGTACCGCCTCGGACCCGTACGCGGCTGCCCGCCGCCTGCAAAATGAAGTGCCCGATGTCATCATTCTCGACATCGAGATGCCGCGCATGGATGGCATCACCTTCCTGCGCAAGATCATGGCGCAGCATCCGATCCCGGTGATCATCTGCTCATCGTTGACGGAGGAAGGCTCGAACCTGATGTTCGAAGCCTTTGAGGCCGGAGCGGTCGACATTGTTCCCAAGCCGCGCATCGATACGCGCCAGGCGCTGATCGAATGTTCGGGCCGGCTGCGCGACTCCGTGAAATCGGCGGCCGGTGCGCGGGTGCGGCCGCGGCAGGCGCGCCGCTCGCCGATCGAGAAGAAGCTGACGGCCGATGCCATCATACCACCGCCGGTCCAGGGACGCTCGCGACCCGTGACGGAGCGCATCGTCTGCATCGGCGTGTCCACCGGCGGCACCGAAGCCCTCAACGATGTGCTGGAGGTGCTGCCGCCGAACTGTCCGGGCATCCTGATCGTGCAGCACATGCCGCAGGGATTTACCGCGGCCTTTGCGAGGCGGCTCGACGGCGTCTGCCAGATCAACGTGAAGGAAGCCGAAGACGGCGAGCCGGTCCAGCCCGGGTGGGCCTATATCGCACCAGGCTCGCGCCACATGCTGCTGCAACGCACGGGGCTGCGCTACCACATCGCCATCAAGGACGGACCGCCGGTGTCGCGGCACCGGCCATCCGCGGACGTGCTGTTCCGCTCCGCCGCGCAGTATGCCGGCCGAAATGCGCTCGGCATCATCATGACCGGCATGGGCGACGATGGCGCGCGGGGGCTGATGGAAATGCGCAAGCTGGGTGCGACCACGCGCGCGCAGGACGAAGAAAGTTGCGTCGTGTTTGGCATGCCGAAAGAGGCGATCGCGCTGGGCGCCGTCGAGAAGGTTGTTTCGTTGAGCCAGATCCCGCGCGAGATCATGCTCTGGAATCAAGCGGGGCAGCCCGCATTGGCGGATTGAGCGTGCGATGTTCGTCACCGACGAGGGCGATGCAATCAACGCCGCGATGGCTGCCGCGGACGACGTCTCGTCGCGCATCGAGGAAAGCTTTACCCGGGCGGGCCAGGACCTCGGCCGCGGTCACGCGATTTTCAAAGGCCTGAGCCAGGCGCTGACGTCGATGTCGGAGGAACTCTCCGGCGCGCAGATCGAAGAGGCTTCCGAAGCACTCCACGATATCGCGGACGGGCTGAACGGTTTGGCGCAGGCGTTGCCGGCCGAAAGCAGGCTGCTGGCAGGTCTTATCAAAGCCGCGAGCGAGGCGTCCGAGCTGCTCAAGCCGCTTTTCAAGCACGTCCAGATGATCGCGATCATTGCACGCAGCGCGCGAATCGAGGCGGCCTCGCTGGCGGAGGATCGCGAAGGCTTTCTGGCCTTCACGAAGGAAGCCCACGAGCTTGCCAAGGCAGTGCTGCAATCGCTGGAAGCATGTGCACGAGATCAGGACTTGCTCTCCAAGGCGGTTGAGATTGCTCTTGGCAGGCAGAACGATTTCGAACTCGGCTATCACGCGCAGCTCATTTCCGAAGCTGGCGAGCTGACCACCGCTTATTCCAGCATGCAGGAACAACGTGCGAAAAGCGTGCATCTGGCCGATCTCGCCGGCCGGAGCGCCAAGAAGGTAGCCGAGTCGGTCGGCCGCTCCATCGTCTCGCTCCAGGCCGGCGATAGTACGCGTCAGCGCCTGGAGCATTTCCGCCAAGGCCTCGCGCTCGCCGGCGTTTCCGCGCCAAGCCTGGCGCCTCCGACCGCTGCCGCCGCCGATCCGGGTGTGATCTGTGCCCTCGAGGCGATGCAGCTGAAGGACACTGAAAGTGAATTACGGCAGCAAATCGGACAGATCCTGGGCGCGCTGTCGGCAATTACGTCCGATGCCGCCGGTGTCGTCGACCAGGGCCGCTCGCTCTACGGCAGCGGCAGCGGCGACTCGTCTCCCTTCCTGGTCCGCATCCGGCAGATCCTGGCTCATGCTTCGGTCCTGATAGTAACCTGCGAGAGCGCCGGCAGGTCGGTCGATGACGCGTTGACGCTGGTGGAAGACACGCTTCGCAAGTTTCGCGATACGATCGCTGGGCTTTCCGAGGCTGTGGTCGACATCACCTTGATCGGTATGAACGCGTCATTGAAAGCCGGCCACCTCGGCCGCAGGGGTAATGCCTTTGTCGTGATCGCCAATGAGCTCAAGGCGACCGCGGACCAGATGTCCGTTGGAGCTACGCGCTTGAAACCGGCGCTCGAAGGTATCGAAACTTCGGCGCAAGAGCTGCGCACGTTGCGGCTGCGCAGCGATCCTGCCCAACTGACAAGGCTCGAGCCGCAGCTTCTGCACGCCCTGCAGGAGATCGAGGCGGGTAACAACCGGCTCGCTGAGCTGATCCGCCGCCTCATCGAAGACGGCGGAAAGTTCGAGAATCTGATCGGCTCGGCTTCGCAGCTGATGACAAAGCTCGGTGAGAATGCCGCGGCGCTGCCTCGGCTGGCGGATCGGCTCGATGCGGTCGACGCCGGCAAAAAGACATCACTCGCCGCCGCCGATGAGGCCGTTCTCGCCGGCTTGTTCACCGCCTACACCATGGAGCGCGAGCGCGAGGTGCATTGGCTGTTGCTCAGGACCTTTGGCCTCGCGCCAAAGATGCCGGCCAGCCAGCCGGCAGCGGCGATCGACGACGTGTTGCTGTTTTGAGGAAGCAGAGACAAGCGTTTCAGAACTGATCGACGGCAGCGGTCATCGAGTCAGCTGACGCCATATTTCGCGAACAGGTCCGGTGCGAACTTCAATCCGAGTCCGGCCCCACCTGGCACGGCGATTTCGCCGTTGACCGGCATCGGCGGATTTTCGTACAGGCGCCAGGTCCACGGCATATATTCGACGACCAGCCCGTTCGGCACGGCCGCGACCAGGTGGACATGGATTTCCGGCAGCAAATGACTGGCCACAGGCTTGTTGAAAGCCTCCGCCATACCGGCGACCTTCATCCATTGCGTCACACCGCCGACGCGCAGCAGATCGATCATGGTGATGTCGCTTGCGTGATGCGACAACGCCTGCCGATGCGGCTCGATGCCCCAGAGGTATTCGCCGGCGCAGATCGGCGTCGTCAGCGCATCGGCGATTTTCGCGTGTCCCTGATGATCGTCGCATGTCGTGGGGTCCTCGAGCCATCCGAGGCCCAGATCTTCGATGCGATGACCGATCGAGATCACCTCGGCGACGCTCCAGCGCTGATTGATATCCACCATGAGGTTGACGTCCTCGCCCACGGCTTCACGGACCAGGCGAATGCGCTCGATTTCCTGGCGCGGCGTCAGCCCTTCCACCGCCATTTGCGTCTTGATCTGCCGATAGCCCTTTTCGACCAGCGCGGCTGCCGCGCGTTGCAGTTTGTCGGTGGGTGTCGTGCGCGACAGCGCGCCGCTGGCATAGGCCGGCACCTTGTCGCGTGCACCGCCCAACAGTCGCGCCAAGGAAACGTTGCAAGCCTTGCCGCGGATGTCCCATAGCGCGGTGTCGATCGCCGAAATCGCCAGCATCGCGATGCCGGAGCCGCATGACGCCGATGCGGCGCGCAGCTTGGCTGTCGCCTGTTCGACGCGCAGCGGGTCGTCGCCCTTGATCAACTCGCCGAAATCCTCGAGCGCGGCGCGTAGCGGTCGTACCAGTTTGCCGCCGAATGCCGTGACGCCGATGCCTTCGATGCCCTGGTCGGTCTGCACCTGTACCGTGAAGAATTCGCACATCATGCCGGTCATGTAGGGCGCGCCGACCAAAGGTTCTTCCGGCGGCAGACGGACGAAATTGACCTTGATCTGTTGAATCTTCATCTTGTCCTTTCACGTCGCTCCCGCACCGCCTTTTATTGTTATGCAATTGACGCTGCGGATCATGGGCAGCACGAAGCATGGCGGTGGCCGAGACGATAAGAGCCGTGACCAAATCGGGAGGTCAAGATGCGCAAGCGCAGGGGTAACCTGCTTTTGCCCTGGCTACCCCGCAACGCCCTGCCGGCCGGTGATCGCCATCAGCGTCCCCGTCATTGTCGCCACGAGCTTTTCCTTCGAACCCTCGAATGCAAATGCTCGCGCATCGCAGATGGTCAGCGTTCGCCCGGGCTTGATCACCTCGGCCCGGAAGATGAACCGCTCGCCTTTGGCAGGAGCGAGCAGATTGGTTTTGAATTCGACGGTCAGCACCGCGGCGTCGGGCGGCATCAGCGTGAACGCGGCGTAGCCGCAGGCACTGTCGAGCGCAGTGGTGATGATGCCGGCATGGATGAAACCGTGCTGTTGGGTGTAAGCGCTGTTTGGCAGCATGGCCAGATGGACTTCGCGCGGCCCCAGATGAACGATCTCGATGCCGAGCGTCGCCATCACCTGCTGCCGCGCAAAACTCGAGCGCACGCGCTCGCGGAAATCGGGATCCTGTGCCTGAAACATCTGCCTTTCCGCCTGCCGATTGCGGCGTCGGCGGACATCATGGTCTATATGTGAGCGATATCAAACTCCCGCCTGGTATTTCCCCGGCGGTGCCGGTTGCCAAGGCCGCTGGCCCGGCGTCCTCACCGCTCCGGCCGGATGGATGAGACCGCGACGGCGGCGGGCGCGTGAAGGAGGCTTTCGAGTGCGTTCGATCAACATTGCGGCGGGCCAGCTCGGTCCCATCGCCAGAAATGAAACGCGGACGGAGGTGGTGGCGCGGCTGTCGGCGTTGATGCGCGAGGCGCAGTCCGCCGGCTGCGATCTCATCATCTATCCCGAACTGGCGCTGACGACGTTCTTTCCGCGCTGGTACATGGAAGATCAGGCAGAGATTGATTGCTTCTTTGAGCGGGAGATGCCGGGGCCGCAGACGCGGCCCTTGTTCGACCTCGCCGGCGAACTCGGTATCGGCTTTTGCCTCGGCTACGCCGAACTGGCACTCGAGGATGGCCGCCTTCATCGCTACAACTCGTCGATTCTCGTCGACAAGAGCGGCCGGATCGTTGCAAAATACCGCAAGGTTCATTTGCCCGGCCATGCCGAACACGAGCCGTGGCGCAAATTCCAGCACCTCGAGAAGCGCTACTTCGAGCCCGGCGCCGGCTTTGGCGTCGTCGATGCGTTCGGCGGCGTGATAGGCATGGCGATCTGCAACGATCGTCGCTGGAGCGAGACCTATCGTGTGATGGGGCTGCAGGGCGTCGAGGTGGTTCTGATCGGCTACAACACGCCGGTGCACAATCCGCCCGCACCGGAGCATGACGAGCTTTCACTGTTCCACAATCAGCTGGTGATGCAGGCAGGCGCCTACCAGAACGGCACCTGGGTGGTTGGCGTCGCCAAGGCAGGTATCGAGGAAGGTGTCGATCAGATCGGCGGGAGCTGCATCATCGCGCCGTCAGGTGAAGTCGCAGCCGCCTGCACCACCAGGGGCGACGAGATCGCACGTGCGTGCTGCGATCTCGATCTGTGCAATTCCTACAAGCGCACCACCTTCAATTTCGACGTTCATCGCCAGCCTCATGCCTATCGGCTGATTGTCGAACGGAAGGGAAGACACCTGATGGCGGACGGAACGGCCGTGCCTTCGGCGTGATCAACATCGAGGAACCGGAGGAATACAACCGGATTGTCGGCGATTTTCTCGCTCAGGTCGAAAGCGGCCGATGGCCGCAGCGCGATCCCCGCGCGGTCTCATCCTCGATCACTTGAATGAATAAGTTATCGCTGAATCAATGGTTTAAGAGGCGTTCCGCTAAGCGGAACACAATCGTTGACGATGATTATAAATCGCGCCAATCTTTGTTGGGCCCGTGATCCAAACACGAATCTCAAACAGCGACGCGGGCAGGGAGCGCTATGAGGCGATGAGCAAGGATATGCCACGCTCATCTGATCGGAATCGACTGGATCAGGACGAAGCTGCCGCGGATGCGCTGGAGCAGGCGCGCCGGATGGCGCCCGGACCCGAGCGAAATGAAGCCCTCAAATTGGCGGGCGCGCTTCGCCGCAATGCCGACGAGCGGGGCCTGGTTTTTGCCAAGCGAGGCCGGCCGCGAAAGTTGTGAGAGCGCCTGGCCCGGCGTGTCGGGGCAGGTGCGTATGACAGCTCTGTGAAGCAGCGGAATTAGGTCGCGTTTTTTTGGCGCTTTCGGCCCCAGGATCGGGGCCGCGCAGATCACGGAACATCCTGATCCGACAATAAATTTTATATTAGTTGTGGCAGTGCGGCAGGCTTTCCATCATTCGCGGAGCAGTGGACGTGCGCGTTTCCGGCTGCGGGCTAGGACCGATCTGGTTTTCGCGCTTTCGATCTCGTTGGGCGTCTGCTCGCGTTGGGTGTCTGGAAGGATACAAGCGTTTATCATGAAGCTATCCATCCGGACCTGGCGGGGAATAGGGGATTCCTCGCCGAGATCGTTGAATCCTGATTGCAAGTCGCTACGCTGCCGCCGAAGCCTCGGCTGGCTTTCGAGAGGATAGCGCCGTGTGGATCGTTCTGACCGCGCTGCGGCGCCCATACACCTTCGTGGTCCTCGCGGTGCTGATCGCGCTGTTCGGCCTCCGTGCCGCGCTGACGACCCCGACCGATATTTTCCCCAATATCAACATCCCGGTCATTGCCGTCGTCTGGAGCTATAACGGCCTGCCGCCGAACGACATGTCCGGGCGCGTGATCTACTATTACGAGCGCTACATGACCGCGCAGGTCAGCGACATCGAACACATCGAGTCGCAGTCGCTCGCCGGCTATGGCGTGGTCAAGATATTCTTCCAGAAGGACGTCAACATCGCCGCCGTGATGGCGCAGGTGACGGCGGCCTCGCAGACGGTGTTGAAATTGCTGCCGCCCGGCATCACGCCGCCTTATGTGCTGAGCTACAACGCCTCCAGCGTGCCGATCCTGCAATTGGCGCTGTCGAGTAAGCAACTGCCCGAGATGCGGTTGTTCGACCTCGGGCAGAACTTCATCCGCCCGCAACTCGCGACCGTGCGAGGCGCCGCCGTGCCGTCGCCCTATGGCGGCAAGGTTCTGCAGGTGCAGATCGATCTCGACCAGCAGGCGATGCAGGCGCACGGCGTCTCGGCCGAGGACGTCGTCAATGCCGTTTCGGTGCAGAACCTGACTCTGCCCGCCGGCGATCAGAAGATCGGCAAGTTCGACTGGAACGTCTCGCTCAACGCCAGCCCCGTCAATCTGGAGAAGATCAACGACCTGCCGGTGAAGAAGGTCAACGGCACCGTGATCTTCGTGCGCGATGTCGCCTACGTTCACCAGGGCTCGCCGCCGCAGACCAATCTCGTGCGGGTAAACGGCGGGCACGCGGTGCTGATGACCATCCTGAAGGCTGGAGCGGCGTCGACGCTGGACGTGATCGGCGGCGTCAAGTCGCTCATGACCCGCGTCAAGGAAAGCCTCCCGTCGAGCCTTCACCTCGAAGCCGTCGGCGACCAGTCGGTCTTCGTCAAGGCGGCGGTTTTCGGCGTCATTCGAGAGGCGGTGCTGGCGGCGGCGCTTGTCGGCGTCATGATCCTGCTGTTTCTCGGCAGCTGGCGCTCGACCGTTATCATTCTCACGGAAATTCCGCTCGCCGTACTGTTCTCGCTCACTGCGCTGTCGCTGATGGGCGAGACCATCAACGTCATGACACTGGGCGGACTGGCGCTTGCCGTCGGCATCCTGGTCGACGACGGCACGGTGACCATCGAGAACATCAACTACCACCTCGAGCAGGGCAAGGAGATCGAACCGGCGATCCTGGATGGCGCGCAGCAGATCGTGATCCCGGCTTTCGTCACCTTGCTTTGCCTGTGCATCGTGTTCGTGCCGATGTTCCAGCTTGGCGGCGTCGCCGGCTATCTGTTCCGGCCGCTGGCCGAGGCCGTCGTCTTCGCGCTGATCGGCTCGTTCATTCTTTCGCGCACGCTCGTGCCGACGATGGCCAACTACCTGATGAGCGCTCATCATCATGCGATCGAGACCGATATCGGTCATGATCTCCTGCCTGTCCGCTCGCGTAATCCGCTGCTCCGGTTCCAGCAGGGTTTTGAAAGGCAGTTCGAACGCGTTCGCGGCGGGTACCGTGCGTTGCTGGTCAGGGCGATCGGGGCGCCGAAAACCTTCATGGTGGTCTTTCTCGCCTGCGTCGTTGTGTCATTTGGACTGGCGCCGTTCCTGGGGTCGAACTTTTTTCCGGCCGTCGATTCCGGCCAGATCCTGATGCATGTGCGCGGCCAGCCTGGCACGCGGATCGAGGAGATGGCGAGTCTCTTCGAAAACGTCGAGCAGACGGTGCGTACGACCATTCCGCCCGATCAACTCGCGAATATTGTGGACAACATCGGGCTGCCGTTTTCCGGCATCAACATGGCCTATCAGAACACTGGTACGGTCGGTCCCGAGGACGGCGATGCTCTGATCAGCTTGAAGGAAGACCACAGTCCGACGGCCGATTACGTCAAGAAGCTGCGCACGATCCTGCCGCAGAAATTCCCCGGTACCACCTTTTCGTTCCTGCCCGCCGATATCGTGTCGCAGATTCTCAATTTCGGCTTGCCGGCGCCGATCGACGTGCAGGTCGTCGGCAACAAGCAGAAGGCCAACTATGACTACGCCAACGAAGTCATGAAGAAGATTCGCTTGGTGCCCGGCATTGCCGATCTTCGCATCCAGCAGATCTTCAACTATCCGCAGATCAACGTCGACGTCGACCGGACCATGGCCGCCGATGTCGGCCTGACCCAGCGCGACGTGGCCAACAGCCTCCTCGTGACGCTCTCCGGCAGCGGTCAGGTGAAGCCGAATTTCTGGCTCAATCCGGAAAACGGCGTGTCCTATCCGATCGTGGCCCAGATGCCACAATACAGGGTCAACAGCATTTCCGACCTGTCGAACATCCCGATCACGACTTCCGAGAAAGGCGTGGGCGGACAGCGCTATCTGGGCGGGTTGGCGACGATCAGCCAGGGCCCGAGCGCAGGCGTCGTGTCGCACTACAACGTGCAGCCGGTGATCGATATCTTCGGCGATACCCAAGGGCGCGACCTCGGCGCCGTCTCCAAGGACATTTCGAGGATCCTGGACGAAACCAAGAAGGACCTGCCGCGCGGCTCCTATACGGCGATCCGTGGCCAGGTGCACACGATGAACAGCGCCTACAGCCAGCTTTTCCTGGGGCTCGCCGGCGCCGTCGTGCTGATCTATCTCGTTATCGTGGTCAACTTCCAGTCCTGGCTCGACCCGTTCATCATCGTTACGGGGCTCCCTGGCGCGCTGGCCGGCATCGTCTGGACGCTGTTCATGACCGGTACGACGCTATCGGTGCCGGCCCTGACGGGCGCGATCATGTGCATGGGCATTGCGACCGCCAACAGTATTCTCTTGGTCAGTTTTGCCCGCGAAGGTCTGGCAAACGGCCTGAACGCCACGACCGCCGCGCTGGAGTCGGGTTTCACCCGCTTCCGCCCGGTGCTGATGACGGCGCTCGCTATGATCATCGGCATGGTGCCGATGGCGCTGGCGATGGGCGAGGGTGGCGAACAGAACGCGCCACTTGGCCGCGCCGTGATCGGCGGACTTGCGGTTGCGACCGTCGCAACCTTGTTCTTTGTTCCGGTTGTCTTCAGTGTTCTTCACCGCAAGACCAGCGGTTCCGCGACAGCTGACGCGGCCATGGAGTGAGCGAGCTAGTGGAGTGGATTTGACATCCGATACCTACGTAACCGCGAGTCCGAAAAGCGAATGCCAAATCCAAAACTCCACTACAAAGATATGCTTGCTAGTACCGCCGAACTGAAGTCCATGCGCCACAAGCGGCGAATTCGATCAGGGACTTCAGATCGATATTGCGGTACTAGAATCAGTAAGTTTGCTGGTGCCCATGACTTTCCGAAGTTCGTGAAGGTGGGTGCTGCGATGGAGCACGAACTTCGGAAAGTGGGCACTAGCGGTCTTACGATTCTAACGTTCGCCAAATGTTCGCTGCGGGGGATACGAATGTTAGAATCGGACCGCTAGTGGCCTGGGAGAAATGCCTTGCTTGATTCTCATCCGCATCATGTGCCGCCGGAATCGGACACCCGGCCGAATAGGATAGCGCCGCCGCCGAGCCGGTCGCGCTGGATTGGCGGCATCGCGCTTCTCGTCGCGATCGGCATTGCCGTCGCCGGCATCCTGTGGCGCCGGCAGCAGGAAAGCGAGGTCGCGAAATGGACCGCAGAACTCGCCATCCCGACCGTTGCCACGGTGACGCCGAAGAAGGGTGTCACCGGCCAGCAGATCTCGCTGCCGGGTGATATCGAGGCCTGGTACGAGGCCCCGATCTATGCGCGGGTGAGCGGCTATCTCAAAGCCTGGAATTTCGATTTCGGCGCGCATGTCAAGAAAGGCGAGCTATTGGCCGAAATCGATGCGCCGGATCTCGACGCGCAGTTGGCGGCCGCCAAGGCTAAGCTCAATTCGGCCGAAGCGCAGGTCAACGTGAGAAAGGCCGAGCGCAACTTCGCCGAGACGACCTACACCCGCTGGCGCGAGTCGCCGAAGGGCGTGGTTTCCGAACAGGAGACGGATTCGAAGAAGGCCGAGTTCGGGAGCGCCGATGCGCGCTACAAGGCGGCTATCGCGGAGGCCAATGTCAACCAGAGCGAAGTCGACAGGCTCACCGCGCTCGAGCACTTCAAGCACATTAGGGCGCCTTTCGACGGCATCGTGACGCAGCGCAACACCGATATCGGCGCGCTGATCAATGCCGGCAGCGGTGTCGGCGGCGGTACAGGTCCCCAGCTATTCCGCGTTGCCGACGTCAGTCAGATGCGGGTTTTCGTTCAGGTCCCGCAGGAGCAGTCGGCCGATATCCGCAACGGTCTGACTGCCGAGATGACACTGCCGCAATATCCGAACAAGACGTTCAAGGCGGTCGTCGCGACCACGTCGGAGGCGATCAACAAGGCGGCGCGAACCTTGCTGGTCGAGCTCCACGCCGCCAACACCGACAACCTCTTGCAGCCGGGCACCTTCGCCCAGGTCCGTTTCAACCTCGCCAACAATCCCGGCACGCTGCGAATCCCGACCAGCGCCCTGATCTTTCGCGAGCATGGACCTGAGGTTGCTCTTCTTGGCCCCGGAAACAAGGTCGAGCTCAAGTCGATCAAGCTCGGCCGCAACCTTGGAACCGAGTTCGAGGTGCTGGGCAGCCTCAGTACATCCGACAAGGTCATCGACAGTCCGCCGGATTCGTTGTCGCAAGGCGATGAGGTCCGGGTTGCAAAGGAAGCTACGCCTTCTCCGGCTCACGAGGCCGAAGTGAGATGAGCCATCTCCGTTGCCTTTTGACAACAGGGTCCGCCAAAGTTTTTCGGGTGGGTTGACGTCGGTGCAGCGGACGACGTCCAATCATTGGCATTTGCTGTTTGGCGCCTGTCGACAATCTAGCGTCTGGAATAGGTGCATGAGAATCCAACGGTTCGTGTATTTGGTTGCCGCCGCCGGAGCACTGGCAGGGTGCTCGCTCGGCCCCGAATATTTCACGCCCGATGCCGCCGTTCCCGCCCGCTATACGGTGCCGCCCGCCGGCGGCCCGCTGCGATCCGGCGAGCCCAGCGACGAGCTGTGGCAGTGGTGGCGAACGCTGCACGATCCGCAGCTCAACAGCCTGATCGACCTTGCGATCCAGAACAATCTCGACCTCAAGATCGCGCTCGATCGCCTGCAACAGGCGCGGCTGCAGCTGGTCGTGATCGGCGCACAGGCCGCGCCGCAGCTTAATGGCAGCGCCGGGGGCGGCGTTGGGACCGGAACCGACGAGACCAAAGGGAGGGCCGCGCAATCCTTGCGCGACGCCGACAACAGCACCGGGCTGAATAAGATCAGCGCGATCGGCGGGCTCGACTCCGAATGGGAGATCGACATCTTCGGCAAGATTGCGCGCCGCGTCGAGGAGCAGGCTTATACGGCCGAATCGCTGAAGGAAGCGCGCGACTGGGTCTACGTGGTGATGGCTGCCGACGTCACGCGTCTCTACTTCGACCTTCGCGCCCGCCAGGGGCGTTTGCAGATCGTCTATCACAATATCGAAGCCTCCCGGAAGGTGCAGGATCTCGCACAGACCCGTCTGGATCGCGGGTTGACCAATGAACTCGACGTGCTGCTCGCCAAGCGCCAGGTCGAGACCTTGCAGGCGGATGTCGAGCCGCTCAAGGCCCAGATCGCCGCCAATGCCTACGCCATCGCCGTTCTAATCGGCGACTATCCGGGGGCCATTTCCCGCCGTCTGCAGCGCTCCGGCGCCGTCCCGCGCCTGCCGCCCCGCCCCCCGGCCGGAACGCCCGTCGACCTGTTACGCCGCCGCCCCGATATCCGCGAGGCCGAACGGCTCCTCGCTGCGGCCGTCGCCGATATCGGCGCCCGCACGGCGGACCTGTTCCCGAGCGTGGCCATTACCGCCGGCGGCGGAGCGCAAACGGGTCCCCGGTCCGGTTCGACCATTCCCATCACCTGGATCGGATCGGTCGGGCCGACGCTCGACGCCCCGATCCTCGATTTCGGCGCGCTCGACGCCAAGATCGAGATCGCCGATTACCATGCCCATGAGCTTGCGTCGGCCTACAAGGCCTCCATCCTCACTGCGGTCCAGCAGGTCGACGAGGCGAATGCCGTCTACCAGGGTTTCCGCCAAAGCCTGCGCAGCCTCGATCTCGCGCTTGACGCCGCCCGCCAGGCCACCAAGGTCGCGACCGAGCGCTACGACCGCGGCCTGACTGACTTCCTCAACGTCCTCGATGCGGAACGGCAGCAATTCACGCTGGAGCAGCAGCGCGCCGAAGTGGTCCGCCTTGAAGGCGACAGCTTTGTGGCGCTCTATAAGGCGCTTGGTGGCGGCTGGCCGCCGAACGAAGTCATTCCAGCGGTCAGGCATCCGGATCCGGCAGTCGTTGCAGCGGTCAAGCGCCTCGCGCAGGACCCGCCGCATCCGCTGCCGCCGCCACCACCGCCGGGATTGACGCCCTGACCCTGGTGCGGCGAATGTGAAGTTCCTATCAGCGTTGCGGCAAGTCCGTTATAGGAACTTCAAATTTGAAGTCGCACTAGGAATCAATAAGTTACTAGTGCTCCGATTCCGAAGTTCGTATCATATTGCGGCTCCACGTTTACGAACTTCGGAATCAAAGGAGCACTAGCCAACTATGTGATTCTAGTGCGGTTTGGAATTTGAAGTTCCTATGACGAGGTTACCGCGGAACTGATAGGAACTTCAAATTCACCGCACTAGAGCTCCTTTGATTCCCAAGCTCGCATCAGAGGTGCCGCGGCTAGCTTGCGAACTTCGGAATCGGAGCTCTAGTGCCCACTTTCCGAAGTCCGTGTTACATCTCGGCAGGACCATTCACGGACTTCGGAAAGCTATGGGCACTAGCAAACTTGTTGATTCCAGTGCCACGTTGCGAACTTCGGAATCGGGACACCAGAGACCGAGATTTTCCAGTGGCCCCGTGATTCTAACATTCGTAAAGGAGCCCGCCGAGAAGGGGAACGAATGTTGGAATCGGACCACTGGGTAAGGGAGCGAGCCGTTGACGAACAAGGCTGACACCCGTGCACAAACCATCGTGCTCGTCGAGGACGAGCAGGAGATGGCAAAAGAGGTAAAGGGCGAGCTCGAAAGCAAAGGCTATCTGGTGCGGCTCGCCTCGATCGCTGAAGCCGCCGATGCGGCGCGGGTCGGCGATGCCGCGATGATGGTGATGGACCGGATCGTCTTCGGCGAGGACAGCCTCGTGATGCTGGAGGCTCTGCGCAAGGAGGGCATCAAGGTGCCCGTTCTGGTCGTCTCGGCGCTGTCTTCCGTCGATGAGAAGGTCAAGGGCCTGAAGGCGGGCGGCGACGATTATCTGACCAAGCCGTTCGCGATGGTCGAACTTGCCGCTCGCGTCGAGGCGATGTTGCGCCGGCTCGACGACGTACGCACCACGAAGCTGCGCGTCGGCGATCTCGAAATGGATCTGATCGAGAAGAGCGTTCATCGCAGCGGCCTCAAGATCGAATTGCTGCCGCGGGAGTTCCGGCTTCTGGAGTATTTCCTGCGCCATCCCGGACGGGTGATTACCCGCGCCATGCTGTTGCAGGAAGTCTGGCAGTATCACTTCTCGCTTGAGACCAATGTCGTCGACGTCCACATCAGCAACTTGCGGAAAAAGATCGACACCAAAGGTATGCCCTCGCTGATCGTCAATATCCGCGGGGCGGGCTTCATGCTAAACGCGAATGCTTGAATTTTTCCGTTCCTCGGCGGTACGCGTCGCGCTCGCCTTCGTGCTGGTCACGACCGTGGCGACCACGGCGGTGTTCGCGCTGGTTTACTTCCAGATCGGAGAGACCAACGAGGCGAGAAACCGGCTCATTCTGGAGACGGAAGCAGCCAAGAGCGTCAACCGTCCGGTCGAGCAGTTGCGGGGTGCATTCGAGGTCAGGCTGACCAACGACCTGCGGCGCATCGACTATGCGGCGCTGTTCGACGCCGATCACAGGTTCCTGTTCGGCAATGTCGACGCGTTGCCTGCCATTCCCGTGGATGGGAAGTCGCACTTCGTGCCGGCCACGCGCGTTCCCGGCAGCGACAACCGGATCGAACCGGCCATTTTCGTCGCGCTGCAGCGGCCCGACGGCAACATCATGCTGCTCGGCCGAAGCCTGCTCGAAACCCTGGCCTTCGGCCGGATCGTGCAAAGGGCGCTGCTCGCCGGCCTGGCGCCGATGCTGCTTCTGGCGCTTGCGATCGGTGCCTATTTCGCGCGCCGCTCGTCGCGCCGTCTGACCGTCATCCATGATACCATCGTACGGATCATGAAGGGCGATACGGATTTGCGGCTGCCGATCGGGTCGGGGCGCGATCCGATCGACAAGATATCGCGTGACGTCAATCTGATGCTCGACGAGATCGTGCGCCTTTTGGTGCAGCTGAAAGGGGTGGGCGACAATATCGCCCACGACCTGCGCAGCCCGCTTTCGGTCGTTCACGCCCAGCTCGAGCGCGGACTTGAGAACTCAGCCGATGCCGAACTGCGCACGGTCGTGAAGCAGGCGCTGTCCCATATCGACAAGGCCATGCTGGCGGTGGCGGCGCTCTTGCGCCTGGCCGACGTCGAATACAGCCCGAAATCGCGTAATTTCCGGCAGATCGATCTGTCGGCGATCTGCGCCGACCTGTTCGAGTTCTACGAGCCGCTGGCCGAGTCGAAATCGATCCGGATGACCCTGGAAAGCCATTCGCCAGTCCAGATCCTTGGCGACGGCGACCTGATGCGCGAGGCCGTGTCGAACCTGATCGGCAACGCGATCAAGTTCACCCCGGATAATGGCTCGGTCAGCATTGCGGTGATTCGGGAAGACGGATCGCCGGTCGTGCGCGTGCGCGACAGCGGCATCGGCGTCGAGCCGGCGGAGCGCGACAAGATATTTCAGCGCTTCTACCGCACATCGAGCGGACATCGGGTTCCCGGCAGCGGGCTCGGCTTGAGCATCGCGGCCGCCATCGCCAACCTGCATGAGCTCGAACTGCGCTTTACTGATAATAATCCCGGCGCGGTGTTCGAAATGGTCGGCCGCAAGCAGTAGGTGCGAGTTTTGCTCCGCGAACCGCGGTGGTAACATCCTGTTAACCAAGAATTGGCAAAGCTCGAAGCGGGCCATTCCCGCAGAATAATCGGCCAATCCGAAGGCGACAGGCATGCAGACCACGGCGTTGGCCGGTACTTCCCCGAGCACTGAAGAGGAGGGCTCGATCGTCCAGCAAAGCTTGCGCGAGGGCATGCAATTGTTCCGCGATGGACGTGCAACGGAGGCCATCGCCGCCTTCCAGCGCGGACTTGCCGAAGCCGAAAAGGCTGGAACCGAACCCGCCGAGACGATGTCCGATCTCTACGCCAAGCTCGGCAACGTCGCCGCCGCAAGCGGCGATTTCCAGCTCGCGAGCGCCAACTACCAGGCGGCCTTGAAGATCGCCCCGCATCTGACCGACTGCTGGTGCAGCTTCGCCGGCCTGCATTTGAGGGGCGGCCAGCATCAGATGGCCGTCCAGCTCTACCTTCAGGCGCTGAAGCTCAACCCGAGGCATTGGGCCGCGCGCGCCGACATGGTTCACGCGCTGATGATGGGCAAGCAATACGTGATCGCCAAAGCGGTCCTCATCGAGCTGAAGGGCGAGCGTCCGCAGGATGCCCGTATCCACCACCTGCTTGGCAAGACGCTGTTCGAATTGAACGAGATCGAGCCTGCGATCGCGAGCTTCCGGGACGCGGTTGCGCTCAATCCGCAGGATGCCGAGAGCATCAACTGGATCGGCGCGATCAAGCAGTCGCTGGGTGACGACAAGGCCGCCCAGGCCGCCTATGCGCAAGCCGCGCGGATCCAGCCGCTGATCAAGCGCCCGGCCGCAAAGCGGCCGGCGGAATTTCGCGTGCTGGCCCTGTATGCGCCGTTCGGCGGCAACACGCCGACCGAATATCTGTTCCAGGATGCGTTCTTCGATACCGATACGCTTTCGCTGTTTCCCGATCGCGAATATGAGGCCGCGGCACGCGCGCAAAATATTCAACTCGTCGTCAACCTGGTCTCGGACGCCGACCAGACCGAAGCGTTGTTGCCGCTCGCCGCCGACCTAGTCGACCGGCTTGGCCTGCCCGTCGTAAACCATCCGCGCAAGGTGCAACAGACGACACGCGATGCCGTCGCGCGGCTATTGGCCGGAATTCCGGGATGTCGCGTGCCACAAGCCTTGCGGTTGAAGGCTGGCGCCAACCGCACCGTTGCGGCGTTGGAAGCGATGCTGTCGTTCTCGTCGAGTTGTCTTGCCCGGCCCGTGGGCACCCATGGCGGCGATGACTTCGAGAAAGTCGAGGATCTCGCGGCATTGCCGGCGTTCTTGTCGCGGCGGCCGGAGCACGACCACTATCTGATCGAATATATCGACTATATTTCCGCCGACGGTCATTTTCGGAAATACCGCTTCATCTTCGTCGGCGATGAGATCCTGCCCTATCACCTCTGCATCGGACGTGACTGGAAACTCCACCACATCAACACCGACATGGCGAACCAGCCGTGGATGCAGCAGGAAGAAGCGGCATTCCTGGACAATTGTGCGGCAGTGTTCGGACCGGCACAGATGCAGGCCCTGCAAGCCATTCGCGAACGCGTCGGTCTCGATTATTTCGGCATCGATTGCGGGCTGGACGTGGCGGGCAATGTCGTCGTGTTCGAGGTCAACGCCTCGATGCTCGTTCACGCCCGCAACGAGGGCTTTCTCTACAAGGACCCCGCGGTGCGCCGGATCAAGCTCGCCTATGACGCGATGCTGCGGAAGCTGGCTAAATCGCGCTGAGGGGCGGTGCGATTATTCCAGTCGTCCGTGAAAAATCCCGAAGCGACTGGCTGGCAATAGAAATTGCTGGAATTCGTGCAATTGGATTTGCCAGAAATTGGGACCTGGGTGCCGATTTTCTTGCAAATTGCGGTTGGGGATTCCCTCGAATCTGAAGCCGTGATTCTCTGCTGCTCGAGGTGATGAGCGGAGGGCTTCGATGCGGCCACGGGAGCGGCGGGACAGCGGCGAGCAGGATCTGTTTCGTTCGCGGCTCGATCAGGTCATCGACATGGATCA
>NZ_DAHUXJ010000047.1 GCF_027307225.1 Bradyrhizobium sp. | reverse complement strand
TAGCGGCGCGGATCGATTCCTTCGGCCAGACGCAGTCCCATCAGCAGGAATTCGTCGGCGCGCTCCTCGCTGTTGAGGACATCGTCGACCACGACGCCATGGCCGTTGCTCTCGGCCCGCATCAGCCACGCCTCGGGACGCTTCTCGGTCGAGGTCGCGTGCCGCACGCCGTCGATATCGAGACGGCCATGCGCGCCGGGGCCTACGCCTGCATATTCCTGGCCGCGCCAGTAGACGAGATTGTGCCGGCATTCGGCGCCGCGGCGCGCGTGGTTTGAGATTTCGTAGGCATTCAGCCCGTGGTGATCGCAGACTTCCTGCGTCACGTCGTAGAGCGTGCGCGCCAGCGCCTCGTTCGGCGTCTTGAGCTTGCCCGCCGCATGCAGGCCGAAAAACGGCGTGCCTTCCTCGATCGTCAGCTGGTAGAGCGACAGATGCTCGGCGGCTTCGCCAATCGCGAGGTTGAGTTCGCTGGTCCAGGCCTCCGCCGTCTGGTCGGGACGCGCATAGATCAGGTCGAACGAATAGCGCTCGAACGAACGGCGCGCGATCGCGACCGCATCGAGCGCTTCGCGCGCGCTGTGCATTCGTCCGAGCATTTTCAGCGAAGCATCGTCCAGCGCCTGCACGCCGAGCGAAACGCGGTTGACGCCGGCTGCGCGATAGCCGGCGAAGCGCGTCGCCTCGACGCTGGTCGGATTGGCCTCCAGCGTCACCTCGGCATCCACCGCCACGCGCCAATGCTTGCCGATCGCATCGAGGACCGCCGCGACCGTCTGCGGCTGCATCAGGGACGGCGTGCCGCCGCCGAGAAAGATCGACGTCACCTCGCGCCCCGGCGCGCGGCTCGCTGTGGTTTCGATCTCGCGGGTAAAGGCACGGATAAAGCGATCCTCGTCGATCGCGGCATGGCGGACATGGCTGTTGAAATCGCAATAGGGGCACTTCGACAGGCAGAACGGCCAATGCACGTAAACGCCGAAGGCTTCTTTTTGGCTAACCAAAGCAGCGCTCCGCCAGTTTGACGAAGGCGCGGGCGCGGTGCGACAGGCCCATGCCGAGCGGCGGCAGGCCGTGCTTTTCGATCGAGGTCATCTGGCCGAAGGTGCGGTCGTGACCGTCGGGCAAAAACATCGGATCGTAGCCGAAGCCGGCGTCGCCGCGCGGCGGCCAGACGAGCGTGCCATCGACGCGCGCCTCGACTTCCTCGACGTGCCCGTCGGGCCAGGCGACGCAGAGCGCGGAGACGAAATGCGCCTTCCGCTTTCCTGGTTCAGCCGCGCCACGCTCGATCAGCAGGCGTTCGATCCGGGTCATCGCGGCGTTGAAATCCTTCGACGGTCCGGCCCAGCGCGCCGAATAAATTCCGGGCGCGCCGTCGAGCGCATCGACCGCGAGGCCGGAGTCATCGGCGAACGCCGGCAGCCTTGCCACCGTCGCAGCCGCCACTGCCTTGATCCTCGCATTCGCTGCAAAACTGTCGCCGGTTTCTTCCGGTTCGGCGAGGTCGAGTTCGGCCGCCGAGATCGCCGTGACCCCGTGAGGCGCAAGCAGCTCGCGCATCTCGGCAAGCTTGCCGGGATTATGGGTCGCGATCACAAGCTGGCCACTGATGCGGCGGGGCATTCTCATCTTCCGGATTTAACCTGTCATGGCCGGGCATGACGACCTTTTTGAAATTACGCCACCGCCATCTTCTGCAAGTCCACAAGCCGGGCGACGCCCTTCTGCGCCAGCGCCAGCAGCGCCAGGAACTCTCCTTGCGAGAACGGCGTCTTCTCGGCCGTGCCCTGCACCTCGACGATGCGCCCGTCGCCGGTCATGACGAAATTGGCGTCGGTGTCGGCGGACGAATCCTCGGCATAATCGAGGTCGAGTACCGGCGTGCCGTTGTAGATCCCGCAGGAGATCGCGGCGACATGGTCGCGCAGCACCTCGGTCTTGATCATGTTGCGCGCCTTCATCCAGCCGATGCAGTCGGCGAGCGCGACCCAGGCGCCGGTGATCGACGCCGTCCGTGTGCCACCGTCGGCCTGCAGCACGTCGCAGTCGACCGTGATCTGACGCTCGCCCAGTGCTTCGAGGTTGAGCGTGGCGCGCAGCGAGCGGCCGATCAGGCGCTGGATCTCGACGGTGCGGCCGCTTTGCTTGCCGCTTGAAGCCTCGCGGCGGGTGCGCTCCAGGGTGGCGCGCGGCAACATGCCGTATTCAGCCGTGACCCAGCCGCGGCCCTGGCCCTTGAGCCACGGCGGCAGGCGTTCTTCCAGCGTGGCCGTCACCAGCACATGGGTATCGCCGAACTTAACGAGGCAAGACCCCTCGGCATATTTGACCACGCCGCGTTCCAGCGACACGGCGCGCAACTCATCCGGCGCACGGCAGCTTGGACGCATGAAAATCCTCCGAAAATTAACCAATTTGGTTGTCCGGCGTGCTTGTAGGTGGACGCTTGCGCAGCGGCAAGGCTTTTCCTTATGCCTGCTTGTCACCGGGCACCCGGAGGGACAAATTAGGTCGAGGGCAGCGGAGTCTTGAATTTGGCCCACCACGAACCGATCGGCCTGATCTCGTCGCATAGCGGGCTTGCCCAGCTCAACGAGCGCTCGCGCGATATTTTTCGCCAGATCGTCGAGAGCTATCTCGCCACCGGCGAGCCGGTCGGCTCGCGCAACATTTCGCGCCTGATTGCGGTTCCGCTGTCGCCGGCCTCGGTGCGCAACGTGATGTCCGATCTCGAGGCGCTCGGGCTGATCTACGCGCCGCATACCTCGGCGGGGCGGCTGCCGACCGAAGTGGGTCTGCGGTTTTTCGTCGATGCCTTGATGCAGGTCGGCGATCTCACCGAGGCCGAACGGCAATCGATCCAGACCCAGCTTGCCGCCGTCGGCCGCGCGCAGTCGGTGGAAGCAGCCCTTGGCGAGGCGCTGACCCGCCTCTCCGGTCTGACGCGCGCCGCCGCCGTGGTCTTGACCGGCAAATCCAATTCGCGCCTGAAACACATCGAATTCGTGCGGCTGGAGCCGGAGCGCGCGCTGGTGGTGCTGGTCAGCGAGGATGGCCAGGTCGAAAACCGCGTGCTGAGCCTGCCGGCGGGCGTGCCGTCCTCGGCGCTGATCGAGGCCACCAATTTCCTCAATGCACGGATCCGGGGACGCACGCTGGCCGAAGCGCGGCTCGAACTCGAAACCGCGCTGGTGCAGGCCCGCACCGAGCTCGATCAGCTGACGCAAAAGGTGATCGCGGCCGGGGTTGCCAGCTGGTCCGGCGGCGACCACGAGGACCGGCAGTTGATCGTGCGCGGTCATGCCAATCTGCTCGAAGACCTTCACGCGCTCGAAGACCTCGAGCGCGTCCGCCTTCTGTTCGACGATCTCGAGACCAAGCGCGGCGTGATCGATCTCCTGGGCCGCGCCGAGAGCGCCGAGGGCGTACGGATCTTCATCGGATCGGAGAACAAGCTGTTCTCGTTGTCCGGTTCGTCAACCATCATCGCACCGTATCGGGATGCCGCCGGCAAGATCGTCGGCGTGCTCGGGGTGATCGGGCCGACCCGGCTCAATTATGCCCGCGTGATCCCGACCGTGGATTATGCGGCGCGGATCGTCAGCCGCCTGCTGGGCGGCTGATCGGCGGCATCAGGTTTCGTCTGGACGCTTGATTTTCGGCCGCCAAAGCACGATATCCGCCCCAGCAATCCCGACCGTGAACTTATTCAGAAGACGATTTCGAGAAGGTGGCTGCATGACCGATCCGAACGGGCAGAACGACAATTCGGCCGATCCAGAGCAGGCCGCCGAGCCCGTGATTTCCAAGCCCTATATCATGCCGGATGATCCCGAGCCGGGATCGGCCGAGGCGCTTGCCAGGGAAGTCGCGGAGTGGCGCGACAAGATGCTGCGCACGCTGGCCGAAATGGAGAATCTTCGTCAGCGCACGAAGCGCGAGGTGGCCGATTCCAAGGTCTACGGCATCACCGGTTTTGCGCGCGACGTGCTCGACATTGCCGACAGTCTCCAGCGGGCGCTCGACGCGGTGCCGGTGGAAACGCGGGAACTGGCCGATCCGATGCTCAAGACGCTGATCGAAGGCGTGGTGTTGACCGAGCGCTCGCTGCTCAGTGCGCTGGAGAAAAACGGCGTCAGGAAATTCGACCCCACCGGCGAGAAGTTCAATCCGAATTTCCAGCAGGCCATGTACGAGGTTCCTGATCCGTCCGTACCTGCGGGCACCGTGGTGCAGGTGGTCCAGGCCGGCTACATGATCGGCGAGCGGATCCTGCGTCCCGCGTTGGTCGGCGTTTCCAAGGGCGGCGCAAAGGCTGCTGCGCCCGCGCCTGCCAACGGCAATGAGCGGCAGAGCTGAAGACCCCGAAAGCGGCTATTCGTTTCCACGTCATGCCCGCGCTTGTCGCGGGCATCTACTTTCTTACCTCGGGCACGAAAGACGTGGATGGCCGGGTCAAGCCCGGCCATGACGAGCTAACTAACTCCCGCTATAAGCGAAAGCCGCATCAAGCTGCCGACAGCCGCACGTGGAACTTGCTACCGGTTGCCTCGGCATAGCGCAGCAGCGTCTTCGTGCCCGGTAGCGTTTGCCCACTCTCAAGCCGGGCGATCGTGGACTGGCTGGTTCCCATGCGGGCTGCCAGTTCGGCTTGCGAAAGACCGGCGCGCAGGCGAGCCCTGAGCATCTCGGCGGCAATTTCGAACTCCGGCGCCAGCGCATCGTACTCTGCCTTGACCTTCGGATTGGCCAAGAGACGAGCTTTGAGCTTTTCGAACCGGATTGTCATGTGATCTCCTTTGCGCGTTGCAGCGCCAGCTCAATCTCGGCGCGCGGCGTCTTTTGCGTCTTCTTCACGAATGCGCGAACCACGACGACCCTGCGGCCCATCGCCGTGACGTATAGCGCGCGAGCAATTCCATCGCGGCCCGTCAGTCGCAGCTCCCACAGCTTCCCCTCAAGGTGCTTGACGTGCGGCTCACTTAGACTTTCCAGTCCGACGGAGGCGATCCGTTCAGCCAACCGCAAAAAGCGCGCCTGCATGTCCGCGAGTGTCTTTCGCCGGTCCATCATGCGCACCTCCCGCCGAAAGCGGCGATGCCCGCAAATCCGTCCGGCCGGGAAAGGTCAAAGAAGCGGCGGGCGGAGACCCTACGAGCGCGGCTGAATGCTGTCGCGGACCGCACGGAATCTTGGAAAAGCCTTCTCCCATTGATCGCGCGGCGCGCTGCCGATCACGCGCAAGGCGCCCTGGCTGCCGAAGCGCAGCCACTGCACCAGCGTGACCTGGGTGTCGTTTCGCCCGCTGGTGCCATCGATCCGCGTCTCATAACCGGCCATGCTCTCGATACGAACCGGCTCGGACATGGTGATGCGCCCGGTGTGCAGGCCGGGAATGGCGCGGGCCGCCTGCTCGGCAAAGCGGGCGCGGTCGTCAGGCTCCGCGGGCGCTGACGCCATCACGCCGATCACCATGAAGGGCGCGGCCTCAAAGCCCGTGGTCTCATCGCCATCGGAGAGAAGCAGGGCGCCGGTCGCTCCCAGCGCGCGAACGTGCTTGAAGTCGCCAAGGTTGCCGACAGTGAACGGCATCAAGGAGAGTTGTTCGTCGACCGGAACTTCCTTGCGGGTCACGGCCGAGGCCAGCATCTGCCGCACTGCATCGTCGCTGTAGATCTTGGTGGCGTTCTCGGGGACCTGCACATCGACATAGCCCGAGAAGGTGCCGCCCGAGAGGATCATCGCGTAGTGGCGAACGACGCCGGAGGCGTTCTTGACGTTATCGACCGTGTAATAGGCGGTTCCGGCGCCGGTCTCGAGACTCTCCGGCTTGATGGCGCCGATCGCCGGATTGGTCTTGAAGGTATTCATCACCTCGCCATAGGCGGCGGCCGGCAACTCCGCGACCAGCACCTTGACGCTCTTGTCCTCCGTCTCGAAGCCGGTGAAGGTCTTGGCCGGGGTGAGGCCCACCAGCGGCGTCAGCCCGATCCGGGCGCCCGGGGGGAAAACCTGGTCGGCGGCGAACGCGCCCCCCATGGTGATGACGAGCCAGGCGAGGATGGAAGACAGTCGGAGATAGGACATCGGCGATTTTCTCGAGGTATGATTGAGGCCGTGGCCGAATCCCTTTGCCGGCCCGGTCGGCCTTTTAGCGGTTTTGCTGCGGCTGCGACAGCGCCATGGCGGTCCGAGCACCGGGCTTTCCCGGACCCGCCCCGGCGCGGTTCACCATAGCCCTGCCCCGAAACTATCTTTAAAGGTTGCGGGCTTTTACGGACGAAGGTTGCGCTAGCCTCCTTGCAGGGCATACGCCCCCTCCTATATGAGGCTCACCGTCGCAATATCGCGAGTTTTTGATCGTTGGGGGTCCGGATCAGGGCGCCGTCAGGGCCCAGCCGACCTGCCGCAAAAAGAAGGATATGAGGACCATGGGAAAGGTCATTGGGATCGATCTCGGCACCACGAATTCGTGCGTCGCCGTCATGGATGGCAAGAACGCTAAAGTTATCGAAAATGCCGAGGGCATGCGCACGACCCCGTCGATCGTCGCTGTTACCGATGATGGCGAGCGTCTCGTCGGCCAGCCCGCCAAGCGCCAGGCGGTCACCAATCCCGAGCGGACCTTCTTCGCGGTGAAGCGGCTGATCGGCCGCCGCTACGACGATCCGATGGTGGAAAAGGACAAGAAGCTCGTCCCCTACAAGATCGTGAAAGCGTCCAACGGCGATGCCTGGGTCGAAGCCGACGGCAAGACCTATTCGCCCTCGCAGATTTCCGCCTTCATCCTGCAGAAGATGAAGGAGACCGCCGAGGCTCACCTCGGTCAGAAGGTCGACCAGGCCGTCATCACGGTCCCCGCTTATTTCAACGACGCCCAGCGTCAGGCCACCAAGGATGCCGGCAAGATCGCCGGCCTTGAAGTGCTGCGCATCATCAACGAGCCGACCGCGGCCGCGCTCGCCTATGGTCTCGACAAGACCAAGACCGGCACCATTGCGGTATACGACCTCGGCGGCGGTACGTTCGATATTTCAATTCTCGAAATCGGCGACGGCGTGTTCGAGGTGAAGTCGACCAACGGCGACACCTTCCTCGGCGGCGAAGATTTCGACATGCGCCTGGTGAACTACCTGGCCGACGAGTTCCAGAAGGAGCAGGGCATCAACCTGCGCAACGACAAGCTTGCCCTGCAGCGTCTCAAGGAGGCTGCGGAAAAGGCCAAGATCGAGCTGTCGTCGACCACGCAGACCGAAATCAACCTGCCCTTCATCACGGCGGATCAGGCCGGGCCGAAGCATCTGACCATGAAGCTGACGCGCGCCAAGTTCGAGGCGCTGGTCGATGACCTCGTGCAGAAGACCATCGAACCCTGCCGCAAGGCGCTGAAGGATGCCGGTCTCACCGCCGGTGAGATCGGCGAAGTCGTGCTGGTCGGCGGCATGACCCGCATGCCGAAGGTGCAGGAAGTCGTGAAGCAATTGTTCGGCAAGGAGCCGCACAAGGGCGTCAACCCCGACGAAGTCGTGGCGATTGGCGCTGCAATCCAGGCCGGCGTGCTGCAGGGCGACGTCAAGGACGTGCTGCTGCTCGACGTGACCCCGCTGTCGCTCGGCATCGAGACGCTGGGCGGCGTGTTTACCCGCATCATCGACCGCAACACCACGATCCCGACCAAGAAGAGCCAGGTGTTCTCGACGGCCGAGGATAACCAGAACGCCGTCACCATCCGCGTCTTCCAGGGCGAGCGTGAAATGGCGGCCGACAACAAGATGCTCGGCCAGTTCGACCTGATGGGCATTCCGCCGGCGCCGCGCGGCATGCCGCAGATCGAGGTGACCTTCGACATTGACGCCAACGGCATCGTCAACGTGTCCGCCAAGGACAAGGCGACGGGCAAGGAACAGCAGATCCGGATTCAAGCCTCCGGCGGTCTGTCCGAAGCCGACATCGACAAGATGGTCAAGGACGCCGAGGCCAATGCGGCCGAGGACAAGAAGCGCCGCGAAGCGGTCGACGCCAAGAACCATGCCGACGCGCTGGTGCATTCCACCGAGAAAGCGCTGGCCGAGCATGGCTCGAAGGTCGCCGATACCGAACGCCGCGCCATCGAGGATGCGGTCGGCGATCTGAAGGAAGCGCTCAAGGGCGACGATGCCGAGGCCATCAAGGCCAAGAGCAACACGCTGGCGCAGGCCTCGATGAAGCTCGGCGAAGCGATGTACAAGCAGCAGGCCGAAAGCGATGCGGCCAAGGACGCTGCGAAGGATGACGTCGTCGACGCGGAATTTACCGAAGTCGACGACGACAAGAACAACAAGAAATCTGCTTAAGGCCACGATGATGACCCCCATTTCTTACGAGTACGCAAGTGGCGTCTCGAAAGAGTGGGGGTTATTTTTTCGTTAAGCCGAAGGCGGCATTGTAGGCCGCATTCCTTCGGGATGAGGATTCGGGCGGGTTTGACGGATGTCCACCAAGCGCTGTTATTACGAGACGCTGGAAGTCGAGCGGAACGCGGACGATACCAGTCTCAAATCGGCCTTTCGCAAGCTCGCGATGAAATGGCATCCCGATCGCAATCCCGGCGACGCCCAGAGCGAGATCCGGTTCAAGGAAATCAACGAGGCTTACGAAGTTCTGAAGGACGGCCAGAAGCGCGCCGCCTATGACCGCTTCGGCCACGCCGCTTTCGAGCAGGGCCACGGCGGGGCTGCGGGTTTTGGCGCCGGCTTTGCCTCTTCCTTCTCCGATATTTTCGAAGACCTGTTCGGCATGGCGGGCCAGCGCGCCCGCGGCGGCCGCGAGCGTGGCGCCGATCTGCGCTACAACATGGAAATCAGCCTGGAAGAAGCCTTCCAGGGCAAGACGGCCCAGATCGAGATTCCCGTCTCGGTCACCTGCGAAGCCTGTTCGGGCATCGGCGCCAAGGCCGGCACCAAGCCGAAGGCCTGCGGCATGTGCGGCGGGGCGGGAAGGGTGCGTCAGGCGCAGGGATTTTTCACGCTGGAGCGCACCTGTCCGGGCTGCCAGGGCCGTGGCCAGATGATCGAGGATGCCTGTCCGTCATGCTCCGGCACCGGCCGGGTGACGCGCGAGCGCACGCTCTCGGTCAACATTCCGCAAGGCGTCGAAGACGGCACACGCATTCGTCTGGCCGGCGAGGGCGAGGCAGGCGTGCGCGGCGGGCCTCCCGGCGATCTCTATATTTTCCTGTCGCTGTCGGCACACGAATTCTTCCAGCGCGATGGTGCTGATCTGCATTGCCGGGTGCCGATCTCGATGGTGACCGCAGCCCTTGGCGGAGAGTTCGAGGTGCCGACCATCGAGAAGGGCAAGACCAAGGTGAAAATACCTTCGGGAACCCAGTCGGGCCGACGCTTCCGCATTGCATCTAAGGGCATGCCGGTGCTGCGTTCGCGCCAGACCGGCGACATGTACGTCCAGGTCGTGGTCGAGACGCCTCAGAACCTGACCAGGAAGCAACAGGAATTGCTCGCCGAGTTCGAAAAATTGTCCTCTGGTGCAACCCAGCCCGAGGCCGAGGGTTTCTTTGCCAAGGTCAAGGACTTCTTCGGCAGCCGCGCCAGCACCTGAAGAGCGCCGTCGCTGCTTATGAGCGCACAAAACAATAGCGAGTGCAGCGTCTTATCGCGAAGCTGATCTGTTCTGGACCGCGCGCCGCAAGGCGCGTTTTGCTTGACCGGATGGCTGCGTCCCTATACGTGTTTATGACTATTTTCTGACATCGCCGCGAGAGCGGTCCCGCCTAGTGCTGCCTATTCGAAGTTCCTGCACGACAAGCGGCGAATTCGATACAGGAACTTCGAATAGATAAGCAGCACTAGAATCAATATGTTTGCTAGTGCCCATGACTTTCCGAAGTTCGTGAAAATGGGTGCTGAGATGGAATACGAACTTCGGAAAGTGGGCACTAGTAGCGACATGCCATTGCAATCGTCCGCGCGTGCGTTGAAAAAGCCCCTTCGTCTCGATGACGAAGTTCGTTTTCTCCGCTCGTGGATTGAAAAGCCGCTTCACATGGGAGCGGTGATGCCGTCGGGCAAATTGCTCGCGCGCACCATGGCGCAGTATGTCGACATCGATTCGCAAGGTCCTGTTGTCGAACTTGGTCCGGGCACCGGCGCGATCACCAACGCGCTGATTGAGCGTGGTGTCGACCAGAAGCGGCTGGTGCTCGTCGAATATAACCCCGGTTTCTGTGCGCTGCTGCGCGACCGCTATCCGCAGGCCAAAGTGATGCAGGCTGACGCCTATCGGCTGCGCGACGCTCTGCGAGAGGCGCTGGATGCGCCGGCCTCCGCCGTCGTGTCGGGCCTGCCGCTGGTGACCAAGCCGATGCAGATCCGGTTGCGGCTGATCCGCGACGCCTTCCTCGCGCTCGCCCCGGGATCGCCGTTCGTGCAGTTCACCTACTCGGTCGCGCCGCCGATTCCGAAATCGCTGCCCGGCGTTTCCACCGAGGCCTCCGAGCGCGTCTGGATGAACCTTCCGCCGGCCCGCGTCTGGGTGTATCGCAGAGGCTAAACCGCCCCGACCGCGTGGCGGTTTTGCGGGGCATTTAGATCATGGCTGCGTTGAAAATCCTGGTTATCCCGGGTTCGCTGCGAACCGGCTCGCTGAACGCGAAGCTTGCAGCCGCTGCCGCCCATCAATTCGCGCAAGCCGGCGCGGAAGTCACCCGCATCTCTCTCGCCGACTTCTCCCTGCCGATCTATGACGGCGACCTGCAAACGAAATCGGGCGTGCCGAAGAACGCGGTCGATCTCAAGCGCATGATCGGCAGTCATCACGGCGTGCTGTTCGTCACGCCTGAATACAATTCGTCGGTGCCGCCGCTGTTGAAGAACGCGATCGACTGGGTCAGCCGCGTGCACGATGCGCATGAGACCCGCGGCGAGGTGTTTCGCAACCGCGCTTTTGCGTTGGCGGCCGCGTCACATAGCCGGCTCGGCGGTGCCCGCGCCATGGCGGCGCTGCGGCTGATCCTGTCTGCCTGCCATGCGCTGGTCGTTCCAAACCAGCTCGCGCTTGCCTTCGCCGACGACGCCTACGACGATATGAATCGTCTGAAGAAGACGCCCGATATCGAGGCCATGGCTCTGATGGTGCAGCAACTGATCGATGTCTCGCAACGCCTGATGTGAGGTTACATGCCACTGACGATCGTTCCAAAAGACCGGCTGATCGTTTCGCTGGACTTGCCGGCTATCGAGCCGGCGGAGGCGATGATCGAGCGTCTCGGCGACAGCGTGACCTTCTACAAGATCGGCTATCAGCTGGTTTATGCCGGCGGCATGCCGCTGGCCCAAAAACTCCGCGCCATCGGCAAGAAAGTCTTCATCGATGTCAAATTGCATGACATCGGCAACACCGTGAAAAGCGGCGTCGAAAGCCTGTGCTCGCTCGGCGCGACTTTCATGACGGTGCACGCTTATCCGCAGACCATGCAGTCGGCGGTCGAGGGACGCGGCAATTCCGCGCTCAAGATTCTCGCCGTGACCGTGCTCACCTCTTACGACCAGGCGGACATGGAAGCGGCCGGCTACCGCCACGCGGTCGCCGATCTCGTCGCCATCCGCGCGCGCCAGGCCAAGGCGATCGGCGTCGACGGGCTGGTGTGCTCACCCGAGGAGGTGGCTGCGGTGCGCGAAATCGTCGGCGACCAGATGAGCCTGGTTACACCAGGCATCCGGCCCGCGGGCAGCGCGAGCGGCGATCAGAAGCGCTTCATGACGGCGTCGCGTGCGATTGCCGCCGGCGCCGACTATCTCGTCGTTGGACGGCCCATCATGGCTGCGGCGGATCCGAAGGCGGCCGCCGACGCCATTCAGGCCGAGATCGCCCAGGCGCTCGGATAAGAGGAAAAGAGGGAGACCCAACATGGCAAAAGGCTACTGGATCGCGCGCATCGATGTGCACAACCCCGAAGGCTACAAGGAATATGCGGCGCAGAACGGGCCGGTATTCGCGAAGTATGGCGGCCAGTTTCTGGTGCGCGCCGGCCGGCATGTTTCCAAGGAAGGCTCCGCGCGCACCCGCAATGTGGTGATCGAGTTCAAGGATTATGAGACCGCGATCGCCTGCTACAACTCGCCCGAATATGTGCGCCTTGTCGCGCTTCGCGCGCCCCATTCCGAGGGCGACCTCGTGATCATCGAGGGCTATGACGGCCCGCAGCCGGGCCAATAGGCGGGCATGGTCGGTTGCCGGAACACCATCCCCTCGCTACAACGGTTCTGAGAGGATGCACAATGTCCGAGATGCGTTTGATTGTTGCAGGCGCGGGCGGCCGGATGGGCCGGGCGCTGACGCGCGTGATTTCCGAGACCGAGGGAGCGGTGCTGGCTGGTGCGCTGGAGGCACCGGGGTCGGAATTGCTCGGCCAGGACGCCGGCGTGCTCGCGGGCCTGCCCGCCAATGGCGTGTTGCTGTCGGCCGACCTGTGGTCGATGTCGGCGAATGCCGACGGCATTCTCGATTTCACCGTGCCGGGCGCGACCATCGCCAATGTCGCCATCGCCGCCCAACGCGGGCTCGTCCACGTCATCGGCACGACCGGGCTGTCGGCGTCCGACGACGCGGTGATCCAGAGCGTGACCTCGCGCGCCACGGTCGTGAAGTCAGGCAATATGAGCCTCGGCATCAATTTGCTGGCTGCGCTGGTCAAGCGCGTGGCGCAATCGCTCGACGCAAGCTTCGACATCGAAATTCTCGAAATGCATCACCGCGCCAAGATCGATGCGCCCTCGGGCACGGCGTTGATGCTGGGCGAGGCGGCCGCGACGGGACGGCGGATTGCGCTTGGCGAACATTCGGCGCGCGGCCGCGATGGCGAAACCGGCGCGCGTCGGTCAGGCGATATCGGCTTCGCCTCCTTGCGCGGCGGCTCCGTCACCGGCGATCACAGCGTGATCTTTGCCGGCGCCATGGAGCGGATCGAGCTGACCCATCGCGCCGAGGACCGCACCATGTTTGCGCAAGGCGCGGTGAAGGCGGCGCTGTGGGCGCGCGACAAGAAGCCCGCGCTCTACACCATGGCCGACGTACTCGGCCTGCATAATTTCTGATCGGTTCAAAACGGAAATCCTGACATGAGCGATCGTCTTCTCGTGCTGGTGCGCCACGGCCAGAGCGAATGGAATCTGAAAAATCTCTTCACCGGCTGGAAGGACCCTGATCTGAGCGAGCAGGGTGTCGCCGAAGCCAACGAGGCCGGCCGTAAGCTCAAGGCGCAAGGCCTCGTGTTCGACATCGCCTTCACCTCGGTGCTGACGCGCGCCCAGCACACGCTTGACCTGATGCTGGACCAGCTCGGACAAACCAGGATCCCCGTTCACAGGCATCTCGCGCTGAACGAACGCGACTACGGCGATCTCTCCGGCCTCAACAAGGACGATGCGCGCAAGAAGTGGGGCGAGGATCAGGTGCTGATCTGGCGCCGTTCCTACGACGTGCCGCCGCCCGGCGGCGAAAGCCTGAAGGACACGCTGGCGCGCACGCTGCCTTATTACGTGCAGGAAATCCTGCCTTGCGTGCTGCGCGGCGAGCGCACGCTGGTCGCGGCTCACGGCAATTCGCTGCGCGCTCTGATCATGGTGCTGGAAAAGCTGTCGCCGGAGGGCATTTTGAAGCGCGAACTCGCAACCGGCGCGCCGATCATCTACCGCCTGAACGCCGACTCGACCGTCGCATCCAAGCTTGACCTCGCGTGAGCGAGAGCGTCGAGATCGTCTCGCTCGCCGCGCCGATCGGCGATCGCGCACTGGATGAACTTGGCCAGGTGCTGACCGACTGCGTCGCTGGCGGCGCCAGCGTCAGTTTCATGCCGCCCTATTCGTCGCGTGATGCGCGTGCCTTCTTTGAGAAGATCGCGAGCAACGTTGCCGCTGGAGATGTCGTGCTACTCGTGGCAATCATTGGCGGGAAAATCGTCGGCACCGTTCAACTCGGCCTCGACACGCCGCCCAACCAGCCGCATCGCGCCGACGTCAAGAAGATGCTGGTACACCGTTCAGCGCGCGGCCGCGGCGTCGGCGCGGCGTTGATGGCGGCGATCGAAGATGAGGCGCGCAAGCGCGGGCGCTGGCTGCTGGTGCTGGATACCGTGCCGGGCGAAAGCGGGCACCGGCTCTATCTGCGTGCCGGCTGGCAGCAAAGCGGCATCGTGCCCCATTATGCGCTGTTTCCTGACGGCCGGCTCTGCGACACCGCGATCATGTGGAAGCGGTTGAAAGGGTAGCGCTCTGGACTACGCAGGATGGCCGCCAAGGACCTTCCGGATCCCGTCTTCAATGGTGGAGGCGCCTAAGCCGTAAAGCAGCAGGTGAGCCTTGATGGCCCTTTCGAGCTGATCAAAATCGTGGAAATGCCAATACGCGTTTGTGAAAAAATTTATGAAGACGTCGTAACGAATCTGCAGTGTTTGAAACGGTTCGTTTACGGTGTGGGGGTTTTCAACTTTCCGGCTGCAGAGGTGAAGGCTTGGTAGAAAACGCCCTTCTGTTTGGGCGAAAAGAAAAAATCGATGATCAACCGACCAGCACAGGCGCCAGTCGTCGGTGACTGGCTTGGAGAAGAATGGCCGCTTTGCCCGTGATCTTGCCTTGTCAAATTCAAAACCAATCGATGCCGCATCACGTGACATGAGCTTCTTCGGCCGCGAGCTGCCTTCCGGACTCGGCGACTGTCTCAAACCGAGACTCATGCGCTGCCCTGCGCGCGACCCTGTCTTTGGCGAGGTTCCTTTGGCACGGGTCGATCTCGCGACGCCAGTGTGCTTCTCCTGGTTCGAACCGCGAGCTTATTTCTCTCTCCGTGCACCCATTTTCCTGGTCGCGCTGCCGTCTCAACGATTGCAGAAAAGATGAACGGTACACCTCCTTCAGCTCATCGTCGGTTATTGGAAATTGCCTGGGTCGACCGAGCTGCTCTTTCATCGCCTCCGTGACACAGTGTCGATGCGTCGCGAGCTCACTCGCGTTTGCAGCGAACGCTTCCACATACGCCTTGCGCGGCAGAAAGGCCTCGAAACCCAAATCCAGCATCGTTTCGAGAAAGCTATCCGCCCGATCTCCTAGAGCTACCCAATTGCGACAGATCGCATTGGCCTGCTCGAATGATAGTCGTGGTTTCGAACAGTCAGTTTGTCGGGCCATCGTTCACTGCTCGCGGCGCCGATGTGCTAACGCGAGCGCCAAAAGTAATGGATTGGACCACTCGGATCGATTTTGCAATCCATGACGCGGCTTGCAATAGCCGATTTCGCCCGGCGCTCCTCCCCTGGGGGACACGCCGAGATTTCCTCCCGCTTGGCTTCCTTCGGAGCAAAGCGATCCCCTCTTTTCGAGGGGAGGTTTCAAGACGATTAAGGGAAAACGCTAAGCGGCGCTCGCCACCTGCCCGGCTTCCCAGCCGATCATCGCCTGCTTGCGGGTGATGCCCCAGTGATAGCCGGTCAGCGCGCCGCTCTTGCCGAGCGCGCGATGGCAGGGCACCACAAACGAGATCGGGTTCTTGCCAACCGCCGCGCCCACCGCGCGCGAGGCTTTCGGGCTTTCGATCTTCCTGGCGATGTCCGAATAGCAGACCGCGTGGCCCATCGGGATTTTCAGCAGCGTCTCCCAGACCCGGACCTCGAAGTCGGTGCCGATCAGGGTGACACGCAGCGGCTGATCCGCCCGCCACAGCTTCTTGTCGAAGATGCGTTGGGCCAGCGGAGCGGTGGCGAGATAATCCTCGATGTAGATCGCGTGCGGCCAGCGTCTCGTCATGTCGGTCAGCGCCGCTTTCTCCCCTCCCGCATCGGCAAAGGCGAGACCGGCGAGGCCGCGGTCGCTTGCCATCACAAGCGCGGTGCCAAAGGGCGAGGGATGGAAACCGTAACGCAGTGTCATGCCGGCGCCGCCCGCTTTCCATTCGCCCGGCGACATCGCCTCATGGGTCACGAACAAGTCGTGCAGCCGGCCGGGACCGGACAGACCGGAATCGAGCGCGGCGTCGAGCACACTCGCTGAATCGCGCAACAGGCCCTTGGCGTGGTCGAGCGTGAGCGCCTGCATAAAACCTTTCGGCGTCAGCCCCGCCCAGCGGCGGAATAAATGGTGCAACTCATCCGGGGTGAGGCTTGCCGCCTCCGCCATCGCTTCGATGGTCGGTTGCGTCCGCCAGCGTTCGGAGATGAAGGCAATGGCGCGGCGCACCGAGTCGTAGTCGCGCAGCGCGGCGTTCTGGGTGCCCGGCTTGGCCAGGCGAAGGTCGTTCATGGCTGATATCATGGCGTCATTCTTGGCACGATTGATCATGCCACGGATGTAGGCTTGGGGGCTCGCGCGAACCACCCGATTCCCGACGAGATCTAGGGGATGGGATTATAGGTCGGCCCGCGCCGGGCGGCCTGCAGCGCTGCCATCAAGGCATTGGAAAAGCTTTCCTTTTCCTCGGCCCCCAAGAAGCCGCCGATGGAAATCCGCCGGCCCTTCGAGACCAGATAGAGCCGCTCGATGCCAAATTCGGCGTGCGTCTCGCGGTCGAGCCGCACCCACAGCGGATTGAAGGTGAACTCCACGATGTGGCCGCGGTGACTGATCCGCCGCACGTAAAGCTCTGACGGCGTGACGCGAATTTCCTCGCACGCTTTGGCACGGCGGAAATAGATGCGGAACGCCCAATAGATCGCGAGCGCGTCGAGGCCGAAGAAGCCGAACACGGGCCAGGCGCCCATCCAGAGGAAGGCGATGCCGGCGGCAAAGCTCACGACGCTGACAAAGGCCATCAGCACCAGAAAGCCGGTGCGGCCGAGCGAACGGTGCGGCATCAGCCGTGCCGAAAATAGCTCCGCCTCGTTGGGATTAAAACCATTGCCTGGGGTCATGACGGGTCAGTATATCCTACCCGGAAGATGTCGAAAATCACTCGCCGCGCCGTCGTCAAATCCAGGCCCAAATCCGCGACCAAGTCCAAATGGAGGACGGCAGCGTTGTCGCGCGCGGCCAAATCCGGTGCGCGGAAGAAGGCCAGTGCGCCCGCCGCGAAAAAGCCAAAACCCTGGACCGATGCCGAAGTGCGCGAGGCGTTCGAGCGCTTTCGTAAAGCGAATCCAGAGCCCAAGGGCGAACTCGAACATCTCAACCCCTTCACGCTTCTGGTCGCTGTCGTGCTGTCGGCGCAGGCAACGGACGCGGGGGTCAACCGCGCAACACGTTCCCTGTTCCTGGTTGCCGACACGCCGCAGAAGATGCTCGCGCTCGGCGAGGAGAAATTGCGCGATTACATCAAGACCGTCGGTCTCTACCGCACCAAGGCCAGAAACGTCATCGCGCTGTCGGAGAAATTGATCCGGGAATTCGGTGGCGAAGTGCCGCGCACGCGGCCTGAGATCGAGTCGTTGCCGGGCGCCGGCCGCAAGACCGCCAATGTCGTGCTCAACATGGCGTTCGGCGAACGCACCATGGCGGTGGATACGCATGTGTTTCGCGTCGGCAACCGCACGGGGCTGGCGCCAGGCAAGACGCCGCTGGAAGTCGAGCTCGGGCTCGAGCGGGTCATTCCTTCCGAATTCATGCTGCATGCGCATCACTGGCTGATCCTGCACGGGCGCTATACTTGCCTCGCACGCCAGCCGCGCTGCGCGGTCTGCCTGATCAATGATCTCTGCCGCTGGCCGGAAAAGACGATCTAGCGCTCGCGACGCCTCGGCCGCGCCGTCGCGACGACTGGGACCTTGTCCCGGAGAGCCGCCCAGCCTAGGCTCGCTCCAAAGGCGCCAAAGCCCAAAACAAGGCACGCGCGGCAAGGGGAGAGACGGCATGCGGCTACGGCTTGCGCTGGTTTCGGCGCTGTTGGTCACGGGATTGGCGGCGCACGGGGCGCGTGCGCAAATATCCGGCGACGTCGTCAAGATCGGCGTCCTCAACGATCAGACCGGCCTCTATGCCGATCTCGGCGGTCCGGGCTCGGTGGTGGCCGCAAAAATGGCGGTGGAAGATTTCGGCGGCAAGGTGCTCGGCAAGCCGATCGAGATCGTATCCGGCGATCATCAGAACAAATCCGATGTCGGTGCCGGGATTGCGCGCGAGTGGTTCGATGTCGGCAAGGTCGACATGGCGATTGGCTTCGACAACTCCTCCGTCGCGCTCGCGGTCGAGCAACTCGCCGCTGAGAAGAACCGCATCGCGATCGCAGGCGCGGTCGGCAGCACCGCCTTTACCGGCAAGTCCTGCACGCCGAACGAGGCCTCATGGGTCTACGACAGCTACGCGCTGACCACGAGTCTCGCGAAGGCGGTGGTCGCGGAAGGGCGCGACACCTGGTTCTTCCTCACGGTCGACTATGCGTTCGGGCATTCGCTGGAGGCGGATGCGAGCGCGGCGGTGAAAGCCGCCGGCGGCAAGGTGCTCGGCAGCGTGCGTCACCCGCTCAACACCGCGGATTTCAGTTCGTATTTGTTGCAGGCGCAAGCCTCCGGCGCGAAGGTCGTCGCGTTCGCCAATGGCGGCGGCGACATGGTGAACGCCACCAAGCAGGCGAACGAGTTTGGCCTGACCAAGAATCAATCCATCGTTTCGCTGCTGGTGTTCATCTCCGACGTGCACAGCATGCAGCTTCAGGCCGCCCAAGGATTGAAACTGGTGACGGCGTTCTACTGGGACCGCAACGAGGAGACCCGCGCGTGGTCGAAGCGGTTCTTCGAGAAATTCGGCCGGATGCCGACGATGCCGCAGGCGGCGGTTTATTCGGCGATCAACCACTATCTCGAATCGATCAAGGCGGCCGGCACCGATGAGGCCAAGGCCGTGATGGCGAAGATGCGCGAACTCCCGGTCAACGACTTCTACGTCAGAGGCGGACACGTGCGCGCCGACGGCCGCCTGGTGCACGACATGTACCTGGCGCAGGTGAAGTCGCCGGCCGAATCCAAGGGGCCGTGGGATTACTACAAGATTCTTTCCACCATCCCCGGCGATCAGGCGTTCCGCTCGCTTGCGGACGGCGGCTGTCCGTTGGTGAAGCGTTAGGCCGCGCGCTCATAAAATCCGGCCCAACGTCCGCTTCGGTCTGAAACCGTCCTAGTGCCGCCTATTTGAAGTTCCTGCACCGCAAGCGGCGAATTCGATCCAGGAACTTCAAATAGAAAAGCGGCACTAGAATCATAGATTTGCTAGTGCCCATAGCTTTCCGAAGTTCGTGAAAGGTGCGTGCTGAAATGCAACACGAACTTCGGAAAGTGGGCACTAGAGCGAACTTGCGGCTGAAGACTGAAAGGCAAGACCTCGTGAGCAAACCCGGGAAAGGCGTTCTCAAGGCGGAGCCCGCGCCGGTCGAACTGGATTTCGCGAAGACGGCGCTGGTCATCATCGACATGCAGCGCGATTTTCTCGAGCCGGGCGGTTTTGGCGAAACGCTCGGCAACGATGTGTCGCAGTTGTCTCGCGCCGTAAAGCCGGTGGCCGCGGTGCTTGCCGCCGCACGCGAGGCCGGCATGTTGGTCATCCATACCCGCGAGGGTCACTTGCCCGATTTGTCGGATGCACCAATCGCCAAGGTCGAACGCGGCGCGCCTTCTTTACGCATCGGCGATCCCGGCCCGATGGGACGCATTCTCATTCGCGGTGAAGCCGGGCATGACATTATCCCCGAACTCGCTCCGCGCGAGGGCGAGATCGTCATCGACAAGCCGGGCAAGGGCGCCTTCTATGCCACCGAACTTGGCGCGGTGCTGAACCGTCACGGCATCGAGAACCTCGTGGTGTGCGGCGTCACGACTGAGGTGTGCGTTCACACCACGGTGCGCGAGGGCAACGACCGCGGCTATCGCTGCGTCGTGCTGGCCGACGGCTGCGCGTCCTATTTTCCGGAATTCCATGACATCGGGCTGAAGATGATCAAGGCGCAGGGCGGCATCTTCGGCTGGGTCAGCGACAGCGGGTCGGTGATTGAAGCACTCACATAAAATGGGATGGATAGGACATTGTACGGCTGGCTAGAATAGGCACTGACTTCTGCGGCATGGTGGTGCGCGCGGACGCGCGATCAAACTTTACTCGTATCGTCGGGTGCCAAAATAATTGTCTCCGAGAAGTAGGGATGAAATTCGGGGAAGAGAGACATCAGGCGTCCGTCCTCCTGCAAGAACTCGTGGCTTGCACCGTCGATGAAAGGGGGTAGCAACGGTATGCGAGCGTTGGGGTTGTGTAAGACGACCATTCCTTCGACCCACGACTCCGAATAGTCCGGCTTTGAGACATCGTGAACGAAGTAGCGCGGCCGAGGATCGTCTTTGTTGTGTTCACCGCGCACCAGACCGCGCCGTATGATTTTCACGCGGCGGTCGCCGAAGCCGGCGATGTAACCCATTCTCGTGAACTTGCTAAGTGTACCCTGAGGGTTGACGATCACGGCGCTGACATTCTCGGAACCCGGATGGGAAAAGAACCCGGATGCCTCTTTTGACTTGCCCCATACGTGGTGTTCGATGCGCTCGATCTTCATCTTTCCATCTTCGATGTTGTTACGCACCCCGAAGACATAATCCGTGGCAGCCTGCGTTATGGCCCGCATCGTTCCGGTGTGATGAAAATCCTGGATGGCAAGGCAGAACGGCAAGCCGTCCATTTCCGGAATTGTCCAATAGGGCGACTTCCTTTCGAGCTTCCGCCGAAGCGCGCGGCCAAGCTTGATCGGGATAAAGTTCTCTAGATACGTTTTCATCTCATCCGGAGTATTGGGCAATTGGGACTCTCGGTTGTTCGGTGGGTTTATGGTTGTGGCTTCGATGCCGAGCGAACCGAACGGGCTGGTAAAAATGAAATCGGGCACGGCCGTGCCTGGCGCCCGCGCATATCCGAGTTCGGTGAAGGTCGCGAACAGATACAGTTCCCAAAGTCGCGCGTCGAAAGCCGTAGTCTGAAACTGCTCGACGAAATTGCCATCTGTGTCATCGTAAAATCGCATCATCGGCTTGATGATGTCGCGCGCTGAGGAATATTTGATGCCTTCGACAAGCCTTTTGAAGGTGGGATTTAGACGGGCATCATCGACCACAGGCGTAAAGAAATCGGTCGGCGGCTTAGGGTCGTCGGCCTGATAGAAGCTTTCGTCTGGCTGGGCCTGATGTGTTGTCATTGCCGAAAAAAGCCCGCTTCGCGAAGCATCCGGCGTCGGAAAGGAGACGTTGACGTTGATCGAACGGAAGCGATGCCGGTCGTCTTTGCCGAGTATGACCCAACCAAAATCATGATCGAATTTGTCGAAGGTCAGTATGCCGATGACCCGTTCGTCGGTCGTGGCATACCATTCGAGCTCTTCAATGATGAGAACGATTTTTGGATCGCGAGCGTATCCGGCAAGTGCTTCAAATAGACGCTTAGAAAGCGCCTGAATTCCTGATGGAGGGTCAATGCCCTGCTCAGACATAGAACTTAAAGGGCTGCTTCGCTGAGCCCTTCGCGCTTCCCATGGAAAGCACATCGCCGACCTTATCGGCGAAGCGCACCGTAACCGGTAGACCGTCGTTAAAGTTGCAGGCGTTGTAGTTGATTTTAGTCAGTCCCATGATGTCGGTAAGGACGTTTTCAAGCGGTGGCATCTCGTTGCTGGTGCGAAGCACGGATATGAAAAGCGGGTTGGGTGTCTCCGGTCCGATATAGGTGTCGAGCTGGGGCAAATAGCCGGTTGTCCAAAAATAAGCATTCTGGCTATCGAGAATGATAGCGGTGCCGCGTAGCACCGGATAGTCGCCATTGCGAAAGAGCTTTGTCTCGCCATAGGTCGATTTGATCCGAACACCAACAAGGGTCGTTTCCTTTGGAACGGCGCTCTTAAACGCGTCCCACTCTTCGTCATTGAAGGTCGTCCGACCGTGAATGAAAAGTTCCTTTGGGGGGCCGCCATGTTTGGCCAGATACGTTTCGAGCACCTGCCCAATAAGCTGCTTGGCCGCGGTCGGTTTCAAATGAAATTCGTTTTTTCCCGTCTTCCATGGCCCATTTGCGCCACGAAAAACGACGCCATCGCCTTCAGCGAGAAACATCTGCGCCGCACAGCACACGAATTCATTCGGATCGTTTGGCAAGAGTTTGTAGACGAAACCTATGTAGGCGACACCGGGTCGCGCAGATGCCAGCTTCCAAGGAGGCTCAGCTTGTGTCTTGTAATAAAGTCCCGTCGCGAGATTCCATCCTACCGTTGCCGCGTCTTGCAGGCGCCGGGTCGGATATCCCGCTTTGTTCAGGAAAGCGTCGGGCGCAAGCGTGGTCTCGCGGACCAGCTGAGATGTGTAATTAAGTTTCAGAAAGGCAGTCTTGGCCTGTCTGTGAAAATCTGGAATATCGTCGAAGATCTCTTCCGATGTTTGGTCAATAACAGGTCCCAGGAGCGGCAAATCGGTGCGCTCCTTCTGTTTCTTTCCGAAATCGCCCTTGACGAGCGATAGGCCCGTCCGTTTTGCCTTCGGCTTGCAGCGCTCAAAGACGAGTTCGGGCAGGATTAGAAACCAAACGTCTATTTTGTGTTCTTCGTTTTTGTCGTGCTGCTTGACTTTTGTGACGTAGACTTCAACCGCTTTTCGGACGGCTTCGTGTAAATTGATGGTGCGCGTGGCTTCATCAAGTTCCTTGGGATCAATCGCATAAGAAACGATCTTGTCGGGATCGAAAGAGAGACCAAACGCCTCTTCGATACCGGGAAAATTAGTAAGGTGAAGGCGGTTCTTCTTTTCGCCCCGCTTTGGCGGAGGAACGTCGATGCGGCCCTTAAGCTTTTTGGCCCAATCTTTAAAATGAGCGACACCTTGTGCGCTGCCGATCACACCGATCGAAAGCTGCGGAGTCTTCTGAGGTTTGAGATGCGGCCCGTAAAGAAATAGGCCGTCTTTCGGATAAGGGCTCTGCTGCCCGTACGAAAATTCCAGCGGCGGTTCGGGTATATGGAGAACGGGAAGCGATGTTTCAGTGAGCTTCATTCATCGTCCTCCTCGTCGGCGGGCGGACCAATAATTGTCGTTTCATCGACTTCTTCGGCCGCATCGTCGATTTGATCCGGCAAATCGGTCGTGACGGGTGAGGTGAAAAAGATCGGCACACTTTCGAGTTTAATTTGGTCGGCTGAGCCTACGGCGAGATCGATGTACGGGGCGTCCCCTACCAGCATTTCGAGGAAAGCCCGCAACCGTCCATGCCATTGCGGGTTACGCCAGCCCTTGCAAACTGAGCGGCGCAGGCGGTGCTGAGCTGCCTTATCGCCGACCACTGATCCAGCCTCGTCGCCAGAGACTTCCGAGAACAACACGCGGGATTTCATCTTGAAGTGATAGTAGGGCCAGAATGACGGAATAGCGGTAACGCCGAACGACCACACATGCTTCTTGGCGATGTTGCGCAGCATCGAGGAGCGCTTCTCGCCCTGTGTTCCCCAGCCAAATCGCTGACCAATCCGAGCCTGGTCGCGCGCTACATGAAACGCTATGTCGCTCGAATAAGCGAAGCTAAGCAGTCCGCGTTTTCTGGCGTAAGCCTCCCAAGCCTTCCGGAAGATCGATTGTACCCAATTGGATGCGTCACGGCCTTTGATCAAACGATCGGGAAATCCATCTTTGACAAAAGATAGCGCGTCGATCTCGTGGAGAACTTCGAACTTGCCGATATGGGGGAGCTTGGCGTTGACGTCGTCGAGAGAGGCAAACGAGAAAAAGCCTCGCTCGTGCGCCTGAGCGTGATATTCGAAATCGCCCGCTGCTTTCTGCAACGCGGAATGATCTACGGAGCCGGTCGGCGCGAAGTAGCGAATAGTGTCTGGAATTTCGACGACGCGTAACCAATTCGACGTTAGGGCCTCGGGCTCGTTCTTGATCTGAATGGCGTTACGCTGCCGGTACTGCTCCCAATTGGGGCTGATGCGAACCTGTAACGCATCGTGCGGGACATTTTGCTTTTGCAACGCGTCGAGCAGATCGTTCAAGCCGTCTGCCCAGCTCGCAGAGAAGTCGACATATTGAAGTTCGCCGATGCCGAATACTTTCTTGTAGGGTTGGATTCGCAGAGGAATGATGAATTGTGGGTCTTTCAGCTCTTTCACTAAATCTTCTGCGATGCCGATTTCCTCCTGAACGCCGTTACGCGCGAGGCTGGAATCCTGACAGCACAAGAGCATCTTGACTGCTTTGGATTGAAGGGTCGTGGTCAGTTCCTGGCGCCAGCGCATCCCTGGATCGAGCCTTAGAATGTCGGCATAGACGGCATAGCCCGCAGCCTCTAGGCGCGGAGCCAACCACAAGACAAACTCGTCATCTCCGGGAGTTGCTTTGCTGATGAAAACAACATTCCGACTTCCCACAGAGCTGTCGGCCATGAAAGGTACGCTTTGAGAGAATCACACCCTACAGATGTATTGGACCATCTAAATAGCTTTTTTGCTCGTCATTTTTGGCATTTGTAATTATTTCAACTGGTTAGTTCCCATTCAGTGCGACGTAAGACATTTCCCCTTGTGCCGTCGGGCAAATCAATGGTTGTTCTTCGCGCGTCCTTATGCCCGATCAAGAGGGGCGTTTCGCGATCGTCACGAACGTTGGGTAGGGGATGCGATGGACGCGTTGGCGTCGCCAGACGAGCGGCGGCAAGCGCGGACGGCGAAGTCGTGTGGTCTTGACGCCTCGACGCTGGCGTTAACACGGCGACAACGCTTACGCGTTGCGCCGGGGATGGTGACAAG
Source organism: Bradyrhizobium sp. (assembly GCF_027307225.1). GTDB lineage: Bacteria > Pseudomonadota > Alphaproteobacteria > Rhizobiales > Xanthobacteraceae > Bradyrhizobium. The sequence goes on along the minus strand of NZ_DAHUXJ010000047.1, from coordinate 26,731 downwards.
AAAGCCCGATCACCAGAGAGAGCGCGCTATAAGCCGTAAAACCATCGCGCAGGGAAGGCCGGAATGTTTCGGCGGACCTGTGGTGACTAACTCGTGTCCTACCTTTTTTCGGACGCGAGGCTGCGGGTGCGCAAAGCATCCGGCTTTCCCTGCCCCCTCTGTTTCCAGAGGGACAACGATTTGGCATCGCCCGGACGAATCTCGCCGCGGGGATGCGGAGGTATGCCTTGATGGTATCCTTCGAGACGCATCGCTCGCGCGATGCTCCTCAGGATGAGGCCGGAACAAGTGGCCCTCAGGCCTGGCCGGAACCGGGCCTTTTCGTCGCATTGCATGGGAAACGCCGGTCTGGCACCCCGTCTTTGCGGGTCATATCCTGATCAGGATGTGCCATCCTGCTCTCCGTCGCCCCCACTCATGAGTCCCTCCTTGAACCCACGCAAAAAGCAGTCTTCGCGCGACCCCGGCGCGCGCAACTCGGCCGCTGGTCGCGGAAATTGGATTGGTTGGCTTCGCAGCCGGCGGCCGGCGCGGCTTGCCTGCCTTGCGGCATTTTTGCTGCTCATCACTGCCGGACCAGTGCCAGCCGCCGATACGCTCCGTGTCGGGTTCCAGGCCACCGGCACCTTCGCGTGGGTGCTCGACGTCATCCGTCGCCACCGCCTCGCCGAGCGCGCCGGACTGGATCTTCGCGTCAGCCAGTTCGCCTCGCCCGATGCCGGCAAGCTCGCGCTCAACAGCGGATCGGCTGACGTCGCGATTTCCGATTGGCTCTGGGTCGCACGGGAACGGGCGCTTGGCGGCAAGCTCGTGTTCTATCCGTACTCGAGTGCGGTCGGCGCCGTGATGGTGAAAGCGGATTCGCCCATCAAGGGGATCTCCGATCTCAAGGGCCGTGTGCTGGCGGTTGCCGGTGGTCCCCTCGACAAGAGCTGGCTGATCGTGCGCGCGGCCGCGCTCCAGCGCGGCATCGATCTCAAGCGCGAGGCGACGCTGCAATATGGCGCGCCGCCGCTGATGTTCCAGAAAACGGAGCAGGGCGAAGCCGACGCCAGCCTCAACTTCTGGAATTTCTGCGCGCGGCTGGAAGCATCCGGATTCCGATCGGTGCTCGATGTGCGCGACGCAGAACGCGAACTCGGCGCCGCCGAGCCCATCGCCATGGTCGGGTATGTTTTCCCGGAGGCGTTCGCAACCAGCCACCGCAGCGCGATCGATCGCTTCCTTGAGGTCGCGAAAGCCGCCAACGATATTTTGGCGAAGTCCGACAGCGAATGGGACGCGCTCCGCCCCCTGATCAAGGCCGAGGACGAGGCGACATTCCGCGCCTTGCGCGATCGAACCCGCGCCGGCATGCCGAAACGCTCGCTCGACGGCGAAATCACCGATGCCAGCCAACTCTTCAAGACGCTCGCAGACCTCGGCGGCCCCGAACTCGTGGGCCCGGCCAAAGGGCTCGACCCCCATCTCTATTACCATCCGTCCGTCAGCGGAGAGTAGGGCACCCGATCCCGCCTATTGGACTCGCGTCGGATTGCGCGGCCCGCGACTTCCGACCAAAGTGCAAATCGCCGGTGTCTCAGGGGTGATCGAGGAGGGTTCGGCAGTGGTCTTGCATGCAGGGAAACAGGCGTGGCGCGTCTTCTGTCGATCATCGTCCTTGTAGTCATCTGGGCCATCGCTGCCGCTCTCGTCCATTCCCGGATGCTGCCGGGCCCGCTGGCGGTGGTCTCCGAGATTGTTACCGAGACGGCAAGCGGAGAGCTGCCGTACCAGATGGGATGCACGCTGGCGCGGGTCGTCGTGGCGTTCTCGATCTCGCTCGTGCTTGGCGCCCTCGCCGGATTTGCCATGGGCCGCTGGAAGCGCGTGGACCGCTACGCAGATCCCTGGCTGGTCGTGCTGCTCAACCTGCCGGCATTGGTGACCATCATCTTTGCCTATATCTGGATAGGGCTGACCGAAACCGCAGCCATCCTGGCGGTCGCGCTGAACAAGCTGCCGAATGTCGTCGTCGTGATGCGCGAGGGCGCCCGCTCGCTCGATCCGGAACTCGACGAAATGGCGCGGGCATTCGGCTTGACGGGCTCGGTTCGCATGCGTCACGTCGTCATTCCGCAACTCGTCCCATATTTCGCGGCTGCATCAAGGTCCGGTCTTTCCATTGCCTGGAAAATTGTGCTGGTGGCGGAATTGATCGGACGCCCGAATGGTGTCGGCTTCGTGCTCGGCTCGGCGTTCTCGCTGTTCGATTTGACCAAGATCCTGAGCTATGCGTTAACGTTCATCGCAGTCATGCTGACAATTGAAAACCTTCTGGTGCAGCCACTTGAAAGACGAGCCCAACGCTGGCGCCGACGCACTTGAGCTTCGTATCGACAGCAAGACATACCTCTCGGCCGACGGAAATCCTGTCGAGGTGATCCGCGGTCTGACGCTCAGGCTTGAAGCGGGTACTTTCGGCGCACTGATGGGGCCGTCCGGCTGCGGCAAAACCACGCTGCTGCGCATTGCCGCCGGGCTCGATTCCGATTTTGTCGGGACGCGCCGCGTGCCGCCATCGCACCGGCTCGGCATCGTCTTCCAGGAGCCTCGCTTGCTGCCCTGGCGCACCGTCGAGGAGAATATCAACCTGGTGCTGCCCGAGGGAAAAACAGCGACCGATCTCGGGCCGCTGGTCGAGACGCTCGGCCTTGCGGCTCACATGGCGCACTATCCCGGCGAGCTTTCGCTGGGGCTGGCGCGGCGGGTTGCGATCGCGCGCGCCTTCGCGGTGCGGCCGACGCTGCTGCTGCTTGACGAACCTTTCGTCTCGCTCGACGAGACGACCGCGGCGCGGTTACGCGAGGAGCTGACCGCGTTGACGCGGCGCGAGAAGATCACCACGCTGTGCGTCACCCATGGTCTGGCAGAAGCGATCGAGCTTGCCGACCATCTGTTCTTCCTGAGCCACCGCCCGGCAGCGGTCGTGTTCGCAAGACAACTGCATCGGCGCGAATTGCCGCGCAGCAAGGCCGACATTGCATCGATCCAGCACGAAGTTCGCGACGCGCTGGCGCGGCTCGATGGCGCGACCGCCTCGTCTCCCGAAGGACGATGATGGAGAACACCATCGAGAAGCCAGGGTATGCGACGACCAACGGTCCTCGCATGCCCGAAAGACCTATCCCGCGGCCGTCACCGCGCGTTCCGCCATCACCTTGATCAGGTTGGCGCGGTAGTCGGCGGAGCCATGAATGTCGCTCATCAACCCGCTTGCGGCGATCGTGACGTTTGCCAGTGCACTGGCGCTCCAGTTCGCCTTCAGCGCGGCCTCGATCGCGGCAACGCGCATCACGCCATTTTGCGAGGCGCCGGTTGCGGCGACGCGGACGTCACCGGACCTTGTCTTGGCGACAAAGACGCCGGTCAGGGCAAAGCGCGAGGCGGGATGCGGGAATTTCGCGTAGCCTGCCTTGGCCGGAACCGGAAAGGCGACGGCAGTGATGATCTCGCCGTCTTCAAGCGCGGTGGCAAACAATCCCTTGAAGAAATCGTCGGCCGCAATCGAGCGCTTGTTGGTCTTGATGGTCGCGCCGAGCGCGAGCACCGCACTGGGGTAATCGGCGGAAGGATCGTTGTTGGCGAGCGAACCGCCGATGGTGCCGCGATGGCGGACGGCAGGATCGCCGATGTGTGATGCGAGGTGCGCGAGCGCCGGGATCGCTTTCTGCAAAGCCGAGTTTTGCGCGACTTCATAATGCGGCGTCGCGGCCTTGATCGTCACGGTGTCGCCTGAGACGTCAACGCCGATCAGTTCCTTGATCCTGGCAAGATCGATCACATCCGAGGGCGAGGCGAGCCGCTGCTTCATGACGGGAATCAGCGTCTGTCCGCCCGAAAGATATTTGGCGTCATTGCCCTTTCCGAACAGGGCAACCGCTTCGTCAACCGAGGAGGGGCGATGATAGGTGGTCTGGTACATGGGGTGCTCCCTGAAATCTCTTCTCTGTCATTCCGGGATGCGCCGACAGGCGCAGACCCGGAATCTCAAACCGTGCTTCAGATTCCGGGTTCGATGCTTTGCATCGTCCCGGAATGACGAACCTGCCTAAGCAGCTTTGCCGTTGATCACATGCCAGACACGATCGGGCGTCGCCGGCATTTCCAGTCTGTTGTTGCCGATCGCGTCCGTGATCGCGTTGATCACGGCAGCCGACGCGCCGATCGCGCCGGCTTCGCCGCAGCCCTTGACGCCGAGCGGATTGCCCGGACACAGCGTCGTGGTGTGCGACAGCTTGAACGACGGCAGATCGTCGGCGCGCGGCATGGTGTAGTCCATGAACGACGCCGTCACGAGCTGGCCGTTCTCGTCATACACCGCGCCTTCGAGCAGCGCCTGGCCGATACCTTGCGCGAGCCCGCCATGGACCTGGCCTTCGACGATCATCGGGTTGATCAGCCGGCCGAAATCGTCGGCTGCGACGAAGTTGACGAAAGTGGTCTTGCCGGTGCCGGGATCGACCTCGAGTTCGCAGATATAGGCGCCGGCCGGGAAGGTGAAGTTGGTGGGATCGTAGAACGCGGTCTCCTTCAGACCGGGCTCCATGCCCTCCGGCAGGTTGTGCGCGGTGTAGGCCGCGAGCGCGACCATCGGCAGCGCCAGCGACTTGTCGGTGCCGGCCACCTTGAACTCGCCGTTCTCGATGACGATGTCACCCTCGGATGCTTCAAGCAGGTGCGCGGCGATCTTCTTGGCCTTGGACTCGACCTTCTCCATCGCCTTGACGATCGCGGTGCCGCCAACGGCGAGCGAGCGCGATCCATAGGTGCCCATGCCGAACTGCACCTTGTCGGTGTCGCCATGCACGATCTGTACCTGGCTGATCGGAACGCCGAGGCGCTCGGAGACCAACTGCGCGAATGTCGTCTCGTGGCCCTGGCCGTGGCTGTGCGAGCCGGTGAGCACTTCGATGGTGCCGACCGGATTGACGCGGATCTCGGCGGATTCCCACAAGCCCACGCCGGCGCCCAGACTGCCGACCGCCTTCGAAGGCGCGATACCGCAGGCCTCGATGTAGCAGGACACGCCGATGCCGCGCAGCTTGCCTTCAGCCTTGGCCTTGGCCTTGCGCGCCGGGAAACCCGCATAGTCGATCGCTTTCATCGCCGCATCGATCGATGCGTGAAAGTCGCCGGCGTCATAGGCCATGATGACCGGCGTCTGGTACGGGAACTGGGTGATGAAGTTCTTCTTCCGCAATTCGGCCGGATCGACCTTCAACTGCCGCGCCGCAGTTTCCATCATGCGCTCGACGAGATAGCTCGCTTCGGGCCGGCCCGCGCCGCGATAGGCGTCGACCGGTGTGGTGTTGGTGTAGACCGTGATCACCTCGGCATGAATGGCTGGAATGTTGTATTGGCCCGACAGCAGCGTCGCATAAAGATAGGTCGGCACGGCCGAAGAGAACAACGACATATAGGCGCCGAAATTGGCGTGGGTCTTCACCCGCAGCCCTAGGATTTTGTTGTCCTTGTCGAACGCCATCTCCGCTTTGGAGATGTGGTCGCGACCATGCATGTCGGTCAAAAACGATTCCGAACGGTCGCCGGTCCACTTGATCGGACGGCCGGTCTTCTTGGACGCCCACAGGCACACCATCTCTTCGGGGTAGATGTAGATCTTGGAGCCGAAGCCGCCGCCGACATCGGGCGCGATCACGCGCAGCTTGTGCTCCGGAGCGACGTTGTAGAACGCCGACAGCACAAGGCGCGCGACATGCGGGTTCTGCGAGGTCGTGTACAGCGTGAAGTGCTCTTCGGCTTCATTGTAATCGGCAATCGCCGAGCGCGGCTCCATCGCGTTTGGCACGAGGCGGTTGTTGGCGAGCTCGAAGGTCACCACGTTGGCGGCCTTGGCAAAGGCGGCGTCGACCGCGGCCTCGTCGCCGAGCGTCCAGTCAAAGATCACGTTGCCGGGCGCTTCGGGATGCAGCTGCGGCGCGCCAGGCTTGATCGCGGCGCGGATATCGGGAACAGCCGGCAGTTCTTCATAATTGACGACGACGGCTTCCGCCGCGTCACGCGCCTGGTTCTTGGTTTCGGCGATCACGACCGCGACCGCCTGTCCGACAAAGCGCACCGTCTCCGGCGCCATCGCCGGCCACGCGCCCATCTTCATCGGCGAGCCGTCCTTGGAGGTGATGGCCCAGCCGCAGATCAGATTGCCGATCTTGTCGTCGACGATCTGTTGCCCGGTCAGGACGGCGATCACGCCCGGCATCTTCATCGCCGCGGAAGTATCGATGCCCTTGACCCTGGCATGGGCATGCGGGCTGCGGACGAACTGGGCGAATGTCATGCCCATCAGCTTGATATCGTCGACGTAGCGTCCCTTGCCGGTAATGAAACGCCGATCTTCCTTGCGCACGACGCTGGCGCCAATGCCTTCAACACCCATGGTCCTGTTCTCCCTACCGGAGTTTCAAGTCCCGCCATTTGTATCGAACGCGGCGGTCTGTTGTTGGTGACTAATCTGTCTTGTGACGAACGTATCTTGAGGTGCCTGCGGCTATTCGGCCGCCTGCGCGACCTTCATGTGGCCGGCGGCATCGAGCACCGCCTTGACGATGTTGTGATAGCCGGTGCAGCGGCAGATATTGCCTTCGAGCTCGTGGCGGACGGTCGTTTCATCGAGCTTGCCGCCATGGCGATGCACGATATCGATCGATGCCATGATCATGCCCGGCGTGCAGAAGCCGCATTGCAGGCCGTGATTGTCGCGGAACGCAGCCTGCATCGGGTGCAATTCGTCGCCCTTGGCAATGCCTTCGATGGTGGTGACGCTTGAGCCCGCGGCCTGTGCGGCCAGCATGGTGCAGGATTTGACCGCGCGGCCATCGAGGTGAACGGTGCAGGCGCCGCATTGGCTGGTATCGCAGCCGACATGGGTGCCCGTCAGGTTCAGATGATCGCGCAGGAGGTGGACCAGAAGTGTGCGGTCCTCGACGTCGGCCGAGACCGCCCTGCCGTTTACCGTCAGTTTGACTGTCGACATGTTTCCTCCCGGATTATGGCTTTGAGTTTGGCCGATTAGACCACGCGCTGTTTTTGGCGCAATTGCGATCATGGTAGTAGTTCCCCGTCCGAAGGGAAGGGGTAGACTGGCAAGGTTGGGGGGACGCGCGGCCTGGCAATTTGAGGCGGCACTAACGGTACCTGTCCAAGCCGGACGTATCGCCCGACCTCCAACCAGATCCTTGTAGACAACGGACCATTCGTGGCGCAACCGGGATCAAGGTAGTAGCCGAAAGTCTGGGTCGGATGGGCTGAAGTCTCGAGCCGCGCAAGGCGGGACGTCATCGGAAGGCCCGCTGATGCTCATTTGCTTCGACTGCAGCACGACCGCCTGGTGCGCGAGACAACCGTATTCAACGCAAATGGCTTCGTATTATCGCCGGCTTCCGGAAGGCCTGCCTGCCTTCGCGGCAACTACTACCTTCCGCCTATACTGTTGAAAAAAATCATTGCTGTACCTTCGACCATGATGCGGCGGGAAGATCCCTCATCCGTGGGCATCCGCGCCGCGCGCCAGGCAATGTTGCCGACGCGGTAAACAAGATTTCGGAGGAACAGATGATGCTGAGGAGCAGAAGTCTCTTTGCTAGCGTGTCGCTCGCCGTCCTTCTGATCGCGGGAGTGAGTGGTGCGCGCGCCAATGATTCGGTGATGAAGGCGGTTTCCAACCCTGATGATTGGGCGATCGCCGGTCATGACTACGGCAACACGCGTTTCAGTTCGCTGAAGCAGGTCAATTCTGAAAACGTCAACAAGCTGCAATTGGTCTATTCGTTGTCGCTGGCTTCGCTTCGCTCCAACGAATCGTCTCCGATCGTGATCGGCGATACCCTGTATGTCTCGACTTCATGGGGACCGAAATACGTCTACGCGATCGATGCCGCCACTGGCGCGCGAAAGTGGACCTATCAGCCGGACATTCCCGATGACGTGCTGCAAGAAGCCTGCTGCGACGTCAACAGCCGCGGTGTGGCTTATGCGGACGGCAAGATTCTGGTCGGCCGGCTGGATGGAAAACTCACAGCTCTCGACGCCAAGACCGGAAAGGAACTGTGGACGACGACCGTCGTGGACTACAAACAAGGCTCGGTCATTACCTCGCCGCCGCTGGTTGTGCGCGACAAGGTCATCACCGGCTTCGGTGGCGGCGAATACGGAGTTCGCGGCTCGCTGCAAGCATTCGATCTGAATACGGGCAAGCAGCTCTGGCAGACCTACACGGTACCGGCGCCCGGCGAGCCGGGTAGCGACACCTGGAAAGGCGACACCGGCCTTCACGGCGGCGGTGCGGCGTGGCTGGTTGGTTCCTACGACGCCAAAACCGACACCGTGTTTTGGGGCACCAGCAATCCGGGACCATGGAATACCGGGGTACGTTCGACCGGAAACGGGGATTTCGGCAAGCTGACCAATCTATATACGTCCTCGACGCTCGCGATCGATCCCAATACCGGCAAGATCAAGTGGTATTTCCAGGGCACGCCCGCGGATGCGTGGGACTACGACGGCGTCAACGAACTGGTCTTCGCCGACCTGAAGATCAATGGCTCGGAAACGCCGGTGATCATGAAAGCCGATCGCAACGGCTTCTTCTTCGTCGTCAATCGCGACAACGGAAAAATGGTCTCCGCCGAAAAGTTTATTTATGCGAACTGGGCCAAGAAGTGGGACGTCAAGACCATGCGCGCGGAAGAAGACCCCGACAAGCGTCCGGGTCCCGGCCATCCCGCGAAGGACATCTGTCCGAACCTGATCGGCGGCAAGAACTGGCAGCCGATGTCGTTCAACCCACAAACCGGACTCGTTTACATTCCCACCAATAACGTTTGCATGGATTGGTCGGTGAGTGACGTCGCCTACAAGCGCGGCGTGTTCTATCTCGGCGCCGAGTTCCCGACCAAGGAAGGACCGGGCGGCTTCCTCGGAGAACTGATTGCCTGGGATCCCATTGCCAACAAGAAGGTCTGGGGTATCAAGGAAGATCTGCCGTTTAACGGTGGAACGCTGACGACCGCGGGCAACCTGGTGTTCTCCGGAAACCTGCACGGCGCTTTCCGGGCAATCGATGCCAAGACCAGCAAGATTCTGTGGAGCAAGAATCTGGGATCCGGAATCGGAGCGGGACCCGTGACCTATTCAGTCGGCGGCAAGCAATATGTTGCTGTTGTGGTCGGGCGAACCGCTGCGCTTCCGGCGTTCCTCGGCGATGTCGGCAAGAAGATGGTTGCTGCGGCGCCCGAGGGTGGGTCACTGTTCGTGTTCGCCCTTCCTTGACCGAACCTGACGGAGGCAGCAAGTGTTGATATTCCGCATGGCCCGCAATGAGACCCGAAGTTCTTCGTGCGATCCTGGGCTTTTGAAGAATATCCGATGGCTGCTGCTCTCCGTGTTCATCGCGGCGCCGGCCTTTGCGGCCGGTGCCGACGAGGTAAAGCCGCTGCGCCTTTGCGCAGATCCTACCAATATGCCGTTTTCGAGCGACAGCCCGGCAAATCAGGGCCTGTATCTGGAAATCGGCCAGGCCGTCGCACGCGAGCTTGGGCGGCCCGTGACTTACAACTGGTACAAATCGTATTTCGGCAAGCGCACGGTGCGGGAAACCCTGCTCAGCAACCGGTGCGACGCCATGGTCGGTCTCCCGCTGGTCGACGACTTCATGGGACCAGCGGTCATCTTCTCAAAACCGATCGCAACAGAAGGATATGGTCTGGTCAGCCTCCCAGGGCGCAAGATCGCGAGTATCGACGATCTCAGGGGGCTGCGAGTTGCTGTTCAGTACGAATCGAGTCCACAAAATCTGCTGGCGCTACATGACGACATTGAGAAGATGACCGTCCTGAGTCCGGACGAGGGCATGAAGGCGCTGGACCAGGGCAAGGTCGACGTCGCCTTCATATGGGCGCCCGTCGCGGGTTGGCTCAACAAGACGGCGTATGGCGATAAATACCAGATCGTCCCGACCGAGGGCGATCATCTGCTTTGGCGGACGGCAATCGGCTTTGCAAAAAATTCAGGCGAATTGCGCGATGCCGTAAATGCCGCGCTTCCCGGCTTGAAGAGTGAGATCGACGGGCTGTTTGCCAAATACGGTGTACCCAACGTTGCGCCAATCAAATTTGGCGCGCTCGACAAGCCCAAGATGACGCTGGCGGCGGCATCGGACCAGTCCGCGACCGCGAGCCGCCCAAGCACCTCCGACAACCGCTCCGAGCGAAAGGCATCCGCAGGCGACGCCAAGGAAGGACGGGAGGTTTTCAACGGCACGTGCGCTCACTGTCACGGGCCGGATGCCATACAGGCCGAGCGCCACATCGACCTGCGTTTGTTGAAGAAGCGCTATGGCGACAACATGCAGGCCACCTTCTGGAAGACCGTCCATGAAGGCAGGCCCTCGAAGGGCATGCCATCATGGAAAGGCATCTTTAGCGACGAAGACCTCAAGAACGTGTATGCCTACCTTCTGACGGTGCAGCAGGATCCCAACTCGACGAACTAGAGCTCCGATTCCGAAGTTCGCAAGCTATTGCGGCCCCTCCGATGCGAACTTCGGAATCAAAGGAGCTCTAGCAACCTATTAATTCTAGCGCGGCTTTGAATTTGAAGTTCCTACAACGAACTCGCGGCGAAACTGATAGGAACTTCAAATTCACCGCACTAGTGGAGGGGATTTGACATTCGCTACCCAACCGGCCGCTGTAAAGGGATGCGAATGTTAGGAGCGGACCACTAATGCTCGCCGTAACGGACCGAGCCAAGCGACACAAGTACAAGGGTCGTCATCATGAGATTTCTGATCATTGATGACCATCCCTTGTTCAGCGAAGCGCTCGGCAGCGCCATCCGGACTTCCCACCGTGATGCCCATATTTTCGAGACGACCTCGATCAAGAGCGCATTGAGCCTCCTTGCGAAGGAGCCGAACATCGATCTGGCGTTGCTCGATCTGCTGTTGCCGGATGTGGTCGGCTTCTCAGGCTTTCAACGGCTCCGCGATCACTATCCCAAGTTGCCGATAGCGATCGTATCGAGCGAGGAAGACAAACGCACCATCCGCGAAGCGCTGGAAATGGGCGCTGTTGGCTATTTGCCAAAATCAACGTCGCTTGGCGAGCTTTCGCAGGCGATTGCCAGGATCCTGAGCGGTTCCATATCGGCGCCCCGTGATCTCGTCGCCACGGGCGCGCTGGAGACGTCGGATGCGGCGCGAACCCTTCGCGAGCGCATCGAGAAACTCACGCCACAGCAAATGCGGGTTCTGCATCTGATTACGCGTGGTTTGCATAACCGGGAGATTGCCGCCGAATTGAACCTCGCAGAGTCGACAGTAAAAGCCCATGTCACCGAGATCTTGCGGAAGCTCAAGCTGTTTAGCCGCAATAAAGCTGTCATTGAAATCGGAAAGATCGCCCTTCCCCTGCCTCAGTGCGCCCAGAGCCGGAAATCAGACAGAGAGAAGTCTTCGTAGCGGTTGGGACGCCTGGATTGCTGCGTTGCAAACCAAGCAAAGCTGCGAGCAGAGGCGGCCCGATGCTAGTGATCCGATTCTAACATTCGCATCCCCCCTCAGCGTCCACATTGCGAATGTTAGAATCATAGGATCACTAGAAATGTTAGATTCTAGTGTAGTTTAGGATTTGACATTCGCTTTCCGGACTCGCGGCTTTGGGGGAGCGAATGTCAAATCCGCTACACTAGACGCGGGACCTATATGCCCCGCCGGTCCTTTGCGATAACTTTTCCGCCGCGATGGCTGTTTTGGCGATGCGGGAAAGGCAGCGACGCTTCATGACGAGGACCCTCGCGGACCAACAGCGGCCAACCGGCGAGGTCAGAGCGCCTCGGCTGCTCATAGTCGAGGACCACCCCCTCTTTCGCGACGCGCTGATCGGCGTCATCGGCCTGACGTTCCCCAATGCCGATATCTTGCAGGCAACCTCGATCGATGGCGCGCTCGACGCCCTGGCCGCGCAAGAGGCCATTGATCTGATCCTGCTCGACCTGTCGATGCCGGGAACGAAGGGACTTCTGGGTGCCTACCGCGTACGGACCGCCGCACCGAAAAGCGCGCTCGCGATCATTTCGGCACATATCGATCCTCGAATCATCGGCAGCGCAATCTCTTTGGGAATCTCCGGCTATATTCCGAAATCGACGCCCAAGGCGGAACTCGCGCAGCTGATCGGCGGTATCCTGAATGGAGCCGTCTGCTTCCCGAAGCGCCTTCGGGATGCGGAGGCCGCAAGAAGGGGCCGTGCCGACGCCCAGAACCTGGTGCGTCAGCTCAACGCCTTGACGTCTCAGCAATTGCGCGTGCTCGACATGGTCTGCCGCGGTTTGCAGAACAAGCACATCGCCTACGAACTCGATATTTCCGTTACCACGGTCAAGGTTCATGTCTCGGAAATCCTGCGCAAGCTCGGCGTGCGCAGCAGGACCGAAGCCATCATCAAGATGTCGCAACTCGATTTTGCGAAATCTGATCTGGCCTCCCCGATGGGCGCCGGGCGGTCAAGCAGCGGCGAGCCCTAGTGCCCACTTTCCGAAGTTCGTGCTCCATCGCAGCACCCACCTTCACGAACTTCGGAAAGTCATGGGCACTAGTAGCGAACTTATTGATTCTAGTACCGCTTTATCGATCTGAAGTCCCTGATCGAATTCGCCGCTTGTGGTGCAGGGACTTCAGATCGGCGGTACTAGCGCAGCAGTGCTCTGCGTGCGGGCGCGGCTTCCGGTTCAGGACAGCAGGAAAGACAGCAGCGCGCGCATTTCGGCCGGCTTGATCGGCTTCTTCAGAAGCTCGTAGCCCAACGCTGAAACGTCATGCGCGGCCTTGGTCGAATAGTCCGCCGTCACAATGATGGCGGGGATTTCAGTCTTGATCTCGCCGCAGATGAGGTCGACGGCTTCCAGGCCCGTTTCGCCATTGTCGAGATGAAGATCCGCAACGATGGCGTCCGGAACGCCATCCAGGGCGCGGATGCGGTCCAGCGCGTCTGCTTTGGAAATGGTCACCGCAACGTCACATCCCCACTTCTCGAGCAGGTTGGCCATCCCTTCGGCGCTTGACAGGTCATTTTCGATCAGAAGGATCTTCGCGCCCTCCATGCCTCCGTACTCATATTCGAGCTCTGCCCGTTCGGGAGCGGCCAGGATCTCGTCCGGCTCGTTCGTGCGCGGAATAGTCACTGAGAACCTCGAGCCCTTGCCAAGGCGCGATTGCAGGCGGATTTCATGGCCGAGCGCGTTGCCGAAGCGCTGCACGATGGAAAGACCAAGCCCGAGTCCGGCGTTGTCGCCTGCGCTGGTTTCGCCACGCTGGAATTCCTTGAAGATAGCTTCGCGCTGCGTTTCCGGGATGCCGGGACCGGTGTCGTGAACCTCGATGCGGATATTGTCGCCCCTGTGCCGGCATCCCATCAGGACGCCCCCACGCTGGGTGTAGCGCAAAGCGTTCGCAAGCAGGTTCTGCAATATGCGCCGCAGCATCAGCGGATCGGATATCACCCTTTCGCAGCTTGGCCTGATCCTCAGCCGCAAATGTCGTTTAGCGGCAACGGACAGGAATTCCTGCTGCAACGGTTCGAACAGCGCCGATATCGCCACTGGCCGAAACTCGGGTTTCAGAACGCCTGCGTCGAGCTTGGAGATGTCGAGCAAGGTTCGCAGCAAGTCCTCAAGGGTCGCGAGCGAACGGTCGATTTGTTCGGTGAACTCCATTCCGCGCGGGCTGGCGACCATTTCGGCAAGCGCCGAGAGCGTCAATCGCGCGGCGTTCAACGGCTGCAAAAGATCGTGCGTGACCGCGATCAACACCGATGATTTCAGCGAGCTTGCCGCCTCCGCCTGCTGCTTGGCCTCGAGCAGGTGTCCGTTGGTTCTCTCCAGCGATTGCAGGACCTGCTTCAGCTGCTGGGTTCTGTCGCGGACTTGCTGGTCAAGGGCGATTGCCGTCTCGAACAGGGAGAAGGCATTGAGCTGCTGATCGGTGGAACGCTCCACCCGCGACATCAGCGCGGCATTGATCTTCTTGAGCTTGGCGACCTCTCGCTCGATCGAGGTGAAACGGTCGACTCCAGGGGCTGTCATGATGCGGGGCTTCGCTTGCCGATGGCGACGCCGGTCAGCGTCTGATTGACATGCATGGAGCGATACTGCTCGCCATACGTCTGGAAGCCGATCACTCTGTTTCGACGATACAACTCGGACATGTCTCGTGCCAATTGATGTTGCTCGAAGTCGAGACGGCGCAGCACACATTCGAACCCTATGAATATCGTAATCTCTCCAAGATCTTCGGTCATTTCGTTCAGCAGCTTGCTGGTCGCCTCGATCGGATCCCGCCCATTGGCCACGGTGAGAACCATGCCCTCATCGACGGCGCAGAAAAAGCGAAGCGAACCATCCGGGTCCATGCGCTGGATCGAGCGTGCGTAGTAGGCGCCGCCGACTCGCACGAGGACGGGATGCGCTGCAAAGGAGAAGGCGTCGAGCTTGGTCTCGCCGATGCCAACGCAGCGGGAGTATTCGAGCGCCGCGGGCTCCGCGTTGATTTCCTTGACGATACGCCGCTCCGTATCTGCTTCGGTGACCACCATTTTGGTCGAAGTGGGTTCGAAATGGTCGCACTTGAAGAGTCGGAAGGGCAGGCGGGTCTTGATCAGGATCAGGACGGCGGCGTCCGTGTGCGCCTTTCCGCCAAAGAAAACCCATGACTTCTCGAAACGCAGGCCGTCGCCCGCTGAACCGCCAACGACGGGGATATCCTCCAGCGCCGCATAGATCGCCGACATGATTGTTTCTTCACGTTGGCACATCCCGTCGATGAACAGCAGGCCGAAGGATTCCTGGCTCGTATCGCAATTGCCCGTGCGGCGAACGAATTCCTGGTGGAGCTCACCGCAAATCGATCTGCCGCTGTCGACGCGAAACGTCGACAGGTCGAGAAAAGGTCGCGCGGCAATGACGAAATCGGCAGCGCTGAAGCCGAGCGCAACAACGCTGTTTTCCTCCCAGCCGCTGAGCGAGAGCTCGCCGGCGGTCGTGCAGCCGAAGACGGGAGCATCCGGCATGCGTCTCGAGAACTCGGCTATGAATGCTTCCGGATCGTAGAACGGGGAAACGAAGACGACGACCATGGCAAGGTTTGTGGCGGCAAATTGTTGCGCAATCGATTGGGCGGCTTCTAGCGGCTCCGCGGTCTTTGCCTGCGCCACGACAATGCTGTCGGTCGCATTGCCTTGCTTCTCCGCCAAAGGCGATCTCCCAGATATCCATTCTCAATTTATCGCGCGCAGGTTCTTACGACCTGCTTGATATTCGACGTTGAGTCAGCTGGCTCTACAATTCGTGCGCATCGTGGAACTGCTACAGTAACCTAAATTATCGGCTGCGGCTCTCCCGTCAATTGCCAGGCACCGACTGGCGGAACCGACGAAGGTAGTACAGTGCTCCATGGCGCCGGTCGGGCCGCTACCTGTTTTGATGACTGATCGCCCAGACATAGGCCGCGACCGCGTCCACATCCGCCGGCGTCAGATCGCCGTCCATCCCCGGCGCGACCGACATGTTGTGAAGAATGGATTTCTTGATCATGGGCATGGTGCCGTCGCTCCATATGAACAGCCCGAGGGTGAGATCGTTGCCGTTTCCCGTTCCCTTGGCATCCCAGCCGTGGCATTCGCTGCATTTGCCGTTTGCGGCCTCGCCATGAAAGATACGGTCACCGAGCACGATCTGCTCCCGCGTGGCACCAAGCGGTACCGGCAGCTTTTCGGCAGGTGGTCTTCGGGTCTGCGCCTCCGAAGCAATCGACCAGGTCGCGCACGCGGTAAGCACGGCGATCATACCAGCAAGACCTCGGGTCATCATCGTTGATCCCTCAACCGCTGACGAAGAGAACGTCAGACGACCATAGCAACTCCGGCGCCGCCTGTCCGTCAGGGCAGTGCCAGCTTCAGGGAGGACCTTAGTCGGATGGCATCGCAGTCCACGAAGGGTCCTGTCCCCTTAGTTGGAACAATCCTTCCCGATCGTGTTGTTCGCGGCGGCTGGCGAGCACAAGATCTACATGGCGCCTGTCAACCAGTTCCGGCGATGGGTCAGTGCAGTTCGATGTCGGCAATGCGCTTGTAGATCCAGGACCGGCCATCGTATCGCCGCCAGACTCTGCCCCAGACCAGCGATCCGTCGATCGATCGGCGCGGCACTGCGACCGTCCAGATATGCCAGACGGCTGACCAGGAAGGGCGGGGCTCATGATCGAAGCCCTCGAATTCGTCCAGTGAAGAAGGTCGCATCGTACAAACCAGTTCAACGAAAAACGAGGCCAGTGCGGCGAAGCAATCGTAAGCGCGGCGCGAGGGCGCGCAACGCAATGTTCGCGTTAGGATTGATGCCGGAGACAAAGGTTAAGTCTGGAACAGCCGGTAGTCTTAATATCGGCTTTTGATTGTCCAGGTTTTGCGGTTGGTTCAAGACACCGGAATGTTTGATGGCTTTATCCCGTTGGTCATAATCGCGACCGTCGTATTATGCATTTTCGCGTTTGCTGCGGACGCGAGTTCTACTTAGTTGCGGAGGCGACAATGCGCCCCTTGTTTTGCATGGCTGGATTGGCGACGGCGCTGTTGATTGCATCGTCACCACAGGCACACAGCCGAGGCTTCGCCTGGTTCTTCGCGCACTCCAAACCTCACGGATCCTGTTCCGGGCAGCAGGTGGTCGCGACGTACTATGTTTCCGGACGGCGAACCGCGACCGGTCAGGCGTTCAATAGCAGTGGGTACACGGCCGCTCATCGCACGTTGCCTTTTGGATCGCAGGTGACGGTTACAAATCCCGAAAACGGCCGGTCTGTCACCGTTGTGATCAACGACCGCGGTCCATTTACGCGCGGGGTCACGCTCGATCTGGCACGCGGCGCGGCGCGTGCGATTGGCATGTACCGAACGCAGTGGGTCTGCATGAGTTGATCGGCCGGCGGGTCAGGCGAGGGGCGGGAATTGGTCCATGGCTGACGGACGACAAGCCCGGGGACGGGGGGATGACCCGCGGCTCAGGGGTCAGAGAGTCGCATTGAAGAAATCGCCAACGCGCGGCATCCTGCCGCGATGACTTTGACTTTAACACTGGCGGCTGCGATCGGTGCGGTCGCGCTGACCGAGGGCAGCATTGAGCACCTGCTCTTTGCCATCGCGGCGCTCCTGCTCAACGCCGCCCTGCTGCTGGTTTTTGTCGCCGATTTCGAGAGGGCCGTCTTGCTGTCCGGCATGCTCGCCGTGGCCATCGCAGGCGCATCGATCGTCAAGTTCAATTACAGCGCCCTCAAGCTCACCGTTTCCGATCTGCCGCTGGCCTTTGCGGGCACCGTCCCGTTTTTTGTATCGCAGTATCCGCGGATGGTGCTGGGCGTTCTGATTGGAGGCGTATCGCTCGCGCTCGCCTCGATTGCGGTTCTGCTCTACGCCGGTGGATCGCCGGTCTCGATCGCATTTCGTATTCTCCTGTTCGGCCTCGCGCTCACTGCGTTCGGGGCGGTCGCCGCGATGAAGGGTGTCCAGTCCTTGCGGCTGAACCTGACGGACCAGCGCTGCTTCTATTCCACCTTCATGGCTTCGCTGCTCCACCCCGCCTCCTGGCGCGATCTCGGCGGCCTCGCACTGAGCGACATCGCAAATGAACCGCTGCCGCTGAAGGAGGCGACGCCGGCACGCTCTAGCGAACGTCCGGACATTATCGTCATTCAGCACGAGTCCATCTTTGACCCGCGCGTCTTTGGACTTCCAGTCGAGCCGATCGTGGAGCATTTCCTGTCGCCGGCCGGTGGTGAATCCGGACGCCTCAACGTCGACATCTTTGGCGGAGGCTCGTGGCAGTCCGAATTCAGCCTGCTCACCGGTCTTTCCAGCGCGAGCTTCGGCTCGAGCGCCTACTATCTCTTCAAGCGAGGCGCCGGCCGTTTCCATTCCAGTCTTCCGCGCTCGTTGGCCTCGCTCGGTTACAAGACGACGCTGACATCGAGCTGTCGCCGCGGCTTCCTCGACTACGATGAGTTTTACGGTTCGATCGGCATCGGCGAGCGCATTTTCATCGACGATTTTCCGCCGCCCTTCGATATCGAGCATTTCGAGACGACAAATTCGGATGCGATGTTCCTGGAGACGGTGATCGATGCGCATGTCCAGCGGATCGCGGACGATCCGGCGCCCCGGTTTCTTTATGTGCTGACCAACTTCAATCACGGCCCGCACAGCCGGCGCCTCGTGCCGGCCGGACGGTTTGACAGCGAGCGGGCGTTTGCGACGGCGAGCTTCGGCGATGCCGGATATGGCGAGTATTACGCGCGGCTTGCGGAAACCGCCTCCACGTGGCGAAAGCTCAGGGCGAGGCTCGCAAGCCAATTTCCGCGGCGCCCGGTTCTGATCGTGCACTATGGCGACCATCAACCGGTGTTGACGAGGCGGATCGGTCGGCAGCTGAAAGCCCCAAGCGATGCGCGGCGGGCGTTTCGTACCTTTTATGCGATCGAGGCTTTGAATATCCCCGGCTTCACGCCCGAACCGGGCGCGGACCTTGATATCGCTTTTCTGGGAACTGTCGCCTTGCAGCGGGCAGGCCTTCCGCTCGATCCCGTATTTGCGACCCGCGCGAGCTTGCTCGACGATTGCCGGGAAGCCTATTTCGCTTCGGCCTCCAGGCGAAAATACCGATTCCATCGCACGCTTGTCGACTTGGGCCTGGTTGAACTGACGGCCGCGCGTTAGCGATTGTCGCAGGGGCCGACGACGCTTAACCGTCGCCCAACCCCAAGCTTGAAGGGCTCAAGCAGCAACGACGGTTGAGCCGTGAAGCCAGAAGATTTGAACGCAATGGCAGGCGGCTCAGGAGAAAAGGTCCTGAATTCAGCCGATCGGCGCCGGTACCAGAGCTCTTGTGGAGAGCGGACGGCGGTCTCCGGCGTTTCAGGTGAACGCGTCGGCGTTAATTCAGCTGCGGTGATCTAGCGAATCTTGTCGCCGGACCTGATGCGGACCTGACGAGCGGCCGGGCGCGGCGAGACCTCACGCGTGGCCGGCCGGGGAGGCTCTTTCGCGTACGTGAAGAAGCCGCATTGCGCAGACCCATCGGTTCAAGCCGAATTTTGATCAATCCGTTACCTGAAAGCTGCCGGGAAGCCGCCAGCGCAGTCAAGGTTGCCTGACGAACTCCCTCAATGGCACGACGGAGTTCGTCGCTGTCGATCTTCGCAGCCGCATAGATTTCCGAAAGCTTGATCAGTTCATGACCAGCCAGGACAATATCCAGGCCACACAGCGCCATCAGGGCGCGTATGGTGGGCTCGCTTTCGGCAAAAGCGAGCAGTTGAGCGCCGAGTTCAGCAAAAGTGCCCTGCGCGTGTCGGACGTTTCGCACGGCCTCATCGTAACAGCGGATCTCCCGGGAACTGACCGCCAACTCCCTCGGTCCCGGCAGCTGCAGGTTACGGAAGGCGAGCATCCGCTCGAGCGCGCGGTTTCGAAGCTGCAAAATCGTCCGTGTCTGTCGGCCGATCAGTTCGACGATAACCTGGCCGATAAAGAAGGCGGCAGGAATCGTAATCAGGCAGACATACCACTGCATGTCGCTCCCCAATCGCGGCTTGCCGGATCAATCAACCCTAACGGATCGTTACTCACAAGGGTGAATCGGTCGTCGGCGCTCGGCCGTTGCTGACTTGGTTAACGGCAGCCGTGACTTGGAGGCGTCGTCGAGGTCTTGATGTCAATCAGTCGCCCGTTAGCGTTTGCTCACGGCGATGTTCGGAATGTAGTGGCAGGGGTCGGATGGATTGACGTAGCCGAGATCGAATTCAATCACGTCGCCCTCGTTCACCGCGAATCCGGCAGGAAGCACCACCGCGAGCTTATGCGCGCCGCGCAATGTCTCGACGATGACCTGCTGGCTTTTCAGGTAGTGTGGATTCATATGCCGGTCCAACACGAGTTGGCTCGTTCGGATCAAGGCGAGCCCCTGAGCCTCGGTGGCAAACTCAACCACCTTCGCCTGGTACCGGTTCGTTTCCGTCGGTGACAACAGCTTCGCCTTGAGGCCGCATTCGAGCTTCTCCTCCTTGATGGCCGTCAACTCGTCTTCGCCCGGCTCGCTTGCCGTTGTTTGCGGTGGTGCGGGGCCGACGGGCGCCAGGTTCGTCGCCTCGGAGGCAGCGGCCGCCGCACCGGCGGCGGCCTCGCCATCAGCCGGCGGTTGAGGAACTCCCACCGGACCCGAATTCGGATCGCCGCCATCGTGTCCCGGCTGCTTCGGCTGATCGGCGCCGTTGACGTTCAGCTTCGCAACAGGCGCCTTGGCCCGCTTTTCGACATCGGCCACGGGAGGAAGGCTCGGCGGAGGATTGTTCTGCTCGTTCGGCGCGGAATCCGGAGGTGGCGGAGCCTGCGCGTTCGGCTTCTCCATCACGATCCCAACCGGGATTGCGACGACGGCGGAGGCCGGTACGATCCGCTCGAACGCCCCGAAGATCAGAAGCAAGGTAATGATGACATGGCCCGCAATCGCCAATCCATAGCCCATGCGGACGGCGCTGGATTCCCGTCGAAGGAATTGCTGCAACCGCCCCATTACCGTCATCGCGTCAATCGGAAACTGCCTGGACCGGGCCCGTTCTACCCCGGGCATGCCCAGGGCTTCAAGAAGGCTTCAACAAGGCCTCAACCAGCGGGGCTGAGCCGGAATCCGGCGATACCACGCTTGCGTTGGCGCGAAACCAGCTGCACCGTCGGAATTTCGTCAATGGCGAAGCGGACTAAGGCTGGGGCGATCCTCGACAAATATGCGCTGAATCTAATCTTGGTGCGGTGGAACTTTCGGAACGTTGCACGCCACAGCCTATTGTCTCTGTAGCGACCTTTTGGCCGACCTCCTCATTCCGTGGAGTCTCAATTGAGCAAACATAAGCCGGCAATGGCGTCAAGGCACGCCCACAGCCCGAAAATAGCCGCGAAGGCCCAACAGGCCGCTCAAGCAATTGTTAGAAGCCCGAAAGACAACCGTCTGCGCTCGGCTGGGGCAGGCCCGACTGAATCGCCGCCCCCGACTGAATCGCCGCCGAAGCCTCGTAACGACCCACCACAAGAGTCTGTCCTTGTCGAGAATCCGGCGACACCCTTGGAAGATGACAGCAAACAGACGACGACCGACAACGATACAAGGAAAGGAACTAATTTTTCCCTGGCCACGGCAAACGTCCAAGCTTATCAAGCCAAGCTACTCGAAATGGCTCTGGCCAACATGCAATTGGCTTTTGAATTTTCTCACAGGCTTGCGACCGTCAGGTCGCCCCTTGAATTTCCCAGTGTCATTGCAGAATTCACAAGCAAGCGGGTCGCCATGTTTCGCAAGCATTCGACGGAGCTGGCCGAATTAAGTATCAAGCGGTGAAGGGGCCGAGACCAAGGGTTGGGCAAGGGATGCGATGAACGCGACCGGCGAAGACCAATTTTACCGCGTAACGGCGGCTACGGGCCCGCTGAGTGGCCGGTGGTCCTTGATGGTGGCGATGACGACGCCGAGCCGTTTCACGGTGCCGATGACCCTGCCGTCGAGAGCGCGATCGCAGTTCATGTGGGTGGGCGCGATGAAGAACTGGTAGCGGTCCCATCGCGGCGCAAAGTGCAGTTCCGGCAGCGTGACCGCCTTCTCGAACGCGAGGCGTACGCCGCACACCGCGACCGCATAGCTTTGCGGCTGGTGGCCCGGTTCGGCATGATCCGTACGCCGAATATAGGCTTCGAGTTGATGGATCGCTTCGGGCATGCTGTTGAACCAATAGTCCGTGGCATAGCGCCGCGAAGCGCCCTGCAGCCCTCCCACCAGCGGGTTGTAGAAGAGATATTCATCGGGGTGTAGCTCGACCAGCGTCACTGCGTTCCACGCGAAGCAGGCGCTGATGGCGGCGAGGCTGGCGACCGCCACCGCGCGACTGCGCGTGGCAAGCGCGGCCACCGCCGCATCCAGGCCAACGCCCGCAAGCGCCGCCAGCGCGGGGATCACGAACAGGAAATGGCGAAGTCCGGTGAAAGCCGGGCCGTCCAAGATCACCTGGCAGGCCAGCGGAAAAATCACCGCCAGGCCGATCAGGGCAATGTCTCTTTGCCGTGCCGGCGTCGCGGCGGTCGCCAGGCTCGATTTCATCGCGAAAGCCAGGCCCAGAACCGCGCCGAACAGCATCAGCAGCGGTACACGGATTGCAATGTAGGTCGGTACGTAGAGCCGCGGCACGTGCGCCATCTCGTAAACCTTGCCGTCGAGGACGGTTTGGATGTCGTAATGAAATTGCGAGAACGCGAGCAGGCCCCGGATCGGGTTGAGCGGCGCCAATGCCGCCCATGGCCAGGCCAGGAGCATGAGGACATAGGCAAGGAGAAGCCCCGGCAGCATCCGCAGCGAAGATCGAAGTACAAAACGCCAGTGTGCGCGAGCGCGACCGAGCCACGGCCGCGGCAAGCAAAGGATAATCGCCAGGCCGGCATAGATGAAAAGCAGGAGACCCAGGCTTCGCATGCCGAGCGCCGCCCCGGCCAACAGGCCGAACGCCACGACATGGCCGGCGCGGGGCTTTGGCAGAGAATGCGCGATGCGGATCAGGAACAGTATCGCGCCCATCATCGCCGCGGCAAACGGGACGTCCTTTGTGTGATTGAACATCGTGCCGTACCAGGCGCCGCAGACGCTCAAGGCAATCGCGGCGATAAACCCCGCGCGCGGGCCCGCGATCAGGCGCGCGGTGAGAGCGGCAGCGCCGATCCCGCCGACGCCGATCAGGGCGCAGAGGATGTGGCGCAGGGCATACGGCTCGATCGGGAGGAAGTGGCTGAGACCGACGGCGACGATATCGAACAGCCCGCCATAGAGATAAAGGTTCTCGAAATTGAATACGCTGCGGTCGCGGAAGCCGCTGGCATAGTAGCGGAGGATCAGTTCGCCGTAGTGATGTTGCACCGGCTCGTCGTTGGAAACCGCATAATCCCTGAAAGTCAGGAACGCGAGGACCACGAGAGCCGCGACGAGGATAACGGTGGCGAAATCATAGCCGTCAAAGCGACTGAACCATCTCATCGCCTGGCGCGAGGACGAAACCGTTCCACTGCCGGGAATCCGTTCCTCGGGAGGCCTCGTTTCGATGCTGGTGTCGGTCATTTCATGAAGGCGGGTCTGTCAACTGAACAGCTTGATGTCCGCGGCGTTGCGCGCCTGCGATCATTGCAGGCACAAAACGGTAAGCACAGCGCAACGATGACGGCAATTCCCAAAGAGACCAATTATGCCTCTAGTGATCCGATTCTAACATTCGCATCCCCCCTCGGCGCCCACTTTGCGAATGTTAGAATCACAGGATCACTAGAAATATTTGATTCTAGTGTAGTTTAGGATTTGACATTCGCTTTCCGGACCTCGCGGCTTGGGGGAGCGAATGTAAAATCCACTACACTAGTGCGGCGAATTTGAAGTTCCTATCAGTTTCGCCGTGAATTCGTTATAGGAACTTCAAATTCAAAGCCGCTACTCAAATCAGTAAGTTGCTAGAGCTCCTTTGATTCCGAAGTTCGCATCGGAGGGGCCGCAATAGCTTGCGAACTTCGGAATCGGAGCTCTAGTCGCTCGCACGAAGCGTGCCGTTCATGGCAAGTCCGGCCGGACCTTCCTCCGGTCATCGAAGGTGCGCGGCGCAGCAAATCACGTGAAGTCGCCCGCCTCGCGGCGGACGACTCGTGCGCCCTATCCCGCAGCCGCATTGATGTCGAACGGCGCGGCAGGCCGCCTTGTTCGTGTGCTCTCGTCGCGCTGCTTGGGCAGCCCCGCGAAGCCGCGGAGCGCTTCGGCCATTTGCGCACGGCCGGGGGCGCCCGTAATCACCACATCGACCATTGTGAAGGACGAGTGGAAGTGGCCGGCCGCCTTGAGCTGTTCGACCGGTACGCCGGCCTTTGCCAGCGCGTCGCCATAGGCGATGCCCTCGTCGCGCAGCGGATCGAACTCGGATGTCGCGATGAACGCGGGCGGCAGGCCCTTGAGCTCGCCGCGGAGCGGCGACGCGCGCGGATCGATCCGGTCGGCGGGCGAACAGTAGAGGTCCCAGAACCAGAACATCAGGCCGCGAGTCAGGAAGTAGCCGGTCGCGTTGTCCGTGTAGGATGGGCGGTCGTAAGTGCAGTCCGTGACCGGGTTGACCAGCAACTGCCCCGCGATCTCAGGACCGCCACGGGCTTTCGCGAGCTGGCAGGTGACCGCCGCGATATTGCCTCCCGCGCTCCAGCCCGCAACCAGCACCGGGCCGGGCCTCCCGCCGAGATCGGCCGCATGCTCGGCGATCCAGCGCGTCGCCGCATAGCCGTCCTCTGCCGCGGCCGGGAAACGATGCTCAGGCGCATGACGATAGCCGACGCTGACGAAGATCATGTCGGTGCGCCGGCACATGTCGCGGCAGAACGGATCGTCGGACAATTCGTCGCCCAGCACCCAGCCGCCGCCATGGAAATAGACCACGATCGGATGCGGCCCCGGCGTCGCCGGCCGATAGAGGCGATATGGCAAGAGGCCGTCGGCCCCCTGCAGCACGCCCTCGCCGACTTCCCCAATCGGCCTGCCGGCCGGCCTCGCTTTGTTGAACTCAGCGACGAAGGCGCGCGCACCCGCGGCGCCCATGGTCTCGATCGGCGGCAGGTTCATCTCCGCCAGCATGTTCAACACCAGCCGTACGTCCGGTTGCAGGCGAACGATTTCACCGTCGTTGCGCTGCCCGGCAACATCAGGGCCGGTGAGCCTGAAGCCGAGCATACCGCGACCGACGATCTCGTTGCAGATGCTGCGATAAGGTCCGACGCCGCCGGTATAAGGCATCACGCCCCACGCTTTGCCCGGGACGTTGGCGCCCGTGTACCAGGTGTTGGCGAGCCGATGCAGCGTCAGCATGGCGCAATCGGCCATGTGCCGTGCCCAGCCGGTTTGCGCCGCTTCAGTCGCCTCGATGGTTGTAAGGCCGGCTTCGCGCATTGCGACCAGCCGGTCGACGACCCAGTCGATGTGCTGTTCGATCGATACCGCCATGTTCGACAGCACCGATGGGCTGCCGGGGCCAGTGATCATGAACAGGTTGGGGAAGCCTGCGACCGTGAGGCCAAGATAGGTCTGCGGGCCATTGGCCCAGACTTCGGCGAGCGGCTTGCCGCCGCGGCCCGTGATCGGATGCACCGCGAGGATTGCACCTGTCATCGCATCGAACCCGGTGGCAAATACGATGACATCCAGATCGAAGCTGCGCTTGTCGGTGGTGATGCCGGAGCCCGTGATCGCCTTGATCGGTTCCTGCCGGAGATTGACCAGCGTGACATTGGGACGGTTATAGGTGGCGTAGTAATTGGTATCGAGGCAGGGCCGCTTGGCGCCGAACGGATGGTCGTGCGGACTGAGCGCAGCTGCCGTCTCGGGATCCTTGACGACGCTTCTGATCTTTTCGCGGACAAGATCGGCGACGCGGGCATTGCCATCGAGATCCGCCCCCTGGTCGGCCCAGAGCTGCGTCAGGATATAGACCAGATCGCCCTTGCCCCACGCGGTATCAAAGCGCTCGCGGCGTTCGGCATCGCTGAGCTGCCAACTCACGGAGGTCTGTTGTGGCCATGGCACGCCCGCAAGCGACCACCGGGCCTGCTCCCGGTAGGCCGCGCGGTCGCCCTTCAGCAGGGCGATGCGGTCCGCGGGCGCCGGACCATTATGCGCCGGCAAAGCAAAATTCGGCGTACGCTGAAACACGGTGAGCTGCGCGGCCTGTTCTGCGATCAGCGGGATCGCCTGGATGCCTGAAGATCCCGTGCCGATCACGCCGACGCGCTTGCCCTTGAGGTCAACGCCGTCATGCGGCCAGCGGCCGGTGAAATATATCTCGCCCTTGAACTCCTTGACTCCCTCGACCTCCGGCGGTTTCGGCGCCGAGAGACAGCCGGTCGCCATCACATAGAAGCGACAGGAAACGCCTGGACCGTTGTTGGTCGTCAATAGCCAGCGACCCGCGGCCTCGTCCCATGTCGCGGCGGCCACCTTGGTGCGAAAGCGGATGTCACGGCGCAGATCGTACCGGTCGGCGACGAAGCCGAGATAGCGCAGGATTTCCGGCTGGGTTGCGTATTTCTCCGACCAGGTCCAGGCGGTCTCGAGCTCCGGATCAAACGTATAGCTGTAGTCGATGGTCTGGATGTCGCAGCGCGCGCCGGGATAGCGGTTCCAGTACCAGGTGCCGCCGACGTCGCCGGCCTCGTCGAGCCCCACCGCCGTGAAGCCTGCCTTGCGAAGGCGATGCAGCGCATAAAGGCCGGCGAAGCCGGCACCGATCACCGCGACATCGACATGTTGTGTCGCGCCTGGATTGTTGGTTTCCGAGGCACGTGCAACCGCTGCGTCTTGCATGGCATTCCTCCCGTGCGTTTTATTTTGGTCACAGGCTATGCCCGCGCGCCGGACTTGTCATCAGGACAATGCAACCTCTGTCAGTAGCGCGTGATCTGTCGCCTGTTTGTAGCTCGTGAAGTGTCGTGTTTTTAGTGCCCTGGAACAAAGGGGGCACGATGGGCACGGCATCCATTCACGAGGGTGTACGACGGATGCGGTTTTCAAGTTTGCTGGA
>NZ_DAHUXJ010000064.1 GCF_027307225.1 Bradyrhizobium sp. | reverse complement strand
TGGCGGCGTAAGCGCCGCAACCAAAGAAAACAACATGGCCGACCGACACCTGACCGGCATAGCCGCCGACGATGTTCCAGGCCGAGGCGGCGATCGCATAGAGCAGCACCAGCGCTCCGAGCCGCTGCTGAAACGGCGTCGAGAACAACAGCGGATAGGCGATGATGACCGCGAGGAGGACGGAAAGCCAAACGAGTGCCGCCCGCCGCATCACACCCTGCCCATCAGGCCCTGCGGCCGGAACCAAAGGAAGCCGAGGAACAGCGCGTAAACGACCATGTCCTTGTAGACGGCCCCGATCAGGTAGGCCGACAAGGATTCGATAACACCGATCAAAAGCCCTGCCACCAGCGCGCCCAGCACGCTGCCAAAACCTCCAAGCGACACGGTGACGAAGGCCACGATGCCCAAGGTCTCGCCGACGGTCGGGACGATATAGAAGAAGGTCGCGATCAGCGCACCCGCAAGGCCGGTCGCGCCGGCAGCAATCGCCCAGGCGATCGCCTGCATGGTATCGGGGCGAATACCCATCAGCTGCGCGGCGGTGTCATCCTCCGCGACCGCAAGCATTTTCGAGCCTAAGGCGGTCCGCGTCAGGAGAAAATGCAGGGCGAGCGTCACCGCGAGCGCCACCATGCCGGCGAGCAGCCGCGACGCCTGAATGTGAAGGCCCCAAAATTCGAGCGTGCCGCCGACGAGGTTTTCGGGCAGCGACGAAAAGTTCGCGCCGAACCACCAGAACACGGAATAGCGCAGGAGCAGCGCCAGTCCGAAAGTACCGAGGATTTGGGCCAGCATCGGCCCTTTCATTATACTGCGGATCAGGGCGAAATAGACCACCACCCCAAGGGTTGCCAGCACCAGCATCGCAAGCGGGGCGCCAACCCAGGGACCTGCTCCGAACAAGGTCCAGACCACGAAGGCCACATACATGCCGATCATGACGAAGTCGCCATGGGCAAAGTTGATGATGTTCATCATGCCCCACACCAGCGTGAGGCCGGAGGAAAACAGCGCGTAGACGGCACCGAGTAAGAGACCGCCTGCGATCACCTGAAGAAGCGTGGAGGACATGCCGTCGATCGTATCCAGGGGCGCCAGATTTCAGCGATCGTCAAAAGAGTGGGAGCGGCAGCGCCACCGCTCCCATGACAATCTTACCAGCCTTTATAGGGGAGCATCGGCGACTTGTCCGAGCTGCCCTTCGGCCACACAGCGACGTAATGCTCACCGTCCTGCAACTGGATGATGAGGCTCGAAGCCAGGATGTTCTGTCCCTTTTCGTTGAACTTGACGCCTTTGTACCCCATCATCAACTGATCGGGTTTCAGATCGGTCGCCTTCAGCGCGGCCTGGATTTTGGCAGGTTCGGTTGACCCGGCGCGATCGATGGCGTCGCAGAGCACGAAGAACGCCTGCATCGAGCGGCCCGTGGTGTCGTCCATGTCGTAGCCGGTCTTCTTCTTGTACATCTCCGCGATCAGCGCGGTGGGCGAACCGGCTGGACCAATGCTCCAGGACGAGCGATTGAGCACGCCTTGGGAGATCTTGCCGACCGCCTTGACGAAGGACGGATCGGAATAGCCGGAGTCGTCCGCCATCAGGATCGGCGGCTTGTAGTCGAGCGCCTGCATTGTCTTCTGATAGAGAATGGCGTCGGTCGTGTAGGCGATCATGATCACGACGTCGGGCTTCTTCTCCTTCAGCTGCAAGATCTGGCCCTGCACGTCGGTGGCGTTGATCGCGTAGGGAATATCGAGCGCGATCGCCCTGCCCTTCTCCTTGAACGTGTTGGTGATGACGTTGGCGACGGAGACGCCGTATTCGGTGGTATCATGGACGATCGCAACGCTGTCGGTCTTGACGCCCTGCGCCTTCATGTCGGACAGGAAGTCATAGTCGGCTTTCGCAATGTCGGAAGCGATCGGCGTGGTGCGGAAAAACCATTTGAAGCCGCGCTCGGTGAGGTTGGCGGCAACCGACTCGCCGTTGACGAATGGAATTCCGTATTTTTCGGCAATCGCACTCGTCGTCAACGTGACGCCGGATTGATAGGAACCCGTGACCGCTACCACCTTCTCTTCCGTGATCAGACGCAGCGTCTGGTTCTGTCCAGTCGCAGGGCTGCCCTGGCTATCGCCGAAAACCACCTCGACCTTGGCGCCGCCGAGGCCAGCAAGGCCTGCGTTCTTGGCGAGCGGAAAGTTTCCAAATTCAGGATGGGCGTTGTTGATGATATCGAGCGCGACCTCGATCGCGGCCTTGGTATGCTCGCCGGCACTCGCGGCGCCGCCGCTGAGCGGCAGGATCGCGCCGATCTTGATCGTCTTTTGCTGTGCTGACGCGCTGCCCGCCAGCAGAATGGAAACCGAGGCCGCACATACCACCAGCCTCACGATACGCCTGACATTCATATTGGATCGCCTCCGGGAGATATCGCCGGCGGCAGGCTCTTGAAGGCCCGATTGCGGCATGATCCTCCACATCCCTGTTTTCCTTGACGCTTTCAGCATTGCACGCCCCTACTGCTGGGGCAATGCTACGCCCGTCTAGCAAGCCGCCGGGTCCCGCAGCCAAATGACGCTGGTAGGAATGGTGGAATTTGAGTGCGCCCATTTTGGTGACTACAGTGCGAGGAAGACTTCGCGCCAGCCTGGAAAAGCTCGATGCGACATAAATATCTGAACATAAATGTCTGAAAAAGCGTAACCTTTCCGCCGCCGCACCCGATTATGACGGGACTTTCCGGATGGCAGCCGCCTTCCAGCCAAGCTCGCTGCTGCCAAGCCCGATATAGGCATCGACGACGCGTCGATCTCCGAGCGTGGCGAGACGGCCGTTCTCCCGCCCCGCCTGCATGACGCTCGCCGGCATGGTGTCGATCGGTACGCTGACGGTGCTGTTCCAGTGGAGCAACGACACCATCACTGTCGCGTATGTGATCGTCGCTCCCTGCTTCATGCGGAGTGCCTCTATTCCCGGATCCGGTCTTTGCGCGGCGAAAAGCTCCGCTAACATCCCCGAGTCGAGACGGCCGGCACTTGAGGACGTCGCAGCCGGGCATGTTCCGAACGCACTGCGGACATGCCTGTTCCGGGCTTCAAAAGAAGCGACCAGGCGTATGAACTCGCCTGTCGCCGCTCTCGCTGCGAGGCCCGGCCAACGGGTCGGAGCGTTTGCCGCCAGTCAACGTACGCCGACAGAGGCTGGATACCGAGCCAATATGACATCTTCCACCACCGTCGCCTGCTGGGACAAGATCTTCAGCGTGTGGGCTCTCTCCCTGGCGGCCGGCATTGTCATGGTCGGGGCGTTGGCTGTGTGGTGGGCATATTTCTCTCGAACCACTTGGTCCCGCAGCTATCTGACGGTTTGCGTCGGCCTCGCCGTTGCGATGACGGGCCTCATCGTCTGGAAGGATCATCAGCAATCAATCCGCGCCAGAAATCTCCCGACACTCAAAGCATTCAACGCCGAAGCGGATCAACTCTTTGAGGAGAGTCTCCGTCTCGACGATGACACGGACTATCCGGTGTACCGGGCAAAAGCCGATGACTTCTTCAAAAGGCTCGAGACATGGGCTGCGGACAACCTTGGACCCCGGGCATCCGACGTCTTGCGTCGTGACGACCCAAAGAATGCCGATAACACATTTGAAAGCGCACTGGACAAAAACCACGAGTCCTCAATGACCAGAATCCATCAGACGAGAGAGAATATTGCCGCGCTGATTGGCGCCGGCGCTTCGGAAAGCTGCGTAAAGCCGACCGCGCCGGAACTTCCTGTGCCGCAGGCTGAGGTCAGAAAATAACCACCTGCCATTCGAGATCCCATCGCGGGTCTTCTCGGGCCATCAGCTACCAGCGATACAAGCTTCATCGTGGGCCCGCCCTGGTCACCATAAGACCAGGGTTGCACGTCACTGACCTCGACGGTCACGCGGCCTGACGAACGCTTGACGACCGGACGAAAGCAAAAGTAACCTGCACCAAAGTGTCGACACAACGAGATCATGGGCGCTCGTCGAAAGCGCCTGGCTCGATTACAAAAGAGGCACTGGGGAGGAAGAATGGCGCGAATGCTCCGGGCTCGGGCACGCAGCGTAGTGGCGCCGCGCCGCGTTGGTAAATTATCGATCTTTCTGCCGATTTTCCTCTCCGCCCGTCGCGCCAGACCGCGACCCACCGATGCGCGGCGCACGGATGATCGGGGCACCGTCCCGGGCCGGGCACAGCTGTTCGGTCTTCCCGGACATCAAGCTGCAAGTGTCGGCATTTTGACACAGCCGACCCAGCACGAGTGCTCCCCGCGGCGGCAGCCTTCCTGTTTTGCAAGGAGGCACGCTTGGAAGCACTAGAGTGGCACATCATCGACTTCTTTCAGGCGCTGGCCGCTGGCTTACTCGTCGGTGGCACCTATGGCCTGATGTGCGTCGGCCTCGGCATCATCTTTGGCGTCATGCGCGTGGTGAATTTCGCGCAAGGCGACTTCATGATGCTCGGCATGTACGTCACCTACTACCTGGTGACCGGTTTCGGCGTCCTCGCCTTTCTCGGCCCTTATGCCGGCCCGGTCGTCGGTGCTGCATTGGCGGGACCGATCGTGTTTTGCGTCGGCTGGCTGGTGCATCGCTACCTGATGTCGCGCGTAACCGGCGCCCGCGTGGTCACCGCCGAAGCGGAAGGCCATTACACCCAGATTATCATGACGCTCGGCATCGCGCTCATTCTCTCCAACGGCGGCTTGATCCTGTTCGGCTCGGTACCGCTGTCGGTACGTACGCCGCTGTCCAGCGAGTCCTGGGAGATCGGCGAAGTCTTTCTCAATCAGGCCCGCGGCGTCGCCTTCATTCTCGCCGTTGTCGCCGCCTTCGGTCTTTATCTGTTCCTGACACGTTCAACTCTGGGCAAATCCCTGCGCGCGGCGGCCGATAATCCGGTCGCTGCCGCCTATGTCGGCGTCAATGTCGACCGCTGCCATCGCTTCGCGTTTGCGCTCGGGGTTGGCGTCACTGCCATCGCCGGTGGTCTGATCGCAAGCTCGCAATCGTTCCAGCCTTATATCGGCTTCGATTTCGTCATCGTGATGTATGCCGGCGTGGTGCTCGGCGGCATGGGTTCGATCCTCGGCGCCTTCTGGGGCGGGCTGACCATCGGCCTGGTGCAGCAGATGTCGACGCTGATCCTGCCATATCAATTACAAAATACGGCGATCTTCGTCGTGTTTCTACTGATTGTGTTCTTCAAGCCGCAGGGCATGTTCGGTCGCGTCTGGGAGCGCACCTGATGAAGCGTGCGCCCATCGGCCGACACTATGCGGCAATCCTGCTCTTTGCCGCCGCGTATCTCTGCCTCGGCTGGTTCGTGCACAATTCCTATTACCAGTTGATGATGACGCTGGTGCTGATCTGGGCAACCGTCGGCGTCTCCTGGAACACGCTGAGCGGCTACAGCGGCATGATTTCGTTCGGTCACGCGGCCTTCTTCGGCCTCGGCGGCTACACGATGACCATCCTTTTCGTCACCTTCGGCATCACACCGTGGATCGGCATTCCGGCCGGTGTCCTTGTTGGCATCATTGCCGGCATTGTCATCGGGGTGCCGACGTTTCGTCTACGCGGACACTACTTCGCGCTGGCGATGCTCGCCTATCCGCTCGCCATGCTCTACGTCTTCGAGTGGATCGGCTACCAGGAGGTGCCGATCCCGATGATGCGGGAGGCGCCCCTCCGCTATGCCGAGTTCAGTGATCCGCGGGCCTATATGGTACTGGCGCTCATCCTGCTCGTGCTCTGCATGATCGCGGCGCTACACATCGAGCGATCGCGGTTCGGCATGTCCCTGATGGCGATCAAGCAGAATGAGCCAGCTGCATCCGCGGCCGGCATCAATCCGATGCGATGGAAAATGCTGGCGATGATGATCAGCGCCGCCATGGGCGCGGCCGCCGGCGGGCTCTACGCCATGGTGCTTCTCGTCGTCACGCCGCAGACCATGTTCGGTGCACTGGTGTCTGCGCAGGCCCTGATCATGGCACTGTTCGGCGGTGTCGGCATATTCTGGGGTCCGGTGATCGGAGCGGCGGTTCTCGTACCGCTCGCCGAGACGCTGAATGCCGAACTCGGCAGCATCCTGCCAGGCATTCAGGGCGTGGTGTACGGCGCCGCGATTATCATCATCACGCTGGTCGCGCCGGAAGGCATCTACTGGCGGCTGCGCGATTATTTCGCCGCGCGGCGGCGCGCAACGGGACCGGCCATCGGCAAGGCACCGGTTTCCGTATTGATCTCTGAGCCGACCACTGTCGCTCCGGCGAATCCTGGCGAACGCAAACAGGCGGAGAGCGGCGAAGTCCTGCTCAGTCTCGACCGCACGGGCCGCGCCTTCGGCGGACTCAAGGCGGTTGACGGCGTTGATCTGAACATCCGCACTGGCTCGATCCACGGCATCATCGGGCCGAACGGAGCCGGCAAAACGACACTGTTCAACGTCGTCAACGGTTTCCTTCGCGCCGACAGCGGCAGCATCAAACTCGCCGGCACCGAACTGGTCGGGTTGAGGCCGCATGACATCTGCCGTCTCGGCGTCGGACGGACGTTTCAGGTCATTCGCGCTTTCCCCCGTATGTCGGTGCTTGAGAACGTCGTGATCGGTGCTGTCGGCACCAGTAGCGATACGCAGGCCGAGCGACTGGCGATGCAAGCGCTCGATCGGGTTGGGCTCGCGGATCAGCAGGCCTACGCGATCGCGGGCGGTCTCACGACCAAGCAACTGCGCCTGATGGAGCTGGCGCGGGCGCTGGCGCCGCGCCCCAGGCTGCTGTTGCTCGACGAAACGCTCGCTGGCCTCGGTCATGACGCGCTCGGCGATATCGTGACGATCCTGCGCCGGATCAACCGCGATGGCGTCACTATCGCCATCATCGAGCACACGATGCAGGCCATGATGAAACTGGTCGACGAATTCAGCGTGCTCGACCATGGCAAGCTGATCGCCAGCGGCGCGCCGTCCAAGGTGGTCAAGGACCCGGCGGTGATCGAAGCCTATCTCGGCAGGAAGTGGATGGAACGTGCTAAAGATACGGTCGCTTAACGTCGCCTATGGCGGCCTCAAGGCCCTGAACGACGTCTCGCTCGACGTCGAGGAGGGCCAGTTTGTCGCGGTCGTCGGCCCGAACGGCGCCGGCAAGACGACCCTGTTCAAGACCATCTCCGGCGTCGTCGCGCCGTTGTCGGGCGAGATTACCTATCGCGGCCAAGATCTGCTCGCAGTCCCAGCCGAGGAGCGCGCAATGCTCGGCATCGCCCATGTACCGGAAGGACGCCAGGTCTTTGCCTCCATGACCGTGATGGAGAACCTGGAGATGGGCGCGTTGACGAAAAAAGGCCGCGCGCGCTGGCACCAGCTTCTGCCCACCATTTTCGAACTCTTCCCGGTACTTGCCGAGCGGCGCGAACAGCTCGCCGGCACGCTCTCAGGCGGCGAGCAGCAGATGGTGGCGATCGGCCGCGGCCTGGCGTCGGCGCCGGACCTGCTGATGCTGGATGAACCGTCGATGGGGCTCGCACCTGCGGTCGTCGACTCCATCTTCGACCGTGTCGAACTCATCCATCGCGAACAGGGCTTGACTATCCTGCTTGTCGAACAGCGCGTGGCTGAAGCGCTTGAGCTTTGCGACCGCGGCTACGTGCTGGAGACGGGCAACATGGTGCTGGAGGGACCTCACGATACACTGGTTTCGAACGCGCAGGTACGGCGCGCTTATCTCGGCATGTGAATCATCAAAACCATCAGGGCCGGCTAAGGCCACAGGTAAAAGGGAGAACGGCATGGCAAGAACGTCTAGCGGCGCATCGCTCGCAAAGCCACTCATCAGTTTGACCGCAGCGATCGTGGCAGCCGCCGGAATTGCCGGGTGGCCGACTGGCGCGGCCCTAGCACAGACGCCGAAGCCGGTGGACATCGCGTTGATCATGCCGCTGTCTGGACCCTGGGCGCGACAAGGCCAGCTGGTGAAGCTCGGTGCCGAAATGGCGATCGCCGAGATCAACGAAAAGGGCGGCATCAAATCGATGGGCGGGGCCAAGCTCAATCTCATCTCGATCGATGCCGGCGACAGCGCCGAGAAGGCGAAGAACGCGGCACAGCGCCTGGTCGCCGAGCATCCCGACGTGGTCGGCGGTATCGGTGCCTGGCTCTCAACCTTCACCCTTGCGATCACCGAGGTCACCGAACGTGCGCAAATCCCGTGGCTGACCTTGTCGTATGCCGACTCGCTCACCAGCCGCGGCTTCAAATATATCTTCCAGTCATCGCCGACAGCGAATGTACAGGCGGTCGAGTCGCTGCCGACCCTCATCGATCTGGCCAAATCGGCCACAGGAAAAGCGCCGAAGACGATCGGTCTGATCGGTGACAACACGGCATCGCCAGTCAGCTTCCTCAAGCCACTCCGCGAGCCCGGCGGTCTCGACAAGTACGGCATGAAAGCGGTTGTCGACGAGACGTACACGCCGCCTTTGGCGGACGCGACGACACTGATGCAAAGGGTACGCTCGGCCCGTCCGGACATGTTGCTCTACATCACCACCACCATCTCCGACCTGAAGCTCGGCCTCGACAAGATGAACGAGTTTCATATCGGCAAGGGTGCCGTTCCGGTGATCGGCAGCGGCGGCGCCAACGGCGCGCCGGAGGTGCTCAAGAACGTCTCGCCGGATCTGCTCGAAGGCTACATCTTCATCGTTGCGAACTGGGGTCTGAAGGGCCAGGAACAGATCCTCGACGCGTTCAAGAAGCGTACCGGCGAACCCTGGATGACCCAGGAATCGCTGGACGGCTACGGCCACGTCTGGATCCTCAAGGACGCGCTGGAGAAAGTCGGCAAGGCCGATAAAGTCAAGGTGGCCGAGGCGATCCATACAATGGAATTCGACAGCGGCCCGACCGCAATGGTCTTCCCCGGCAAGGTGAAGTTCGACGCCGCCGGTCATCGCGTCGGCGCGCCGCTCGTGATCGTGCAGTGGCAGAACGGTGTTCCCGTCACGATCTATCCGATCGATCGCGCCACCGCCAAAGCGAAATGGCCGAAGAGCTGATGTAACCTAGTCCAGGGTACGCGGGCGCGGTTCGGAATAATCCTGGGAGTGGATGAACGAGATGGGTCGTTTGGACGGCAAGGCCGCGATCGTCGCCGGTGCCGGTTCGATCGCGGAAGGCTGGAGCAACGGCGGTCAGACCGCCTCCACCACCGGCAAAGTGTGGGAGGATTGATATGGCGCGCCTCGCCTTCATCGGCTGCGGCGCCATGGGCGCACCGATGGCCGAACGGCTGATCGACGCCGGGCATACGCTCCACATCTACGATCCAGACCCGGCGGCGACCGCTCCGCTTGTGGCCCTCGGAGCAGTCACCGCGCCGACACCTCGCGCAGCCGCAGAGATGGGCGAAGTCGCCTTTGCCTGCCTGCCCTCGCCCGAGGTCAGCCGCAAGGTGGCGCTCGAAAGCGACGGCATCGTCGCGTGCAAGGACCTCGCGGCCTATATCGAGATGTCGACGATCGGCTCGAAGACAATCAAGGCGATCGCGCAAGGACTGGCCGAAACCGGTATCGCGGTGCTCGATTCACCTGTCAGCGGCGGGCCACGCGGCGCGCGAGCCGGCACCTTGTCGACCATGGTCGCAGGCGTGCGCACGACATTCGAAACGGTGAAACCGCTGCTCGAGACGGTCGCACGCAACGTGTTCTATATCGGCGAAGAGCCGGGCCTCGCTCAGGTGACGAAGCTCGCCAACAACATGATCTCGGCGGCCGGCATGGCCGCCGCCTTTGAATGCTCCGCCATGGCGGTGAAGGCCGGCGTCGATGCGCGCACGCTGATCGAAACGGTCAACGCGAGCACCGGGCGCAACAGTGCGACCATGGACAAATTCCCGGCAGCCGTGCTCACGCGCAGCTTCGATTACGGCGGCAAGCTCTCGACCATGTACAAGGACGTCTTCCTCTGCCTTGAGGAAGCGCGCGAACTCAATGTGCCGATGTGGGTCGGCTCCAACGTCGTCCAGCTCTGGTTTCACGCCATGACGCAGGGCCGCGGCAACGACGACTACACGGCCCTCATCAAGATGATCGAGGACTGGGCCGGGGTTGTCGTCGGCGGCAACGAATCCGGACCCGTTGACCGCAAACCGGAATAGACCGCGAGGGCGCGCCATGTGCGAAACCGACACCCCTAAAACTCCCGGCTGGAAAGGCTGGCTCGACCTGCCGTCGCCGAGGATTTCCGGGGCCGGCGGGCCGTGGATTGATCTGTCGCATCGGCTCACCGAGGAACTGTCACGCATCCCCTCCTTTCCGCAACCGTACATACGACAGATCAGCAGGATTCCGGACCACCGCGCCAATGTCA
Source organism: Bradyrhizobium sp. (assembly GCF_027307225.1). Lineage (GTDB taxonomy): Bacteria > Pseudomonadota > Alphaproteobacteria > Rhizobiales > Xanthobacteraceae > Bradyrhizobium. The sequence continues at coordinate 1,559 of NZ_DAHUXJ010000064.1, read as the reverse complement.
CCGAAGTGCACATGGTCGTGCACCACGGCACACATATCGACGCGCCGCGCCATTTCATCGCCGACGGACCGACGATGGACGAGGTACCGCTCGACCGCCTCTACGGGACCGGCGTCGTCTGGCATTTCGACGTCGCTGACAGCGGCAGCATCGACGTCGCCGATCTCGAACGTGCCACACCCCGCATGCGTCCCGGCGACATTGTGCTGATCGATACATCGCGTTCGCGTTACATCAATACCGATCGCTACATGCAGCATGCCTGCCTGAGCGGCGAAGCGGCGGCGTGGCTGGTCGAGCAAGGCGCAAAACTTGTCGGCATCGACTGCCCGACGCCCGACCTCGCCTCGCCGCTGCGGCCGCCCGATTTCGCTTTTCCGGTGCACTACAGCCTGCTCAGCCGCGGGGTCCTGATTGCAGAACACGTCACCAATCTTGCGCCGCTCGCCGGCAAGCGCGCCGAGATCATGTTTCTCGGACTAAACATAGCCGGCTCCGACGGCGCGCCGGCGCGCCCTGTGGCCCGCGTCATCGATTGAACAAGGGAATGTCGGGAATTCGGGCATGACGAAGGTTTACGCGGTACGCGTCCACCAACTCGGTGGCCCCGAGCAGTTGCGCTACGAACAGGTCGAGGTCGGTGAGCCCGGCCGCGGCGAAGCGAGCGTGCGCCATACCGCGATCGGACTCAATTTCACCGACATACATTTCCGCACCGGCCGCTATCCCCTTCCTTCGCTGCCGCATGTGATCGGCATGGAGGCGGCGGGCGTGATTGAGGCGATCGGCGACGGTGTCACGGCGTTCCGGCCCGGCGATCGCGTGGCCTATGCCGCCGCGACACCAGGCGCCTATGCACAAGCCGCAGTGATGCCAGCCTCACGACTGATCAAGCTGCCGGATTTCATCGACGATGAGGCCGCCGCCGCGACCCTCCTGAAAGGCCTGACGGCGCAGTATCTGATCCGCGGCGCTTACACGATCAAACAGGGCGAGACGATCCTGGTCCAGGCAGCCGCCGGCGGCGTCGGTCTCATCATCTGCCAATGGGCCCGCCATCTCGGCACACGGGTAGTTGGCACCGTGAGCACGCCGGAAAAAGCCGCACTGGCCAAGGCCAATGGCTGCAGCGATCCGATCATCTACACGCGCGAGGACGTGGTGGCGCGCGTGCGCGAACTCAGCGGCGGCGCCGGCCTGCCCGTGGTCTATGACGGTGTCGGCGGCAGCACCTACGAAACATCGCTGCAATGCCTGAAGCGGCGCGGCCTCGCGGTGTTCTACGGCTCAGCGGGCGGCATAATTCCGCCGTTCGATCTGTGGCGGCTCAACCGCATGGGCTCGCTCTACGTCACCTATGCCGGGCTCGCCGACTATCTGCACGATCACGTGGAGATGGACGAGCGCGCCGCCGAATTGTTCGCGATGATGAGAAACGGCGTGGTCAAGGTGCCGATCCACAAGCGTTACCGACTCGCCGACGCGTCGCAGGCGCATGCCGACCTCGAAGGCCGGCGTACGTCCGGCGCCTCACTGCTTATTCCGTGAGCGCGCCGATG
>NZ_DAHUXJ010000063.1 GCF_027307225.1 Bradyrhizobium sp. | reverse complement strand
GCCAGCCGAGCATCGCCAAAGCGGCCGACTGACCAATCCATCCCTGTCTTCAATGCGGTCATCCCTCTCGTGGACCGCACGATAAGGAATCAGACTCGATTCCATCTTGGCAACAAAAATTGTGTGCACGCCTTAGCCCTTGCGGGGAGGGTCGGCGAGCGAAAGCGAGCCTGGGTGGGGGTACGCTGAAATTGCCCCCACCCGACCGTCGCTTCGCGACGGCATCCCTCCCCACGCTGCGCGGGGGAGGGATAAGAGCGCACTTACACCCTATGCATCGTCACCGAAACTTTCGGGCCGTTCTTGATGGTCTGGTAGACCACGCAATAGCGCTCGGTGAGCTTGAGCAACAGATCGAGCTTGTCCTGGGCTGCGTCGGTGCCGACATCGAAGCGCAGGCGGATTTCGGCAAAGCCGACCGGTGCCTCCTTGTCGACGCCGAGCGTGCCGCGAAAATCGAGGTCGCCTTCGGCGCTGACATTGCCTGATTTCAACGGGATCTCGATCGCGGTCGCGACCGACTTCAGCGTGACGCCGGCGCAGGCGACCAGCGCCTCGAGCAGCATGTCGCCGGAGCAGAGTTCAAGCCCGGAACCGCCGGTTGCCGGATGCAGGCCCGCAACGGCGAGCGCGCGGCCGGTCTCGATCTTGCAGGCGATGCCTTCGTTGTCGATCGAGCCCTTGGCTTTCAGGGTGATCAACGCTGTTTTCGGATCGGATTTGTATTTTTCCTTGATCGGGGCCTGCGTGGCGCGGAGTTGGGCGGCGTCCATTTTCTTCTCCCGGATATTATGGTCGTCAGGTGTAATGGGTCGGCGCGCGGATGTCACCGCCAGTTCGATGCAGGAGGGGTCATCGTTCCAGCGATAGGACGATTCTCGGCTGGTTTGGTTCTGCGATCAGGAAAACTGTTCGGTTGCAATATGTTAGGGTGAGTGCCATTTAAGGATCGGCTCCCAAAGGCGCGAAACTTCAAAGCAGCACGAATTGAGGATGGTTTGCTTGCAATCGACGCATTGGGCCGTGACAGGCCGTGCGGGGTCCATTATCGGAATGACTGATGGATGACATCGTGAAAGAGGCCCAGCCCGAGGCCGATGAACGTTTCGACATCGCGCGGATCACGGCTGCGGTCGATGCGCTCGCCGAAGAGCATACCGGGCGCGAGGATGTTTTCCGCGCGGCAGTCGCAAAGCTGCTGAAGGCCGAGATGGTCGAGGCGCGCGCCACCGCGCAGGCCGTGCTGCTGAAGGACCGGCACGGACGGCGTTGCGCGGAACGGCTGTGTTTCGTCCAGGACGAGATCATCCGCATCCTGTTCGAGGCCGCCACCCGTCATCTCTATTATTCGCCGATTCCGTCCGGCGCCGAGCGCATGGCGGTCGTTGCCACTGGCGGCTATGGCCGCGGCCTGATGGCGCCGGAATCCGACATCGACCTGCTCTTCATCCTTCCCTACAAGCAGACCGCCTGGGGCGAGCAGGTCGCCGAAGCCATTCTCTACTGCCTGTGGGACATGGGATTGAAGGTCGGCCACGCGACGCGCTCGGTCGATGAATCGATCCGCCAGGCGCGCGGCGACATGACGATCCGCACCGCGATCCTCGAAACGCGCTTCCTGACCGGCGACCGGCCGCTCTATGACGAACTGGTCACACGCTTCGACAAGGAGGTGGTACAGGGCACCGCCACCGAATTCGTCACCGCCAAGCTTGCCGAGCGCGAGGAGCGGCATCGCCGCGGCGGACAGTCGCGCTATCTGGTCGAGCCCAATGTCAAGGACGGCAAGGGTGGCCTGCGCGACCTGCACACGTTGTTCTGGATCGCGAAATATGTCTACCGCGTCCGCGATACCGACGAACTGCTCGACCGCGGCGTGTTCGACGCGCAGGAGTACCGCACCTTCCGCCGCTGCGCCGATTTTCTCTGGTCGGTTCGCTGCAACCTGCATTTCTTTGCCGGCCGCGCCGAAGAGCGCCTTTCCTTCGACATGCAGCGCGAGATCGCGGTCCGCCTCGGCTATACGTCGCATCCCGGCATGCAGGACGTCGAGCGCTTCATGAAGCACTACTTCCTGATCGCCAAGGAAGTCGGCGACCTCACCGCGATCCTGTGCGCCAAGCTCGAAAACGAACAGGCGAAGCCTGCTCCGGTGCTTAGCCGCGTGATGGCGCGGTTCCGGCCGAGCACCGTTCGGCGGCGCGTGCCCGACAGCGACGATTTCATCGTCGACAACAACCGCATCAACCTCGCAGCGCCCGACGTCTTCAAGCACGATCCCGTCAACCTGATCCGGATCTTCCGCCTCGCGCAAAAGAACAATCTCGCGTTCCATCCCGATGCGATGCGGACGGTGACGCGTTCGCTGAAGCTGATCAATACCGAGTTGCGCGCCGATGGCGAGGCCAACCGGCTGTTCATGGAGATCCTCACCTCGAACGACGCCGAGGTCGTTCTGCGGCGCATGAACGAAACCGGCGTGCTCGGCCATTTCATCCGCGCCTTCGGCAAGATCGTGTCGATGATGCAGTTCAACATGTACCACCATTATACAGTGGACGAGCATCTGATCCGCTGCATCGGCTTCCTGCAGGAGATCGAGCGCGGCGGCAGCGACGAGTTCATCGTCGCGAGCGACCTGATGCGCAAGACTAGGCCTGAGCATCGCGCCGTGCTCTATATCGCGACGCTATTGCACGATATTGCCAAAGGCCGCCCCGAGGATCATTCGATCGCCGGCGCCAGGGTCGCGCGGCGGTTGTGCCCGCGGCTCGGTTTCAACGCGGCCGACACAGAACTCGTGGCCTGGCTGATCGAACAGCATTTGACCATGTCCACGGTTGCGCAATCGCGCGATCTGACGGACCGCAAGACGATCGAGAATTTCGCCGCCGTGGTTCAATCGGTCGAGCAGATGAAGCTTCTCACCATCCTGACGACAGCCGATATCCGCGGCGTCGGCCCCGGCGTGTGGAACGGCTGGAAGGCGCAGCTCATCCGCACGCTTTATTATGAGACGGAGCCGGTCTTGACCGGCGGCTTCTCGGAGTTCGATCGTGCCCGGCGCCTCGCCATCGCCCAGGCCGAGTTTCGCGAGGCCTTTACCGAGTGGCCGGAGCAGGAACTCAATTCCTACGTGGCCCGCCACTATCCCGCCTACTGGCTCAAGGTCGAATTGCCGCGCAAGATCCGCCATGCCCGCTTCGTGCGGGCGAGCGAACAGGCCGGCCACAAGCTCGCGATCAATGTCGGCTTCGACGAGGCACGCGGCGTCACCGAACTCACCATCCTGGCCATGGATCATCCCTGGCTGCTCTCGATCATCGCGGGCGCCTGCGCGTCAGCGGGCGCCAACATCGTCGATGCCCAGATCTACACGACGACCGACGGACGCGCGCTCGATACCATCGCGATCACGCGGGAATACGACCGTGACGAAGACGAGGGCCGGCGCGCGACGCGGATCGGCGAAATGATCGAGGACGTGCTCGAAGGCAAATTGCGCCTGCCGGAAGTCGTGGCGCGGCGCGCCGCCGGCCGCGGCAAGGCGCGGCCCTTCGTCGTCGAGCCTGAAGTCACCGTCAACAACCAGTGGTCGGACCGCTACACCGTGATCGAGGTTTCCGGCCTCGACCGGCCGGGCCTGCTGTACGAACTGACGACGTCGATTTCGAAGCTCAACCTCAATATTGCCTCGGCTCACGTGGCGACTTTCGGCGAGCGTGCGCGCGACGTGTTCTACGTCACGGATCTGCTGGGTGCGCAGATCACGGCGCCGACACGGCAGGCGGCGATCCGAAGCGCGCTGCTGCATCTGCTCGCCAGCGAAATGGCGGCGGCGTAAGGTTGCACCACGCTGCTACTTGCCTTCCGGAATTTCGCCAAACGTCTTGCCGGGCGCCAGCGGCTTCAGGCGGATCAGCCGTGAGTCTTCCACCGCAGCCTGACGGTGCTTGACCGCTTCGCGGTAAGCCGGATCGCGGATCATCTCGACAAAGGCTGAGACGCTTGGATATTCCGCAATGAAGCAGTGGTCCCAGTGTTCGGCTTGAGGGCCGATCAGCATCAACTCAAAACGGCCCTGCCATGCCACCTTGCCGCCGAGACGCGTGAACACGGGGCCGCTTTCGCGCCCGTAAGCGGCATAGGCTTCCGCGCCGGTGGCCGATCTTCCGTCCGGATAGGCGGCGCGCTCGCGCAGTTTCACCAGATTGAGCATGTGAATGGGCCCGGGGCGATCGCTCTCGCGAAACCTGGCGAATGTTTCCTTGGTCGGATCGATGTAACCTGTCATCTTCATTGCCTCGCTGCCGTCACTCGGGGGAGTATCATGAACGCGCTGGCCAATATCGTAGTCGCGGTCGTCGCCGCGCTACACGTTTATTTTCTCGCGCTTGAAATGTTCTTTTGGACCAGGCCGCTCGGACTCAAGATATTTCGGAACACCCCCGAAAAAGCGGCCGATTCCGCGGTGCTTGCCGCCAATCAGGGTCTCTACAACGGGTTCCTCGCTGCCGGGCTGATCTGGGGGCTCTTGCAGCCCAACGGGGCCTTCGCATTTCAGGTCAAGCTATTCTTTCTCGTTTGTGTGATCGTCGCGGGCATCTATGGCGCGGCTTCCGTCAGCCGGAAAATTCTGTTCATTCAGGCAGCGCCGGCTGCATTCGCGCTCATTCTACTTTGGTTGGCGTAAGGCATCCCAGAGGGGCGCTGCCTTGCTTTGCCTTATTCGTTCATCCAGTATCGTTCCTCATGCGGCGAGCGCTATCCGTAATGGATGAATTCGCCGAACAAGATCAAAACATCAGGGAGAGGGCACGACATGAGGAGCTTTGTTCATTTCGTCACCGCGACCGCGCTTGCGCTGGCATTCGCCGCGCCTGCGGTTCATGCACAGAAGAAATACGATCCGGGCGCCAGCGACACCGAAATCAAGATCGGCCAGACCGTGCCGTTCTCCGGACCGGCGTCCGCTTATGCCACGATCGGCAAGACGCAAGCCGCCTATTTCCACATGATCAATGATCAGGGCGGGGTGAACGGCCGCAAGATCAATCTGATTCAGTATGACGATGCCTACAGCCCGCCGAAAACGGTCGAGCAGGTGCGCAAGCTGGTCGAGAGCGACGAGGTGCTATTGACCTTCCAGCTCATTGGCACGCCTCCTAACGCAGCGGTCCAGAAATATCTCAACGCCAAGAAGGTGCCGCAGCTGTTCGCCGCGACCGGCGCCTCCAGGTTCACCGATCCGAAGCACTATCCCTGGACGCTCGGCTTCAACCCGAACTATTTCGTCGAGGGCCGCATCTACGGCCAATACATTCTCAAGAACCATCCGAACGCCAAGATCGGCGTGCTCTACCAGAACGATGACCTCGGTCGCGACTATCTGAACGGCATCAAGTCGGGCCTCGGCGACAAGGCATCGACGATGGTGGTGGCGGAAGCCTCCTATGAAATGTCCGATCCAACCGTCGATTCGCAGATCCTGAAGCTGAAGGCGGCCGGCGTCGATGTGCTGTTCGATGCCTCAACCCCGAAATTCGCCGCGCAGACGATCAAGAAGACCTTCGAACTCGGCTGGAAGCCGGTTCATATTCTCGACATCAACGCCACCTCGGTCGGCGCTGTCATGCAGCCGGCAGGGCTCGAGGCCTCCAAGGGCGTGATCAGCACCAATTACGGCAAGGACCCGCTCGATCCGCAGTGGAAAGACGATCCAGGCATGAAGAAGTATTTTGAGTTCATGGCGAAGTACTATCCGGAAGGCGACAAGAACTCGAACTTCAACACCTATGGCTACTCGACCGCTCAGCTGATGGTGCATGTGCTCAAGCAATGCGGCGACGACCTCACCCGCGAGAACGTCCTGAAGCAGGCGACCAACATCAAGGACTTTCAGGCCGATCTCGCGCTGCCTGGAATGTCGACCAGCACCACGCCGAACGACTACCGCGTCAACAAGCAGATGCAGATGATGCGCTTCGACGGCCAGCGCTGGGAGCTGTTCGGCCCGATAATGGAGGACAACGGCCCGACGGGTTAGGGCGTGGACTCATAAAATCGCCGGTCCGCTTCACTTCCGAAAGTCATATCGGATCGGACCACGGCTCACGTCTGCTTTGTGCAAAGGTCGGCGATACAGGCTTTCGTAGTGGTCCGCTCGCGCCGCTCAATTTTTTAATCTTCTCAGTGGTATCGACGACAATAGTCGATCACGGTATCCATCAAGACCTTAGCCGCCGGTGAAAGCGAGCGGTCGCTGCGCGAGCAAATGCAGAACACCAGGGGATCGGAAGCAAATTCCCGAACGCCCGCCGTTTTGAGAGACCCGGCCGCCAATTCCTGTTGGACCACAAATCGGGGCAGCAATGTGCATTGTTGACCGGTGCTCGCCAATTCCTTGATGAGGGCTAGCGAGTTGGTGACGCAAAACGTTGCCGGTCGAAATCCGTGTCTGGCGAAAACTCGGTCCATCTGCTGGCGAAGTCCGAACGATGGCACGGTCAGCACGAACGAAGAGCCTTTAAGCTCGCTCAAGGATATGATCTTCCGCCCCGCGAGCGGATGGGTGGGCGAAAACACCGCGACCATCCTGTCGCGAAATACTTCCAGGCTTGTGATGACATCCCGGGCGGGTGCATTCAGGACAAGGCTGAGCTCCGCGGCGCCGGTGACGAGTGCCTCCATTGCCTCGTCGGTGCTGCTCATCCGGATATTGAAGGTCACCTCCGGATACTGCGTGTGGAACCGGTTCAGAACTGGCGCCACGAAACTCTCGATCGCAGTCTGGAAACAGCAGACGTCGACATTGCCGGCCTTGAGGTTCTGCAGTGCCGCGATATGCGATTTGACCCGCGAGAACTCGGTCATTACGCCGTCAATGTTCGACAGCAGGATCTCTCCGGCCGGCGTCAGCTTCATGCCCTGAGCGCGGCGGTCAAAGATCGGAGCACGAAGCTCATGCTCAAGCTTCGCGATCTGTCGGCTGATCGCCGACGGAGAGACATGAAGCCGGTCGGAAGCGGCTCGAATCGAACGAGAGTGAGCCGTGGCGCTGAAGTAACGAAGTGCCGTGAAATCCATCGGCGCGACCTCCCCCGGCGGGGTGTTGCATTCTTGGCAACAAGGCAGTGCTCGGATTGATATGGCATCAACACCGGACCCGGGTCAACTATCCGCCTGCAACTTCACCCCCCGACTAGCGGAGAGCACGATGCCTTATGTACATATGCTGCCCGATCCGGGCATGAATTATACCCTCAACCGGCCGCTTCTTGATGGCACTTCGCCGGCCCGGCTGAAGGAAGTCGGCGCCCTCGCGCCACGCATCAAGGATTACCAATCCTGGCACAAGGTCTGGCTTGAATTGGCAACGCGGGCCGAAGCCGAGAAGCGATGGTCCGACGCCGCTTCTTATTACCACGGTGCCGAATTCTACCTGCCGGCAGGCGACGCCCGCAATAAGCTCTACGACGATTTCAAGCGCAACTGGTCACTCGCCATGCAGGGTGTTGCCGGATACGAGCGCATCGAGGTGCCCTATCCCGGCGGCCATCTCCCGGGCTTCCGCTTGCAGGCGAAAGGCAAGGAAATCTCCACCTTTATCTTCAACGGCGGCTATGATTCGTTCGTCGAAGAGTTCTATGCGTTTCTGCTGCCACTCACCGAACTCGGCTTCACCGTGATCGGATACGATGGACCGGGACAGGGCGGCGCACTGCGCCAGGGCATCTTCTTTGAACACGCCTGGGAAAAGCCCGCCAAGGCGCTGCTCGATTATTTCGAACTGGATCATGTTGAATGGCTAGGAGCCTCCTGTGGTGGCTACCTGTCGATCCGCGCCGCGGCATTCGAGCCGCGCATCAAGCACATCATTTCGATGCCCACCACCTATTCGGGACTCGACATGACGCTGAAGCAGATGCGGCCCGGCAAGGCGCAACAGCTCGTCTCGCTGTTCAAGGCGGGCGATCGCAAGCAATGCGAGGCGCTCGTTGCTGAAGAGCGGCTACCCAGCAGCGTGTTCGACTGGTGCGTGACGCAAGGCATGCACATCACCGGCACCAAAACGCCGTTCGATTTCCTCACAGCGATCGCCAAGCATTCGCTGGAGGGGATTCTGCACAACGTGAAGCAGGACATCCTCTTGACCGAAGGCGAGCAGGACCATCTCTTCCACGTCGATTGGCTCTATCGCACAATGCGTGAGCTGGTCTGTGCGCGGTCGGTGACGGCGCGTATCTTCACCGCGCGGGAGGGCGGCGAGCAGCACTGCCAGGTCGGTAATTCGGCGCTGGCACGGGAAGAGATCATCAACTGGCTTGGCCGTTTCTATCCCGGCATTCACGCAGCGCGCTCATCGCAGCGGGATGCCGTGGAACAGCCGGTGAAACGCGCCGTGTGACGGCGCGGACGAAAATCTTCCCCTTGGCTGAGGTGATCATCATGCGTCTGTCATCGTTATCATCAGCAGCACTTGCCGCGGCGGTCGTCGCCGCGGCCGCCGTGCTCGCCTTCTCCGCGCTTCCCAAGCTGTTTGTCTGGGCCGCGTTCATAGGATGGGCGAGTTACGACCACTCTGGCGCTACCGTGCAGGCGGCGATCCGCTCTTCGGCGGCGCTCGTGTTCGGCGTCCTCATGGCCTGGCTGGTCGCCGTCATTGTGGCGGCTCACGTTTTGCCGGCGAATGCGGTGCTGTCGACGGCAATCGTGGCCGGCGCGGCATCGTTCCTGATCGTGATCGCGTCGCGCACGGCGCTGCTCAGCGTCGTGCCGGCGACGTTCTATGGCTTTGCCTCGACGTTCGCTTATCTCAGCCTTTCAAGCGAGGCGTTTACAACCAGGATGCTGACCTCGTTCGGTTGGAGCAATGTCATCGTCAGCGTGCCGGTGTCTTTGCTGATCGGTACCGGCCTTGGGATTGTCCACGCTCGCCTGGCGAATGTCATTGCTACTCGCGAAGCTGGCTCCGGAAACTTGGGTCTTTCGGGAGACCCGCGCGTTTCAAAGCACGTAAGATAACGATCAAGAATATCGTCGCGATACCGCGGGTACGTGACATGACGCTTTGGTGCGGCCCTGATGACGAAATCCCTTCCGGGGTCATAGCCGAAGTTAAAGCTTTTCGTGGCGATGTCCGCGTTACCCCTGAAAGCAGATATTGCTAGCCTTCATGAACACACATCTGGTTCGAAAGCGGCTGTTAACGGATTTGGCCACGGCGCCATCGCAACGACGTGGTCCGCGATGGCGTCTGCTATTTCCCGCGCGCTTTAAGGTTAAGCTTTCCTGAACCCTTGCGGGCCAGCCAGTTAGAAGGCTCTGCCGGACCTCCGGTTAACCATCGTTTAAGACGACCTTAAACCCGTGCCGCTACGGTGCATTGGGTTTGTGCGGGCGTTTTGCGTATGGCGTTGCGACGGAAAAAGAGCGGCGGGCGCAAGGAGCCGGTATTCGGTCTTGCCGTAGCGCTTTCCGACCTGCGGCTGTCGCTCGATGACCGCATTCCCGGCGGCGATGACCGGTCGAAGAAATCGCCGAAGCGAAAGAGCGACGATGCTGACGACGAGCCACCGCCAGAGCGGAAGCCGCGCGTGAGCCGCAGCGATGCCAAGCGGCGATCGAAGTCGCGCGGAGGCTTTTCGATCGGGCGGCTTATGTATTGGGGCGCGGTGCTCGGCCTGTGGGGCGCGATCGCCGTGGTCGGTCTCGTGGTCTGGGTCGGCGCGCATCTGCCGGCGATCCAGTCGCTGGAAATCCCGAAACGGCCGCCGACCATCCAGATCACCGCCGCCGACGGCAGCGTGCTCGCCATACGCGGCGAGATGCCCGGCGCCAATGTCGCGCTGAAGGATTTGCCGCCCTATCTGCCGAAGGCGTTCATAGCCATCGAGGATCGTCGCTTCTATCATCACTTCGGCATCGACCCCTGGGGCATTTTGCGCGCAGCCGTGACGAACGTCTTGCATCGCGGCGTGTCGCAGGGCGGCTCGACGCTGACCCAGCAGCTTGCCAAGAACCTGTTCCTGACCCAGGAGCGAACCTTCCAGCGTAAATTGCAGGAGGCCGAGCTCGCGCTGTGGCTGGAGCGCAAGTACTCGAAGGCCGAGATTCTCGAGCTTTACCTCAATCGCGTCTATTTCGGCTCGGGCGCCTATGGCGTCGAGGCTGCGGCGCAACGCTATTTCGGCAAGTCGGCCAAGAACGTCACGCTGGCGGAAGCGGCGATGCTCGCAGGTCTCGTCAAGTCGCCCTCGCGCCTGGCGCCCAACCGCAATCCGGAAGGCGCCGAGCTGCGGGCGCACACCGTGCTCGCCGCGATGGCGGAAGCTAAATTCATCACCGCGGCGCAGGCGCAGGCCTCGATCGGTCATCCCGCCTACCACGTCAAGCCGGTCGGCGCCGGCACGGTCAACTATGTCGCGGACTGGATCAGCGAAGTGCTCGACGACCTCGTCGGCCAGATCGACCAGAGCGTAGTGGTGGAAACCTCGATCGATCCGAAACTGCAGGCGACCGCGGAAGCCGCAATCATCGATGAGCTGGCGGCGAAAAGCGTGAAGTACAATGTCAGCCAGGGCGCGCTGGTGGCGATGTCGCCTGATGGCGCGGTGCGCGCCATGGTCGGCGGCCGCAATTATTCGGAGAGCCAGTACAACCGCGCGGTGACGGCGAAACGCCAGCCCGGCTCGGCGTTCAAGCCCTTCGTGTATCTCACCGCCATTGAATCCGGCCTGACACCCGACACGGTCCGGCAGGACGCGCCACTCGATATCAAGGGCTGGAAGCCGGAGAATTATAACCATCACTATTTGGGCCCGGTCACGCTGACACAGGCGCTCGCGATGTCGCTCAATACCGTGGCCGTTCGGCTCGGGCTGGAAGTCGGACCGAAGAACGTCGTGCGCACCGCGCATCGGCTTGGCATTTCATCGAAGCTCGAGCCCAATGCCTCGATCGCGCTCGGCACTTCCGAAGTCTCGATGGTCGAACTGGTCGGCGCCTACGTCCCGTTTGCCAATGGCGGTTTCGGTATCTCGCCGCATGTCGTGACCAGGATCCATACCCTCGACGGCAAGATCCTCTACGTGCGTCCGGCCGATCAACTCGGCCAGGTGATCGATCCGCATTACGTCGCGATGATGAACGCGATGATGCAGGAGACGCTGCTCTCCGGTACCGCGCACAAGGCCGAACTGCCGGGCTGGCAGGCGGCCGGCAAGACCGGCACCAGCCAGGATTTCCGCGACGCCTGGTTCATCGGCTACACCGCGAACCTCGTCACCGGCGTCTGGCTCGGCAATGACGACGATTCTCCGACCAAAAAGGCAACCGGCGGCGGCTTGCCGGTGGAAATCTGGACGCGCTTCATGAAGGCGGCCCATCAGGGCGTGACGCCGATCCCGCTGCCGGCTTCACCGCCTGCCCCGCCTGTTGGATTCCCGGCCGCCGTCGCGCAGGCATCCAGCCCCGGCGCGGCCGCCGCGCCGCCGTCGCCCATCCCCGGCCGGCCGTCACTGACGCGGACCGCGGCCGCTCCGGTGCGCCCCGAGGCCGACGCCGGCCTCGACGGTTGGCTGATGCAGCGGCTGTTCGGGCGGTAGCTTCGCGATCCCGAGGTTCGTATCATCTTGTGGCTTCGAAGCGACGTCTAATCGGAAGGCAATCTTCGGGCTACCCGTGTGGTTCGGCAGTTGTTTTCGATTTCCGATCTGTTCCTATGCACAAATAGGTGCTGGCCCCTTTCCGATCAATAATTTGGTTAGTGGTCCCTTTACGATTCAGGGATTGGCCCCTTTTCGATTAGCGTTCGCTCATGAGCGACAAAATGCACAGAGCCTTGATTAGCGCGTTTCTCATTGCGGCTCTCTTCGTAGGTGTTGTGGTGCTGCTGATCCAGCACATGCCATGATCTGTGGAGGCCGCCTCAGTGGGTGGCCTCTTTCACTTCGCGGACTTCAGCGCCCGTCGGGGGTGCGGACGCCGCCCCAGTTGTCGCGCACCTGCTGGTAATGGACGCTGGCATCATAGGTCGGCGTCGAAATGTGCAGCACCAGCGGTGACAGGCGGCCGATGGCGTTGAGGACAGCATAGGACGCCACGACGCGGTCGTGCTGCGCCGTCACCAGCGCGACGCGGGCGTTCACCACCGTCTGCTGGGCGTTCAGAATGTCGATGACGGTGCGCTGGCCGACCTGGGCTTCCTTGGTCGTGCCGAGGTAAGCCAGTTCCGAGGCGGCGACCTGGGACTGGGCGGCCTCCACCTGGGCCTTGCCCGCGATGAGCTGGCCCCATGCCGTCATCAGATCGGCGCGGGCCTGATCGCGAACCTGCTCCAGCGTGAGGCGTTGCTGCTCCAGCGTCTCCTTCGATTGCCGGATCAGCGAATATTCCGCCCCGCCCTGGTAGATCGGCACGGTCGCTTGTGCGGTCGCCGTCGCGGTAAACTGCTTCACCTGCGTGATGGCCTGTTGCCAGCTCTTCTGGACGATGGCCTGTAGCGCGACGGTCGGCAGCAGTGCGCCCTCGTTGATTTTCACGTTGAGAAAGCTGACATCGATACTGTACATCGCGGCGGTCACGTTGGGATTTTCAACCAAAGCGAGGTTGATCGCATCGCGTACCGTCGCCGGCAAATAGCGGTCGACCGGGGAGGCGGGCTTCAGGTTCGAAGGCTCGTTGCCGATGATGCGGCGGAAATTGGCACGCGTGGTCGTGAGCGTCGATTCAGCCGCGAGTTCCTGGCTCTTGGCCGCGGCGAGCTGTGCTTCGGATTGGGCCACGTCGGTCGGCGTGACGAGCCCTGCGCTGTAGCGGTCGCGGGTCTGCCGCAGGGTCACTTCGAGCACCTTGGTATTGCTGCGCTGGACCTCCAGGATCGCGGCGTCACGCAGGTAGTCCATATAGATGGTGGCAGCGGCAAGCAGGATCGACTGCTCCATCAGCCGCAGGCCTTCGCGGGCGCCGGAAACCTGGCTTTCGGCCGAGCGAACCTTGTTGGCGGTCTGGTTGCCGTTGTAGAGCGTCTGCGTCGCGGTCAGCGCGGCGGCGTGCGGACTGTTCGGTCCCTCGAAGACCTTGGGCGTGCCGAAGGCAAAGAGCTCGTTGGTATATTGATAGCCGCCACTCAGGGTCGCAGCGACCTTCGGGCGATAGCCGGCCAGCGCCTGCGGGACATTTTCATCGGTCGCGCGCACCAAGGCACGCTGGGCATTGAGCTGCGGATTGTTCTGATAGGCGCGGCGCAGCGCGCGCTCCATGGTGTCGGCGCGCAACGGTGTCGGCGCCATCTGAACCAGCAGAATGACGACAGTCGCCGATCCGGCTAAAAGTTTGCCCCCAAACATATTTCAACTTATCCGATGCCGCATGCGGCCTGACAACATCCATACGCAATCCAGATGTTGACCAAAAGCACATGGCTAGTGCGGTGAATTTGAAGTTCCTATCAGTTTTGCGGTAACCTCGTCATAGGAACTTCAAATTCTAAACCGCACTAGAATCATCTAATTGGCTAGTGCTCCTTTGATTCCGAAGTTCGTAAACGTGGAGCCGCAATGTGATACGAACTTCGGAATCGGAGCACTAGTGGAGTGGATTCGACATTCGCTATCTACCAACCGCGAGTTCGCAAGGCGAATGTCAAATCCTAAACTCCACTAGAAACCTATATTTGCTGTGGTCCTTTGATTCTAACATTCGCAAAAGTGCGCGCCGGGAAGGGGTGCGAATGTTAGAATCGGACCACAGGCGGTCCCCAGCACGCCCGCGTGATGGCCATGAGAATATCGGGGACTGTTGCTTTTTCGCGTAGGCGATCGCTCAACGAGCGACTGCTCTAACCGGACGGCGGCTCAGTCCTGGATGCCGTAACGATGGAGATCGTTGCCGTGGGTATCGAGCCAGTTCTTGGCGCGTTCGACGTGGTTGCAGACTTTGCCCACGACCCTCCAGAATCGCGCCGAATGGTTCATTTCGACCAGGTGCGCGACCTCGTGCGCCGCGAGATAGTCCAGCACATAGGGCGGTGCGAGGATGAGCCGCCAGGAGAATGACAGCGAGCCGGCCGACGTGCAGGAACCCCAGCGGCTCGACTGGTCGCGGATCGACAACCGCTTGACCCTCACGCCCAGCTCCTGCGCGTAGGCAACGGACGCCTTCTGAACATCCTTGCGGGCTTCGCGCTTGAGGTAGTCGTGCACGCGCCGCTCGGTGTGTTCGACGCCGCCGGCCACGCAGAGAATGCGCTCGCCGCTGTCGCGAATTTCGGTCCAGACCGTGCCGCGCTGACCGGCGCGATGCACGATTCGATGCGCCACGCCGCGCAGCGGAACCACGGTGCCAGGAAGAAACGGCGCCGCTTTCGGCAAGCGACCGAGACGAGCGGCAATCCAGCCGCCGTGGCGCTGCGCAAAGTCCTTGGCGTCGGTAATCGTGCCGCGCGGCGGGATGGTGAGGATCGCCTCGCGGTCGCTCGGATGGATTCTCAAGGTGTACCGGCGTGCGCGCCGGTGCCGTCTCAGCCGGACCGAGTAGATTTGCGAGCCATGTTTGATCAAAAGGCGAGAAGGCTCGTAGGGCCGCCGATAGAGAAGCGCGCGAGTGGCCATGTCTGTTAATCCGGGGATCAGGAGTTCACCCGGATTCTGCCATATCCGCCGCCAGGGAAATCGCTCGGCGCAAAAACAAATCATTTGCCCAATATACAGGGGTCGGGGCCTCCGCGGACCCTACAGAATGGGGTAGGCATCCAAAAAATCGGCCGAAAAGGCTCGCCGCCCGGACCTCAATGCGCTGAATTAAGATTCACTATATCCGGAGAGCCCAGATTCGCCTTTCCTGGGGTCAATTCAGTGGGTTAGCTGACCCCCGGCCAATGGCCATGCTTGCGCGTCAACGTGTGTTTCGCGTCAGTTCGTCGCCGTTGATGCGATCACTCCGCCGCGTAAGCGAGCGAAGGCTTCATGATCGCCGACGACACCATGAAATCGGAGATGCGCGGCACGATTTCCGATTTGAAACGTGAGCCATTGAAGACTCCGTAGTGCCCGACGCCCTTCTGCACGTAGTGCACGCGGCGATGGCTCGGAATCGAACTGCACAGCGCATGGGTCGCTTCGGTCTGGCCGAGCCCGGAGATGTCGTCGTTCTCGCCTTCCACCGTCATCAGGGCCACACGCCTGATCCTGGAGGGATCGACCGGCTTGCCGCGATGGGTCATCTCGCCCTTGGGCAGGGCGTGCTTGACGAAAACCGTATCAACCGTTTGCAGGTAATACTCCGCCGAAAGGTCCATCACCGCCAGATATTCGTCGTAGAAGTCGCGGTGCTTGTCGACCAGATCGCCGTCGCCCTTCACCAGATTGCGGAACAGCTCCTTGTGGGCGTCCATGTGCCGGTCGAGATTCATGCTGATGAAGCCGTTCAGCTGCAGGAAGCCCGGATAGACGTCCCGCATCACGCCGGGATGCGGAAATGGTACCTTGGTGATGACGTTGTTGCGGAACCAGTCGATGCCGCGCTCCTCGGCGAGGTTGTTCACGGCGGTCGGATTGCGACGGGTATCGATCGGGCCGCCCATCAGCGTCATCGAGAGCGGAACAAACGGATCGTCCTCGGCTTCCATGACGGAAACGGCAGCGACCACCGGCACGGAGGGCTGGCACACCGCAATCACGTGCATGTTGCCGCCCAGCACGTGCAGCATCTCGATCACGTAGTCGATGTAGTCGTCGAGGTCGAAGCGGCCGGCGGCGAGGGGCACCATGCGGGCATCGGCCCAATCCGTGATGTAGACCTCGTGCGTCGGCAGAAAGGCCTCGACCGTGCCGCGCAGCAGCGTTGCATAATGGCCCGACATCGGGGCCACGATCAGCACGCGCGGTTGCGGTATGCGCAGGGGACGCGTCAGCTTGCGGTCGAAGTACAACAGTCGGCAGAACGGTTTTTCCCACACGCTGCGGATCTCGATCGGCGTACGGACGCCGTTGACGTCCGTTTCGTGGAGGCCCCATTCGGGCTTGCCGTAGCGGCGCGTCGTGCGTTCGAACAGTTCGCACGCCGCGGCGATCGATTTGCCGAACTCGGTGTGCGACCACGGATTGAGCGGGTTCTGAAACAGGATTTTCGTGGCGTCGGTCACGGCGCGCGCCGGATTGAGCGAGGCGTGACCCATTTCGTACATCCAGTACATCGGCGTGGTCAGCGCCGGACTGCCTTCGGCCATCATCGGCGGCGCGCCGCCAAATTCCCCAATCGGCATTCTGCCCTCGTTTCCTTTTGCGTCGCAGCATAGTGCTGAAAGCGTAATAAAGCGTCAATGCTTAGATCGGCATTTCGGCCTCGCTGCACAAGCTATGTGCGCCGAAAACCCCGGGTTTTAACGGGCTATTCGCCGGTCTGGATCAACGAACCGTGCTGCCGGGCGCTGCGCAGGAGCATCAGAAAGACGGCAAACGATATCGCAATCAGGACGGCGTTGATCACGATGGCATCCGCCATCAGGTCCGCGCGAAAGACGTGTTCCATCAACAACGCCCGCATGCCCTCGAACACATAGGTCGGCGGCAGCGCCCAGGCCACGGCTTGCAGCCAATGCGGCAGCACCGTTACGGGGTAATAGATGCAGGCCAGCGGCATCATGCCGAACATCAGTGTCCACACGATGCTTTCGGCGCCAAGGCCGTAACGCAGGACGAGGCCGGAGACGAAGATCCCGACCGACCAACTGGTGAAGATCAGGTTGCAGAAAAACAGGATCAGCGGAAAGCCGATGGCGTAGAAGTTGAAGCCGAAAAAGACCATCGCCAGCAGCGTCATTGGGATGATCCCGATCGCCAGCCGGATCAGGCTCATCGCCATCAGCGCGAGCAGAAACTCGATCGGCTTGAGCGGGCTCATCATCAGGTTGCCGAGATTGCGCGCCCACATCTCCTCAAGGAACGAGATCGAAAACCCGAGTTGTCCGCGGAACAGGATGTCCCACAGGATGACCGCGCCGACCAGCGTACCGCCGGCGCGGGCGAAAAATCCGGCATTCTGCGAAATGTAGTTCTGGATGAAACCCCAGGTGATGATCTGGAGCGCGGGCCAATAGAGCAACTCCAGCATCCGCGGCCATGACGAGATCAGGACATACCAGTAGCGCAGGATCATGGCTGCGATCCGCTGCGTCGAGATGGCGGGCTGGCTGATCCGGCTCATGATGTCGTTTCCTGAACGCGGCCGCGGGCGACGTCGAGAAACACTTCCTCCATCGTCGCGCGGTTGTAGCGCGCCATGATCGCTTCCGGGCTGTCGTCGTCCTCGATCCGGCCGCGCTTCATGATGATCACCCGGTCGCACAGCCGCTCCACCTCCAGCATGTTGTGGGAGGCAAGCAAAATGGTCGCGCCGTTCTCCTTGCGATAGGTCGCAAGATGTTGCCGGATCCAGTCGGCGGTGTCGGGGTCGAGCGACGCGGTCGGCTCGTCGAGCAACAGCAACTCGGGCTGGTTGATTAGCGCCTTTGCCAGCGCGACGCGGGTTTTCTGCCCGGCCGAGAGTTTGCCACTGGCGCGGTCAAGGAATTCACCGAGGTCGAGATCGGAGACGATCTTTTCGATCCGCGCATTGAGGTTTGCCACCGAATAGAGGCGGCCGAAGATCGTCAGATTTTGCCGCACCGTGAGCCGCGAGGGCATATCCACATACGGGCTTTCGAAATTCATCCGGCCGAGCACGTCAGCGCTTCCGTCCGGCATCGGATGACCCAGCACCTCGATGCGTCCCGATGTCGGCAAAACCAGTCCCATGATCATCGCGATCGTCGTGGTCTTGCCGGCGCCGTTGCCGCCGAGCAGCCCGGTGACGCTGCCGCGCGCGATCGAAAACGAGATATCATCGACCGCGCGGGTCTGCTTGTAGAGCTTGGAAAGATGCGCGACCGCGATCGCCGCGGCGTCGCGGGCGTCGGTCGGGGCGGGAGGGGACGTTATGGTGCCATCGCGCATCATCGGGCATGTTCATTGAGCCATTCACCCGGCTTGTGCAAGGCGTCCCGTGGCCATACGCCGCAGTAGCGAAATCAACAGAATTTGTCGGCGAAGGCCAGCGCCGCTAGAGTTGCAGCCGTGCTGATGTCCGACAACTCTGCCACTGATTTTCGCTTGCCGCGCCGCCAGGTCCGCCTGGACACGATCCTGCGGCTGCGCTGGCTCGCCGCGCTCGGCCAGCTTGCCGCGATCTTTATCGTCCAGCAGGGTCTCGAATTCGATGTCGAGGTCGTGCCTTGTCTGGCGATTGTCGGCTTCTCCGCGCTGCTCAATCTCTTCCTTCAGCTCTGGTTCAATCCGATGGAGCGGCTGGAGCCGTCGTTTGCGGCGGCGCTGCTTGCGCTGAATATCATCGAGCTCGCCGGCTTGTTGTTCTTTACCGGCGGCTTGCAGAACCCGTTCTCATTTTTGTTCCTGGCGCCGGTGCTGATCTCGGCCACCGCGTTGCCGATCCGGTTGACCATTGCGCTCGGAATGGTCGCGGTCGCCTGCGCGTCCGTCCTGGTGTTCCTCTACTTTCCGCTGCCCTGGGACGGCGACGATCCCCTGGTGCTGCCGCCGATCTATCTGTTCGGCGTCTGGCTTTCGATCGTGGTCGCGATCGGCGTTACCAGCCTCTATGCGTCTCAGGTCGCCGAAGAAGCGCGGAAGCTTTCGGATGCGCTCGCGGCGACCGAGCTCGTGCTGGCGCGCGAACAGCATCTCACCCAGCTCGACGGTCTTGCGGCTGCTGCCGCCCACGAACTGGGCACGCCGCTGTCGACGATCTTCCTGATTTCGCGCGAACTCGAACAGGGGGTAAAGGACCAGCCCCAGCTCGCCGCCGATATCAGGACGTTGCGGGAGCAGTCGCAGCGCTGCCGCCATATTCTCGCCAAGCTCACGCAACTGTCCTCAAGCGGCGCGCCGTTCGACAGCATGCCGCTGTCCGCCCTGATCGAAGAGACGGTGGCGCCGCACCGCGACTTCGATGTCACCATCAAGGTGCGCATCGCGGTTTCCGGCACGCCCGAACCAGCGGGAACGCGGAATCCCGCCATTATCTATGGCGTCGGCAACATTCTGGAGAACGCGGTCGATTTCGCCCGCAACAGCGTCGAAGTGAACGCCTGGTGGAATGCTGAAACCGTCGAAATCATCATCTCCGATGACGGCCCGGGCATCGCGCCCGACCTGCTCAAGCGCATCGGCGAGCCGTATCTGTCGCGACGGCGCGAGACGGAAGAGGCCCAGGGCGGGCGCAGCGGCCTTGGGCTTGGCGTGTTCATCGCGCGCACCTTGCTCGAACGCACCGGCGCCAGGGTTTCCTTCGCCAACCGGGTCTTTCCGGACCACGGCGCCGTCGTTCAGATCGTGTGGCCGCGAAGCCGCTTCGAGGTTAAGGAACCCGCTACGGAATTAACCTGAGTGAGAAATCGGGGAAAGGCGGCCTTGGCAGCGCCGCGGTCGACGCCATATGTTGAGAGTTCGAGGGAAAGGACAACGTCATCTTGAACGCCATCGCGGAACTGACCGGGCATACCGATCGCTCGCTCCTGATCGTGGAAGACGACAAGCCGTTTCTGGAGCGCCTTGCGCGCGCCATGGAGACGAGGGGCTTTTCGGTGACATCCTGCGACAGCGTGGCTGACGGCCTGACCCAGATCGCCAAGGCCGCGCCGGCCTTTGCCGTGGTGGATTTGCGGCTCGGCGATGGCAACGGACTGGACGTGGTTTCCGCCTTGAAGCGCAAGCGCCCCGAGGCGCGCGCCATCATTCTCACCGGTTATGGCAACATCGCCACCGCCGTGACCGCCGTCAAACTCGGCGCGGTCGATTATCTGTCGAAGCCCGCCGATGCCGATGACGTGGTGTCGGCCTTGCTTGCCAGCGGCAACCAGAAGTCGGAGTTGCCGAGCAATCCGATGTCGGCGGACCGCGTGCGCTGGGAGCACATCCAGCGAATTTACGAAATGTGCAACCGCAACGTCTCCGAGACGGCGCGGCGGCTCAACATGCATCGCCGCACCCTGCAGCGGATTCTGGCCAAGCGCGCCCCGCGCTAGTACCGCCGATCTGAAGTCCCTGCACCACAAGCGGCGAATTCGATCAGGGACTTCAGATCGAGCGGTACTAGAATCAATAGGTTTGTGAGTAGCCCATGACTTTCCGAAGTTCGTGAAAGTGGTCGCTGAGGTGTAACACGAACTTCGGAAAGTGGGCACTAGGGGGCAGGCGCCGCTCACGCAAGCTCCGATACCTGCCCGTCGGGCAGGCCGAATTCGAAAGTATTCAGCGTCATCGAGACCATCGTGTAATAGCCGCAGAGCCCGATCACCTCGACGACCCCGCGCAAGGTAAGCACCTCGACCGCCTCGTCGTAGAGCGGCTGGGTCAGGCCGTGACCTTCGTGCAGCGATTTCGCGACGTCGTAGATCATCTTCGCCTTCGGGTCGTCGAAGCTGGGCGTGCGGCGATCCCTGATGTCGTTGGCGATCTTTGGATCCATAC
>NZ_DAHUXJ010000062.1 GCF_027307225.1 Bradyrhizobium sp. | reverse complement strand
GCGGCGTTCGCCCGATCCGTGACCATGAACGATCTGGGGGACACTCCCCCGGAACTCGACAACCACAATACGCTGACGATTGGCAGCGGCGGTCTTCACTTGAATGCCGATTCGATCCTGAAAAATTTCGGCAACCTCAGCATCGGCGGCCTCGCCGAAATCCTGCAGCACAGCGTGCTGCAAAATTCCGCCACCCTGACGCTGCAGCAGGGCGGCGATTTCAAGGACCACAGCAGCATCACCAATTCCGGCACGATCGAGCTTGCCGGCGGCACCCTCAATGTCGATGTCGATATCGCCAACATTGGCGGAACCCTGCAGATCGACAGCGGCGCCAAGCCGATGCTGGCGGACGGAGCCACCATCACCCAGGGCGCAATTACGCTTGGCGCCAGCAGCGTGCTCGACGTCGAGAGCGCAGGTGGCGCGACGCTCGATGGCGTCACGGTGACCGGCACCAGCGACGACGGCGGGCTGAGTGCGATCGAGATCGGAGCCATCACGGAAGCCGGTTCGATCCTGACGCTTAAGGACGGCACCTATATCAGCAACGGCGCCATGACGATTGCCGGTGGCAGCACGTTGGACGTCGAGAGCGAGGGCGGGGCGACGCTGGATGGCGTGGCGGTCACTGGTACCAGTGGTGACGCGCCGAGCACGATCGGGATCGGCGTCGGCTCGATCCTGGCGCTCGACGACCGCACTTCGATCACCAACGGCCACATGACGATTGCTGCTGCCGGCACGCTCGATGTCGAGGGCGCAGGCGGTGCGACGCTCGACGGCGTCAACGTGACGAATTCGGGGACGATCCGGATTGACGGGGCGGTCGGGTCGACCACCGTGACGCTGGTGCTCGATGGCGGCACGAAAATCAGCGGTGGCAAGCTGCTGATTCACGATCCAAGGGGCGACGACGAGGGTGTTGTCGAGATCAAAACCGGCGGAGCCACGTTCGACGACGTTGCCGTCACCAACAACAATCAGCTGATCATCGATCCGCTGGTGACGCTCACGCTGACGGACAATACATCCATCACCGGCGGCACCATCACCGACAACGGTGCGATTGATGTTGCGGGCAACAGTTCCATCACCGGCACGGTCACTGTCAATCCGCACGGGCCGCCGACGGTCGTCAATGCCAACCTGAACAATGGCCAGGTGACCATTGAAAGCGGCGTCACTCTGACGCTCAACAATGTGCTCGTGGATGGAACGATCCTCACTGGTATCGATTCCACCAGCACGATTCTGGTGGGTAGTGGCACCGCGCTCGGATTTGACAGCGCCACTATCAGTGGCGCCACCCTCGATCTCGTCGGGGGTCTCAATTCAACGGGTAACAGCTTTATCACCGGCGCAACGATCATCAATCGCGGCAATATCGATATCGTCAGCGGGACGCTCACCGTCGACCCGACGCCGACAACCAATACCGGCACCATCGAAGTCGATGCCAATGCGGGACTGGTGCTGAGCGGGGAGGTCGTCGCCAATAGCGTGACGACCAAAGGTCACACCGCGAACGGAACCGTTCAGGTCGATCATAACGGCTTGCTGACGTTCGATGGCGGCGCGATCGATGGCGGTATCGTCAACAATTTCGGCGGCACCATCGATGTCACCGCTGCCAGCTCGATCAATGACACTTCCAGCTTCGTCAATTTCGGCATCGTGAAGGCCGATGGTGCTGCGCTCACCCTGACGAATACGACGGTCAACAACTTCAACGGCACGTTCGAGACGCTCGGCAGCAACGGCATCCTCAAATTGGCCAACACCGCCATCAATCTCGGCACGCTGGTAGGGAGGATCTCGACATCTTCCGGCAACATCAGCAGCACGTTGAACGGGGGCTTCGGGCTGTTTAGCGGCCTGACGCTTGAGCTCGGCACGATTGTGACGGCGGTGGTCGGTGTTCTGGAATTGACCGGGAACATCTTCAACTATGGCGAGATCGACGCCAATCAGGGCATGGGCGTCGCGGTCAATCTGGACAACGTTGCGCTCTATGGGGGCGAGCTCGGCGGGCTAGGAACGATCGCCACGGCGGCCGGCAACTCCGATAGCGTCACGAGTGATGTTACCATTGCCGACCACACGACGCTGATGGCGTCGGCCGGCCAGCTCGAACTGACCGGTACGATCAGCAATGGCGGCGAAATCGACGTCACCATCCCCGGCAAGCTCGTCCTCGATGACGCCACCGTCCTTGGCGGCACATTGGCAGGGGCGGGTCAAATATCAACGGCGCCTTTCGATTTCTCCGGCAGCACGCTTGAGGGTGTCACAATTGCCCACGGCACGACCGTCTATGTAACCCACGGTACGGCGTTGGAGCTGGTCGGCACAATCGTCGATGCCGGCAGGATAGCGCTCAATTCTTTCGGCGATTGGACCGGGCTGAAAATCTCCGGAAACGTTGCGCTGACCGGCGGCGGCGACGTGGTGATGGGCGACAGCTCCCATAATTTCATCGTCAGCGACGGCTCGGCGGCAACGCTGACCAATTACGACACGATCTCCGGCGCCGGCGCGATCGGTGACAGTCACCTGACGCTGGTCAACTTCGGCACGATCGATGCCAACGGAACAAATAAGCTGATTATCGATACCGGCGCCAATTTGGTTGCTAACAACCACGGCGGCGTTCTGGAAGCTTCGCCAGGCTCCGCACTACAAATCGACGGCGACGTCCTTAACGACGGAGTGATCGCATCCGGCAACGCGAGTGGTCACTCGGGAGCTTTTGTCGACATCACCGGGAATATCACGAACACGACGGGGTCGACAGGCGCGATCAATATCTTCGCCCACTCCGCGCTCGAAATCGGGGGCGCGGTTTCCGCCGGCCAGACCGTGACGTTCGAGCAGGCAAATGGCGCTGGTCTGCTCATTCTCGATGATTCCCATGATTTTAAGGGAACGATCGCCGGCCTCGTCGAAGCTAACCCCGAGAATGCGGAAAATCACGTCGATCTGACCGACCTGGCGTTCAGCGACACACGGCACATGCATGTCAGCTATAGCAACAGCACTCACGACGTGACGATCACCAACACCCTCAGCCATGATTCGGTTTCACTTCACGTGACCATCGGGAGCAACTTCTCGGCTGAGTTCGAAATACACTCAGACGGACATGGCGGAACGCTGCTCGATGACCCGTCGGCGACGGGTACTAACACGATCGACAGCGGTGATGTGCTCGGCATCTCCGGTGCGAGTTCGGCCGCAGTCAATTTTACGAACACCAGCGGCAATACCGGCGAACTCCTCCTCAATGACTCTCATGATTTCACCGGAACGATCGCGGGCTTTACCGGCGGCGGCACGACGGAAAACTCCGATTTGATCGACGTTACCGACATCAATTTCGCCAATGTTGCGACGAGCAAGACGACCTATGCGGAAAATGCCAACAGCACCGGAACGCTGACATTGTACGACGTCAACGGACAGGCGTTCGACAGCATCAATTTCAGTGGAAACTACCAGCTGGCGAACTTCACCATCCAAAACGATGGCAATGGCGGCACGCTGATCGTCGATCCCCCCGTGAACAGCGCGGCCCCGGCCAGTACGGTCGTCGCGTCCACGCCGAACCAGACCTTGAGCGGCTCGGCGTCCAGCGAAAATTTCGTGTTCCATTTCGCCAACGTCGGCCAGTCCGCGATCTCGAATTTCCACCCGGCGACCGATACGCTTCAGGTCGGCAGTGCGATCTTCGCGGATACTCAGGCCGCGCTGAGCGCGGTCCGTGACGACGGCCACGGAAATTCGGTCATCGCCATCGATGCCCATGACAGCATCACCTTGCATGGCGTTGCCAAGGCGCAGCTGAACGCCGGCGATTTCCACGTCGTCTAGTGCCCCGATCGGGCGTCCGCATGGTCGAGCGGCCCCTCGTCTGCGGACGCCGGAATCGATTGGAATTCCGGGATTCGCCGCGGCCGCATCCCCGCCGGCGCAAAGATTCGTGATCAATTCCCCGCGTCGTGATATCGGAACGGCATGAAACGTCTTCAGATCATCCGGCGCTGGTTCGGACGGAAGTTCGGCTATTCGCGACTGGCGTGCCTTGTCCTGCTGATCGGCATCGCGGCGCTGCGCATCGCCGATTTCGCGCCGATCGAGGAGCTCCGGGTCAGGGTTTTCGATTTCTACCAGCGTTTCGATCCCCGCGTGAAGACGGCGCGCCCGGTCACCATCGTCGATATCGACGAACCGAGCCTGAAGAAGTTTGGGCAGTGGCCCTGGCCGCGAACGCACCTGGCGGACATGGTCATCAACCTTGCCAATCTTGGCGCGGTTGCGATTGCGTTCGACGTGGTGTTTTCCGAGCCTGACCGGCTCAACCCGGATGTCGCGGCCAACACCATGCGCTACCTGGATGAGCTGACCCGAAGCAAGCTGCGCGAGCTGCCGAGCAACGATCAGGTGTTCGCCGATTCGATCCGTCGCGCGCGTGTGGTGCTCGGCGAGACCGGGCTTCCATCGGTCGTATCGGACATCGACAAGGAGCTTCCCTTTACCGGATTCGCCTCGCGGGGCGACAAGGGCAGCACCGAGCCGCATTTTTATGAATTTGCCGGGCTGTTGCGCAACGTTCCGGTTCTCGAAAAGGTCGCCGCGGGCCGCGGTCTGTTGACAATCGTGCCGGAGCGCGACGGCATCATCCGACGGGTGCCGATGGTGTTGTTGGCGCAGGGCCACATGATGCCTTCGCTCAGCCTGGAAATGCTTCGGGTCATTTCGGGGACCCCGACCATCCTCACCAAATACGACAAGAACGGCATCAAAAGCATCGCGCTGCGGGGGCTGGAGATTCCGACCGACAAGAACGGCCAGTTCTGGGTGCATTTCGCGCGCCGTGATCCGTCGATTTATGTGTCGGCGGCCAGCGTTCTCGACGGAACCGCGCCGGTCGACAAGATCAGAGGCAAATTGGTTCTGATCGGCACCTCGGCGGCGACGCTGAACGACCTCAAGACCACGCCGGTTGCGCCAGCCATGCCGGGCGTCGAGGTGCATGCCCAGGTGCTGGAGGCCGCGCTCGCCCACGCGGTGCTGGCCCAGCCGAATTACGCAATCGGGGTCGAACTTCTCGGGGCGTTCGTTCTCGGCGTTCTCGTCATTGTCTTCACACCGAATCTCGGGCCGGTGACGCTGGTCAGCGTCGGCGCGCTGTTCGCTTCGGTGCTCGTCGGCACCTCCTGGTATTTCTACAAGGAGCATCGGCTCCTGATCGATTTCACCTTTCCGCTGCTGTCGACTACCGTGATTTACCTGACCCTGATCTTTGCAAGCTTCGTCCGCGAACAGGCGCAGCGCCGCCAGATCCGCTCGGCCTTCGGCCAGTACATCTCGCCGGCCCTGGTCGAGCAGCTCGCGCAATCGCCGGAAAAACTCAAGCTCGGCGGCGAGGAGCGCGAGATGACGATCATGTTCTCCGACGTGCGCGGCTTTACCTCGATTTCGGAGTCCTACAAGGCTGACCCGCAGGGCCTGACGGCGCTGATGAACCGCTTTCTGACGCCGCTGACCGACGCCATTCTCGCCCGCAAAGGGACCATCGACAAATATATGGGCGACGCGATCATGGCGTTCTGGAACGCGCCGCTCGACGACAGGGAGCATCAGATCAATGCCTGCAACGCGGCGCTCGACATGCTGGCCAAGATCGACGCCCTCAACAAGGAGCGCGAGCTCGAGGCGCAGAATGGCGGCCGCGTGTATATTCCCATCAACGTCGGCGTCGGCTTGAACACCGGCGTCTGCGTCGTCGGCAACATGGGTTCGAACCTCCGCTTCGACTATTCCGTGCTCGGCGACAGCGTCAATCTGGCCTCGCGCCTCGAGGGACAATCCAAGGAATATGGCTTTCCGATCATCGCCGGCTCGAAGACGGCGCTGGCGGCAAAGGACAAATTTGCCATCCTCGAACTCGACTTCATCATGGTGAAGGGAAAGAAGGAGCCGGAGGTCATCTACGCGATTGCCGGGCGCGAAGACGTTGCCCAGTCGGCCGGGTTTCAGACCTTGCGCAACCTGACCATCGAGATGCTGGCCTGCTATCGCGGCCGCGATTGGGAAGGCGCGCTCGCCTCGATCGAGCGCGGTCGCGGCAAGGATGACGCCGGTTCACTCGGCTATCTGTACAAGCTCTACGAGACGCGCATTCGCGACTACCAGGAAAATCCGCCACCCGAAGACTGGAACGGCGCCTTCGCACTATTGACCAAATAGCGTTGGCGCGGCGGCGCGCGGCTGTGTTGCGTGGACTGCGCCGATGTGATCGTTTGAGCGGTGTCGATCCAGGGCTCGGGATTCAGCCGTAAAGCCAAGAACAAGCAGGAGAAAAATCCGCATGACAAAACCCACGGAGAAAGAGGTCGGCACCATTGCCGCGGCCGCCGGCGTGCCGGTCGAGAAGGAGGTTGCTGGACGCATCGTCACCTCCGTTGGACCGGCGCTGGATGCCTTTGCGGCGATCGCAGGCACGCTGCCCTTCGATCTCGAGCCGTCGACCTTTGTGTTGGTTCAGACCGAAAAGGCGAGGCGATGAGCACCGAACCGGCATTGATGTCGCTGAGCGCGGTCGCGCGCGCCATCGCCGACAAGCGCGTTTCCTCGCGCGAGGTGACGCAATCCTGTCTCGTACGGATCGCGCAATGGCAGCCGCATCTGAACGCCTTCATGGCGATCGAGGCGGACGAAGCCCTGAAAGCAGCCGATGCCGCGGACGCCACGCTTGCCAAAGGCAGCCGCCACGGGCCGCTGCATGGCGTACCGATGGCGCACAAGGACATGTATTACGAAGCCGGAAAGGTCGTGACCTGCGGTTCGCGCATTCGCCGCGATTTCGTCGCGACGACGACGTCGACGGCGCTGCAATGCCTCAAGGATGCCGGCACGATTCGCCTCGGTTCGTTGCAGATGGCCGAATTCGCTTACGGTCCAACCGGCCACAATGCGCACTTCGGTCCGGTGCATAATCCCTTCGCGCTTGACCACATCACCGGCGGCTCGTCGTCCGGATCAGGTTCCGCCGTTGCCGCACGATTGACCTTTGCGGCGCTCGGCTCCGATACCGGCGGTTCGATCCGGATGCCGGCGCATTTCTGCGGTGTGACCGGATTGAAGACGACGGTTGGGCGCGTGAGCCGCGCCGGTGCGATGCCGCTGTCGCAATCGCTCGACACCGTCGGGCCGCTCGCGCGCACGGCGGAAGATTGCGCCGTCCTGCTCGGCTTGATGGCGGGTGCCGATCCTGCCGATCCCACCGTGCTCACTGTGCCGGTGCCGGATTACGCGGCGGCGTCCGCGCAATCGATGAAGGGAATCACCATCGGCGTGCCGAGTTCCTTCTACGTCGATGATCTCGACGCGGAAGTGGCACGCGTACTCGATGCGACGATCGCAACCCTCAAGCGCGAAGGCGCCAAGGTCGTTCAGGTCGAATTGCCCGATCAGCGCCAGCTCTCGGGCGCCGCGCAATTGGTGCTCGCCGTGGAAGCGGCCGCGTTTCACAAGCGCTGGCTGATAGAACGCCCGCAGGATTACGGGCCGCAGGTGTTGATGCGGCTTCAGAACGGGCTCGCAATCTCCGCCATCACCTATCTCGAAACCATGCGCTGGCGCGGCCCGGCACTGGCGGCCCATCAAGCGGCTACCGCTGATGTCGATGCCGTGATCGCGCCGGTGTCGCCGGTTCCCGCGCCGACCATCGGCGAAAGCGATGTCGGTGGCAGCCCGGGCGCTGACGCCGTGATCCAGCGGCTGACGCGCTTCACCCGTCCGATCAACTACCTCGGCCTGCCGTCGCTGGCGATTCCGTCGGGCTTTACACGCAAAGGCCTTCCCGTCGGGCTGCAACTGATCGGCCGCTCGTTCGACGAAGCGACGTTGCTGCGGATCGGCGGGGCATTCCAGCGGGCCACCGATTTTCACGAAAAGGTGCCGCAGCTGCCGTGACCGGGCTGTCGGTGCTTCGGCCCAATTTGACGTGTCCGTAGCGGGTGAAGATGTCGTATTTTTGTAGCTCGTGATCTGTCGCCTTCGTTGTTGAGTTTCGGAGGAGCCGGAAAGCGTGGACGGTTCCGCCAGCCTGGTCATGCCATGGATATTGCTGCCGGGTTAGCCCTCT
>NZ_DAHUXJ010000043.1 GCF_027307225.1 Bradyrhizobium sp. | reverse complement strand
TGTCTCTGAGAAGTTAGCGAGTTGGGGGTAAGTGAGGCATGGGCGGTGCCGAGGTGTTTTGTTGGGAACTTCATATCTATCCTGGCCGCTTTGAGCGGCCCCATTTTTAAAGCCCCCGGCTCTGCCGGGGGATAATTACTGTCCCAATTCCAACGTTCGCATCCTTTTCTCGGCCTGCTCCTTTTCTCGGCCTGCATTTTGGCCGCCCATTTGCATTGACACGTCGCTCGCCCGGCTTTGTACTGCCGCCGCCAGTGGACCAGGGGAGGGGTACATGCCGACCTTCAATCGACGCGACGCGATGAAAATGTCCGCCGGCTTCGCCGCCGCCGCGACCGGATTTTCCTGCATCGAACTCGCCAAGGCTGGCCCGATCGAGGTGCCCGTCATCGACAAGCTCAGCGTCCGCGTTCTCGTCGATAGCGCCAGCGACCTCTTCTTCAAGCGAGCCGAAGTCGCCGGCGTGAAGACCGAACCCGGCAGATCGGCAAATTCGATGCTGCCCCTGCACAGCGAATGGGGCTTGTCGCTGCTGCTCGAACCGCAGCGCGGCGACACCAGGCGCACCTACCTGCTCGACTTCGGTTGGACGCCGGGCGCCATCAACGGCAACCTGGATCTGCTTAAGGTCGATGCGTCGAAGATCGATGCGCTGATCATGAGTCACGGCCATTGGGATCACCTCGGCGGCCTGATGGGCTTTCTGGATCGGCACCGCAAGTCGATGCCGTCGGATCTTACGATCTATGCCGGCGGCGAAGACAATTTCTGCCAGCGCTATCTGCGCGGCGCCGGCGGCGATCTGAGCGACTTCGGCATGCTCGATCGCCGCGATCTAGCCAAGCGCGACGTCAAGGTGATGTTGTGCGAGACCCCGGTCGTGATCGGTGACGTTGCCTTCACCACCGGCAAGATCGCGCGCAACTCGATTGAAAAGGTGCTGCCGAATTCGCTGGTCGAGTTCAAGTTCAAGGACGGCGCCGGCTGCAACTGGAGTCATTACCTGCCGGCCGAGATGGAAGGCAAGATCGTGCCGGACGAGCATATCCACGAACACGCGACCTGCTTCAACCTGAAGAACAGGGGCCTCGTGGTGATCTCCTCCTGCGGCCATGTCGGCATCGTCAATACGGTGCGGCAGGCGATGGAGGTCTCCGGCGTGCAAAAGGTGCATGCCATCGTTGGCGGCTTCCACCTTGGACCGGCGCCAGCGGATTACCTGACGCAGGTCGTCGCCGAGATGACCAAGCTCAATCCTGACGTCGTGATCCCCATGCATTGCAGCGGGCTTAACTTCACTCAGGAAGCGCAGCGGCAGATGCCGGGGAAGGTGCTGACCACCACGACCGGCAGCCGCATCACCTTCGGCATCTGAACGGTGCGCTTGAGGGGAACGAAAGCGTGGCCGGCGATCGCCGCGCTGCTCGTGCTGAGCATTCTCGCTGATGAGGTTCGTGCCGAAGACACGCCGCCGGATCGCTACACCGCCGCCGAGATGATGGAAGACCTGATGTATGGCCGCGGCACGGTTGGCGGGCCGTTCACGCTTACCGACCAGAATGGCCGCAGGCACAGCGACCACGACTTCCGCGGCAAGCTGATGATTGTCTATTTCGGCTACACGTTTTGTCCCGACATCTGTCCGGCCGATCTGATGGCGATCACGCAGGCGCTCGATGCACTTGGGCCTTTGGCCGATGGCGTCCAGCCGATCTTCATCACCATCGATCCCGAGCGCGACAGCAAGGTGCTTGGCGACTACATCAAGGCCTTCCACAAGAGTTTCATTGGGCTGACCGGTTCACCGGAAGAAATCCGCAACGTCGCCAATGCCTACAAGGCGTTCTACGCCAAATTGCCGCCGGCGGCTGACGGCGAATATGCCATCGACCACACCGGCGTGATTTACCTGATGGGTCGCGACGGCAATTATCTCGGCTTCATGCCGCCGCAGACGGATGCCGAAAAGCTGACCCAGATCCTGCGAAAATTTCTTTCGAAATAGCGATTTCTTACAGCAGCCTTACAGCGCCCGATTCCGTTAACCTCGGCCTGGTTTGAAAGCTTGTCGTTCGCGGCAAAAGGGGTCAAAGCTGGCGCAGGAATTTCAGGTCCTCGTCATGCGTCTACTGGTGATCGAAGACAATGCGCTGCTGTCCGAGCTGCTCGCCAAGGGCCTGCGGACGGCTGGCTACGAGGTCGATCTGCTTGCGACCGCCTCGGAAGCGCAAGCCGTGCTGATGACCACGACGTATGCGGCAATCATTCTCGATCTCGGCCTGCCCGATGGCGATGGGCTCGCGATCCTGCGCGAATTGCGCCATCGCAAGGATTCGACCCCGGTGCTGGTGCTCACGGCGCGCGGCGGCTTGCAGGATCGCGTTTCCGGCCTGCGCTCGGGCGCCGACGATTACATGGTGAAACCGTTCGCGCTGGAGGAACTGGTGGCGCGGCTCGAGGCGCAGTTGCGCCGGCCGGGCCAGCAGCTCGGTAACTCCCTGCACATTGCCAATCTCGAATTCGACCTGCGCGGCCGGCAGGCGCTGATCGACAACCAGCCGCAGGTGCTCTCCTCGCGCGAGACGGAAGTGCTCGAGCTTCTGATGCGCAGCAAGGGCCGGGTGGTCTCGAAGAAGCAGGTCGAGGATCATATCTTCGGCCTTTCCGGCGACGTCGCTTCCAATGCCATCGAGGTCTATGTCCATCGCCTGCGCAAGCAGCTGTCCGACCGCGGCGCCAAGGTGACGATCCATACCATCCGTGGCGTCGGCTATCTCATCGCCGAGGAAAAGCGTGATCCGGTTTGAATCGATCATCTCGCGCATCGTGATCCTGCATGTGATCGCGGTGGCGATCACATCGGTTCTGATGTCGCTGGCGCTGTCGTGGCTTCTCAGTGTCGCCACCAACAACATCCACAACGAGGCGATGGAAGAGCAGGCGGTGTCGCTTGCCGAACATCTCGTTCTCGAGCCCGACGGCCAGCTTTCGCTGCATCTGCCGCCGAACCTTCAGGGGCTCTACTCGCAGCCTTACGGACGATATTCCTATGCGGTGGTCGACGCCGCCGGCAAGACGCTGTTCTCGTCGCTGCAGAACAGAGCGCCGGTCTTTGCCGTCGATCCGCGCGCGTCGACTGTGCAGTTTCTGGACACGCACATTGGCGGCGCCGCGATTTCCGGCGCCAGCATCCGCCGCATCATCGGCGGCAAGACCCTGTGGGTGCAGGCGGCCGAAGACCTCGCCAACAACGATGTGCTGATCGACGACATTGTCGATGATTTCTACCGTCACGTCGGCTGGATCACGCTGCCGATCCTGTTTCTGCTTCTGGTGATCGACATCGCGATCTTCCGCCGAGCGCTCTGGCCGCTGCGGCAGGCGTCTGAGACCGCGCAGCACATCACGCCGGCCCGCACCGACATCCGCCTGCCGCTGCAGGAAATTCCGAGCGAGGTTCGGCCGCTGGTGTCGGCGATCAACAAGGCGCTCGACCGCCTCGACGAAGGCTTTCGGCTGCAGCGCGAATTCACCGCCGACGCCGCCCATGAACTGCGCACGCCGCTTTCGATTCTGCGCACGCGCGTCGAGACGCTCGACGATCCCGGCGTGGCGAAAGCGCTGCATCAGGACATCGAGGCGATGAGCCGCGTGGTCGGCCAGTTGCTCGACATCGCCGAGCTCGAAGCCTTTGCGATCGACCCGGCGGAGGTCGCCGATTTGCAGGCCGCGGCCGCGGAAGTGGCTGGCTTTGTCGCGCCGCTGGCACTCGAGCAGGGGCGGGAAATCGCGCTTCTGGGCGCAACCGCGCCGGTGCTCGTCAAAGGCAATGCCGAGATGATCAAGCGGGCAATCCGAAACCTCGCCGAAAACGCCATCCGCCACACGCCGAAAGACACCGTGGTGGAATTCGTCGTCGAGGAAAACGGGAAGGTCGCGGTGCAGGACCGCGGCCCCGGCATTTCGGATGAGGAACGCGATCTGATCTTCCGCCGCTTCTGGCGGCGCAACCGCAATCAGCAGGGCAGCTCCGGATTGGGTCTTTCCATCGTGCAGCGCATTGCCGAATTGCATGGCGCCACCATCGAGGTGGAGAACCGGGTGATGGGCGGCGCGCAGTTTTCCCTGCAGTTTATTCCGGTCCCGCCATACCCGAAGGCTTGACGCCGGGCCGGCTCGTGCGATCAAGATGGCACGCCACGGCGCGATGAGTTGAAGGTCGCTTCATCTCTCAGGACTTCCCAAAGGATGCCTTCGTACGAGCATCCGTCATTTCCGGAGGAAATTCCCCATGCATCGTTCGTTTCTGGCGGCCGTCATCACCATGGCCGGCCTCCTTTCGGCTGGCGCCATTGCCCGCGCACAGGATGCGAGCCAGCCCGTCACCATCGTGACCTACGCGGAAGTTGCGCCCGCCAGGGCGGTCGAAGCACGCAAGCTGATTATCCGCTACGCAGAGGCCGTCCGCAAAGCCGACGGCGCCGTGCAGGTCGAGGCCGGGCAGCGGATTTCCGATCCCGGCCACTTCGCGCTGGTCGAGCAGTGGAAGTCGCAGTCGGCCAAG
This sequence comes from Bradyrhizobium sp., assembly GCF_027307225.1. Taxonomy (GTDB): domain Bacteria; phylum Pseudomonadota; class Alphaproteobacteria; order Rhizobiales; family Xanthobacteraceae; genus Bradyrhizobium. The sequence continues at coordinate 23,300 of NZ_DAHUXJ010000043.1, read as the reverse complement.
CAGGCTTTCGCGTCGACCGATGCCTACACCAAATTCCGTGCGGCGCTCGATCCGCTGCGCAGCGCCGCCTATGACGAGCGCATCCATAATGGGCTGTCGGTCGGTCCGTCGAAGCCGGCGCCGAAGGGCGCTATCCTGGTGCTGACCCATGTCGACGTGGTTCCGACGCAGGTCGAGCCTGGCACGGCCAAGGTGAAAGCGTTCGTCGAGCAAGGCCGGAAGGCGCCTGGCAACCTTCGTTTCGACGACAACGTTCAGGCCAACCGGAAGAATCATTTCACGGTGGTCGAAGCCTGGAAGTCGCAGAGCGAGAAGAACGCCTGGATTTCGTCGAAGACAGTGCGAATCTTCCGCGAAGAGCTGCAGCCGATGGGCGGCGCGCTGTACGACGAGCGCGTGTTCAAGGTGCTGTAGGAAACGATTTCATCCATCCGGCTATACTGCGCTATCTCGACAACGCCGATAACGCGGCCGGCCATCTCAATGAGAACGACGCCCGTGAGATCATGGAGTTGCACACCATGGGCGTCGGCTCCGGCTACACGCAAGCCGATGTCGAGGCGCTGGCGCGCATTCTCACTGGGGTCGGCATCGACGTGAAGCCGGAAGACCCCAAAGCTCAAGCCGATTGCCTTCACCGATCAGTGGCCGCTGATTTTCCGCGGCAAGACGCAAACGCCGAATATCGGCATCAATGGCGGGCGCATCGTCGGCGAGCAGATCAAGGTCGAGCAGGCGAAACGTGGAGCCGCAATATGATACGAACTTCGGAATCGAAGCACTAGTTCGGCCTGCAGCCGGCGAGCCTGCAGCGGATCTTTGCCGGCGTGCATCCGACGGAACTCGGACTGGTCTAGCGAGATTCCGTCACTCCCAAGCGACAAATCCGATCCGGGAACAAACGGAAAAGCGGAACCAGAGAAGGTTCCGGGTGCGCGCCTTCCCCGCATTACTACGTAGACATGCCGTGCGCGGCTGATCCCGTGACGATGGCCGCGCCGCTCTCGTGCAGAATTTACGCGGCCTTCACACCGTGAAGCTAGTTTCGCTGCCGGACGCGTATCCGAATGCGGAATGTCTCATGTTGAAGGTTTATAACTGCATTGCTACGGCGCATGACCTGAGGCTTGTGGGCCTTGCCGCTTTTGTCTGCGTGCTCGCATCGATCTCCGCAATCAGACTGTTGCGCTATGCCCGCGCGGCCAAGGGGCGGATGCGAGATCTCTGGCTGATGGTTTCCGCGATATCGACCGGCTTTGGCATCTGGGCGACGCACTTTGTTGCCATGCTGGCGTTCTCGCCGGGAATTCCGAGCGGCTACAACATTGCGTTAACCGTCCTGTCCCTGATCGTCGCGATTCTGCTCACCGGGTTCGGCCTTGCGGTGTCGTTAACCAAGGATTGGCGCCATGGCCCGTGGATCGGCGGCGCCATCGTCGCCGGCGGCATCGCCGCGATGCACTACATGGGAATGGCGGCTTTCGAGGTGGCGGGCATCGTGGTCTGGGATCCCGCGCTGGTGGTCGTCTCGATCCTGTTGGGCGCTGCGATCGGCGCCGCTGCGCTGCCGGTTGGCCTGCACGGCGAGCACGAAGGATGGAAGCTCGGCGGCGCGCTGCTGCTGACGCTTGCGATCGTCAGCCACCACTTCACCGCCATGGGCGCGGTGTCGATCATTCCCGACCCGAGCATCGCGGTTTCGCAGACGGCCTTGCCGGCCGGATTGCTTGCTGTCGGCGTGACGATTGCAAGTCTCGGCATCCTCGGATTGGCGACCGCCGGCGTCGTGATCGATATCAGAGATCATCGCCGCTCGGAGCTCGAGACCGACCGGATGCGCGACCTTGCGGATGCTACCGTCGAAGGCCTTCTGGTTTGCGACGGCGAGATGATCGTCTCGGCCAACAAGAGCTTCTCGCTACTCGTGGGCTGCTCGGCCGATAGCTTGATCGGAGGCACGCTCGAAAACTGCTTCCCCGACCCGGCCGCCCGCGGCAAGCTGATGTCACGGCCCAATCACACGCTCGAAACGGAATTGCGCCATCGTGACGGCTCGATGATACCGGTCGAGTTGATCATGCGGCCGATCGTCTTTGCCGAACGTCCTCACCACGTGATAGCGGTTCGCGATCTGAAGCGCCGCAAGGCTGCCGAGCAGCACATCCACTTCCTGGCGCACCACGACGCGCTGACTGGCTTGCCGAACCGCGCCTATTTCAACATGCGCGTCGATCAGGAAATCGCGGGGCTTGCACCGGGCAAGAGTCTCGGCGTCATGTGCCTGGATCTCGACCGCTTCAAGGAGATCAACGATCTGTTCGGCCATGCCGCCGGCGACCGCGCCTTGCAGACTTTTGCCTCGCGCGTCGGTGCGTTGCTGGAGGAGGGGCAGATGTTGGCGCGGCTCGGCGGCGACGAGTTTGCTATCCTGCTGCCGAACATTTCGGGGCCTGCCGCGGCCGGCCGGCTCGCGGAATCCATTCTCGAGGTGCTTCGCGACGACGGCGATGCGCCGGAAGTGCCGATCGCGACCTCTATCGGCATTGCGCTCAGCCCGGATGATGCGGCCGACCGCCAATCCATGATGAGCCATGCCGACGTTGCGCTCTACCGCGCCAAACAGGAAGGCCGCGGCATCTACCGCTTCTTCGAAGCCAAAATGGGCGCCGCGGTCCGGGATCGCCGGCAACTGGAGCATGATCTTCGCCTGGCAATCTCCCGCGACGAATTGTGGCTGGCCTACCAGCCCCAGTTCGACATTCGCCACGGGAAGGTTGTTGGCTTCGAGGCGCTGGTACGCTGGAAGAGCCCATCCCGCGGCGAGATCTCGCCGGGCGTCTTCATTCCGGTTGCGGAAGAAATCGGCGCCATCCTGCCGATCGGCGACTGGGTACTGAAGGAGGCCTGCCGCGAGGCCGCTACCTGGAAGATGCCGCTGAAGGTCGCGGTCAACGTTTCAGCCGTGCAACTCCACAACGCGACATTTGCCCAGGAACTGCATCAGATCCTGATCGAGACCGGTCTGCCTGCCAGGCGCCTGGAAATCGAGATCACGGAAACGGCGCTGGTACGCGACCTCAATCGTACGCTGGCGACGCTGCGGCAGGTCAAGGCGCTTGGCGTCGAGATCGCGATGGACGATTTCGGCACCGGCTATTCGTCGCTGTCCAACCTGCGCGCCTTTCCGTTCGACCGCATCAAGATCGACCGCTCCTTCATCAAGCAGGTCAATACCAACCAGCAGGCCGCAACGATCGTCCGTGCTGTGCTGGGTCTCGGCAAGGGCCTGGGGCTTCCGGTCATCGCGGAAGGCGTGGAAACCAACGACGAGCTGCGTTTCCTGCAGGAGGAAAGCTGCGACGAGGTGCAGGGCTATCTGCTGGGACGTCCGGCGGCAATCGACAGTTTCCGGGAGTACACCAATCCGGACGCAAGCCTGCCGCAGGCCGCTGCCATCAAGCACGCCGCCAGCGCCTGACGCTGCTTTGGCCTGTCGTTCAGGCCCGCAATCCAAGACCAACGGTCGCTTGGCTGTCGCAATCTCACACGATACTTTGTAGGAATGATCGGGCCCTAAAAAGCGGCCGACACCACCTTCCTGCAAACGGTTGATCCGTGACCGAACAAGCGATCCCCACTCCCGAGACGCGGCAAGGCCCGCAAGGAAGCATGCCGGCGCTGGCGTTGACCGCGCTCGGCATCGTCTTCGGCGATATCGGAACCAGCCCGCTTTATACGTTCAAGACGGTACTCGGCACGACCGACACGCCGACCGACCCGGCCACGGTTCTGGGCGCGCTGTCGCTGGTGCTGTGGACGCTCTTCATCATCACCACGGTCAAATACGTCTCCTTCGCCATGCGCGTCGACAATGACGGGGAGGGCGGCATTCTCGCGCTGATGGCGCTACTCGGCGTCAAGAAGCACCGCCGGCCGACGATCATAGCGGTCGGCCTGTTCGGCGCGGCGCTGATCTATGGCGACGGTGCCATCACGCCGGCGATCTCGGTGCTGTCGGCGCTGGAGGGCCTCAACATGGCCACGCCCGCCTTCCAGCCCTATGTAGTGCCGTCGGCGGTTGCGATCCTGCTTGCGCTGTTTGCGATCCAGTCGCGAGGCACCGCCGCGATCGGGCACTTCTTTGGTCCGGTGATGTTTGTCTGGTTTGCCGCGATGGCGCTGCTGGGGGTCTGGGGCATCGCGAACCACCCGCAAGTGTTTGCCGCGCTCGATCCCGAATACGGGCTCTCTTATCTCGTCTCGCATGGCATGACCGGTTTTCTGGTGCTTGGCGCGGTGTTTCTCTGCGTCACCGGTGCGGAAGCACTCTATGCCGACATGGGACATTTCGGCAGCCGGCCGATCAAGCTCGCCTGGTTTGCGATCGTGTTTCCGAGTCTGATCCTCAACTATGCCGGCCAGGCGGCGCTCGTGCTCGAGGGCACGCCGACCGACGGCAATATCTTCTATCGCCTCTGTCCCGCGCCTCTCCTGCTGCCTCTGATCTTGCTGGCCACCGTCGCCACCATCATCGCCAGCCAGTCGATCATCACCGGAGCCTTCTCGATGACGCGGCAGGCCATTCAGCTCGGCTGGTTGCCGCGGCTTTATGTCAAGCAGACCTCGTCCGAAGGCTACGGCCAGATCTATGTCGGCGTCGTCAACTGGCTCCTGATGATCGTCACGGTGGGCTTAACCGTGCTCTTCGGCAAATCCGACAATCTCGCCGCCGCCTACGGCATCGCGGTTTCCGCCACCATGCTGATGACCTCGGCGCTGCTGTTCATCGCGATGCGCGAGATCTGGGGCTGGAACGTGTTTGCGGCCGGCGCCGTCGCAGGCTGCTTCCTCGTGGTCGACAGCGCCTTCTTTCTCGCCAATCTCACCAAGGTTGCCGAGGGCGGCTACGTGCCGCTGCTGCTCGCCATCACGATTTACAGCGTGATGTGGATCTGGCATCGCGGCGCCGCTGCCGTTTCGCAGCGCATGCACGAGCAACTGATCCCGGTCGACAAGTTCATGGCGCGCATCAAGGATGCGGGCGTACCGCGCGTGCCGGGCACGGCGGTGTTTCTGACCCGTGCCGAGCGCGACACGCCGCCGGTGATGCTGTGGCATGTCAAGCATAATCGCGCGCTGCACGAGCACCTGTTCGTGCTGCGCGTCGACATCCGGTCGGTGCCGTGGACATTTTCCGCCCAGCGCCTCACCATCGAGGAAGTCGCGCCGAACTTCTGGCGGGCGGAGGCGCGTTTCGGCTTCATGGAGCGGCCGCACATTCCGGATCTGCTCGCCGCCAGCAAATCGCTCGGCTGCACCGTCGATCTTTCCGACGTCACCTACTATGTCGGGCACGAAACCGTGATCGGCCGCGAGGACAAGATGGGCCTGCCGGCGTGGCAGGCAAAACTCTTCGTCGTGATGGAGCGCAACGCGGTCCATGTCAGCGACTTCTTCAGCCTGCCCAACGACCAGGTGGTCGAGATCGGCCGGCAAGTCGCGATTTGAGATCGCCCCGTGTACCCCACAAGCTTACCGCTTCGCGCCCCGCGACGTGCAGGCGCCGCCGGAGCATTTCAGGTTCGATGAGGCGCCAACGACCGTGTTGCTCTTTCCCCGGTTCGGCGGGGTGAAGGCCGGGTGCGGCGGCGGATTGCCCGCGGTCTGACCGAGGGGCCGGACGGTGCCGATTGATCCCGGCGGCGTCGTGCCGGGCTTGTTGGCGAGGTTGACGACCGCTCCCGCCGGTTTCGGCGGGGCAGGCGAGTAGGCGTGCACAGTCGCACCGCCGACGAGGGGCGCAGGTTTTGCCACGCCGCCGATCTTGTTCTGCTGAGGCCTGGCGCCGCCGAGCGTGGTCTGCGCGTCAACTGACGGAACATTCGCTATCGCGAGACCGAGCGCGGCCGTCAGCATCAGGATCGTCGTTTTCTCGTTCATGATGGCCTCGCACGCTTTTTCGGCTTCGACGCAATCATACGTAATCCCGTCGCGCGGCTTAGCCAAGAGACCGTCTTGGCTATTTTCAAGCTATGTTGACGTCCATTTGACACGTCGGGCAAATCAGCGGCATAGGTCCATCGTCGCATTGCCACAACCCGCAGGCACCGGAAACCGGCCCGTGGGTTTTGTTTTTCCAAAAAAATCATCACCTGAACCGAAGCGGAGGCCCGCATGGCTGCTGCCGCCTGCTTGATTGCGCTCGCGATCGGCGGGCTGACCCTTATCGTGCTCTGGGAGATCTTTGCGTGAGTGCAGAGATCATTCCATTCGTTCCACGCCCGCGTAGCCACAGGATTGATGAAACGCCGGTTCCGTTTCGCCTGCCAGTTCAGCCGGACGATCTCGCGATGGATCACGCCGACACCGCGCCGTGCGAATATTCGCCGTGGCACGACGCGCATCACGTCGATCCCGAACCGGCGTAACCTTGCTCCTGGAGGAAAAAGCCCGAGATGCCCAAAGCCATCACCGAAATCCGCTCGCTCGCGCGAAGCCACACCCGCACCGCGCTGAACGTGCTTGTTGCCGTGATGCGCAACACCAAGGCGACGCCGCCGGCGCGCGTTGCGGCGGCGAACGCGATCCTCGACCGCGGCTGGGGCAAGCCGACGCAATCGCTTTCCAACGACGAGAACGCGCTTGAACTCATTCACCGCATCGAACGGGTGATCGTGCATCCGGACATTAGCGAGGCTGGAAGTCCCGGTAACCAGGAAGTTTGAAAGCGAGCTTCTACTTCGCTTTCGTTGACTCAAGCGCGTTCGTGTCAGCGGCAGGGCTGGGGCAATAGTTCACCCGCCATTCCTGCCGCGGGAATTTTCCTTTGTCGGTCATGTGCATGAAGAACGACTGATCGTTGATCTTCCGAAGTGTCATTACTTCGCGATAATTTTTTAGGCCGTCGTAGCCAGAGTTCTTGCGCTCGCTGCATGTCATGTTGATCTTGAATACACCGGGCGCGGTATCAGTGAAACTTGTAACTCTGCATTTTTCAAGTTCGTCAATACCGACGGCTCTCTTACTGAGTTCGACGAGAAACCCCGGCGCATCTTCACAAGGGCCTGCGAACTCCGTGCCAGCCTCAATGTATTTGCCGTCTTTTGGTCGCCAGTTCTCGGGCACCAGATTCGCGGCGCTCTGAGCGAGCGATGCGATCGAAGTGCATATCAGGCACAGCAGGACCGCAAGCAAAAGCGCGGGGCTGAGGGAATGTTTCCGATTTCGATTCAATGGCATTTCTCAGCGCCGATTTCCAACCGCCAGGATGATACCGGATCATCTAGAGGTTGAGCAAGAAATCTCAGCAGGACCTTGGTCTGTCAATGGAGGCATGATTGAGCGACACTTATGATCCCGGAGATAAATTCAAGCGGGTTACTTCGCGGTATGGATGGCGTACGCAACCCATCATCAAGCAGTCCGAGTTTCATCCTGGGGTAGATTTTGGTGCACCCGAGGGGACTCCTATCCCCAGCGCTGCATCTGGCGTCGTGGTCTATTCTGGCAAGAACGAAGGTGGATATGGCAACACCGTCATCGTCAGGAACGATATCGGCGACTATAGCCTTTATGCTCACATGCGTGGCGACAATCAGGTCAAGCCAGGTCAGCGCCTTTGGAAAGGGGACACGATCGGTATCGTCGGAAATACCGGCGAGTCCACTGGACCCCATTTACATTACTCTGTAATCGCGAAAGAAGCGGGAAGAATATACGACCCTACGCATCCGAGAACTGGCGGCCCAATCGGGCTCCATCCGGATCAGACCAACACCTACGATCCCGCAACGTACAAGAATTATGTCCTGCCGCCGCCGGCCTATCTCGATCAATCCGAACGTGCCTCCGATATCATGTCTGGTGGCATTGCAACTCCAGCTTCCGGCGCCGCTCCGCCTGACATGCCAGCTCAGCCCTTCTTTAGTCCTTTCGGCAATACCCGCCCTTCTGGGCCAAATCCATTCGCCGATCGCTTCGGCAAATGGGGTTCTGTACCGCTTCCCGATGGGTCGGCTACTTCCGACGATCCCGGCAATTTTGCCGATCGTCTTGGCACGTGGGACCTGAGGGCTCCAGGCGCGCTCGGCAACATCGGCGCTCCGGCTGTGGAAGTCACGCCCGATCAGGGCAAGCGATCGGAGGCAGACGATGGGCCGGTTCGCGTGCTCTCGCGCCGCGCCGATCTTTCTTCCTCGCTCCCAGCCGGGGATGCGCCGCCATTCTCCTCTGCAAGCCCGCCGCCTCTGCTCGGCATCTTCAGCGGCAAGCCGATGCCGGACTGGCCGGTGCAGCCCTCGATCTTCCAGCCGAAGGATCAATCGTCGCCCGACGACAATGAACTGTTCCAGCGTTGGATGCGATGGGTAGATGGCTGAAGCGAACCCATCGTCGTGAGTCCCAATGATGTCGACGCTGAAGATTCCCACGGCGAAAATATTTGCGCCGCTGCTGGCGGCGGCCCGCTACAAGGCAATTTTCGGTGGACGCGGCTCGGGAAAATCGCACTTTTTCGGGGAGCTACTCGTAGAGATATGCGAAGCCGAGCGCGGCATATCGGCGGTCTGCATTCGTGAATCGCAAAAGACGCTGGCGCAGTCCTCCAAGCGGCTGCTCGAAAGCAAGATCGAGAAGCTTGGGCTGTCCCACCGTTTCAGGATCTACAGCGACCGCATCGCCACGCCCGGCGACGGCCTCATCATCTTCCGGGGGATGGCCGATCACACCGCCGACTCGATCAAAAGCCTCGAAGGCTTTCGCATCGCCTGGGTCGACGAGGCGCAAAGTTTGAGCGCGCGTTCGCTGGCGCTGCTGCGGCCGACCATCCGTGCCGAGAATTCCGAACTGTGGGCGTCGTGGAATCCGCGCCGCAAGAGCGACGCGATCGACGACTTCTTCCGCGCCAGGAAGCCGGATGGCGCGGTTCTCGTTCATGCCAACTGGCGCGACAATCCCTGGTTTCCAAAGGTGCTGGACGACGAGCGCAAGACCGATCTGGCACTCTATCCGGATCGTTACGCGCATGTCTGGGAGGGTGACTACGTGCGGGCATTCGAAGGCGCCTACTTTGCACCGTTGCTTTCGGAGGCACGTGCACAGGGGCGAATCGGCAAGGTCGCGGCCGATCCGCTGTTACCTTTGCGCGCCTTTCACGATATCGGCGGCGCAGGCAGCCAGGCCGATGCCTACACGATCTGGATTGCGCAGTGGGTGGGACAGGAAATTAGAATTCTGGATTACTACGAATCCTCAGGCCAGGTGCTCGCCTTTCACGTCAACTGGATGCGCGAACGCGGCTATGAGAAGGCGGTCAACTATCTGCCGCATGACGGCGTCAATGCCAGCGCCATCACCGGCAAGACCTATGCCGAACATTGGCGCGAGGCCGGCTTTGCGGTTGAGCCGCCGGTAAAGAACCAGGGCAGGGGCGCGGCGATGATGCGGATCGAGGCGCTCCGCCGGTTAAGTCCGCAGCTCTGGTTCAACGAGGCGACGACCGAGGCCGGCCGCGAGGCGCTCGGCTTCTATCACGAGAAGCGCGACGATGAGCGCCAGGTCGGCCTTGGTCCCGAGCACGACTGGTCGTCGCACGCCGCCGACGCGCTTGGGCTGATGGCGGTCTGTTACGAGACGCCGGGGCGCACGGCGAGCTTCAACCGGGTGATCCAGTACAAGGAGCAGGGCTGGGTGTGACGGCTACTTGTTGCCGCCTGCGTCGATCGCTTCGCAATAGGTGAATCGCGATCCTTGATCGCTGCTCCAGCTCATGAAGAAAGATTTGTCGTCGATCTTGCGGAGCGTGATGACGCTTTTGATTTTTCCGTCGCTGACGTCATCGCAGTTCGCGTTGAGCCGTAGCATATTTGCGTCCACGTCGGTGACTTTCGTAACTATGCACTTGTACACCTCATTTTCGCCAATCAATCGTTTGGCAAGTTCGATCTGATGAGAACCAGAGTGCTCGCATGGCACAACGAAGGCGCCGCCATCATCCATGTCATAGAGACCATCTTTGGGACGCCATTTCTCGGGTGCCGATTTCGCAGCGTCTTGCGCCAGCCCTGGCGTTATCGCGCTCATCAGGCAGGCGAAGGCTAAACTCGAGGAAATGCGGTCGCGCCGCTGGAATTTTTTCACTGATGAGTTCTCCCGGATAACGACGCGCTCGTCTCGCGCGCAATGCGATCATTGTCCGAAGAGAACATATCCGATCGCTCGCAAGTTGAGCAAGCAATGGCCCGGGATCGCCAGCCGCGGGAGCGGCTCACGATTCAAGCTGAAAAAAGGAGCCTAAGATGCCTAATGACTATGATTCCTTTCGCATGCCTGCCTACAACCCCAGGCCAGCCTTTAGAGTAAGTTCTCCCTATGGCTACAATGGCTGAAGGCCTCAGGCGACGATCGCGCCATCTTCCGGGTCGGCCACGGTTACTTTCGGATCGTCGGCGCGCACAGTCGTTTTGATCGAGCAGGGATCGACTGACTTCGCTTTCGCCCAGGATTGCAGTCGCGGCGGCCGGTAGCTGGCATCGTTGCGCCAGCGCTCGAATACCGGCGCATCGATGGTCTCGTTGATATTGACGACGCCATCGCCCTCGCTTCTTGGGGGAACGCCGATCGGGCGATAGTAGGGACGATTGAGAGTATAAAGGCGGTAAAGCCCCCACATGAAGTCAGTATAGGAATCGGTCGGTGGTGCGGTTTTGGCGGCAGGATCGACGGCGAATTCATCGCTGAAGGAGAGACCGAGGCCCTCGGCCTTGCGTGCAAGCCATCGAAACGGAAGCTGTGGCAGCGGATCGTTGAAATATCCGCCGCCGACATTGGCATGGGCGCAGATGAACCATCTCTGTTCGGTGCGTTCGATCGGCCGGTGCGCGACGCCTTTCACGTCAACTGGATGCGCGAACGCGGCTCTGAGAAGGCGGTCAACTATCTGCCGCATGACGGCGTCAATGCCAGCACCATCACGGGCAAGACCTATGCCGAGCACTGGCGCGAGGCGGGCTTTGCGGTCGAGCCGCCGGTGAAGAACCAGGGCCGGGGCGCGGCGATGATGCGGATCGAGGCGCTCCGCCGGTTAAGTCCGCAGCTCTGGTTCAACGAGGCGACGACCGAGGCCGGCCGCGAGGCGCTCGGCTTCTATCACGAAAAGCGCGACTATGAGCGCCAAGTCGGCCTCGGCCCCGAGCACGACTGGTCGTCGCACGCCGCCGACGCGCTTGGGCTTGTGGCCGTCTGTTACGAGGCGCCTAGCCGAACGGCGAGCTTCAACCGGGTGATCCAGTACAAGGAGCAGGGCTGGGTGTGAGGGAGTGCGTTGGTCACCAGAGCGTCGGCTACTTCGTCTTGGATTCCGTGAAGTCGCGCTGTGCTGCTTCAGGGCAATAGCGCAACTGCTGGTCGGGTTCTGCGGCCCGCCCATTTCGAGACCTGCGGAACAGCACGGACTGATCGTCTGTTTTGGAAAGCATGACGGATTCGGTGGAAGATCCGAGTATTGATCCGTTGCTGTTGACGACCACCTGACCACCACAGTTCACGTCCAGCGTGACCGAATTGGGCGGCTCGACCGAGACGTGGGCGACGTGACAACTGGTGTTGCCGATCGATAGTGAGCTTTTGGCGAGCCCGACAACCGTGTTGCCCGATTTCATGCAGCGATCGTCAAAATCCGCGCCCGGGCTTGCGTAGACGCCATCGCGGGGTCGCCAGCCTGCCTTCAGCGCAGCCTCCTTTTGTCCGGCATCCGCTCGATCGCTTTCTTGCGAAAGCTTCTCGCAGTAATTCACGCGCCACGGCGCTCCCTCGATTTTTCCTTTATTGGTAAGCCGCATGTGGAAAGACGTGTCACTGATCTTCCGCAGCGTCATGACTTCCTTGTAATCCTTTCCCTCATCATCACCGGCAATTTCGCTTTCATTACAGGTCATATTGAGCTGAACCACACCCGTTGCTGTATCTGCAATCTTCGTGATCTTGCAGCCCCAACGTTCGTCAACGACAAAACGCTTTTTGCTGAGCTCGAACAGGAACGAAGCTGCATCTTCGCAGGAACCGGTGAATTGCGTATCTGCCCTGACGTAGAGGCCATCCTTTGGGCGCCATTTTTCGGGGGTGGGCTTTGCCTTTCCCTCAGCGGCTGCTGCCGTCAACGTGCTGAGCAGGGCGAAGCACGCGATTGAAAAGACACTGGCCGCACTGCACCGGTGACAACGAGTCACTTCCGCTTCTCCTGCGTTCCGTTCGGGAGAACCATAGCTGATAGCCCAGAGGTTGTGCAAGCATGCGGCGGAGTGCTCATGATATCGCGGCACAGCACCGCGTATTTCGACTAAGGTTGAGGATGTGGAGGAGTCGAGAATGAAGGACATCTATGATCCAGGGCGCCCGTTCGTCCTGAAATCGCCTTACGGTGATCGGGCCGATCCCTTCAAATCGAATAGCAGAGAGTTCCATGCCGGCGTGGATTTTTCTGCCCCGGCAGGGACGCCGATTCCTGCCGCCACATCCGGCGTCGTGGTCTATTCAGGAAGAAATTCCGGCTTCGGCAATACCGTCGTGGTCCGGAATGCCACCGGCGATTACAGTCTCTATGCCCACATGCAGGACGGCGATCGTGCGACTGTCAGACAACATGTGTGGCCCGGCGATACGATCGGGCAGGTCGGCAGTACCGGCGAGAGAGCAAAAGGCTCCCACTTGCACTACTCGGTCCTTCCAGCGAACGCACGTGAAGCAATCGAGAATGCCAATCTTCCGCACGATGGCGGGCCTATCGGAATCAGGGTCAACAGGGCAAACACTATCGATCCGGCAGAATATGATCCGCAGCCGTACCTCGATCAGTCGCAACAGGCCTCCGAAATCCTGTCGGGTTTGGACGGGAAATCACCGTTGAACGGCATGCCCGCGCCCGCATCGCTCACGCCGAGCGGTCAACGATCTGACGTTCCGGACGACGTGACGTCGGCGTCGGTGACGGCTGACGACCAAACCGCGCCAGCCGACATTCCTTTTCGGCGCTTGGTCAATCTGTCGTCGCCAGCCTTGATCGCCGCACCGTCGCTCGCGCCTGCACCATCGCCGCCGTTGCTCGGGATTTTCTCCGGCCAGCCGATGCGGGACTATCCCGTATCGTCTTCGATCTTTCAAACCAACGACCAGTCGTCACCAGACGATGACGAGTTGTTCCAGCGCTGGATGCGATTTGTCGATGGCTGACGGGTGAGGCGGCATTTTCGGAAAGCGCGTCGCATTTGACACGTCGGGCAAATCACCGGCATAAGTCCAGCCTTGCCAAAAAACCTGAACAAGGCCCGCTGAGCGATAGAGCCAGCGGGCCTTTTGCGTTCGATATTTCTCATCACCCGAGAAGGTTTCCATGCCGAAAATGTCCACCGCCGATCTCAAGGCGATGCTGTCAGCCGAAAAGAATGACGCGCTCGCCGCGTTCTCCGCCGCCGAGCTTGCGGAGGAGCGCGCGGACGCGATGGATTACTATCTCGGCCACATGCAGCGCGACATGCCGGCGCAGGAGGGACGCTCGCGCGCGGTCTCGACCGACGTTGCCGACACCATCGAAGGCTTGATGCCGCATCTGATGGATGTGTTCGCCGGCTCTGATGAAGTGGTGCGCTTTGAGCCGGTCGGGCCTGAGGACGAGGCCGCGGCTGCGCAGGAGACCGATTACGTCAATCATGTTTTCATGCAGCAGAATCCCGGCTTCATGATCCTCTATTCCTTCATCAAGGACGCGCTGCTCTCGAAGGTCGGCATCGTCAAGGTATGGTGGGAGGAGCGCGAGGAGAAAGAGCGCGAAACCTATTACGACCTCACCGACGACCAGTTCGCGCTGATCGCGCAGGCGGTCACTGAGTCCGAAGGCGCGATGAAGATCGTGGCGCACAGCGTGCACGAGATCGGCGAGGCGGCGGAGACATCGGAAGCGACGAGTTGAGAATCGATCGTACGGCTACTCGCCTGGGTCTAAGGCCTGCGCCAAGTAGATCGCACTTGGTCCCGCCAAAAGGTATTGGCATTGACCTGGAAGGCCGTTTTGGCGACCCTCGTGGCCGCGACGATGGTCAAGGCGGCACAAGGCCCTTAGGACAGCCTCCATGCTTAAGGTAATCGGCCAAGGCTATTTTGCTATGTTCATAAATTGTAAACCTAAATATGATTGTTCCTTTAACGGCATGCGGAGCATGTTGATCAATGGCTCGTGTCATCAGACTGTTTTGGCGCTTGGATTACGAGCCAAGCTACGCATTCATGGATAGGCGTGGCACCGCCCTCCAGATCCTCAAGGACCATGTCGAAGGGTACTGGCAGCAGGTAGCCGACGGGACCATACAGACGTCCTTCGTGGGCAAATCGAGCTCTCCAGAGCACGCGCGGCAATTGTCGCTTGAGCCTACGAGTATGAATGGCTCTATGGATTGGCCGGCAGGTCTTGAAGTTGGCCGGGTGCTGGAATCGCCCGAGTTCCGAAAGCTGGATCGGTTGGTGAAGGCGCTTATCGACCACTGCGAGATCCGGCTCCTCAAGCGGGCCGGCGTTCGGACGTTCTCGGTCGAACAGCTTTCCCCGAGGGCTGATGCCCGAGAAACGATCGTAGCGTCGATCAGTTCGGGAATGCGTAGGGTCATCGAAGAAAAGATAGGTAAGATCAATGACTTGGCATACGTTTTCGAGGGGAAAGGGGATGATGATTTGGGCTATCGCGTTCAGTTTGGGCCATACGAAAAGAAGAACGCGGAAATGACCCTTCAACGCCAGTTGACAGAAGAAGAGGCGAAAGTACTGTCAGGCAATGATCTTTTCTTCGATATTGATCTATTCGAAAATAATATTTCCTTCGCTGAGCACTCGCTTGGCAGATGGGCTAGGACTAAATTAGAGAAGACCAGCGACTTGCTTAGGTCGTACCAGCAGTTTCAAAAGCTAAGTGCGTGAGGGCGTAAGATGTCAGCAAAAGCAGCCGCGGAGCTACAGATAAATGAGCCCGTTGATAGCTACGAGCTCGACATGCGGTCTCAAACCATCCATCGGGTCGATCCTGTAAAGCGGTCTATCTTTGAGGTAAGTGACGAGAAGCAGACTGCGCTCTCGCAGATCAAGGTCGATCGTGTGCTCGCAAGCTCCGCGCCCCAAGCCGCGCCGACAACTTTGACCGCGGCGGTAGCTTCGGGCCGTCGCGAGTTGGATGCTATTATCGGTGAAGTTACTGCCGAATACGTCATCGTTGAATGCCACACGCCGTCTGGCACCGTCGAGCTTCAGCTGCCGCCAGCTGTTATTCCCGCTGATCTGCTGCACTATGGACAACCAGTTTCGATATCGCTGGATTATTCCAGCGGTTATCGGCGTCCGAATATTCGGCGAAGAGAAGTGAGCCAGCTTCCACAGCTTCCAGGACAAGAGGAAGTGGAAACTTGGGTTCGCTCTCTTTGAATGTTGACGTTTCATTTTCTAAACGTAGGGCACGGTAGCTCGACAGTAGTTGAGTTCTGTCACGGCGGAACGACATCTTTCGGCGTTATTGACTCCAATCTGCGACCCGGTGATCGTGAGCCACGCGCGCTCGAAAAATTGCGCGAGCTAGGGGCAACGAGCCTTTCTTTCGTCTCGATGACGCATCCGCACAAAGATCATTACCTCGGCCTATCGGCAATCTTCGAAGCCTTTTCCGTTGAGAGCTTCTACTCAGGTCCTATGGGTAGTCTCTTTCAGAATCGAGAGCGTTTGAAGAAGTACGCAGAAAAGCTATTAAAGGTCGTCAATCGAACGGACGGATCGTCTCAACGCAACGCCGCGTACGAGTTGGTCAAGATAATCAGACTGGCAACGACGAGAGCCGATTCACGCCAAATGGAATGGTTAGAGCTGGCTGGCGACCAGGCAACGCTAGCTCCAAGTGGTTTTGCGGGAGTTGAAGTTGCGACGATCCTTCCACCTGCCAAAGTCCGAGGAGACTATATTCAGCGAATCGAAAAGCAGGACCTAGAGATCGTTGGTACCCCCAAAGAAAACGATATCAGCTTGGCTTTTGAATTTGTTTACTCGGGTTGCAAAGTTGTGATTGGTGGCGACGGCACCATTTCCAATTGGTCGGACAGAAGACGGTACGAAAGAAATCGAGGGCAACCCATCGGTGCGCAGATTGTAAATCTGCCGCACCATGGATCGCGACATGACTGCCCGCCCTTGGTTATCGATCAGTTGTTTGGCTCGGGCGCGAAGAAAATTGGCGTCACGTCAGCAAACGGACTGAGTCATCCCAGTCCCGAGACGATCCAGTACTTGGAGACGTGCGGTATCAAGCCATACTGTACCAACCTTATGCCAGTTTGTGGAGCAAACGCGCAGCAACTGCTGACGTTACCCGGACTTGATCCACCCATTGCACGGTGGGTGCGTGAGGTGGCGAATATTGGAACTATGCAAACATGCCAGGGAGACATACGGGTCTCGATCGAAGATGATGGGACCTTCGAGGTCGAACCGCAGATCAGGAACCTTTGTGGTTTCCGCGGAGAATTTGCTGCACTGATGAACATCTAATTCAGTGCGCTTGTCGCCGACACCATCGAAGGCTTGATGCCACATCTGATGGATGTGTTCGCCGGCTCTGATGAAGTAGTGCGCTTCGAGCCGGTCGGGCCGGAGGACGAGGCCGCCGCCGCACAGGAGACCGATTACGTCAATCATGTCTTCATGCAGCAGAATCCCGGCTTCATGATCCTCTATTCCTTCATCAAGGACGCGCTGCTCTCGAAGGTCGGCATCGTCAAGGTATGGTGGGAGGAGCGCGAGACCTATTACGACCTCACCGACGACCAGTTCGCGCTGATCGCGCAGGCTGTCACTGAGTCCGAAGGCGCGATGAAGATCGTGGCGCACACGATGCACGAGATCGGCGAGGCGGCGGAGACATCGGAAGCGACGAGTTGATCAATCAGAAACCTCTCATTTCGTTGGCAACCAAAACAGCAGCGCGTCCGCTGCAGCCATGAGAGCCAATTGCGATCGGGTCGACCATTTGCGGCGAACATAGCGCATCAAAAAATAAAACCCGCCGAGAAAAATAACGAGAACACCGACAGCAAAGACGTTCCCGGCTGTGCCGAGCAGGATCGCGAACAGGATGAGACCGCCCATTGCCCAGGCGAACGCAAGCCGTTCATCCCGTATTGCCAGCTTCTGATATCGCCGGCCAGCTTCAGTGAGGTCTGCCGGATCGATCGCTTGTGCGGCGGTCGCGTATACAAAGCCGCGGCCGTTAAAAATGGCGGTCTCTGAAAAATCCATGGCGGGGTCGATGTTGTTGTAGAGAAGGCGGGTGAAGTTCGCGTAGCGCCCGGCAAAGATCATAAAACCAACGACCCAGAATACGAAGAGACAGATGGCTAGGTAAGTCATGGATACCTGCGGGATATGAAATGCGTGGCGCCATGTCATATCGTAGTCGGGATGTTCCGCCGCAAGGTCCCATTTTGCCGCAACCAAGCCAATCCGCAACGCACAACAAGGCAGGATCGGCCCAATAGTTTTCGATAGCTGGGACGGAGCATTATGTCGGTAAATGAAAACGGCAATCTAAGGCCCGACGGGATTTCGCTGTCATTACCATTACCGATTTTGGGAAAACTGCGAGGCACCTATTACTGGAATCCGGGTTCGCCAACGGCTCCTGGAGTGACATTTACACAATCTGTTGGTGCGCCGGGCTTTGGACCTAATGCAGTCTTTCTGAGAAAAGGAATGACGTCTCAAGATACACTCGGGCGCGGCATAACCGGAAATGTTTCAACCATCGTGCCGTCGGTGACCCTCAATGGGACTCTTCCGGAAGGTGACTATCGCCCTTGGGATTCAAGGGTTACTTCGGTGGAGGCGGGCATCGGAACGCCTAATGCGTCACCAGCGATTACAAACACCATCTCTTTCCAACAAGCCCTCGATTTCCTGAAGAAATACGTCATGAGCCCGGCCGGCGGCCCGAATGACGAACTTTCGCCGCTGCAAAAATCTTTCCAAAGTGGGGTCGGCACGATCGGTCCGAGCGTCGGTGCTCCGCCGGTGCAATTCCTTGCATCACCTTCCGCAAGTCCGCTTGGAAACGGCGTCGGAAGCTGGGCTTCTTCTGTCACACCGAATGGCCCGCTTTATGCCGCGCCGCCAGCTCAGCCCATCGACCAACCCGGCGGCCTGCCTGGATTGCTACGTGATTACTTGCGCACAACCCGAATCCGTAACAATCCTTGCTATCGCAATTTCACACTGGGTCAGGACACTCTGGCATGACGGAACGTATCAGACGCTTTCGGAGCGGAATGATATTGATCGCGACAGCCGTCGGGATTTTCGGTCTTGAGCCCACCTGCCTGCGCGCAGAAGTTATGGCGCAAGCCGGGACGGGAAATACGATCGAGATGGTTGCGCCAAAGAGAGTGGCCCCGCAGGAGATCAGGGATCGCGGCACCAAGTTTCGAGCCGAACTCGACAAGGCGTTCAACGCGTTTGGCGACAGCGGAAAGGCGGGTCACGCCAACGAGTTTACGGCAATCGCCGTGCCTTACATTTCAGCTGGCATGGCCCTTGAAGATGCGGAAGGCATTTTGAGCGCGGCAGGATTCACAGCGCCGCCACGCCCCGGTGCGCGCGAGCACCAGGATCGAGACCGAACCGACTGGTATGCGGTCGTCGCCGAGATCCCCCAATTCGCAGGACGGGTATTTGGGCCTGTCGATGTTTTCGTGATGCTTCTTCCTCCGGAGCAGGGCCTGGCGGAGTTCGCCGGCCGCCGGCATCGGATGATGTATTACCCGCGTCGATGATCCGGCCGGGCCAACGCCGCTTGTGCCAGGGTTGGCGCTTGACCTTAGTTCCTGTTCTGTTCTAGATATACCAAGGATGTCCTTAAGGTTGTGACAGGTCATTCGAGGGATGTCGTGGGCGGAATGAGAGTCGGTATTCGAATCAGATTCATCGTCGCGCTCGCAATCGTAGGCCATCTCTTGGCGGGCGGTGCCGTGCATGCAGCCGATTACGTGGTCAAAATCGGCGCCGATACCCAGTCAGGAAGAGGGGTCAGCTCATTGATTTGCTGGTTCGATCACACCTGTCACGGAGAACTGAAAGAGTTAGGGCTACAAGTAGACATTGATTTGCGCCGCGCGATGTCCCGGATCGCGAGGCTGCGTCTGCATGGCAGCAACTTTGGCTGCTGCTATTTCGAATACGGCCGCGACCAAACAGCCATTGATCTACGTGCAGCGTTGCATCAGGAGCCTATCTTCAAAGACGCAAAGGCGAGGGGCGGGATGATTGTAAACGAGCGCGTGGGCTCGCTCTATCTGAAGTTCCGTCTGCTGTCGCCGGATCAGGATGACGGGCGAGGCTCGGGGCAACCGATATGATGACGATCGCCCGAAAGGCGCTGTTCGCAAGTTGGGTCTTGCTGTCGGTTTTTCTTTTTGGCAGCGGCGCTGCCAAGGCATTTTACTACGAGTTGGATTACGGCATCGACGCGGGTACCGCGAGCGCGGAAGGGATCGTCAGTTCGTGTAATTCCGCTCATCTGTGCTTCGCGGACATAAAATCGTTAGGCATAATGCTGGAGGTCGGCGTTTCATCAGATGGAACGTCGATCATGATGATCGGCTCCAGCAGAAAGCGCGGCATTCGTGACTGCTGTATTTTCAGTGGCGGAGAGCGAACTGTTTCGTTTGACGCCGATGCGTCCCTGACCAAAATTCCATTTTTTGGCCAGCTTGAACGGACCAGAGAGTTCAAAAAAATCGGCGTGCTCTATCTCAGGATACTTAAATCGAAACGGTTAGGGCCCCGTACTCCCAAGAACAGGCAGGGCCCTGAACACATTTGAAGCGAAGGGATTCCTGACCCAACGGGTGAGCGTTTGTCCCGCCGAGTAACACAGGACTCCGCCCCATTGCGGTGAGGAAGTCCGGCCGTTGGCGTACCCGGCAGGGTTCAGGTTGGTCCAAGCCACCGTACTAAACTTTCCGCTCGTAATACGTCGCGCTGCTAGCCCCAGCTGATGTCCACGGTCGAACCTGCTGCTGCTCGCGCAGAATCCTGATGCCCCGTTTTTTGAAACACTTCCCTAGGAGAAGCTATTATGGCTGATCGTCTTACGGTCACAGACGCTGACCGCTCCGAGATCCAAAAGCGGATCGATCAATCATTGAATTACATATTGAATGGTCCGGGGGCCTTTTGGCCCGAAGGGGGGTCCAGGCCGCTACAGGAGATCGTGAGCAATCTGGCGAAGTATCGATTGAGTCTTCCGCGTGTTGAGGACATCAACGACCCAGATGGTGTCTATAGGTCAACACTGAACGACCTTGACGACAAAATGCGTGGATTTGGAAAGAAACTAAAGGCGGCCGGCAAATTTCCCGACGATCTGGATGTGCTTCCACCCTTCCCGGATGACCATATAGAAGTGCGGCCTCCATCGACTTTCTTTCCTAAACCATCGCCCAAGGATCTGCTAAATCAATTCAATAATCCCATATCGCTTCAGCCCGGCGTAGCGGCGGCGCCGGATGGCGCGGCTTCGCCGCCGTTGCAGCCTGATGCTCCACAAGATGCGGCGGACAACGGCCCGACACGGTTTCTCGCTCGGCGCACTTACGATCGCTCGCAAGGTTCGCCCTTCCAGGCACAGCCGGCGCCTGCGCCCGCTTCGCCCGATGGATCGCTTTCGATCAACGATGCCTATCTCGAATATCTGAAGCGCCTCAACGCCGCTTGAGCGGTATCGCTTGCCCGAACTTTCTGATGCGCTGCTAGACCGGCGGCGGAAGCTAAATACCATAGTTGAGAATACTCTGGCCGATCGTGCTGACCGCTTAATCGGACTTAGCAGGCTTTCGGAGCAGGCCAATAGCGGAGCCGCCACTCGGGCCAGCTGAACTTTCCCTTCTTCGTCATGTGCATGACGAAGGAGTTCTCATCGATCCTCCGAAGCGTCATGATCTCCTTTTGCCAACGGATGTCGTTCGGATCACCACCGGAACCGTCTTCGTCGCAATCGAGGTCAAGGTGGAGCGCGTCTTTGGATACGTCAGTGATTTTCCTTATCTTGCAGCCGAACGCTTCCCCTGCGTTGATGAATTTCTTGCGGAATTCGATATGAAAATCCGGCATGACTTCACACGGCGGCTCGTCGGCGGGGTGTTCAGCTGGAACGGTGTAAGCTCCATCCTTGGGGCGCCATTTCTCGGGTGATTTTGCCACGTCCTGCGCGAGCGCCGGCAAAGCCGTGCCGATCAGGTAGCCGGCGGCGACGGCAAGTAACGCAACAGTGCGAACGTCATGCCTGATATCCACGCTCGTCTCCCGATCGAAGGGGCGCTCGTCGCCGTTAGCGAGCATGCCGATCAATACCTGATCATCCACAAGTTGAGCAAGCTCGGATTATCGTCATGATTGATGCCGAGTGAGAGCGAATTCAGTGGCCATGGAGGAATGTTGTGCCGGTTGATCGCACGAAACTGACGCCCGCTGGCGGAGGCGTCGCCGCCGTTGCAGCCTGATGCTCCACAAGATGCGGCGGACAATGGCCCGACGCGGTTTCTCGCTCGGCGCACTTACGATCCCTCGCAAGGTTCGCCCTTCCAGCCGCAGCCCGCGCCGGCGCCTGCACCCGCTTCGCCCGACGGATCGCTTTCGATCAACGACGCCTATCTCGAATATCTGAAGCGTCTGAACGCCGTTTGAGTAGCGACTAGCTTCACGGCCTGCCCGGCGCCCGGCGCCGGATATTTTCGCAACAACCCCGATCCATCCCGGCGTCTCGCGGCAAGCCGCGAGCTACGCGATCTCCCATCATGTCTGGAGGCAATGAGCTCAACATCATGGCTATACCCTTGTCCGCGCCACTTGCACTGCCGCCGCCTCAGGCGCCGGTCACCCATGACGTCACCATCGTCACCACGCGAAAGCTCGCGCAGGCGCGCGTGCTCGGCGTGCCGCCGGAAGAGTTCGGCATCGAGCGCGGCGCGCGTTCGATCCGCGATTGCAACTACTGCTTCCACGAGGTCGTCACCAAGACCGAAAGCCAGCTCATCGCCGAGGGCTTTGATGCCGAACAGATCCGCGCGCTCGGCGATTACACCGGCACGTCGGGCATCGAGACGCTGGCGCGCGACACGGTGGAAGAACACTTCGGCACCGGCGGCGGCGATGTGAACAAGGCGGCCCGGCTGGTGCGCATCACCGAGCACTACCTGCGGATGGACTACGAGGGCGAGGGGCGCGCTAGCCTCTATCAGGTCATCACCGGCGGCGAGGAGGGCGAGATCCTGCGCCAGAACGGTGAGGCGTGCATCACGCCGTTCGACGTGATCCCGTTTGCGGCGACCACGCCGGTGCCGGTGACGCATCGCTTCTTCGGCCGATCGATCGCCGACCTCGTGATGCCCCTGCAGCGGGAAAAGACCGCACTCAAGCGCGGCGCGCTCGACAATCTCTATCTGCACAACAATCCCCGCGTCGAGGTCTCGGAGAGCAATGCCGGGCCCAACACGCTCGACGATCTCCTGGTGTCGCGGCCGGGCGGGGTGGTGCGCACCAAGACGCCGGGCGGGCTGAACTGGCAGGAGGTGCCCGACATCACGACCTCGATCTACCCGATGCTGCAATATCTCGACGCCGAGCTCGAGACGCGCACGGGCCTTGCCAAGCAGACGCAGGGGCTCGATGCCAACGCCTTGCAGAACCAGTCGGCAACGGCTGTTGCACAGGTGTTTTCCGCCTCGCAGATGCGCATCAAGCTGGTCGCGCGGATCATGGCGGAGGGCGTGCGCGACATCTTCGCGCTGCTTCACGGCACGATCCGCAAGCACGGCCAGCAGATCCAGACCGTCCGCCTGCGCAACGCCTGGGTAAATGTCGATCCGCGCAACTGGAAGACGCGCGACGACATGACCATCAATGTCGGTCTCGGCACCGGCGGCAAGGCGCAGCAATTCGCGCAAACCATGGCGATCGGCAACGTGCAGAAGGAGCTGCTCTCCGCCGGCAAGGTCAATCTCGTCGGCGATCTCCAGCTCTACAACACGGCGTCCGAACTGACGCGGATCATGGGGCACAAGAACCCCAATCAGTTCTTCAACGACCCCGCCGCGATCAACCCGCAGACCGGGCAACTCCTGAATCCTCCGCCGGCGCCGCCTTCGCCACCGCCCGATCCGAAACTGCTCTCGGCGCAAGCGCGCGCGCAGATCGATGCCGCGGCATCGGCGCATCAGGCGCAGCTTCTGGCG
>NZ_DAHUXJ010000040.1 GCF_027307225.1 Bradyrhizobium sp. | reverse complement strand
AATTTCGCGGAAACCTCGTCATAGGAACTTCAAATTCTAAACCGCACTAGAATCATATAATTGGCTAGTGCTCCTTTGATTCCGAAGTTCGTAAACGTGGAGCCGCAATATGATACGAACTTCGGAATCGGAGCACTAGCGCTTGCGAGGCCGCTCGAACGGCCGGAAAGAGGGGCGCGTCAGGCGCTACCGTCGCAGGACAAGTGGATCGATTGAGACGACCGGCTCGCCGCCATGAAGTCGGAAAGAGAAGCCTCTGACGACCAGTTCAAATAGTAGACAAAGGCTCCCGCCATCGCGAGCAGCAGCAGGATTTCCAGAACCATGATCCGGACGATGGTAGGCCAGGAGCCCTGCCAGGGATTTGGCTCGGAATGCTGATTTGCGTTATCGGCTGATCTGAACAAGGTTGCCTCCCGCAAGAGAACTCGTGCTGGTCTAGAAGACCCGGCGAAACTCGGCTGTGAATGGCTTCACAGATTACGGTGAATCTTTTGTCGCAGGCCGGGCTGATGCGGGGACGCCAGGCCGGTCGCCAGGGGCCGCTATGCGGAAAGTTCACTTTGAGGGCTTGGGCGCCAGCAGGCACTCCGCCACGACCAGTTCGTGCGATGGCTTCGACGACATCTCTCGCCGCGAGACATCCACCGTGTCATAGCCGTCCTTCGAGCAGGCGATCTTCACGCTGTCGCCTTTGACGTCCGCGCCGAAACTCGGAATCAACTTGTAGACCCCTTCGCTGTTGCTGCGAACCATGATCCGCCGGTTACCCAGCTCGGCCTGGACCATGACACCGGCAACAGGCGCCAGCGTTCCGACCTGCCTGGTCGAGCCGACGAAGGCAAGAGTAGCCTCTTCATCGCGTTCGGAATCGAGTTCGCCGGACTGAGCCGGCCGGAACGAGAACGTGGCGGCTACGACGGAAGCGGCGCCGACAGCCAACGCGAAGGAGGATAGCCCGATAAAGCAGCGTCGCGGTTCTGTTGTCACTTGTTGACCATTGCGATGGGCTCTTGGTGATCGGCTCGCTCGGTTGGCCTTCGGCCTGCTTCCTTTCTGGCCTCAGCGGAGAAACCATTCGCGGAACAGGTAGAAGACGCTGAAGGTGACCAACAGAGGTACCGACCATCCCAGCCAGTACTGCGTCGGCCGGTTTTTCAGGAAGGGCCAGGCTACCACGCTGACCGCGGACGCACCAAGGACCGAGGTCACAAGCCAGCCATACCAATACATCGGCGGACCATCCCTGGCGGGCTCGACGAGCCAGCCCCACTGGTGGATTTTCGGATGATAGGTGAGCAAGGCCCAGTTCAATTCGACGGAGACGATATAGATCAGCGCGAACGCGGCCGAGAAAACCGGAATCACCTTTTCGATTTTGTTGTTGTTCATAGCCCGAAGAAACCGCGAATGTTGTTGAGGATGTGGCCGACGAGGAAGCTGAACCAGACGATGAAGCAGAGCATCAGCGTGACCGCCGTGCGAGCGGACGTGCTGGCAGGTTCCGGACGCCGCCACACCAGCCAATAGAGCGGCAACAGGCCGAGCCCGAGCGCGATGAGTTGCTCCTTGATTTCGAAGGAACCAACGGCCGGATAGAGCCGCGCATTTTCGAGATAGGTCCGGACCCAGACGCGATAGATCGGGTAGATGACGCTGCCGAGAGCAGCAACCGTCAGAAACAGGATGATGTTGGCGTTGACGTAGGCGCGGCTTGAAACCGAACGATACGCGTTGACGAATCCTGCTTTGCTTTGCGCGGGCCAGACAACCGCGATCGCCTGATGCGTGATGCTGCCGAGCAGCGCAACGGCCAACAGGCCGTGAAGGATTACCAGAAACGTCGCCATGTCCTCCCCCGTTTTATCGCAGCCCACGACTGGATGGTGCGCTTGTTTTCGTTCTAATTCTATTGTC
The DNA here is from genome assembly GCF_027307225.1 of Bradyrhizobium sp. Classification (GTDB taxonomy): domain Bacteria; phylum Pseudomonadota; class Alphaproteobacteria; order Rhizobiales; family Xanthobacteraceae; genus Bradyrhizobium. Next base: position 3,686 of record NZ_DAHUXJ010000040.1, on the reverse strand, counting down.
GCAAGCGCTTATATTTCGCGCGAGAAACAACCACATCAACGATGTGTCGTGTCGAGATCGGAAAACGGCCCCACCGCATAGACGATTTGACCGCCGACCACCGTCAGCAGCGATTTTATTTTCGCGATGTGAGAAACCGGCACGGTAAAATAGTCGTCACTCAACACCGCGAGATCGGCGAGCATCCCCGGAACCAGCCGGCCCCTGCGATTTTCATCATGTGCAAACCACGCGCTTCCTTCGGTGTAGATGCGAAGCGCTTCCTCGCGGCTCGGGATTTCCGCTTTTTCCCGGCTCGCGATGCCGTCGACCGTCAGGCCGTCGAGCATCCAGCGCAACGACACGAACGGATTTTCGACCATCACGCGGTTGGCGTCGGTGCCGCCGCCGACGACGATGCCGAGCTTGCGCGCCGAGACGATCGGCGGCGACCGCTGCATTCGCGTCCCTCGCTCGGCAATATAGGAAGGCGCGGCGAAATAGAGCCCATCCTGCATCAGCCAGCCGACGCCCAGTGCCCTCATCCGTTGCAGCGACTCATCAGATGCATCGTGCAGATGCGCGATCGACCAGCGCAGCGGCGCCAGCGGGACCTCGCGATTGACGCGTTCGAGTACGTCAAGCAGATGATGCACGGAGCGATCATTGTTCCAATGCTGTGTCAGGCGCAGGCCACGCTCCGCTGCCCATCGCGCCACGCGGTAGAACGCCTCCTTGTCGGCATCCGTCGGCGCGTCGTTGTTGTACATGCCCCAGGTGACGCATTCACCGATGCCGTTGAAGCGCAGCCAGTCGTCGCCCATCCCGTTCGGCAGGAATTGCGTGAAGGCCTGAAAATCTTCCAGCTCCTTTCCGGGCCGCGGCGCGAAGATGCTGTAGACCACGCGGAGCGGCAATTCATGACGGCGCCACACCTGAAACAGCGCCGCGTAATCCTCCGGCGCCAGATTGTGGCCGCCCGGATCGATCACGCCGGTCAAGCCGTAGCTGGTCAGCTCGCGCAGGAATTGCCGCGTACCCTCGATCGCCTCTTCGATGGTCGGCTTGGGCAGGCGCGAATAAAGCGCGACGATCGAAGGCCCCTTGCCGACGATCCAACCCGTCGGTCTGTGCTCAAAGTCCTGCTCGAATTTCGCGCCCTCAGGCAGATCGTCTTCCGACTTGATGTTCAGTCTCTCCCGGCCCTCGGCGTTGATCAGCACATAGCCATAGAAGAGCTGGATGTAGACGGGATGGCCGGAAGCAACTGTGGCGATCTCCGCCTCCGTCGGCCGGCGGTCTTCCGCAAACTGGCGCGGCGTCCATCCGCCGGCAACGATCAGCCACGCGTCCGGCTTTTCGCGCGCGGCAGCGGAGCGAAGACGATCGAGCGCTTCAGGGATACTCGCGGCCCCTTCCCAGTTCACCTCGGTCGCGAAGCGGAAGCCGGCGCGAATGGCATGGATGTGGGAATCGATCAGGCCGGGGATCACCGTGCGCCCGCCGAGATCGACGATCTTGGTCGAAGGTCCTGCCAGCTTGCGAATTTCATCCGTGCCGCCGGTCGCGGCAATATGGCCCGCCTCAACCGCAAGCGCCTCTTTCACCGATGAAGCCGCATCGAGCGTGACGACCTTGCCGTTGATCAGAAGAAGATCGGCGGGGGCGGCCGAGGCGGGGTTGACGGCGGCCATGGCGATCGCCAACAGCGCGAGAGGGCGGAGCAATAGGCTTGACGATTTACTCGTGCTCATCACGCGCTGCACTAATAAGAAAGCCCATGGTGTCGCAAGAGGGAAACGAAACCTCCTGCAAAAAAGCCCGCCATTTCGGCCAAGCATTCGCGCTGATCCACGGCGGGTATGCCAGTTTTGTGTACCGCTGGGAAGCCGCAGGGCAGCGCGCCCGGAGCTGCTACCCCCCGAAGCCGCCTATGGCAACCGAGCTGTACTACTTGTTCTTGCGGTTGAACATGAAGCTGTTAACGATGGGAAATTAGGCGCAAACCATGAAGCGCTCGCGCGTTGCCGCAAAGCGGCCGATTGCCGAAGTTGCCGTTTCTCAATAGAGCAATTTTTTGGAAGATTTTCTATGCTTCGGATCTCAGCATTCATTGCCGTACTAACGCTAATAGGAGCGGTTACTACCGGCGCTTGGGCAGCACAGGGCTCATTTGCCAGGAGCGGTTATCAAGCAGGGTGTTACAATTCTCAAAGATGCGCCTCGGTTTGCATTCAGCATGGCGGAAAAAACTGCAAGCAAGCGTGCCAACGGCGAGCGTCAGCAATGCCACATTGCTAGTGCGGCGAATTTGAAGTTCCTATCAGTGTCAACGCAAGTTCGTCATAGGAACTCGCTGGGTACGCATTGGGTGAGTATCGACCTCGGGAAAGATGATGCCTGGGCGTTCGAAACTGGATTGGGCAGCGATGAGCGCATCGATACGGGTTTCCCGCGCGCGTCAACGGAACGAACCAGTTTCTTGGCATGCCTTTGCCGCGCAATTATTTATCATTTGTTTTGCTTAGTGATTTATTTGGTGCGCAAACAGGACTCGAACCTGTGACCCCGTCATTACGTAGCGCGAATTTGGTGAGTTTGCGCAGTTAATTTTGATACGCTCCAGGACCACCAAAACCGCGTCGTGACGCCTCTAGTGCAGCATCGCCAGCTACCGTCACCGGATTATCGCTTCTTCTGTTTCCGGGCGGCGTAGCGCGCGTCGCGTGCAACTTTCTGCTCAGCTTCGAGCGCTACTTGCCGTGCGACGACCTCTTCTTGTGCAAGCAAGAGCTCGGCGGCGGCCGCGGCGGCCGCTTCTTCCTCGAGACGCTTCCGCTCGGCCTTGGCGGCCTCGCGCGCCAGGTTGGTCTTGGCACGCCCGGCGGCTAGCGCTTCGCGCTCCGCCTGCCGAGCCTTGACCGCGGGATCGTCAGGTCCGGGCTGGCTGCGAAATTTGTTCAGGATGTTCCTCCTGGCTTCCTGCGCCGCCTTCTGCCGGTCCGCGAAGCCAGGTTCCTTGAATCCGCTCATTGATAAGGCCTTGTCGTTTCTTGTTCATGATAAGGCCGTCGGCTTTACGCCGGCCTAGCGGCCGGGACAGCCGCAAGCCCCCGGGTTACGAGTGGTTGCCTTTTGGACCGGGCAAACTGGATATGGTGCCGCAAACAGGACTCGAACCTGTGACCCCGTCATTACGAATGACGTGCTCTACCAACTGAGCTATTGCGGCGAACCATCAGTCCCGCTTCTAAGCGTCTCTCGGCGGCGAGGATTATCTTCCCCAACCGTCGGGTTCGCTTGAAAACGCCCGCACCTGATATCGGGCAGCGCCGTTCTTGGCAAGGAAAAGGCGGGGCCGTGTTTGTCATCCCTCCCCCCTTGCGGGGTCCGAGGCGAGCAAAAGCGAGCCGGGTGGGGTTTTTTAAAGCACACTCAACAATCTGGACTTGCGAGCAACGTCGGCGCCCCCACCCGACCGTCGCTCCGCGCATAGCCGATGGAAAGCATCGGCCTTCCCTTAAGGACGGCGACCGGAGGTCGCCTATGCACCCTCCCCCGCGAAGCTGAACGGGTTGAGGACATCGAGGACGTGTGTTCGGAGACATCGAGGACACCTTGGCTGCTCCCTTCAAGGTCGATTGTCGAGGGTTTGTTGCTGTTGCGCCTGTGGAGTTGTGGGCATCGGGTCCGCGGTCTCGCCGCCT
>NZ_DAHUXJ010000039.1 GCF_027307225.1 Bradyrhizobium sp. | reverse complement strand
GCGTGACCGCCCGTTGCTGTCATCGAGCCAGCATGGCAGCATCCCCACCGCATTCAAAGGGGCATGTATGCGCGTCTATCTCGTCGATATCCTCGCGGTCGGTTTTTTTATTCTGGAATGGGCCGTTTATGCGATCACGCTGGAGCACAGCGCCTATGGGCGCGACAGCCTTTCCGCCCGCATGCATGTCTATCGCGAGGTGTGGATCCGCCGCATGCTCGATCGCGAAGCCCGGATGCTCGACATGCAGATCATGGCCTCCTTGCAGAACGGCACCGCCTTTTTTGCCTCTACCAGCCTGCTTGCGGTTGGCGGCGCGCTAGCCCTGCTTCGCTCGACCAACGAAGCACTCGACGTGCTGAAGGCGCTTCCCATCGATATCGGTCCCTCGCCTGCGCTCTGGGAAATCAAGTGCGTCGGGCTGATCCTGATTTTCGTCTACGCCTTTTTCAAATTCGCCTGGGCCTACCGCCTGTTCAACTATGTTGCGATCCTGCTCGGCTCGACGCCGCCGGCATCGCAGCGCGACACCCCGCTGGCCGAGGCGCACGTGATCAGGACGACGCGCGTGTTCGAGTCGGCGGGACGGCATTTCAACCGTGGACAGCGGGCATTCTTTTTCGCGCTCGGCTACCTCGGCTGGTTCGTCAGCCCCTGGGTATTATTCGTGACGACCGCAGCGGTGGTCATCGTCACCTGGCGCCGGCAATTTGCCTCCACCGCCTGGCGGGCGATGGGAAGCTGAGGCGGCCCTGCAAATTTCGCGATCAGAATTTGTTGATCAGGATTTGGCTAGCGCCGAAAAAACCGTCTCGGGCGCATGCGCAATGACGGCGAGCAGCGCGCGGGCCGGGCCGCGTGGCACGCGCTTGCCTTGCTCCCAGTTGCGGATGGTCTCCACGGGAACGCCGAGCCGGCTTGCGAATTCCATCTGCGTCAGGCAGGCGCGCCGGCGGAGATCGCGCACGGCGGGCATTGTCTCAACTTCAATCGAGGCAGCTAAGGAAGCCGTGCTGACAGTTGCCCGCGACGACGCAGTCATCACAGGCGCGAGCGGAAACTCCTGCCCGTCGCGCAATTCGACGATTCGTCCGTCTGCCTTTAGCCGAAGGCGCTGCATTCTCGCCTCATCTGACCTGCATAGCGGGCTCGAAACCCAAGACCGCACAGTCCCTGAATGGTCCAAAGTGTGCGCGATCCGCGTTAAGGCTTGATTAACGATACTTTTGCCGCCCCGTTTTCGAGATGGCGGAGCGTTCGTCGGTAGAGCCCCCCGGTTTGGCAGGCGCTTCAAAGTCATCAGAGCTTCTTCTCATGCAAAGGCTTCATACGGTCCGGACCGGCTCGCCCCATCGGCGGGCCAACATCGGATCACTCTCACGTATCATGATCTGGCTGGCGGTCTTTTGGCCGGCCCTTGGCAGCCCGGCTTCGGCCGCGGCCGCCCGGGCCGGTCAATGTCCGCGGCCGGGCACGCTCGGCACGTCGCGGACGCTGGCCGTCGATGCCAGGACCACGCCACGGGTCGGGCTGAAGAGCTTTCCGCAGACGCTGCGGCTCGCAGATCACGAAGTGGTGCTCACCTTCGACGACGGGCCCTGGCCCCCGACGACGTCGCGGGTGCTCGCGGCATTGTCGCAGGAGTGCGTGCGCGCGACCTTCTTTCTGATCGGCAGATCCGCCTCGGCGCGTCCAGATCTGGTGCGCCGGATTGCGGCGGAAGGCCACAGCGTCGGCACACATACCTGGTCGCATCCCAGCCTGAAGCGGATCAAGCCGGACGCGGCGGTCGCGCAAATCGATCGCGGCATTTCGGCGGTCGAAATGGCGCTGCACGGAAAGGCAACGACACCGCCGCAGACGCCGTTTTTCCGCTTTCCGGGCTTTGAAGCGACGCCCGCGACGCTGGATCTATTGCAATCGCGCGGAATTGTCGTGTTTGGCGCGGACTTTTGGGCGAGCGACTGGAATAAAATGACGCCAAACCAGGAATTACAGTTGATCACCGGCCGGCTCGACGCCGCAGGCAGGGGAATCATCCTGTTCCACGACACCAAGGTCCAGACGGCTGCCATGATGCCCGCGTTCTTGCGCTATCTTCGTGACCACGGCTATCACGTCGTTCAGTGATCCCGGCTGAACTTGCCGGCCACCACTAAAGGTGGCGAAACATTTGTGGACGTTTGACCATTCAGGCCGCATTCACATTTCGGCATGTCAAAATGGGTATCGGTTGGGCATGGGTGACGGACGTTTTTTCATGGACGGAGCGTGGCGTGGCGTTGGGTTATCACGGCGGACCGCCGTGGCCACTCTCGCTCTCCTGGCCGGCTTTGCTACCCACCCTGCTGCCGCTGCCGAAGACTGCCCAGGCCACCCGAACGCGCTCGGAACATCACGCACGCTGGTGGTCGATCCCCGGGAACACCCCCGCATCGGCACAATGCAATATCGGGAGACGCTGCCGCTCGCCGATCACGAGGTGGTTCTCACATTCGACGACGGGCCGCTGCCTCGCAACAGCAACAAGGTCCTGGACATCCTCGCCGCCGAATGCGTGAAGGCCACCTTCTTCGCGATTGGCGACATGGCGCGGATTTATCCTGAAGGCGTGCGCAGACTGCTGGCCGAGGGCCACACCATCGGCACGCATAGCCAGGACCACCCCTTGACGATGAATCACATGCCGATCGAACGTGTGAAGCAAGAGATCGACGGCGGCATCGCCTCGGCAAAAGCAGCGCTCGGCGAGGACGCCGACAAATTGGCGCCGTTCTTCCGGATTCCTGGTCTGTTGCGCTCCGACGAGCTCGAACAATATGCGGCGGAAAAGGGAATCCAAATCTGGAGCGCGGATTTTCCCGCCGACGACTGGCGGCACATTTCCTCGCAGCGCGTCTATGACCTCGCCATCAGCCGGCTCGAGGCCAAGGGCAAAGGCATTCTGCTGCTTCATGACATCCAGGCCCGCACAGTGGCTGCGCTACCGCGGATTCTCGAAACGCTGAAACTGCGCGGCTATCGTATCGTGCATGTCGTGCCGGCGACCGCCGATCGGCCGGCCACGCCGACCGAGCCGCAGCAATGGCTGCTGCATCCATCACCCGACGCGATCGCGCAGTGGCCGCAGGTCCCGAAGTTCGTCTATGCCAAGCTCGGCGGCCTTCCCGTCCCCGCGCGATCGGACTTCGATGCCGGCGGCGAGGAGACGCCGGTGCCACACGCGGGATCTTTGTTCAGCGCGACATGGCCTGAGCCGCCGGAACTCGTGGCGGAAAATGCGGCCGTTAGCCTGGCGTCACCGGCGCCCAGCGTGTTCGAGCTCGAAGGCGGCCTTGACGTCGCCCTTCGTGGCGCCGCCCTCTCACATCTCGCACACAGAACCGCGTCGGCTGCGCCCGCCGGCGCCAAGCGACTCTCGCGGCGGGAACTTCGCCGGCTGCGGGTTGCCCGTGCCGGACACCGGGCCCGTGGTACGGCCAATGCTTCGAAGCCGAAAACGCCGACGTCTCGTCATGCTCGGGTCAAGCGGATCGTTCAGGTCAGGAAGAGAAGCGTCTGATCTTTAGTCGCTCACGAGCTTTGACACGCACAGCAGGACGATCAGCGCGAGAAACAACAGATCGATGTAGGATTTCATTTCGCCGGCGTGGCGCAGGTCGGAAACCTCGGTGACGATGAGCCTGCGCTGGGAGTTTGCGGAGTGCCCTTCTCCGGCCGCTACCTGAAGGCGGCGTGCCTCGACCTCCAGCCGCTCGATACGCTGAAAGAAAAAGAAGGAGCGCAGCGCGGAGGCGGCCCGCATCGCGGCGTACACCAGCACCATGATCGCGATGACGGCGCGCTGGTTGTACTTATCCATGGAGTTGAGGCTGTAATAGACCAGCGCCAGGAAGACGAAGTTGGAAGCAAACCGGTAGGCGTAGCTCAGGAACTTCATAGGCGTCATCCATCCGATGCAAGCATTGACACCCAGGGCGGGCAGCCCTTGGGGAATGGAACTCCACGGCCGAGCGCAAGACCTCGCAACACGGTACAGGCCATACACCGGCACCGCGACACGACCGCAATGAGGCGCCTTCTGCGAGCGCTCGAATCCTAGGGATTTACGGCATGCATTTACCCATGCCGCCTTTGTACCTTCAAGCCCGATACCGGCTTTTCCCGGCCTGAATGGATACGGCCGATTGGTTCCGGATTCCCGCGGCGGTGTTATCCGCTCTTCGAAGCAACCGTTGAAGATCAGCCCCGCCGTGAATGCTCCGTCGTCGCGCAACATGAGTGATCACGCATGCATCGCGTGGTACCGGTCCGCTGCACCGAATAGAAGTCGGACATGCGCCATCAGCGAAAGTCGCTGGTCGACCCGCTCGTGACGGTTGCTCTGATGCAAGTCAGCTAAACAGCTTTTGTCAGCGCGCCGTCGATGATGAGGTTCGTGCCGGACACGCGGCTTGCTACGGGACTTGCCAGGAACACAACGCCTGCAGCAACCTCCTTGGCTGTGCCCATCCGACCTGTCGGGTTGAGCGACATTGCCGTCTTGAACAGGTCCGGGTTCCCGCGCTCGATGTTCTGCCAGATGCCGCCTTCGAAATAGGTATTGCCCGGCGAGACCACATTGACGCGAATCCCCCTTGCGACCAGCTGGTTGCTAAGCCCCTTCGAATAGTGGATCAGCGCCGCCTTGATGGCGCCGTAGGAGCCGGCGGCAAAGTCAACCTCGAAGCCCGAGACGCTCGAGACGATGACGATCGACGCTGATCCGGATTTTTCGAGATAGGGTTTGGCCGCCGCAATCGAATTGACGGTATGCATCATATCGGTGCGGAACGATTTCTCCCAACTGTCTGGCGTATCGCCGACGGCGAGCGCGCTGACATTGCAGACGATGGTATCAATGCCGCCGAGTTCCGAGGCCGCGTCGTCGATCCAAGATTTCAAGGCCACAGGATCCGCAACTTCGACCGCCCGTCCCCACGCCTTGACGCCTTTGGCGCTGAGGGATTTCACGGCGTTGCCGACATCGTCGGCGTTGCGCGCGCAGATCGCGACATTGGCGCCCTCATCGGTAAAGAGCGTTGCGATCGCAAGCCCGATGCCCTTGCTGCCGCCCGTGACGAGTACGTTCTTTCCCTTGAGTCCGAGGTCCATGGCTGCCTCCGTCAATGGTGCGGCCGGCTTTCCGCGAAAGCCGGCCCGTTGATACCTACATCTTCGTCCAGTCGCCGGCCCCCTCGAATGCGGCGGCGGCGCGATAGATCGTCGGCTCGTCATAGTACTTGCCGACCAGCATCAGGCCGATCGGCAGCCCATTGCTCATTCCGCACGGCAGGCTCATCGCCGGATGGCCGCTGGCGTTGAAGGGTGCGGTGTTGGGAACCATCTCGAAGGCCCGCTGGATATAGAGCTCCCGCGGCGCATCGGGCGGCGGCAGCGGCGTCGCCTTCATCGGCAGGGTCGGCATCAGCAAGAGATCGTAATTTGCGAGCGCCGCATCATAGGCGGCGCGCAGCTTGCGGTTCAAGTTCTGCGCCTTGGCATAGAAATGGCCCCGATAGTGCTTGGTGAAATACTGGCCGAGCAGCATCGTGATCTTGAGGCTATCGGAAAGTTCGTCGGCGCGGTGCTTCCAGCCGGAATGAGCGTCCAATAGCGTGGTATTGTAGAGGCCACGCCAGTTGGTGCCCATGCCATTGCCCTTCATCATGAATTCAGTTGCGCCTTCTGCCGCGATCGGCAGCCAGATCGCAGGCGCCGCCAGATGGAGCGGCACGGATATCTCTTCGACGGTCGCGCCGAGCTTCTTGAACAGCTGCGCGCCGGCTCTGACGCTGGCATCGACATCCGGTTCCGAACTCGGATGCCCGAATCCCTCCTTCACAACACCGATGCGCAAGCCCTTTACGCCGCCGCCGAGCGCCTCGGTGTAGCTTGATACTTTCGGTGCGCCCTGCCGCGGGTCGAGCCCATCGGCGCCCGCCAACACCTCGAGCAGCAGCGCATTATCGCGCACGGTGCGCGTCATCGGCCCGGTGTGATCAATCGTAACTTCAATCGGCATGACGCCGGTATACGGAACGAGGCCGAAGGTGCCCTTCATCCCGTAGATGCCGCTGAAGGCGGCAGGGATGCGGATCGAGCCCCCCTGGTCGCCGCCGATTGCCATGTCGGCCTCGCCGGTCACGACCACCACCGCGCTGCCGGAGGACGAGCCACCCGCCGAATAGCCCATCTTGCGGGGATTGTGCACCGGCCCGGCCGCGCAAGTGTGGCTGCCACCGGAGAAGCAGAAATATTCGCAATGTACTTTGCCGACGATGGTGGCTCCCGCATCCAGCATGCGCGTGACGATCGTGGCGTCGATATCCGGAGTGTATCCTTCGAGCGTAGACGCCCCATTCATCATCGGCACGCCGGCGAGGCTGATATTGTCCTTCAACGCGATCTTCTTGCCGGAAAGCTTTCCGGTTGGTGCTCCCTTGATTTCCGTCTTCACATACCAGGCGTTGTACTTGTTTTCCTCGCCCTCGGGCCGATAACCCGGCGTGCGCGGATATTTGACCGGTGGCACATAGTCGGCCATCGCGTCGACGGCATCATAGGCGGCGTAGTTCGCCTGCATCAGGGCGTCATACGATTTCAGTTCCGCCTCACCCATATGCATGCCGAGATCCTCGGCAACGGAGCGGAGCTGATCGAGGGTTGGTCGTCGCACTGCCATGGCTTTTCTCCCTGTGGTCGTTTTTCGCTTGATTGGGATCAGTCCGTAATCCCGATGAACTCTCCGATGAGATTCGCATTGTGCAAATTGTCGGGTGTCACTTCCTGGGTGATCAGGCCCTTCTGGATGACGAGAATCCGCTGCGACAACGCGGAGATGAAATCAAGATTCTGCTCGACCAGGATCATGGTCATACGGGTCGTTTCCCGCAGTCGCTCCAGGGTCTCGACAATCTCGTCGATGATCGAAGGCTGAATGCCTTCGGTCGGCTCGTCGAGCAAGACCAGGCTCGGCTTGCCGCAAAGGCAACGCGCAATCGCCAGCAACTGCTGCTCGCCGCCTGACAACGCGCCGCCGAGGCGATCGAGCAAGGTCCTTAGGCGCGGGAACTCCTGTAGCACGGCCCCGATGGTTTCGCTCTCGCTGCCCCCCGATTGCTTGCTGCAGCCCATGCGCAGATTGTCGTAGACGGAAAGGCCGGGGAAAATCTCCCGTCCCTGCGGCACGTAGCCAAGCCCAAGCCGCGCACGCCGATAGGGCTCGAATGCGGTCACGTCCTGGCCGGCAAACTGTACGCGCCCGCTGCTGGCCGGCAGGAAACCCATCAGCGCGCGCAAGAGCGTCGTCTTTCCCATGCCATTGTGGCCGAGAATGCCGACGAACTCGCCTTCCTTTACCGCGAAGCCGACACCATTGAGGATCGGAATGCGGCCATAGCCCGTGCGCAACCCCTGTACGTCCAGCATCATGCGGCGGCCTGCTTGCCAAGATAGATGTCGCGCACCAGCGGATTGCGCATGATGTTTTCGATTGTATCCTCCACCAGGATGCTGCCGCGATTGAAGACCGTCACCCGCTTCGCGATCATGCGGATGAACTGCATGTCGTGCTCGACCACAATCAGTGCCTTGGTGCGATTGATCTCGCGCACGAGATCGGCCGTTTTCTGGACCTCCTCATGGGTCATGCCGGCCGCCGGCTCATCGAGCAGGATGAGCTGCGGATCGGTCGACAAGACGAGCCCGAGCTCAACCCACTGCCGCTGACCATGCGCGAGTTGTCCGACCACCCGATCCGCTGCATGCGCGAGGCCGATGCGCTCGAGCATCTCGTCGACCAGGCGCCTGGTGCGCGCGCCGGAGTGCAGACGGCTCGCCGCGAGGTGAATGTTCTCGCGCACGCTCAGGCCATCGAATACGCTCGGCACCTGGGTCTTGATGCCGATTCCGAGGCGGGCAACCTCATGCGCATGCGCCCGCGAAATATCTTGCCCGCGAAACAGCACCTGCCCATGACTTGGTTCGAGCTGCCCGGTCAGCATCTTGAAAAAGGTACTCTTGCCGGCGCCGTTGGGACCGATCAGGCAGCGCAGCTCGCCCTCGGCGAGCGTGAAGTTGACGTCGCTGACCGCCCTGACACCGCCGAAGTGCATCGAAAGACTGCGCGTCTCAAGCAGTGGCGAGGCCATCATCCTACTCCGCTTGCTGCGGCTCGAGGCCGCGTTGCTCGCGCCGACGCCGTCCGCGCAGGACGAATGCAGCGACGTCGGCAGCCGTCGGCACCAGACCCCTCGGCACCAGCAGCACGAAGGCGATGAGGATAACGCCGAGGATCAGCGGCGCGTTGGCAAAGATCTTCGACCACAGGTCGGAGCCTCCACTGGGCTGGTTCGCACCAAGCGCGGCGCTCAGCCATTGTATACCGATGCAGCCGATCACCGGGCCGATCAGCGTTCCGCGCCCGCCGACAATGACCCAGATGATGATCTGCGCCGATTGCGCCAGTCCGAAGATGGTGGGGCTGACAAACGCGCCCCAATTTGCGAACAGGCAGCCGGCAAAGCCCGCCAGCGCGCCGCCAATTGTAAAGGTGGCGAGCTTGTAGGCACGCGGATCATATCCGAGCAGTTCCGCACGCCGTTCATTTTCGCGAATGCCTACGATGATGCGCCCGAACTGGCTCGCGAGCAGCAGCCGCAACCCGAAGTAGGTCAAGAGAAGTGAGCCGGTCGAGAGATAGAACATTCCCTCGAGATCGACTGCGGCGCCCTTATTGAAAGGCCAATTCAGCGGCGGGATACCGGGGATGCCATTGAACCCGCCGAGCCGCGCAGCTCCGATATGGAATTCCGGGCCCGCCGTGGAGTTGACCGAATTGAACAGGATCAGGGTCACCGTCAGCGTAATGACGCCCAGATAGACGTCGCTGATCCGGCCATAAAACATGAAGTAGCCGAGAAGCGCGGCGAACGCGGCCGGCAGGATTACCGCGAGAACGACGGGAAGCGTGCTCTCACCCATATTGAACATCGCGATCGCATAGGTGTAGGCGCCAAGTCCGAAGAACGCCGACTGGCCAAAGCAAAGAATGCCGCCGTAGCCCCAGACCAAGGCGAGACTAAGCGCCAGAATGGCCATGATCATATAGACCGTCAGTTCGAGCACGGTATCGAGGTCGGCGAAGTGCGGCGTGAAGAACATGAAGATGAGGCCGACAACGCCGACCAGAACAAGACCTAGAAGATTGAGGTTCCGACCGCTCACAGGCTTCTCCTGAAGAAGCGGCCGGTGATGCCCTGCGGCAATACCCGGATCAGGATGACCGCGGCACCCAGCAAGGCAACTTCGCCGAACACGGGCGTCGTCACGAAGGTGGCGATCTGATTGATCGTCCCGAACAACACGGCGGCCGAAACTGTGCCGCTTAGAATAGCGGCACCACCTCCGATCACGGTGATGAAGGCTTTGGCGATATAGGCAACGCCGATGGTGGGAAAGACGCCAGACACTGGCGCCAGCACCGCGCCGGCGAGACCGGACAAGGCTGCGCCGATCCCGAAGGTGATGGCGTAGACGCGCGGCGGGTTGACGCCGAGCGCTGCAGCCATATTGGCATTCTGCATCGTGCCGCGCGCAATCAAGCCGAGGCGGGTCCAGCGCAGGCCGGCAAAGATCGTTCCCAGCACGACCACCGATATCCCGATCACGAACAGCGTATAGGCGCTCGTGCGATAGGCGCCGATTTCGATACTGCCGAGCGGCGCAGAGATGCCGACAGTCGTGTTGCCGAAGATCGCCGTCGTCAGCCCGACCAGGAACAGGCTCAGCCCCCAGGTCGCAAGCATGGTATCGATCATGCGGCCGTAGAGAAAACGGATAATCGTGCGCTCGACGACGATACCGATAACACCGACAACGATGGGCGCCACGATCAGCATCGAAATCCAGATGCTGATTCCGTGGGAGGTTGCGACAATGGCGGCGTAGCCTCCGAGCATCAGGAATTCGCCGTGCGCCAGGTTGATGACCCGCATCATGCCAAAGATGATCGCCAGCCCGACGCTGATCAACGCCAGGCTGGCGACGGCATAGAGGACCTGGATCGCCAGAAGAACAAAGAGATCCACGATCACCTTCCCTGTTACTCGGTCCTCGCCCGGACCTGACGGTTCTTGCCGGCCTTCAGATCTTGATCACATATTGCTGGTTGTCGTTTGGATTCTTGATGAGATTGCAGACTGCCGCGGTGTCCGTCGGTCTTTGCTGCGGAAAGTCCTCGAGCACATTGAGCTTCTTGTTTTTGACCTCGGCGATGTGAACATCGAGGATGCAATGGTGCGTTGGCGGATCGATGGTGACCTTACCGGAAGGCGCATCGATGCTGATTCCCGTCTCCAGCGCCTCGATCACCTTCATGCGGTCGATGCTGCCGGCCTTTTTCACGCCTTCCGCCCACAACCGGAACCCTTGATAAGTACCCATCGCAAGCTCGGTGATATTCGGATAGTCGGCGCCGAACCGCTTGTGGAAACTTGCCACGAACGCCTGGTTCACCGGGTTTTTCAGGTCCTGGAAATAGTTGTAGCAGATCAGCATGCCGTTGCATTCGTCCGGCGAAAGCACGATGTGCTCGTTGCCGACGGCAAACGTGGTCGAGGCCATCGGAATGCTCGCATGCATGCCGGCCGCTGCCCACTGCCGATAGAATGAGATATGTGCGCCGCCGACCAGCGCCGACCAGACGAAGTCGGGCTTTGCCGCCTGGATCTTGGAGATGGTCGAACCGAAATTCGTGACGTCCAGCGGGAAGAAGTCGATCGAGGACACTTCGCCGCCGTTTTGCAGCACATATTTCTTCACCCATTGCGAGGTGATCTGGCCGTAATTGTAGTCGGCGGCGATCACGTAGACCTTCTTGCCCCATTTTTTCATGGCATAGGGTACGAGCTTCTCGACGGTCTGTGCCGGGGTCACGCCAGTGTCGAATTGATCGCGGTCGCAGACCCCACCTTCATATTGCGTGTTGTAGAAATAGAGCGTCTTGAAGCGGTCGAGCACCGGACGGATCACCTCGCGCGAAGCAGACGTGATGCCGCCGTGCACGACAGCGACCTTGTCCTTCAGCGCCGCCTGCTGGGCGAACTGGGTGTAAAGCTGCATGTTCGACTGTGGATCGTAGCTGATGAGCTTGATCTGCCGTCCCAGCAGCCCGCCGGCGGCGTTGGCCTCCTCTACCGCGAGCGTGAGGGCATCGACCATCGGCTTGCCGTAGATGTCGAGCCCGCCCGAAAGATCGTGAATGCTGGCTACCTTGATCTCATCCGCTGCAAATGCAGGGGAGGAGATGACGCCTGCTGCGGCGACGGCACCGCTGCTCTGCAAGAACGTTCTGCGACTGATACTCATTTGACCCCACTCCTTGTTGCAAGCCTCGTTACACCAGGTATTTCTTCAGGATTGACGCGCCGATCGTGTATTTCGGATCGACCATGTTGCCGAGACGGATGCGTCCGGCCTGACTGAGCAGCATGTAGGCGTCGATCTCGTCGAAGCCGTAGTCGGCGCTCATCCAGCGCACCAGTTCGCGGTAGGCGATGCGCGCCGCATCTTCCAGTGGCCGGGCGCTGCCGATCGTCATCAGGAAATGCTCGGTCTCGAGACGAGGCCAGGCGAAGGTCCAATCCTTGATCACATCGACTTGCAGCGTCACCGTGGCACGTTGTTCTATGGCCACGCCCGAGAGTTCGCCGTCGCCTTGCGCGGCATGACAATCGCCGACATAGAGCAATCCGCCTTGAACATGGACCGGGAAATAGAGGATTGCGCCCGGCGCAACGTCGGGCAGGTCCATGTTGCCTCCGTGATAATCCGGCTGCAGCGACGAGATCGCCTCGATCTCCGGCGAGATTCCGATGGTGCCGATGAAGGGCTGATAGGGCAGCGTGATCTTGTCGTTCCAGCGCACGCCACTTTTGTCGACATGCACCTTCGTCACCCGCTCCGGGAGGGGCGGATTGAGCATCGCGGTTGACGCGGTACCGACCAGTCCGCCGAACTCCGGAATGATGCAGGTGGTGCCGGCAGGCTGCTCGCCCCGGGTCTCGACCGCGTGGATACGGACCGCCAGGCAATCGCCTTTGCCGATCCCCCTCATCGCGATCGGGCCACATTGCGGATTGAGATAGGGAAATTTCAGTTTTGCAGTCGGGCTATCCTGCTCGCTCGTGATCACCCCGCCGAAGGCGTCCTCCGTCTCTACCACGACCACATCGCCGGGATCGACGGTCAGCACCGGCGCGGCATAGGGTCCGTAGACGTAATGGAATCCGCCTTGACCTGCGATCGAGAGTTCGTGGCGTTGCCGAGGTTCGCCCCTGGCAACGGCGCGCTTGGCCATGATGGAACTGCTTTGCCAGAGGTCGCCGGTCATCGCGAGTTACTCGATCGAGATATAAGGATCATACCTTGTGTCCTAGTTGAGCTTCCAGTCGCCGGCCGCTTCGATGGCCGAGGCCAGCCGGGTCAACGTGGCTTCCTCGAAATGCCGCCCGATCAGCATCAGGCCGACCGGAAGTCCGTTGACACGCCCGCATGGCACCGTGAAGGCAGGATGGCCGGAAACATCGAAGGAGCAGGTGTTGGCCTGCATGTTGAGCGCGGTATCGATCACGGTGTTGAGCGGCGCATCGGGAGGCGGAATCGGCGTCGCCGTGAACGGGATGGTCGGCATCACCAGTGCGTCGAACTGCTGCAGCGCTTCGTCATACGCACGGCGCAGCAGCACACGCAGGTTTTGCGCCTTCGAGTGATAGCGTCCGTGATAGTTGCGATGCATGTATTCGCCAAGCATCAGGACCAACTTCACCGTCGGTGAGACATCGTTGATGCGCGTTCCCATGCCGCGCGCCAGCGCTTCCTGCATCGAGAGCGGATAATAGCCCTGAACGTTGCTGCCGACCCCATATCCCTTGAGCATCATCTCGGCCGCCCCTTCGAGGATGATCCCACTCCAGACATGCGGTCCGTCGAGGTGCCAGGGCACGGAAACCTCCGCGCTTTCGATACCTGCCTTCGCCAGCCGGCCAATCGCCTGCTTCACGGTCTCGCTCACTGCAGGGTCGCTTTCGGGATGGCCGAATCCTTCGCGCAAAATCCCGATGCGCAGGCCTCGCGCCGGTTGTGCCAACGCGCCCATATAGTCGCCGGTGCGCGCCGCAATGGTCCTCGTGTCCCAGCCGTCATGACCGGCAATGACGGTCAAAAGGCGCGCGACATCTTCCACGGAGGCACATATCGGGCCGCAATGATCGACAGAGTAGCTAATCGGCATCGATCCCGTGGTAGGTACCAGTCCCCAGGTTGGCTTCAGGCCATAGACCCCACACCAACTCGAGGGCGTGCGGATCGAACCACCCTGGTCACCGCCGAGCGCCATCGGCACCTCTCCTGCGGCCACCAGCGCCGCACTTCCGCCGGAAGAGCCGCCCGCTGAGTGCGACGGACTATTCGGATTGCGGATAACCCCGCTCGCGCAGGTGTGACTGGCGCCCGAGAAGCACAGGTCCTCGCAGGCCGCCTTGCCCGCGATGGTGCCGCCGGCGTCCAGAATTCGCGTCACAACCGTAGCGTCGATCTCCGGCACATACCCTTCGAGAAGTGCCGAGCCGTTCATCATCGGGACGCCGGCGACGCAGATATTGTCCTTGATCGCGACTTTCTTGCCGCTCAACAATCCTTCGCTGCCGCTCTTGATATTCGTTTTCCAGTACCAGGCGCCAAAGGGATTTTCCGACGGTGGCGGCCGATAGCCCGGCGAGCGCGGCGCGACGGGCGCTAGAGCCGGCGGCACCAGTTCTTCCAGACGCCCATACGATGCCAGCGGTCCCTTGAAAGCCTGCTGAAACGCGGCGATTTCGTCGGCGGTAAGGACGAGACCGAAATCCGATCCGATGTCGTCAATCTGTTCGAGAGTCGGGAGACGAACTGACATACTTCAACCCATTCATTCGGCAGAAAGACGGACAAAGCCACCCGTGGCCTGCGAGGGCCCCGAATGGCTTCTATGCCGAGCTATCGATGTTCGCGTGCGTCCTACGTTGCAGAGCAAAAAGCGCGAGTCGTCACTCAGACGTCGTCGGCTGGCGAGAACTCTTTCGCAATGCACGTATTTACCTGGGGATGAATTGTGACTTAGTCTTCGCAGGCTTGTCAATTGCGGCAACGACCTTTTTGATCCGGCACCGCACAATTGAAGTGCGCATGCTACGCGGCTGACGGCAGGTGACAGACTTGTCAATGTTGCGCGGAACGGCGTCGCGCAATCGATCGGGCCTCCTTGATGACCAAGCCATCCATTCCGCTCGGCCTCGTATTTTCCGGATCCGGCCCCTACGCAATGATGGGGCGCGAGATGGAGAAGAGCGCCCTGATGGCCATCGACGAAGTCAATCAGAGCGAAGAATTCGATTTCACCCTCACACCGCATCTGCGCGATCCGGGCGGCATTGTGCCCGCCTATCACGAAGCGTGCGACGATCTCATCCGCAACCGGAAGGTCGAACACATCGTTGGGTGCTATACGTCGGCTTCCCGCAAGCAGGTCATTCCGATCGTCGAGCGCACCGAGCGCCTGCTCTGGCACCCGGCGAGATACGAGGGGTTCGAAAGCAGCGAGAACGTCATCTATGTCGGCGCCGCCCCGAACCACACGGTGGTGCCGCTTGTCAGGCACATGCTCGAGCACGTCGCCAGTGACGTATTCTGCGTCGGCTCCAACTATGTCTGGACCTGGGAAACCAACCGGGTGCTGCGTGAAATCGTCTCCAGCGCCGGCGGAAGGATTCTTGCGGAGCGCCTGCTGGGCCTCGGCGAGACAGTGGTGGATCACATCGTCAAGGAGATCATCGGCCGCAAGCCGCCGGCGATCCTCAACACGCTCGTCGGCGAGTCGAGCTACGTATTCATGCGCGCCTTGCACGAAGCGTCGGTGCGCGCCGGTATCTCTATCCCAACGCTGAGCTGCAGCCTGTGCGAGCCGGAGCTGAAGATGATCGGCTCGTCAGCTTCCATCGGCTGCATCGCCTCCTCGGCCTATTTTGAGAGCATCGACAGCCTGGAAAATCGCAATTTCGTGGCGCGCTGGAAGGATCGTCACGGCGCCGGGAGTCATGTGTCCGTGGACGGTCAATCAACCTATGTCTGCGTGATGCTGCTTGCACGCGCCATTCGCCGCGCCGGATCCGCCGATGTCGTGGCTGTCCGGCGTGCCGCCGCCAATTACCGCTACGATTCGCCACAGGGTCCGGTCTGGGTCGACCCTGACAACAACCATTGCTTTCTGACGCCACGGCTCGCCCGTTCCGTGCCAGGCTGCCAGTTCAGGATATTCTGGGAGTCAGAAGCGCCCGAGCGACCCGACCCATATCTGTCTAACCTCGATTTGGCCGCAATCGGCGCGAAGCTGGACAAGACAGCAGATGCCGTCGGCAGGCGCCCGAACTACCTCCGTGTCGTGAAATGATGAAACCATCACCATTCACTGTGCGTGGCCGACATGCTCTCCTCATTATGAGGGACGAGCGCGAAATCTCGATCGTGCGCCGGCAGTTCAACCGTTTGGGTATGACGGTGACAGAAACCGATCCGGATCAACCGATTGATCCGAAGCTCGCCGCCGATGTCATCGTTCTCGATGCCGACAGCATCTCGATCAAATCCGACGCGACGTCAGCGAAGGCCAATGTGCCGGTGATCGCTCTGATCGGTACCGAGACGCCCAGCCGGCTGAAATGGCTTCTCGAGCTCAGACCCGCGTCCTTTCTCATCAAGCCTCTGCGGTCAGCGGGCCTTTATACTGCGCTGGTGGTCGCGTTCGATTGCGCGCAGCGACGAAGCGAGGAATCCGCCCGCATCGAAAAGCTGGAGGACCGCATTCGCTCGCGGCGCATAGTGTTCGCCGCCGTGCTCCGGCTGATGCACAGTCACGCGCTGTCGGAGGAAGACGCGTTCAACTTGATACGACAGACGGCGATGCGACATCGCACGACCATCGAACTCTTGAGTGCAGAAATAATCGCGCTCGGCGGCATGCCGAACCGTGGCAGCCGGACGGCTTGAGGCGAGACCGCTAGCAGAGGTCACCGATCCGCTGCACGCCGGCTTGATGCATCGCACTCCAGGCGGACGTGAGCGAGCCAGCGAGATCGATCGCCCGGCAGCCGGATTCGACCACAGCTGTCTCAAACCCCAGCCGGCGCGCGTCGACCGCGGAATAGTGGACGCAATAGTCCGTAGCGAGCCCGACCAGGAAGAGACGTTGCAGGCTGCGGTCGCGCAAATAACCCGCCAAGCCCGTCGGGGTGCGCCGATCGTTCTCGTAAAAGGCCGAATAGGAATCGATCTCGCCGCGGAACCCCTTCCGGATCACGAGCTCCGCACGCTCCGTCGCCAGTTGCGGATGGAACGCCGCCCCGCTCGTGCCCTGGACGCAGTGATCAGGCCACAGTGTCTGCTCGCCATACGACATCGTGACGGCTTGGAATGGAGCCGAGCCGGGATGAGCGGTCGCAAATGAGCTGTGACCAGCCGGATGCCAGTCTTGCGTCAGCACCACATGATTGAAACGCCCGGAAAGCCGATTGATAACCGGCACGACGGCATCGCCATCACCGACCGCTAGCGAGCCACCCGGGCAGAAATCATTCTGCACATCGATCACGAGCAGCAAATCATCGTCAGGTCGGATCTGCATTCCTCAACCTCTTCAACCTCTTCCAGAACTGCCCATCCATTTAGCGCAAATCGAGGCCCGGCGTTAGTCGCATCGGGAGGTTTAGGCTGCGGCCAGCCGCTCTCGCCAGATGAGTTTCGCCGCCGCAAAGATATGGATGCAGGAATGCGGGCAACAACTCAAGCATCGCGATCGCCCTTATAGCCAGCTGACGAGCGAACGGCTCAAGCCGTCTTCGCGCCGCCAAGCTTGAGCTCGTCGATCATGCGGTCGCGCATCACGAACTTCTGGTACTTCCCGGTGACGGTCATCGGCATTTCCTCGACGAAGCGAACGTAGCGAGGCACCTTGTAATGTGCGATCTGGTCGCGACAGAACTCGCGCACTTCCTCGGCCGTGCAGGTCTGGCCCGGCTTGAGCACGACCCATGCACAGACCTCCTCGCCGTATTTGGCATCGGGCAGGCCGAACACCTGGACAGCCTGCACCTTCGGGAAGCGAAAGAGGAACTCCTCGATCTCGCGCGGGTACACATTCTCGCCGCCGCGGATCAGCATGTCCTTGGCGCGGCCGACGATGTTGCAGTACCCCTCGTCGTCGATGGTCGCGAGGTCGCCGGTGTGCATCCAGCCGTCCTTCACCACTTCGGCGGTGCGCGCGGGGTCCTCCCAGTAGCCCTGCATCACCGAATAGCCGCGCACACACAGCTCGCCGGTGACGCCCCACGGCAAGGTGTTGCCTTCGAGATCGACGACCTTGGCCTCCAGCCACGGCTGAATGCGTCCGACCGTGGTGACGCGGCGCTCGAGCGGATCCTTGGTCGAACTCTGGAACGAGACGGGCGAGGTTTCGGTCATGCCGTAAGCAATAGTAACTTCGCTCATGCTCATCTCGGCCACCACCCGCTTCATGGTCTCGATCGGGCACGGCGAGCCCGCCATAATGCCGGTGCGGAGCGTTGACAGATCGAACGTCGCAAAATCCGGATGACCGAGCTCGGCGATGAACATCGTCGGCACGCCGTGCAGCGCGGTGCAACGCTCAGCGGCAACAGCGGCCAGCGTCGCGCCGGGCTCGAACGACTCGCCCGGAAACACCATCGCCGCGCCGGTGCTGACGCAGGCGAGCACGGCGAGCACCATGCCGAAGCAGTGGTAAAGCGGCACCGGAATGCAGAGGCGATCGACCTCGGTGAAGTTCATCGCCCGGGCGATAAAACGCGCATTGTTGACCACGTTATGGTGGGTCAGCGTCGCGCCCTTGGGACTGCCGGTGGTGCCGCTGGTGAACTGGATGTTGATCGGATCGCGGCAGCCAAGCGACAGGTCCTCCGCCCGAATGTCCTTGCCCGACGCCATGACTTCCGCATAGCTGACCATGCCAGGCGCCGGCATATCGCCCATTTGCACGATCCACTGCAACGCCGGAAGATTGGAACGCACGGTCTGGAGCATCTCCAGGTACTTCGACGTCTTCAGCTGCACGGCGGACACGACCGCGCGGCATCCGGAGACCCGCAGCGCATATTCCAGTTCCGTCAACCGGTAGGCGGGATTGATGTTGACGAGGATGAGCCCGAGGCGCGCGGTGGCAAATTGAGTCACCACCCATTCGGCGCGATTGGGCGACCAGATCCCGACCCTGTCGCCACAGTTGAGGCCGAGCGTTTGCAGCCCGGCGGCGAAGCGATCGACCTCGTCCTGGAATTCGCGCCAGGTCCAGCGCACGCCTTGCTCGCGGAAAACCACGGCGAGCCGGTCGGGAAACCGTGCAACGGTATCTGCGAACAATTCAGGGATCGTCAGATCGCTGAGCGGTGCATCGATAGCACCGCGAACCCGTGAGAGATTTGGGGATAGTCCAGTGTCGTCCATGGCGTTTCTCGCTTGTTGTCCTGTCGGAGTGAGCTCTGCGGCCTCTGGAAGACGTCGTCGTCCCTGTGGTCGCTCTTATCGCGATCTGATCGCAAACACGCGGCAAATCCATCAAGCTGCTATCTACAAACTTGGCGCGTTGGCGAAAGCGGCCGTCGATCGATCTCGACGACCGACGATTTATTTTTTGCGGCGCAGTTTCGGGTAGCTCCTCGCTGCTACTCACCAATTGCCTACTGATAACTGCCCGCACCATTGGTAGTCGCCCAAAGATCACGTTCCGATGCATGCCGGGCACACCAGACAGCTTCCAAGTCGGCCGAGCGGAAAATTTCTGCCCTTGGCCCAAACACGCGTGCGCATGTCCCGCGTCGCTTGGTAGTCGGATGGCTGACCTTTTGTTTCATAGCCTAATCACGGGCGTCCGAGCTGATGATGTCTCCGAACCGCTCCCAGGTGTCGCCCTTGAAGCGCATCAGTTGTAATTGCGAAATCGGCGCGAAATCCGTGGCGCTGGTGTTGATCGTGAGACCAGGCAACAGGCCGGCGACCACCAGATTGTGCATGCTTGCCGCCTGCTTCATGACATTGGTGCGCGTCAGGTCGTTGCCGCACTGCTTCAGGACATAGACCATGTTCTGCGCAACGGCATAGCCGTAGACCACGAAGGCGTCGCTGCGGTTGGCTTCCGGATAATATTTGTCGAGGAACGCGTTCCAAGCCTTGATGTCGGGATCGTCCTTCCATTGGGGATCCGTCGGGTCCTTCAGATAGGCCGACGAGATGATGCCTTGGGAGTTATCGAATCCGGCCGGCTTCATCGTCGCGCTGACCGACGAACTGACGCTATTGAGGAAGTGAATCGGCTTCCATTCGATTTCTGTCGCCTTCTTGATCGCCTGGGCCGCGAACTTCGGAATCGACAAATCGACGAACACGTCAGCACCCGACGCCTTCAGGTTGACGATGTGTGAGTCGATAGTCGGCTCGGTGGTCTCGTAGCCCTCCTGGGCTACGATCATCGTCGAAGCCTTTGCACCGAGCCCGTCCTTCAAGCCCTTGAGATAATCCTTGCCGTAGTCGTCGTTCTGGTAGAGCACGGCAATCTTGGCGTTTGGCAGGTTCTTCAGGACGTATTTTGCGTAGATTTGCGTCTCGCTCTGGTAGGAGGGCTGCCAGCCCATGGTCCAGGGGAAGTGCTTCGGATCGTTCCACTTAGTGGCGCCGGTGGCGACGAACAATTGCGGTACCTGCTTCGAGTTCATGTATTTTTGGATCGCCGAGTTGGGCGGCGTGCCGAGCGAGTTGAAGATCAACAAGACTTCGTCGCTCTCCACCAACTTGCGCGCCTGCTCAACCGTCTTGGGCGGCGAATAGCCATCATCATAGGAGATGAAGTTGATCTTGCGGCCGTTGATGCCACCTTCCGCGTTGATCTTGTTGAAGTAGGCCGCCTCGGTCTTACCTATCACACCATATGAGGATGCCGGACCACTGTAGGCCTCGATGTTACCGATCTTGATCTCGGTATCGGTGGCCCCGGCGTCGTATTTCTTTTCCTCTGCGAGCGTCGCGCTGGCGGCGAGTATAGCGAAGGCAGCAGAAAGCGCTCCGAATCGCCATTGAATCGTGGGCATTTCGGTCTCCCTGATTTGGTTTGAGTGCGCCGACTGTTTTGGAGTGGGGGCTCTTGCGCGGCTCCTGTACTCATCCAATACCCTCCGGCCAATCCCCGCAATAACAAAAGGCCTCGACTGGAGCTTGGCGGTGGGGTCGCGCGCATCCAGGTCGTGGTTCAGGACCCGGTCGTTTTGGAATGAAAATGGAAGAATCGCGCCAGTGCGGACGGCGGAATTTCGCGGCCGGATCGACATCAACGCAAGAGCGTTAACGTCCGAGCCCTATTAGCGATGATATACTTTCGGCCTCCACCACCCAGATACGTCTCGCCCTCCCAACTAACCGACGAC
This sequence comes from Bradyrhizobium sp., assembly GCF_027307225.1. Lineage (GTDB taxonomy): Bacteria > Pseudomonadota > Alphaproteobacteria > Rhizobiales > Xanthobacteraceae > Bradyrhizobium. Next base: position 9,738 of record NZ_DAHUXJ010000039.1, on the reverse strand, counting down.
TTCGTGATGGTTGGCATGCATCCGAATATCTTGATGGCCTTCACCGCCCGCGGACTTTCTGCAACGGGTCAGACTCTCCGAACCCGCGGCATCAATTGCAATGTCGTCGGTAAGCCAATCCGTATCTTGGTGGGTGAACGGTGATGAGCGCAAAAAGCCTGCGGGAAATCGGACTGCGCAAGTCTGGATTCATCCGACAGTTGGTATAAGCTTATTGCATCGGCAGAAAAGCGCAAAACGAGGCAGGGAGGACATGATGCTCGACACTACGCTCAACGCGCGCATCCAAGGCTTTCTTGACAAATTCGATGCGGCACTTGCGGCAGCCGATACCGGCGCCGCTGTAGAGATGTTCGCGCCGGAATGCTACTGGCGCGATCTCGTTGCCTTCACCTGGAACATCAAAACCATGGAAGGCCGCGATCAAGTGCGAGAGATGCTTGGCTCTTGCCTTGCGCGCGTAAAGCCACGCAACTGGAAGATCGCCGAGGGGGAAAGCGCAACGGAGACCGATGGCGTTACCGAATGCTGGATCTCGTTCGAGACTGGCGCCTCACGCGGCCACGGCCTGATCCGTGTGCAGAACGGGCGGATTTGGACGCTGCTGACAACCATGGTCGAGCTGAAGGATTACGAAGAAAAGGCGGGCTATACCCGGCCGCTCGGAGCCCGGCACGGCGTCAATCCCGGCACAAAAACCTGGAAGGAATTGCGAGACGAGGAAGCCGAGCAGCTCGGCATTAAGACCGACCCCTACGTGCTCATCATCGGCGGCGGCCAGGGCGGCATCGCGCTCGGCGCGCGGTTGCGCCAGCTCGCCGTGCCCACCATCATCATCGAGAAAAACGAACGCGCTGGCGATTCCTGGCGTAAGCGCTACAAATCGCTCTGCTTGCATGACCCGGTCTGGTACGACCATCTGCCCTACATCGACTTCCCGAAGAACTGGCCGGTGTTCTCGCCTAAGGACAAGATTGGCGACTGGCTGGAGATGTACACCAAGGTCATGGAGCTGAACTACTGGACCAGCACCACGGCCAAACACGCGAGCTGGGACGACGCCAAAAAGGAATGGAACGTCGTCGTTGAACGTGGTGGCGAGGAGATCACACTCAAGCCGAAGCAGCTGGTGTTTGCGACCGGCATGTCCGCCAAACCAAACGTCCCGCCACTCAAGGGCAAAGACAGCTTCAAGGGTGAGCAGCACCATTCCTCGCGCCATCCAGGTCCCGACCGGTATAAAGGCAAGAAGGTGGTCGTGATCGGCTCAAATAATTCCGCGCATGACATCTGCGCGGCGCTATACGAGGCCGGCGTCGATGTGACTATGGTGCAGCGCTCGACCACCCACATCGTGCGCTCGGATTCGCTGATGGAATCCATCGCCGATCTCTACTCCGAGCGCGCCGCCCGCGGCGGCATGACGACGGCGAAAGCTGATTTGATCTTTGCCTCGCTGCCATACAAGATCCTGAATGAGTTGCAGAAGCCGGTCTACGACAAGATCCGCAAGGACGACGCCGATTTTTATGCGGGGCTGACGAAGGCGGGTTTCCGGCTTGACTTCGGTGACGACGATTCCGGGCTGTTCATGAAATACCTGCGTCGCGGCTCCGGCTACTACATAGACGTGGGCGCCTCGCAGCTCATCATCGACGGCAAGGTCAAGCTGGTGGCCGGCCAAGTCGAGGAAATCACGCCTAATGGCGTAAAGCTCGACGACGGCAAGGAATTGCCCGCCGATGTGATCGTCTACGCCACCGGCTACAACTCGATGAACGGCTTTGTCGCCGATCTCATCAACCAGGAAATGGCCGACAAAGTCGGCAAGGTCTGGGGACTCGGCTCCAATACGACCAAGGACCCCGGTCCTTGGGAAGGCGAACAGCGCAACATGTGGAAACCGACGCAGCAGGATGGCCTATGGTTCCACGGCGGCAATCTGCACCAGTCGCGCCATTACTCGCAGTTCCTTTCCCTGCAGTTGAAGGCGCGCTACGAGGGCATCCCGACACCGGTCTATGGCCTGCAAGCGGTCCATCACAAGAGCTAGCGCCAGGAGGACGTCGATCGCGCTGGCTTTGCGCGGTCATTTCCGAAAAAAATATCGTAGATTCAGGTAATTGCACGCGGGTATGGTGCGCTCGGAGGGACTCGAACCCCCACGATGTTACTCACTGCCACCTCAAGGCAGCGCGTCTACCAATTCCGCCACGAGCGCTTAAATGCCGGCCGCGATGCACGGCGACGGCGCCGATGTAACAAATCGGCCATACGCCGACAAGGCCGGGATGGCATCGATTTGGCGATTTTGCGAGGCTAGTCGTCCAATTCTGACATTCGCATCCCTTCTCGGCGGCCGCTTTTGCGAATGTTAGAATTAGCAGGACCGCTAGTGCTCCGATTCCGAAGTTCGTACCATATTGCGGCTCCACGTTTACGAACTTCGGAATCAAAGGAGCATTAGCCAATTATGTGATTCTAGTGCGGTTTAGAATTTGAAGTTCCTATGACGAGGTTACCGCGAAACTGAAAGGAATTTTCAAATTCTAAACCGAACTGGCAAAATATCGGCTTCTAGTGGAGTTTCGGATATGACATTCGCCTGACGCACTCGCGGCTAAGCGGGGTCGCGACTATCAAATCCATTCCACTAGCCGAATCAACGGCTGCCGACGGCTTTCGACAGCATTTGCTTGACTTCGACCGCGATCCGGTTGCGATCGACCAGCACGACCCCGGAGGCGACCGGCAGCGCGTTGGCAAGGATCTTGACTTCGTCGGCTTCGGTGGCGTCGAGTTCGATGATGGCGCCGCGGCTAAGCCGCATGACCTGATGAATCGGCATTGTCGTGGTTCCCAGAACCACCATGAGGTCGACGCTGACTTTATCGAGGGTTGGCACTGGACAGACTACCACACGGACAAGCGCAAAATCGCGTATCCCGAGATCACCACGTTATGGTTAGCCGATGGTTAACGATCGCCAAAGCCTCGATTTATCAGCCTTCTCGCCAGGCCCCGGCGGGGCGGCGGTGGAGTGGTTGATCTCGGATCACCCGATTCCTTACCCGCAAGCCGTGGCCACGATGGAGGCGCGTGTTGCCGATATCGCTGCCGGCCGCGCGGGCGAACTGGTCTGGCTGCTGGAGCACCCTTCTCTCTACACGTCCGGAACGAGCGGCAAGATAGCCGACCTGCTCGACCCTCGCTTTCCGATCTTCCACAGCGGCCGTGGCGGCCAGCTCACCTATCACGGCCCCGGCCAGCGCGTGGCCTATGTGATGCTCGATCTGAAGCGGCGCCGGCCGGACGTCCGCGCCTATGTCGCAAGCCTTGAGGAGTGGATCATCCGCACGCTCGCGGCCTTCAACGTCCGCGGCGAACGGCGCGAGGACCGCGTCGGCGTCTGGGTCGCGCGGCCCGACAAGGGCAAAGGCCATGAGGACAAGATCGCCGCCATCGGGGTGCGCTTGCGGCGATGGGTGTCGTTCCACGGCATCGCGATCAACGTCGAGCCCGAGCTCGAGCATTTCCAGGGCATTATCGCCTGCGGGGTGACTGACCCGCGCTACGGCGTCACCAGCCTCGCCGATCTCGGCCTCACCGCGACCACCGCCGACGTCGATATTGCGCTCCGGCAGGCGTTCGAGGAAGTGCTCGAACCCCAGTGGAGTGGATTTGACGTTCGCTAGCCCTTAGGCCGCCGACTCGCAAAGCGAACGTCAAATCCAAAACTCCACTGGAATTTAACATTTGCCAGTGGTCCTTGGATTCTAACATTCGCAACGGTGGTCGCTGTAACGGGATGCGAATGCTAGAATCGGACCACTGGCCCGAAGCAAATATGAGCGCAGCTCAAGCCGCCTTGCTTTGCGGCGCGACCTCGAGCTTGGCGGCGATGTAGCGCCGCTCCTGCGTCAGGCCACCGAAACCGTAAGCATCGCCCTTCACCTCGTCGACATGCAGGTAGCTCTCGTTATGGAGCGGACCCAGAAGCTCGCCCATGCGCGCGAACATGGCGGCGATGTAGGCGGCCTTTTCGTCCTTGGTGTTGGTAAGCAATCAGAACGGCCGACTATTTGGCGAGCGTCGGCAGCACCTTCATCCGCCACAAGTTCCAGATGCGATCGATCACGACCAGATTGGTTTTGTCCGCTTTCTCGCCCTCGCCCGGCGTCAGGTAATTTGGCTCACCGCCCAGCGCGAGCGCCTGCGCCTGAAGCTTGGCATCGACGTCGGTATAGTAGGCTCGGAATACGGCCGCCTTGACCGATGGCCCGACCGCGACATCGCCATGGCCGCGCATCAGCACCACCGCCTTGTCGCCGAGTGCGGTCGCAAGCGATTTGCCGATCGCGGCATTGCTGACCAGCATGTTGGTATCGCCGAAGTCTTTCCGGATATCCCAGACCGGCACGCCGCGCGCAAGAAAGGCAGGGTTGTGATACATCGCGCGCAGCGGCACCTTGCTTACTGAAAACGGAATCACGCCTGCCGAATGAGTGTGAACCACCGACATCACGTCCGGCCGCGCGCGGTAGATTTCGGCGTGGATGAAGCGCTCCAGAAACACCTTCCGGCCGCGCGCGTCGACCGGGTTGCCGTCGAGATCGAACTCCATGATGTCGTCCGGGGTCACGAGCGCGGGCGCGAGCGAACGGGACATCAGGAAGTGATTTGGATTGGTGGGACTGCGCGCGCTGACATGGCCAAAGCCGTCCAGCACGCCAAAATCAGCCAGGATACGGCTGCCAACCGCGATGTCCTCGAGCAAAGCCGGATCGGCGCCGGGCAGCGAAGCGGATGGCGTCTGTGCCGAGATTTCAGCGCGGCCCGCCAGCAGTGCAACAGCGATAAGGAAGCCCAAGCGCGTTATCCTGCCCGTCCATCGCGCGACAAATCTTCTTGTCATTGATCTCTCCCTGCATTCTCTTTTTTAAATTGTTGGCAGAACCGAAAACGCTTCTCCCGAGTGCCGCAATCCCAGTGCGTCTGTATCCGCGGCTTCCTCCGTAACATCATCGACCCGCGCCGATACCGGCCCTTTCCGGCAAGACGCAATCATGTTGACGACAACATCCTCGACGCCATCGAACACCGCCTCGACACTGCCGTCGCGCCGGTTTCGCACCCAGCCATGCAGGCCAAGCCGCCGCGCCTGGTGTTCAACCCACGCCCGATAACCCACGCCCTGTACCCTGCCGCGGATCACCACTTGCCGGGTAATGCCGCTCATCGCTTGATCCCGAGAAAGTTAGCCAGCCGCGTTTTTACCTCGGCCTCGCGTGTCACCTGCGCGGTCAGATCCGCGGATGCGAGGCCGGTCAAAGCCTTCGGTGGCGTTCCCTCCCGCAACGCTTTGAGCGTCTCAAAGGCGGCTCTCGTCGCAGCCGCGATCGTCGCATGGCCCTGAAGCGCCACTCTAACCCGTTGCTCCCTGAGATAACCAAGGTCGGACATCGCTTCCGGCGCGCCGCCGAGGATGATCGGCAGCCGCGTCACAGTCGAGATCGCCGCCAGTTCCGACTTTGCCTTGATGCCGGTGAAAAACAACGCGTCGACGCCGCAGGCCTCATAGGCCCTGGCACGCACGATCGCGTCGTCCAGCGAGGTGATCGAGACGGCACCGGTGCGCCCGACAATAGCGAGTGATGGATCCTGCCGCGCATCCAGCGCCGCCTTGATCTTGCCGACACCCTCCTCCAGCGAAATCAGCTGGGTCTTCGTCTCACCGTAAACCTGAGGCAGCAGTGTGTCTTCGATCGTCAGGCCCGCAGCGCCAGCCGCCTCCAATTCCTCGACGGTCCGGCGCACATTCAGCGCGTTGCCGTAGCCATGGTCGGCATCGACCAGAACCGGCAGTGACGAGGCGCGAGACATTCGCCGCATCTGTTCGGCAAGCTCGGTGAGCGTGATCAGCGCAATATCCGGATCGCCGAGCACCGCAAGCGACGCAATGGAGCCGCCGAACATGCCAAGCTCGAAACCGAGATCTTCCGCGATCCGGATCGAAATCGCGTCGTAGACAGAGCCCGGACGGATGCAGGCCGATCCCGCGAGAATGGAGCGCAGCGCTTCGCGGCGTTGACGAAAGGCCATATATTTTCCTCGTTGTCATTGCGAGGAGCGCAGCGACGACGCAATCCAGAATCTCTTGCGCCGCCTGGATTGCTTCGCGGAGCCTGTCATCGGGCGCGCGTTCGCGCGACCCGTTGGCTCGCAATGACGCGTTAGGCAAACTCCAGGATCAGCGCATCCACCGCCAGCGTCGCGCCCGCGGTCGCGTAAACCTTCTTCACGGTGCCGTCCTGATCGGCGCGCAGCACGTTTTGCATCTTCATCGCCTCGATGACGGCGAGCGTCTCACCTGCCTTGACGTCCTGGCCTTCGCTGACTGCGATCGAGACCACAAGGCCCGGCATCGGGCACAGCAATTTCTTGCCGGAATCGGAGACCGAGGCCACGGGCATCAACTTTGCCGCGGCCGCTTCTCGCTCGGTGAAGACCTGAATGGCAACATCGAAACCCTGGTGCGACAGGCGGAAACCGTTCAGAACAGGCCGCACCTGCATCGCAACCGCCAGGCCATCGATCTTGCCGTGCCAGACCGGATCGCCGGGTTTCCAGAGCGAGTCGATGCGGTGGGGATGGCCCGTCGCGTCATCGGCTCCGACGAACTGAATGACGAGATGATCGGCCTGACGAGCGATCTCAAGCGGGATTTCCTCGCGGTCGAGCCACACCGCGCGCCGACGCTCGCGATACACGGGCCGTCCGATCATCTGGCCCGAAATCTGCCGCTTGCGCTCACCAAGCACGTGATCAATGGCGGCGGCAACCGCGGCCATCCGCCGTGCGACCTCGCCTTCCGGCGCGCGCGCGGCAAAACCGCGCGGAAATTCCTCGGCAATGAAACCGGTGGAAAGTCTCCCCTCGCGCCAGCGCGGATGGTTCATCAGCGCGGACAGGAACGGAATATTGTGGCGAATGCCGTCGATATAAAATGCATCGAGCGCCATCGATTGAGCTTCCACCGCCGCCGCACGCGACGGCGCGTGGGTGACGAGCTTGGCGATCATCGGATCGTAATAGATCGATATTTCGCCGCCCTCCTGCACACCGGTGTCATTGCGCACGGTGACGCCGCCCTTCTCGCTTTCGGCCGGCGGCCGGTATTTCACCAGCCGTCCGACCGAAGGCAGGAAATTGCGGAAGGGGTCTTCGGCATAAAGGCGCGACTCAACCGCCCAACCGGTTAGCGTCACATCCTTCTGCGTGAGCGTGAGCTTCTCGCCGGCGGCCACGCGGATCATCTGCTCGACCAGGTCGACGCCGGTGACGAGTTCGGTCACGGGATGCTCGACCTGCAAGCGCGTGTTCATTTCCAGAAAGTAGAAACTCTTGTCCTGACCGGCGACGAATTCGACGGTGCCCGCGGAATCGTACTTCACGGCCTTCGCCAACGCGACGGCCTGCTCGCCCATCTTGCGCCGCGTGGTCTCGTCGAGTAGCGGCGATGGCGCTTCCTCGATGACCTTCTGGTTACGCCGCTGGATCGAACACTCGCGTTCGCCGAGATAGATCACGTTGCCATGCTTGTCGCCAAGCACCTGGATTTCGATGTGGCGGGGATCGACAATGAACTTTTCGATGAAGACGCGGTCATCGCCGAAGGAGGATTTCGCTTCGGCTTTCGCAAGGTTGAAGCCCTCGGCGACCTCTGCGGTGGAATGGGCGGTGCGCATGCCCTTGCCGCCGCCACCGGCGGAGGCCTTGATCATTACGGGAAAGCCGATCTGTTCCGCGATCTTCACCGCTTGCTTGTCGTCTTCGATCACACCGAGATGACCGGGAACGGTCGAAACCCTGGCGGCCGCGGCCGCCTTCTTGGACTCGATCTTGTCGCCCATTGCAGCGATCGCACCCGCATTGGGGCCTATAAAGACGATGCCCGCCTTCTCCAGCGCGCGCGGAAAGGCCTCGCGCTCGGACAAGAACCCGTAGCCGGGATGGACGGCCTCCGCTCCCGTACTGCGGCAGGCTTCGACGATCTTGTCGATCACCAGATAACTGTCGGCCGCAGCCGGCGGGCCGATAAGGACGGCGTGGTCGGCCATTTCGACATGCAGGGCATCGCGGTCCGCCTCGGAATAAACCGCGACGGTCTCGATTCCCATCCGGCGGGCCGTCTTGATGATCCGGCAGGCGATCTCACCGCGGTTGGCGATCAAAATTCGTTTGAACATTTGCGGGCTTTGCTTGCGAACCTTTTGGGACTGGACCACATAGATCGAGGGGCGTCACCATTCCGTCGTACAGCAAAACCGGGCCAAGGCAACGGTCTATGTGTCGAAAAAAGCCGCGCCGCTTGCAGTCCTGCTGCGCGGCTTGGGGGACTGCCGGAATCGCCGGCAACGCGCGGGCTCGCGATATAGACCGGCCTTTCCGCCCGCGATAAAAAGCAGTTATCGAGCTTGGAGGCTGCCGATGTCCAACATGGAAATGCTGCTCCGCCTGGTGACCGCGGCGGCGCTGGGCAGCCTGATCGGTTTTGAGCGCGAGCGCTTGCTGTGGGCGGCGGGAATCCGCACCCATATGCTGGTCTGCGTCGGCTCCTGCCTGATCATGATCGTCTCCCAATACGGCTTTGCCAACATCCTCACCGAGAAGAACGTCGTACTTGACCCGTCGCGCGTCGCAGCCCAAGTCGTCTCGGGGATCGGGTTTCTGGGCGCCGGCGCCATTCTGGCGCGCGGCGAGATCGTCAAGGGCCTCACCACGGCTGCGAGCATCTGGACTGTGGCCGCCGTCGGGCTTGCCGTCGGAGGCGGCCTTTATCTGGCGGCGAGCGCCTCAACGATTATCATCCTGATTATCCTGGCCGGCATCAAGCCGCTCGAGGAAGCCTACCGGTCGCGCAATCAGAGCTGCCAGCTCAAGATAGAGGTCGACAACGGCAGCCTGACGCCCGAACTCCTGAAGGAAACCCTCGGTTTGCGAACCGGCCAGATCAAGCGCTTTCTGGTGGAAAACAGGAATCCGGAAGGCAGCGACAATCTCCTGGTGCTGCTGAGCAAGGTTTCCTCACAGGACATCGCGGCCTACCCGGAGAAGCTGAAAGAGCTGGATGGTGTGCGCGAAGTCAGCATCGTCAAAAGGGCCAAAGACCAGCCGGCCAACTCGCCCTGACTGCGGCCCGCCCGCCGTGGCGACAAGACCGCAGCATTGGGCGTCAGGATGTGTTAGGCGTTGACCGAACTCGTTACGCCTTTCATTGACAGTGTTCGATCATGCGTCGGTTTATCCCCGGGTTTGTCCTCGCCTTGGCGGTGTTCGCGGCGAGCCCTTGCTTCGCCACCGACCCCATCGTCCGCAGTGCGGGCGCCATCGCCGTTGGCGGGGTAACCTACCGGCTCGGTGGGGTTGCTGCTCCCGCGCCCGACCAGGTCTGCATCGACGACCATGCCGATAGCTGGGCGTGCGGCACCGAGGCCCGTGACCAATTCATCGCCTTGATCGGCAACCGCGACGTCCGTTGCCAGGATTTGGGGCCTGACACGACGTACAACAAATGGCACGTCGGCATTTGCACCGCTGGCGATGACGCCACCAGCCTGAACCAGCTCATGGTTCATCACGGCCTCGCCATCAATTCCGCGACCGCAGGACAAAGCCGGTTCGGCCACGACGAGGCCGAGGCCAAAAGAAATCGCCGAGGACTCTGGAAAGGCTGCT
>NZ_DAHUXJ010000032.1 GCF_027307225.1 Bradyrhizobium sp. | reverse complement strand
CTCCAAGGTCCCACAGTCAAACTCACCATCGGGCTAGATGCACCAAGGAGTATCCGACCTCCGTGCCGACGGCGCCCCAGCATACCACCAGTTTCGTGCGCAGTGGGTCGGCGCAGCCGGTGGGCAACTCACCATGAGGGTCTAAAATCAATCAAGCCACCGGAACAACCTCATCCCGAGGAGGCGCGGAGCGCCGTCTCGAGGGATGGACAAGAAGCGATTACCCGTCGCAGCATGGCCGCCCTCGCGCGAAAGCGCCGCCAAACGATGCGCGATCAATTGACCTGCCTCTGGCCCGCTCCTAAAACTTTCCCACCTTTGGAAGCGACGGGAACGATAGCGCAAGGAGTGACCGATGGGTGAGGTATTTGTATGTGACGCGGTACGGACCCCGATCGGCCGCTTCGGCGGCTCGCTCGCCAAGGTACGCGTCGACGATCTCGCGGCTGCGCCAATCAAGGCCTTGATGGCCAAGCATCCGAACCTCGACTGGTCGCAGGTCGACGAGGTCTACTACGGCTGCGCCAACCAGGCCGGCGAGGACAATCGCAACGTGGCGCGCATGGCGCTCCTGCTCGCTGGCTTGCCGGATTCGGTTCCCGGCCAGACCCTCAACCGCCTCTGCGCGTCCGGACTGGATGCGGTCGGCGCCGGTGCGCGGGCGATCCGCGCCGGAGAGATTGATCTTGCCGTTGCCGGCGGCGTTGAATCGATGACGCGGGCCCCGTTCGTGATGGGCAAGGCGGCGGAAGCGTTTTCGCGCTCGGCGGAAGTTTTCGACACCACGATCGGCTGGCGCTTCATCAATCCGGTCATGAAAGCGCAATATGGCGTCGATGCGATGCCGGAAACCGGCGAGAACGTCGCCGAGGAGTTTCAGATCTCCCGCGCCGATCAGGATGCGTTCGCCATCCGCTCGCAGCAGCGCGCCGGCAAGGCAATCGCGGCGGGTTATTTCGCCGAGGAAATCGTTGCCGTTTCAGCGCCCGGCGGCAAGGCCGGTCCGATCACGGTGGACAAGGACGAACATCCGCGCCCCGAAACGACGATGGAAGGCCTCGCCAAGCTCCGGCCGATCGTGCGCAATCCAGGCACGGTCACCGCCGGCAACGCGTCGGGCGTGAATGACGGCGCCGCCGCCATGATCCTCGCCTCCGAAGCCGCCGTGAAGAAGCACGGGCTGACACCACGAGCCCGCATTCTTGGTCTCGCGTCGGCCGGCGTGCCGCCGCGCATCATGGGCATCGGACCGGTGCCGGCGACACGGAAGCTGATGGAGCGGCTGGGATTGAAGATCAGCGATTTCGATCTGATCGAACTCAACGAAGCCTTTGCGAGCCAGGGCATTGCCTGTCTGCGTCAGCTCGGCGTCAAGGACGACGCCGACTTCGTCAACCCGCACGGCGGCGCCATTGCGCTCGGTCATCCCCTGGGCATGAGCGGCGCGCGACTGGTGGTCACCGCCGTGCACGGCATGGAGAAGCACGGCGGAAAGTTGGCGCTGGCGACGATGTGCGTCGGCGTCGGCCAGGGCGTGGCGATGGCGATCGAGAAGTTGAACTGAGATTTCCCTGCGGTGATCTGGCTGGCCAGTAATCCTCGTTGACTTATCCATATCATTTGTACAAAAGTACAAATGATATGGTCAAAAAGTCCGCCGAAAAGGAAAAGGCGCGCAAGCCGAACATGCGCGAAGCCATTCTCTTTGCCGCGGAGGAATTGTTCTCGGCGAAAGGGTTCAACGCCGTGACCGTGCGCGATATCGCGCAGGCCGCCGGCGCCAATCCGGGCAGCGTGACGTATCATTTCAAGACCAAGGACGAGTTGCTTCTGGAAATCTATCGGCGTCACTGCAAGCCGATGAACCTCAGGCGCGCCGAGCTGCTGGCCGCCGCCAAGCGGGTGCGCGATCTGCAGGACAGGCTGGAGGCGATCGTCCGCGCCTACGTGCTACCGGCATTTTCGTCCGGCAGCGATCTCGCCGGCGGCGGGGCGCGTTTCACGCGGCTGCGCGCCATCATGTCGGCAGAGGGAAACGAAGTCACCCGGCGGATCATCGCGCAGACCTTCGACGACACCAGTCACGCCTTTATCGATGCGGTGCATGATAGTCTTCCGCATATCCCGCGGGCCGAGATCGTCTGGCGCAGCCATTTCCTTCTCGGGGCACTCTATTATACGCTGGTGACGCCAGAGCGCGTCTCCCGGCTGTCGCGCGGCGATTCCGACGGGGCTGACGCAGGAGATGCGATCGAGCAGCTGGTGAAGGCGACCGTCGCTTCGCTGCAAGCGCCTGCGCTCGACCGGGCGACGCCATCGCCGCGGCGATCGGCACCGCCGACCAAATCTCTCGCTGGCGACGGTCACGCACCAAAGTGACGGGATTTCCGGTCCGCCCCGGGATCTGACGAGGAAAGATCAAATGAACAGGCGGGGAAGCTTGCAGCAGCGTCTCCCGTCCCTCCGCAGTAACTGACAGGGAGATCACGTGATCATCGATGTGCACGGCCACTACACCACGGCGCCCAAGGCTCTTGAAGATTGGCGCAACCGGCAGATCGCGGGCATCAAGGATCCCGCGGTCAGACCCAAGGCCAGCGAGCTGAAGATCAGCGACGACGAGCTCCGCGAGTCCATTATCAACAACCAGCTCAAGCAAATGAACGAGCGGGGCAGCGATCTGACCATCTTCAGCCCGCGCGCAAGCTTCATGGCCCATCACATCGGCGACTTCGAGGTGTCGTCGACCTGGGCCGCGATCTGCAACGAGCTGTGCTGGCGCGTAAGCAAGCTATTCCCCGACAGTTTCGCGGGAGCTGCGATGTTGCCTCAATCACCCGGTGTGGATCCAAAGACCTGCGTGGAAGAGCTCGAGAAGTGCGTCAAGGAGTACGGCTTCGTCGGCATCAACCTCAATCCCGACCCTTCCGGCGGACACTGGACCTCGCCGCCGCTTTCGGATCGTCATTGGTACCCGATCTACGAGAAGATGGTCGAGCTCGACATCCCGGCCATGATTCACGTCTCCACGAGCTGCAACGCCTGCTTCCATACCACCGGGGCGCACTACCTGAATGCCGACACCACGGCCTTCATGCAGTGTCTGACGTCGGACCTGTTCAGGGATTTTCCGACCTTGAGGTTCCTGATCCCGCATGGTGGCGGCGCCGTTCCCTATCACTGGGGCCGCTTCCGCGGCCTGGCGCAGGAGATGAAGAAGCCGCTGCTCAAGGATCACCTCCTGAAGAATATATTTTTCGATACCTGCGTCTATCACCAGCCGGGCATCGACCTGCTCACCAAGGTGATCCCGGTCGATAACGTCCTGTTCGCCAGCGAGATGATCGGCGCCGTTCGTGGCATCGATCCGGAAACCGGATTCCACTACGACGACACCAAACGCTATATCGAAGCCGCCACCACACTTAGCGCACAGGACCGGTACAAGATCTACGAAGGCAATGCGCGGCGCGTATTTCCGCGCCTGGATGCTGCGTTGAAAGCAAAAGGAAACTAATCATGAGCGTTGCGATGAACGATCTCGGAATCGTCAGGCGCAATATCGACCGGGCGAACAAGGCCGCCGTCGAGAAATTGGCGCGCTATGGCGTCGCCACGATCCACGAAGCGATGGGCCGGGTCGGCCTGATGCATCCTTATATGCGTCCGATCTATGCCGGAGCCCGCATGTGCGGCACCGCCGTTACCGTGCTGCTGCAGCCGGGGGACAACTGGATGATGCACGTGGCCGCCGAGCAGGTACAGCCGGGTGACGTCGTGGTCGCTGCCTGCACCGTCGACAACACCGACGGCTTTTTCGGCGATCTGCTCGCCACCAGCTACCGTGCCCGCGGCGCGAAAGGTCTCGTCATCGATGGCGGCGCGCGCGATGTGACGGATCTCACCGAAATGCAATTCCCGGTATTTTCGCGCGCGATCAGCGCTCGGGGCACGGTCAAGGCGACACTAGGCTCCGTGAACGTCCCGGTGGTCTGCGCCGGCGCAACCGTAAATCCGGGGGACGTGGTGGTTGCCGATATGGACGGAGTAGTGGTCGTGCCTGCCCGGATCGCCCAGCAGGCTGCGGATGCGGCGGAAGCACGTGAAGCCAACGAAGCCGACAAGCGCGAAAAACTTGCGCAAGGCGTTCTGGGCCTCGACATGTACAAGATGCGGGAGCCGCTTGCGAAGGCCGGATTGAGATATATCGATTGAGGGGAAGAGCGACTAGGGTTCAAGAGAGTTGGTCAATGGCCGCTGACATCGTTGGCATTTCGTCGATGGCCACCCGTCAGATCCTGGCGGAGCGTTCCAGCGCATATCAGCAAAAGACGGGACGCTCGGTAGCTATCGAGTCCGTTGGCGGGGTCGATGCTGCGCGCCGCATCCGCTCCGGCGAGAAATTCGATATCGTTGTGCTCGCCGACGACGCCATGAAGAAGCTCGAGGAGGACGGATTTCTGAAATCGGGGAGCCGCGCCGCCTTTGCCGATTCGGCGATTGCCGTGGCTGTACGATCGGGAGCCAGGCGTCCTGATCTCTCGGACGAGGCCGCGACAAAAGCCGCAGTTCTCTCGGCACAATCGATTGGCTACTCCACGGGGCCGAGCGGGACGCATGTGCTCAAGCTGTTGGAAAAATGGGGCGCCGATCGATCGAAGTCGGTGCGTATCATTCAGGCGCCCCCAGGCGTTCCGGTGGGCGCCCTGGTGGCGCGCGGCGATGCCGAACTCGGCTTTCAGCAATTGAGCGAGTTTCTGGATGTGCCGGGCATCGATATCGTCGCCGCCTTGCCCCAGGAGATTCAATCGTTGACCCGGTTTTCATGCGCCGTGTGCGCACTGGCATCCAACGAAACCGGAGCGCGTGATTTCATCAGCTATCTGAGCTCTGCGGAGGCGGCTGCATCCATACGCAGTCACGGCATGGAACCGACGCACCCAGGGTCATGAGGCAACGGGTCGAAACATTGAAGGAAGCGTTTATGTCGAAACCTGTTACGGGGCCGTTCGAGAAGACGCCGGGTTGGCTTGACTGGTATGCCGGTCCCTCGAAGCCGCGCTTCGCGGTGCCGGCCGGCGCTGTCGATGCGCATTGCCATGTGTTCGGGCCGGGAGCCGAATTCCCCTACGCGCCCGGGCGCAAATACACGCCCTGCGATGCGTCGAGGCGGCAGCTCTACGCGTTGCGCGACCATCTCGGTTTCGCGCGGAACGTGGTCGTCCAGGCGACCTGTCACGGTAGCGACAATCGCGCAATGATCGACGCACTCATTCATTCGGGCGGCAGGGCGCGCGGGGTCGCGACGGTGAAGCGCAGCGTCAGCGACGCCGAACTCAAGGCGATGCACGAGGCCGGCGTGCGCGGGGTTCGCTTCAATTTCGTCAAGCGACTGGTCGATTTCACGCCACGCGACGAATTGAACGAGATCGCCGGGCGGATTGCGAAATTGGGTTGGCACGTAGTGATCTACTTTGAGGCACAAGACCTGCCCGAATTGTGGGATTTCTTCACGTCGCTGCCGACCACGGTCGTGGTCGACCATATGGGCAGGCCCGACGTCGCCAAGCCGATCGACGGCGCCGAGTTCGAGCTGTTCGTGAAATTCATGCGCGAGAACCAGAACGTCTGGTCCAAGGTCAGTTGCCCGGAACGATTATCGATTTCTGGATCGCCGGCGCTCGATGGCGAGCAGAATGCCTACCGAGACGTCGTGCCGTTCGCAAAGCGAATCGTCGAGGCGTTTCCCGATCGCGTGCTCTGGGGCACCGACTGGCCGCATCCCAATCTCAAGGGGCACATGCCCGATGACGGTCTCCTGGTCGATTTCATTCCGCACGTCGCCACCACGCCCGAACTTCAGCACAAGCTCCTGGTCGACAATCCGATGCGACTGTACTGGCCCGAGGAATCATAAAGGAGGCACTCCGATGGCACTTGACAAACCCTACACGGACGTACCCGGCACCACCGTCTTCGACGCCGACATGTCGCGGCAAGGCTATCATCTGAACCAGTTTTGCATGTCGCTGATGAAGGCGGAGAACCGCGCGCGTTTCAAAGCCAACGAGCGGGCTTATCTCGACGAATGGCCCATGACCGAGGATCAGAAACAGGCTGTGCTCGCGCGCGACCTCAACCGCTGCATCGAACTCGGCGGCAACATCTACTTCCTGGCAAAGATCGGCGCGACCGACGGCAAAAGCTTTCAGCAGATGGCCGGCAGCATGACCGGCATGAGCGAAGAACAATATCGTGAAATGATGGTGAAGGGTGGCCGCTCCGTCGAAGGTAATCGTCGCATTGGGGAGAAGAAGTGATGGCCCGTATCACTGCAAGTGTCTACACCTCGCACGTGCCGGCGGTCGGTGCGGCGATCGATCTCGGCAAGACCACCGAGCCCTATTGGCAGCCGGTTTTCAAGGGCTACGATTTCTCGAAGCAGTGGCTGAAGGAGCAGAAGCCGGACGTGATCTTTCTGGTTTACAACGATCACGCCAACGCGTTCAGCCTCGACATCATCCCGACCTTTGCGATCGGCACCGCGCCCGAGTTCGCGGTAGCCGACGAAGGCTGGGGCCCGCGCCCGGTGCCCAAGGTGATCGGACATACGAAGCTCGCCTCCCATATCGCGCAGTCGGTGATCCAGGACGACTTCGATCTGACCATCGTCAACAAGATGGATATCGACCACGGTCTTACGGTGCCGCTCAGCCTGATGTGCGGCCAGCCAAAGGCGTGGCCCTGCCCGATCATCCCGTTCGCCGTCAATGTAGTGCAGTACCCGCCGCCATCTGGCCGGCGCTGCTTCATGCTCGGCAAGGCGATCCGCAAGGCGATCGAATCCTATGAAGAGCCGCTCAATGTGCAGATCTGGGGGACCGGCGGCATGAGCCACCAGCTCCAGGGGCCGCGCGCCGGGCTGATCAACAAGGAGTGGGATGAGGCCTTCCTCGATCGGCTGATTGCCGACCCCGATGGACTTTCCAGGATGCCGCACATCGACTACGTCCGCGAGGCGGGTAGCGAGGGCATTGAACTCGTGATGTGGCTGATCGCCCGTGGCGCCATGAGCGACGTCAATGGCGGCAAGCCGCCAGCGGTCCGGCATCGCTTCTATCATGTGCCGGCGAGCAACACCGCCGTCGGCCACGTGATCCTGGAGAACAACTGACATGACCAAGGCTATCAAAGTCGCGCTCGCCGGCGCCGGCGCTTTCGGCATCAAGCATCTCGACGGCATCAAGAAGATAGATGGCGTCGAGGTGGTGTCGCTGGTCGGCCGCAGGCTGGAGCCGACCAGGGAAGTCGCTGCCAAATACGATATCGCCCATGTATCCACCGACCTCGCCGACAGCCTCGCGCTGAAGGAAGTTGACGCGGTGATCCTGTGCACGCCTACCCAGATGCATGCGTCGCAATCGATCGCCTGCATGAAGGCCGGCAAGCACGTGCAGGTCGAAATCCCGCTGGCCGATTCCCTGCAGGACGCGCAGGCTGTTGTCGACCTGCAGAAAAAAACCGGATTGATCGCGATGTGCGGCCACACCAGGAGATTCAATCCCAGCCACCAATGGGTGCATAAAAGGATTGTCGCCGGCGAATACAACATCCACCAGATGGATGTGCAGACGTTCTTCTTCCGTCGGTCGAACATGAACGCGCTGGGTCAGCCGCGGAGCTGGACCGACCACCTGTTGTGGCACCACGCGGCGCACACAATCGATCTGTTCGCCTACCAGACCCGCTCGCCGATCGTAAGGGCGAACGCGGTCCAGGGGCCCATTCACCCGACGCTGGGGATCGCGATGGATATGTCCATCCAGCTAAAAACCGAAAGCGGCGCGATCTGCACACTCAGCCTGTCGTTCAACAATGACGGTCCGCTCGGCACCTTCTTCCGCTATATCGGCGATACCGGCACTTATGTCGCGCGCTACGACGATCTCTTCAACGGCAAGGAAGAAAAGATCGACGTCTCCAGGGTCGATGTATCGATGAACGGGATCGAACTGCAGGATCGCGAGTTCTTTGCCGCCATCCGCGAGGGCCGCGAGCCCAATGCGAGCGTCGCCCAGGTGCTACCGTGTTATCAGGTTTTGCACGGGCTGGAGCGACAGCTCGTTTAGGCCCGCCGCGAGGCAGAAAGTCGACCTGCGATCAGGGCGGCTTGCCAGCACCACATCTGCGGTGATGCTTCCGTTCGCCAATTCGCGACCATCTTTTTGATCTGTCGACGGTTTTTGGCGGGTCAGGCCAACCGAACTGTGGTCGCGCGGCCACACTCAACGGTTTTAGATAGACACGTTCTGCAACCCCGATTGTAACTGTCGGCAACATCGATTACTGGCTCAGACGGGCTCATGTACCGCTGAGGACATAATGAAAAAGCTTGCTTTGGGACTTCTGCTGGCGTCGATATCCGGCGCAGCTTCTGCCGCCGATCTGCCTGCCGCCGCTCCGCCCTACACGAAGGCGCCGGCGATCGTCAGCCCCGCCACCAACTGGAGCGGGTTCTACATCGGCGCGATGGGCGGCTATGGCAGCGAAAACACCGGCGATCAGTTCGCGATCAAGGGCGGTTTCGCCGGCGGCACGATCGGTTACAATTGGCAGTTCGGCCAGTTCGTCGCCGGTGTCGAAGCCGACGGCGCCTGGGCAGACATCAACAACAGCGTGACGCAGGTTTTCCCGGGCGTGGGAGCCATCACCGCTTCGGCGAAGGTTGATGCGCTCGCCACGGTTCGCGGCCGTTTCGGCGTCGCGTTCGATCAGGTCCTGCTTTACGGCACCGCGGGCCTGGCTCTGGCGGATACCAAGCTCGGCGCGTCCGCTCCAGGCGTGGCTCTCAGCGACAGCCAGACCATGACCGGCTGGACCGCGGGCGCGGGCATCGAGTGGATGTTCATGCCCCGCTGGTCCGTGAAGGCTGAATATCTCTATCGCAGCTTCGGCAGCCAGACCTTCTTCGCGTCGCAGATTCCTGGGGGCATCGCAACCGGCACGCTGAACATCAACAGCGGCGAAGTCGGCATCAACTATCACTTCTGATCGCGCGCAACCGCGATCTCGAAGAAATCCTGAAGGAGCGCTGCATGCAGCGCTCCTTTTGCTTTTGGGAGAGAAGGTGATGGAATTCTATTCCATCACCGCGTGATCGGCCGCGGGCGCCTGGTGGCGCAAGGCAGCCTTGGTCGAACCGATCATGATCGCGAGCGGAATCGAGCAGACGATGAAGATCATCACGAGCTGATAGTCCTGCGAGAACGCGATGATCTGCGCCTGGATCGCCACCATCACATCCGCCATGGCGCGGCCCTTGTCGGTGCCGAGATTGATCATGCTGTGCACGTCAGGCATCTGCAGCGCCTGATTGAACGGGGTGATGTGCTCCGACAGGATGGCGTAGATCCGCCGTCCGCCATCGGTGAGCTGCGCGATCACGATCGAGATGCCGATCGAGCTCGCGACGTTTCGCATCAGGGTCAGCATCGAGGTGCCGTCGGTGCGAAGGTTGTTCGGCAGCGTCATGAACGCCACCGTCGACAGCGGCACGAAGACGAGTCCGAAGCCAAAACCCTGAATGATGCTGATGATGACGATCTCCTGCGCGCCGGTCTGGTCGGTCCAGGCGGTCATGGTGTAGAGCGACAGCGCGGTGATGCTCAGGCCGGTGATGATCAACGTGCGCGCCTCGATGTAGCGCATCAGCCGGCCCACCATCATCATGGCGACGAAGGTGCCGCAGCCGCGGCTTGCGAGCAGCACGCCGGCGGTGATGATGGGATAGCCGATCACGTTCTGCAGGTATGGCGAGGCCAGCGCCATCGTCGAGTACAGCACAAGCCCCATCACCGTCATGAAGATGCAGCCGGTGAGGAAATTGCGATCCCTGAACAGCGCGAACTGGATGAAGGGACGGTCCGTCGTGAAGGAGTGCGCAAAGAAATAATAGAAGCCGGCGATCGAGATCACGAACTCGGCGATGATCTCGTTGGATTCGAACCAGCCGAGCTGTTCGCCGCGGTCGAGCGCGACCTGAAGCGCGCCGATGGCGATGGCAAGCGCGGCAAAGCCGAACCAGTCGAAGCGCAATTCGGTATCCTGCTTTGTCTCGTCCATGAATACCATCAGGCCGAGCACGGTGATGATGCCGAACGGCAGGTTGACGAAGAACACCCAGTGCCAGGAATAGGTCTCGGTCAGCCAGGCGCCGAGCGAGGGTCCCATGATCGGGCCCATCATCACGCCCATGCCCCAGATCGACATCGCCTTGGCGCGCTCCTGCAGGGAGTACATGTCGAGCATGACCGCCTGCGACAACGGCACCAAGGCGGCGCCGAACACGCCCTGCAGCAGGCGGAACAGCACCATCTGGTTGATGTCCTGCGCAAGCCCGCACAGCACCGACGCGACCGTGAATCCCGCAGAGCAAATGATGAAAGTGCGCTTGCGCCCGAAGCGATTGGCGATCCAGCCCACCGGCGCGGTCATGATCGCTGCCGCCACGATGTAGGAGGTCAGCACCCAGTTGATCTGGTCCTGCGACGCCGACAACGTGCCCTGCATATAAGGCAGCGCAACGTTGGCGATCGTGGTGTCGAGCGCCTGCATGATGGTGGCGGTCATGGCGCAGATCGTCACCATGTTCCGCTGCAGGCCGGGAACGGTGCTCATCAGTTTTGGTCTTGCTTCGCCGTGGCGCGCAGGCTCAACAGTCCAGCCAGCGTCCGCTTGTGCCCGGTGTCGATCGTCGCATAGGCGCTCATGCCGGCTTTCAGCTTCTTCACCATCGGATCGTTGTCGTCGAAGTAGATCCGCACCGGAATGCGCTGCACCACCTTGACGAAATTGCCGGTAGCGTTTTGCGGCGGCAGGATCGCGAACTGCGCGCCGGTGCCGGGCGAGAGCGAACCCACAGTGCCCTTGAAGGGGTGATCCGGGAACGCATCGACTTCGATCTCGACCGATTGCCCGACCGCGAGATGGGTGAAGTCGGACTCCTTCAGGTTGGAATCGATCCACGGCTTCGCGACATCGATGATGGTGAAGACCGGCGAGCCAGCGACGACGAAGCGGCCGAGCTGGATCTGGTCGACCAGGGTCGCGATGCCGTCCATCGGCGCGCGCATCTCGGTGTGGTCGAGGTCGCGCTGGGCCTGCGCGAGCGCGGCCTGCGCCTGGTAATAAGGCGGGAAGTCGTCGAGCTTGAGGTTGGCGTTGCCGAGCAACTGCGTCAGCGAGCTCGAACGCTGCTGCTGCACGAAGGCAAGCTGGGCGCGCGCGGTGACAACTGCGGTCGTGGAGTTGTCGAGGTCGAGTTGCGAGCCGAAGCTGCTTTTCGCCAGCGTCGACTTGCGGTCGACGTCGCGCTGCTTCAGGTCGATGGTCTGCTGCATCAACTCGGCCATCTGGTCGTAAATCTTGATGTTGGCGCCGAGGTTGCTGTAGCTCGTCCTGGCCTGTTCGACGGCGGCCTTGGCGCGATCGACCGTCAGGCGGAACGGGACCGGATCGATCTCGAACAGCACGTCGCCCTTGTGGACGAGCTCGCCTTCCTTGACCACGACCTTGTCGATGCGGCCGGAGATGTCGGGCGTGATCAGGACCTTTTGCGCGCCAACATAGGTGTCGTCGGTGCCGACGTAGCGGCCGCCATTGAGATAGAACGTCACGCCGCCGATCACGGCAACGATCGGCAGCACGACGAGCAACAGGAACCGGCGATAGCGGCGCATCGCAGCCAGCAGGCGACGGCGCGGCCGAGCCGCAACCTTTTCATGCGGCGGTTGCGCCGGCGCGCCCTTCTGCTCGGGCGGAAATTTCAATACGGGCTCAGCCATAGCGGGGTTCTTTCCTTGCATCTTCTTCGGCGTCGGCAATCGCGTTGCGGACGTTTTCCTTGACTGTTTCCAGTTGGGTGAGAAGCCGCTGGGCGTCAGGCGGGCTGATACCTTCCAGCGCAGTCGTCGTGATTTCCGACTTCAAACCGTTCATCTTGCCAAGCAGCGCGCGGCCGGCCTTGCGCAAATAGAGCCGGTTGACACGGCGATCGGTGTCGTCGCTGCGGCGTTCGATCCAGCCATTGTCGCAAAGGCGATCGATCAGGCGCGTCAGCGTGATCGGCTGCATCTCCATTTGTTCGGCAAGTTCCGATTGCTTCATGCCCTCGAAGCGTTCGACCTTGGCGAGCACCGCCCATTGCGCGCGGGTGATGCCAAAGCGCGCCGCCTGCCGGTCGGCATAAGCGCGCACCAGCCGCTGCAGTTCGCCGAGCGTAAACAGAAAATTCGCGTCCACGGGATCGCGGGGCATGCTGGCGCACCGTTTTCGACGTTCGAGAAGCATGCGGGCCCTCTGGGGCCCTTCATAAGCTTGCGATATAATAAGCTTGCTTATGAATTTTTCATGGCCGTGGCAATGCGGCCCTGCCCTGTCAAATCGGCATGGCTAAGGAACCGCTAAGGCGATGGCCCCGTGGGGCTTTTCCGCGCAACGGGATTTTGGTTATTCCTTTAGAATGTTAGGCTTAAGCCATGAGGATCGCCAAACCGACCTTTCCCGCCCCCGGTCACGATCACGGCCGCTGCACGGCGGATGCCTTGCAGCATGCCGAGCGGGTCTGCGCCGGGCGGCGCCGGAAATTCACGCCAATCCGCCGCCAGGTGCTGGAAGCGCTGTTGTCGAGCCACCGGCCGCTCGGCGCCTATGAGGTGATCGAAGAACTGGCGAAGACGAAGCCGCGGCCAGCGCCGATCACGGTCTATCGCGCGCTCGACTTTCTGATCGAGAACGGCCTCGTCCACCGCATCGAAAGCCGCAACGCCTTTCTCGCCTGCGCGCATGACCATGACGAGGCGGCGATGGTGGCGTTCCTGATCTGCGAGCGCTGCGGCCTGGTCGGCGAAGTGCCGGCGGCGCCGGTCGCGCAAAGCCTCACCGCGTCGGCGCGCGCCAGCGGCTTTGCGCCGAAAATGTCGATCGTCGAGATCACCGGCATTTGCGCGCATTGCCAGAATTAAGAAGAAAGCGACCAAGCTTCCCATGACTTCAGACAAATTGCCGAATTCATCGGCGGAGCGCTCGCTCAGCCCGCAAGCCATTGGCCTGATGCTGATGCTGTGCTTGAGTTGGGGCTTCAACCAGATCGCGGTCAAACTGGCGCTGCCTGATATTCCGCCGCTTTGGCAAGGCGCGATCCGTTCCACCGCCGCGCTTCCGGTGCTGCTCCTGATTGCACACTTCCGCGGCGTAAAACTGTTCGAACGCGACGGCACGCTTCGCGCCGGCCTTCTGCTCGGCGTCACCTTCGGCATCGAATTCGTGCTGGTGTATCGCGGGCTGGAATTGACGACGGCCTCACGCGCGGTGGTCTTTCTCTACACCGCGCCTTTCTTTGTCGCGCTTGGTTCCTACCGGTTGCTCGGCGAACGGTTGCGCGCCTTGCAATGGGCCGGTCTCGGCTTGAGCTTTGTCGGCGTCGCGCTCGCCATCGGCGTGCCCCAACCCGATGTCGACGCCAGCGTGCTATGGGGCGATCTGTTGATCGTCGGCGGCGGGGCGCTGTGGGCTGCGACGACGTTGATGGTGAAGGCGACCCGCTTGCGCCACGCGCCGGCCGAAAAGGGGCTGATCTACCAGGTCGCGGTATCGATCCCGATTTTGGGCATGGCAGCCTTCTGTTTCGGCGAGAGGCTGACCCATTTTCCCGGACCTCTGGCCCTGTCGCTGATGGCCTATCAGGCGATTTGGGTGGTCGGACTGACGTTTTTGCTCTGGTTTGCGCTGGTTAAGACCTATTCGGCCAGCAAATTGTCGGCATTTACCTTCATCACCCCTTTGTTTGGCGTCGCGGCTAGCTATTTCATCCTGCATGATAGGCTGACCCCGGTTTTCGGGGCCGCGGCACTTCTCGTCATCGCGGGGCTTTACCTCGTGAACCGGCCCAATCCGGGTGCTCCAATACCGACTGATCCGTTGCTGACCGTCACCGAAACCTGATATCTGACGCCCATGAACAAGCCCGAAAAGTCTCTCGATAACGATATTGCGGGTCCTGGCGCCCGGCACAGAACCACGCAGGTCATGGTCGGCCAGGTCGCCGTCGGCGGCGGCGCACCGATCGTCGTGCAGTCGATGACCAACACCGACACCGCCGATGTCGACGGCACTATCGCGCAGGTCGCAGCGCTCGCGCGCGCCGGCTCCGAGATGGTGCGCATCACCGTCGACCGCGAGGAAGCGGCTGCCGCCGTTCCCCATATCCGCGACGGCCTGCGCAAGCGCGGTATCAACACGCCTTTGATCGGCGACTTCCATTACATCGGCCACAAGCTGCTCGCCGAATATCCGGCCTGCGCCGAGGCGCTCGACAAATACCGCATCAATCCGGGCCATGTCGGTTTCAAGAACAAGCGCGACACGCAATTCGCCGACATCATCGAGATCGCCAACAAGAACAACAAGCCGGTGCGCATCGGCGCCAACTGGGGTTCGCTCGATCAGGAGCTGCTCACCAAGCTGATGGACGAGAACACCGCGTCTCCCAATCCGCGCGACGCCCGCGCCGTGACGCGCGAGGCCATGGTGCAGTCGGCGCTGCTGTCAGCGGCACGCGCGCAAGAACTCGGCATGCCGAAGAACAAGATGATCCTGTCGGCGAAAGTTTCCGCCGTGCAGGACCTGATCGCGGTGTACCAGGAACTGGCGCGCCGCTCCGACTACGCCATCCATCTCGGCCTGACCGAGGCCGGCATGGGCTCGAAGGGCATCGTCGCTTCGTCCGCCGCGCTCGGCATCCTCCTGCAAGACGGCATCGGCGACACCATCCGCATTTCCTTGACGCCCGAACCGGGCGGCGATCGCACGCTGGAAGTGCAGGTCGCCCAGGAACTCTTGCAGACCATGGGCTTCCGCACCTTCGTGCCGCTGGTTGCGGCATGTCCCGGCTGCGGCCGCACCACGTCGACCACGTTCCAGGAACTGGCGCGCTCGATCCAGGATTTCATCCGCGACGAGATGCCGGGCTGGAAGACGCAATATCCGGGCGTCGAGGAACTCAACGTCGCCGTGATGGGCTGCATCGTCAACGGCCCCGGCGAATCCAAGCATGCCAATATCGGCATCTCGCTGCCCGGCACGGGCGAAGCACCGGCCGCGCCGGTGTTTGTCGACGGCAAGAAATTCCGCACGCTGCGCGGCCCCGGCATCGCCGCCGACTTCAAGGCGCTGGTGATCGACTATATCGACCAGCGTTATGGCAAAGGCGCCAAGCTGCCGGAGACTGCGGCGGCGGAGTAGTCCGCCTCCAAGAGCGATGGATTAAGGTTCGCTTCACCTCTCCCCGCTTGCGGGGCGAGGGAGACTGCTTTTGCCGCGGCCGGCAATCGACTTCATCATGCCCTAGCTCATCCGGCGCCGCAGTGTCGCCGATGGCAACTCGCCGAATTTGGCGCGGTAAGCTCCAGCCATGCGGCTCAAATGCGTGAAGCCAAGAGCGAAAGCGATCTCGGTGACGGACGCATCGCCCTCCGCACGGCAGAGCTGCGCATGGAGATTGGC
>NZ_DAHUXJ010000029.1 GCF_027307225.1 Bradyrhizobium sp. | reverse complement strand
CGGCGTGGCGCGGCTGGAGAAGGCATTTCTGCTTGTCGTCGGTGCTGAAGATATCTCCAAGCGCCTGCGTGCGGCGCACCTGCCTGACTGGCAGGAGGCGGTCAATCGCGGCGTGATCACGCAGGCCGAGGGCGAACAGCTCAAGGCGGTGCATGAGGCGGTCGCGAAAGTGATCGACGTCGACGATTTCGCGCCCGAGGCGCTCTCGCCGATTTACAAGAAGCCGAACGTGCACCAGTTCTTCCAGGAACTCGGCGAGCAAAGGGCGGCAAGCTGATGGCGCGACCCGTCTTTATTATCGACGGTAGCCGCACGCCGTTCCTGAAAGCGCGTACCGGTCCGGGGCCCTTCACCCCGGTCGATCTCGCCGTCCAGTGCGGCCGCCCGCTGCTCGCGCGGCAGCCCTTTGCGCCTGATGCATTCGATCAGGTGATCCTGGGCTGCGTCAACGTCATTGCCGACGAAATGAATCCGGCGCGGGTCGCAGCGCTCCGGCTCGGCATGGGCGAACGGATGGTCGCGTTCACAGTGCAGATCAATTGCGGCAGCGGCATGCAGTCGATCGACACCGCCTACCGCTATATCCGCGAGGGTGTCTCCGATCTTGTTCTCGCGGGCGGCACTGAAGCGCTGAGTTACGCGCCGCTGGTCTGGCCGGCGCAGGGCGTTCGGTGGTTTGCAGGCCTTGCCACCGCCAAGGGCGTCCTGGCGAAGCTCGGCGCCATCGCGAAGGCGCGCCCGGCCTATTTCAAGCCGATCATCGGACTTGAGCGCGGCCTGACCGACCCGATCACCGAACTCAACATGGGACAGACCGCCGAGGTCGTCGGCCATTTCTTCGGCATCACGCGCGAACAGTCCGACGCCTATGCCGTGGAAAGCCACAAGCGGCTCGCCCATGCGCAGGAGAGCGGCTTCCTGAAAGGCGAGGTCGAGACCGCGTTTGCGCGCGACGGCAAGTTCTACGATCACGATGACGGCGTTCGGCCGGATTCCTCGGTGGACAAATTGGCCGCGCTCCGGCCGGTGTTCGAGCGGCCGTGGGGTCAGGTCACCGCGGGCAATTCCTCGCAGATCACCGACGGCGCCTCCTGGGTCATTCTGGCCTCGGAAGAAGCCGTCCAGAAACACGGTCTGGCGCCAAAGGCCGTGATCGTCGACAGCCACTGGGCCGCGCTTGATCCCTCGATCATGGGGCTGGGCCCGGTGATGTCGGCGACCGAACTGTTGAAGCGCAACAAGCTGTCGCTTGGCGACATCGAGACCTGGGAATTGAACGAGGCTTTTGCCACGCAAGTGCTGGGCTGCCTCGCGGCCTGGAACGACGGTGAATTCTGCCGCGAGGTCCTGGGTCTTGACGGCGCCGCAGGCCGGCTCGATCAGAGCAGGCTGAACGTCGATGGCGGCGCGATTAGCCTTGGCCATCCCGTCGGCACCAGCGGCAATCGAATCGTGCTGCACCTCGTCAACGCGATGAAGCGGCTTGGCACCAAACGCGGCATCGCCACCGAATGTATCGGTGGCGGGCAAGGCGGCGCCGTGCTGATCGAGACGGTATAGGGGGCGTCATGGAAAGCCATATCCTCGACGTTCTCGCTGGTCGCGTGCTCGAATTCGGACCGAAGCCGGCGGCAAGCAGCGCCTATCGTCATTTCAAGCTGACGCGCGATGCCGATGGCGTCGCCTGGCTGTTGTTCGACCGTGACGGCGCCAGCGCCAACACGCTGTCTGCCGAGGTGCTGACCGAGTTCGATACGGTGCTGGCCGCGCTCGAAAGCGAGCGGCCGACCGGTCTCGTCATCCGCTCTGCCAAAACTTCCGGCTTCATTGCCGGCGCCGACGTCAACGAATTCCGCGGCGCGAGCGACCCGGCTGTGGTCGAGGTGCAGATCGCGCGTGCCCATGCGGTGATCGACTGGTTGGAAGCGGTGAAATTTCCAACCGTGGCCGTGATCCACGGCTTTTGCCTCGGCGGCGGGCTCGAAGTCGCGCTCGCCTGTCAATCGCGCATCGCGATTTCAGACGCGCGCTTCGGTTTTCCGGAAGTGATGTTGGGGCTGCATCCAGGTCTCGGGGGCACGGCCCGTTTCACCGAACTCGTCAATCCGACGCAGGCGATGACGCTGATGCTCACCGGCCGGACCATCGATGCGCGCCGGGCCAAATCGCTCGGCCTCGTTGATGCGGTGACGGAAGAGCGGCATGTCCGGAACGCCGTGAAGGACGCGGTGTTCGGCCGGCTCAAGCGCGCAAAGCCTGGCTTCCTCAATACGGTTCTCAACGCCGGCCCCGTGCGCGGCTTTCTCGCTTCGCGTATGCGCTCCGAGGCTGCGAAGGCGGCTTCGCCCGAGCACTATCCGGCGCCGTACGGGCTGATCGATCTCTGGGAAAAGCACGGCGGCAACAAGGCTGCGATGCTCGCGGCCGAAAAGAGCTCGTTCGCGCATCTGATGGTGACGCCGACGGCGCAAAACCTGATCCGGGTGTTCTTCCTGCGCGATCAGATGAAGAAGCATGCCGGCTCGGAAAACAAGATCAAGCATGTCCATGTCATCGGCGCCGGCGCCATGGGCGGCGATATCGCGGCCTGGTGCGCCAATCGGGGCTTTAGGGCCACGCTGGCGGACATGAAGCCGGAACCGATCGCGGGCGCAATCAAGCGCGCGGCCGATCTGTTCGGCAAGATCATCCGCAAGCGCGCCGAAGTGCGTGACGCGCTCGATCGATTGATTCCCGATCTCGATGGCGAGGGGGTTCGCAATGCGGACCTCATCATCGAGGCTGTGCCGGAAAAACTGGAGCTCAAGCAAAAAGTCTATGCGGGCCTGGAACCACGGATGAAGGCGGGCGCGATCCTCGCCACCAATACGTCGAGCATTCCCTTGCAGGACTTGCGTACGACGCTGGCAAAGCCCGAGCGTTTGCTTGGCCTGCACTTTTTCAATCCGGTTTCGCGCCTGCAATTGGTCGAGGTCGTCAGCCATGACGGCACCGATCCGCAGCTCCTGAAGGAAGCGCTGGCCTTTGTCGGCGCGATCGATCGCCTGCCACTGCCGGTGAAGAGTTCGCCGGGCTTCGTCGTCAACCGGGCGCTGACGCCTTACATGCTGGAAGCCATGGTGATGCTCGATGCCGACGTCGACAAGACCGTGATCGATGCGGCGGCCGAAAAGTTCGGCATGCCGATGGGGCCGATCGAGCTTGCCGACCAGGTCGGACTCGATATTTGCCTTGCGGTCGGCGACATGCTGCGCTCGAAATTCGGCGACCTGTTACCGCCGACGCCGGCATGGCTGCGCGACAAGGTCGCGAAGGGAGAGCTTGGCCGCAAAACGGGCAAGGGCTTCTACGTCTGGAAGGACGGCAAGGCCGGCAAGACCAGACCTGAATCCGCTGCCGGGCCTGACGCGGAGATGATCGACCGGCTGATCTTGCCGATGTCGAACGTCTGCGTCGCCTGCCTGCGCGAAGGCATCGTCGATAATGCCGACATGGTCGATGGCGCCATGATCTTCGGCACGGGCTATGCGCCGTTCCGCGGCGGTCCGTTGAACTACGCGCGGACGCGCGGGGTGGAAAACGTAGCGACGGCCTTACGTAAGCTCGCCGCAAAATTCGGCGGTCGGTTCACGCCGGATGCCGGCTGGGATACTTTCAGGTAGTTTTCTTTATGAGCGCCCTTTGACATGACCGACCCGCAAGCCGTTCACGCCCCGACCGTCACCGAGATCGCGCCGTGCGGCGATCTCTGTATCCGCACGCTGGCGATGCCGGCAGATACCAACCAGAATGGCGACATTTTCGGCGGCTGGCTACTGAGCCAGATGGATGTCGGCGGCGGCGTATTCGCGTCAAAGACGGCGAAATCGCGCACCGTCACGGTTGCGATCGATGCGATGAATTTCCGCAAGCCCGTCTACGTTGGCGATCTCATATCGGTGCACGCCAACCTCGTCAGGGTCGGCAAGACATCAATCACGGTGCATCTCGAAGCGTGGGTGCTTCGCCGCAGGGAATTGCAGCCGATCCTGGTGACTGACGGCAACTTCACCTATGTCGCCATCGATGAAGAGGGCCGCCCGCAAGTGATTCAGCACGACCAGCCCATTCCGGCGTGAGACCCGGCGTCCCCACGCGTGCGCGAGGGCAGCCGGGCAAGATGGCGTCATAGACGGGTAGCCGCCCGTCACTCCGCCGCGCCGGCGGATTCAAGCGCGGGATAGTCCGTATATCCCTTGGCGCTGCCGCCGTAGAAGGTGGCTTTGTCGAATGCATTGAGCGGTGCGCCACGCTTGAAACGCTCGACCAGATCGGGATTGGAGATGAACAATTTCCCGAATGCGATCAGGTCCGCTTCATTGGCCGACAGCACCTTGTTCGCCAGCTCGAGATCGTAGCCATTGTTGGCGATATAGGTGCCCTTGAAGCGATTGCGCAGCGAGCGGTAGTCGAACGGCGCGATATCGCGCGGACCACCCGTAGCACCTTCGATGACGTGGATGTAGACCAGCTTCAGCGCGTTGAGGTGATCGACAATGTAGTCGAACAGCGGCTGCGGATTGGAGTCCGACACATCGTTGGCCGGTGTCACCGGCGAGATGCGGATGCCGGAGCGGTCGCTGCCAACTTCAGAGGCCACCGCTTTGGTCACTTCGAGCATCAGTTTGGCGCGGTTCTCGATTGAGCCGCCATAGGCGTCGGCGCGCTTGTTGGTGCCATCCTTGGCGAACTGATCCAGAAGATACCCGTTGGCTCCGTGGACCTCGACGCCGTCGAAACCGGCCTCAATCGCGTTGGCGGCGCCCTTCCGGAAGTCGTCGATGATGCCGGGGATTTCCGAAAGTTCGAGCGCGCGGGGCTCGGAAACATCCGCAAAGGTACCGTTGACGAAGGTCTTGGTCCTGGCGCGGATCGCCGACGGCGCGACTGGCGCACCATTGTTCGGTTGTAGCGACGTATGCGAGATCCGGCCGACATGCCAGAGCTGAAGGAAGATTCGTCCGCCCCTGGAATGCACACGGTCTGTTACCTTGCGCCATCCGGCAATCTGTTCTCTGGAATAGATGCCGGGTGTGTCCTGATATCCCTGACCCTGCTGTGAAACCTGGGTGGCTTCGCTGACCAGAAGGCCCGCCGAGGCGCGCTGGCCGTAATATTCCACGGCGAGCGGATTAGGCACCAACCCCTCCAGCGCACGGTTACGCGTGAGCGGCGCCATCACAAGGCGATTGGAAAGGGTGATCGAGCCAAGCTTGTAGGATTCGAGAAGTTTGGATGTGCTCATTGGGATGATCTCGTTGAGTGAGAAAAGCAGGCGGGAGTGATATCGAGGTGTGCACTCGCTTGTACTGCGGCAAGTCAGCCACAATCACGAAATCGCCAGCCAGCAGGAACTGCTTGAAATGGGCGCGAAATGATGAAGATCATCCTTTGTATCGCGCCCACGTTAGCACACTTTGCTCCGTTGGCACTCCGGAGGGCCGGACCGCTCAGGCCACGCCGAGGAAATCGCGTTTGCCGATCTCGACGCCATTGTGGCGGAGAATGCCGTGCGCGATCGCGGCGTGGAAATAGAAATTCGGGAAGGCAACGCGGTTGAGGAATTCCTGGCCCTTGAGTGTCATGGTCCGGTCGGGGCCGACCGGGAAGGTGACCTCGCGGCTGTCGGCGCCTTCAAATTGCGCGGGCGTGAACTTCTTCAGGTAGTCGGCGGCCTTCTCCAGCCGCTGGCGCAGTTCTTCAAAGGTTTTCTCGGTATCCGGCGTCGTTGGCACGTCGATATGGGCAAGCCGGGCGCAGCTTTTGCCGGAGAAATCGCACGCCAGTTGAATTTGCTTCGATAGCGGCAGCATGTCCGGATAGAGCCGCGCGGAGAGCAATACCTCCGGCTGGACCTTCTTCGCGGCGCAATGCGCCTCTGCCTTGGTGAGAATGCCTGACAGGCTGCCGAGGATTTGCAGGAAGGCGGGGACGGAGGCGTCGTAGAAGGACATGTGATGCTCTTTCGTGGCGGGAAACTTTATCGCCGAACGGCGTGTGCCACAGATGGGATGCGCGACGAAATATACAACTCTCTTGGGGACGAGGTTTGATCAAACTGGCCATCCCTCATCCTGAGGAGCGGCCGAAAGGCCGCGTCTCGAAGGATGGAGGCCTGGCCACTTGTCCTCATGGTTCGAGACGCGCCAATTGGCGCTCCTCACCATGGGGACATCTACCTCGGCGGCTGGGCCATGGCGGCAGCGGGCTGCGCGCGCGGGCCTCGCATCTTCGCCAGCAATTCGGCTGTCGGCCAGGAGTCTGCCGGCAGACCGAACTTCATCTGCATCGTCTTGACCGCGTTGCGGCTTTGCTGCCCCATGACGCCGTCAACCTTGCCGACGTCGTAGCCGGCACGCACCAGAAGCTGTTGGAGTTCGCGCAATTGGCTGAGCGGCAGTTGCGTCACCGGCGCGCTCGGCCGTTGCATCGGCGGGGCGCCTGCGATGCGGGTCGCAAGATAGCCGGCAGTGGTCGAATAGATCAGCGAGTTATTCCACTCGGTGTAGGCGGCGAAATTGGCGTAGGCGAGAAAGGCCGGGCCATTGCGGCCCATCGGCAACAACAGCGAGGCCGGCATGTCGTCATCCGGCAACGGTCTTCCATCGGGATATTTGACGCCAAGCCGGGCCCATTTCGAACGCGGCATCTTGATCGCAAGGTCGGCCTGGTCCCACGGAAAATTCACCGGCGCGGTCACGCGCACTTCCTGAAGCCAGGGTTCGCCGCGCCGCCATTTCAATCCGGTGGCGATGTAGTTCGCCGTCGAGCCGATCACGTCCTCCGGACTGGTCAGAAGATTGCGACGACCGCCATAGTCCACGGCGTAGGTGAAATAGTGCGTGGGCAGAAATTGCGTCTGGCCAAGCTCACCCGCCCACGAGCCGATCATTTCCTCCGGCGTGAGATCGCCGCGGTCGATGATCTTGAGCGCGGCGATGGTTTCGCCGACGAAGCGCTCCGATCGCCGGCAATCATAGGCGAGCGACACCAGCGAGCGTAGCGTCGGCAGGTTGCCCATGTTGGCGCCGAAATCGCTTTCGAGTCCCCAGAATGCGGCGATCACCGCGGGCGGCACGCCGTATTCCTTCTCGGCGCGGGCGAATGCCGCGGCATAGGTCCTGATACGCGCCTGACCCTGTTGCATCCGATAGGGCGCAGCCATGCGGCCGGAAAATTCGGTGAATACCTGTCCGAATACGCGCTGGCCGCGGTCGCGGTTGACGATGCCCTGGTCATAGACAAGGTACGGTGCGGCCTCGTTGATGGCGCGCTGCGAAACGCCGGCCGCCAGCGCCTGTTGTTTGAGATCGGCCAGGAAGCGATCGAAGTTTGCGCCGTTATGGCAACTGGCCGCGCGCGGAACGGCGGCGCGCACTGGCCGGGAAAATTCCGGCGCGGTCGGTTGCGCCCATGCGAGGGTCCCGAGCGCCGCAAGTCCGATTGGGCCGAGCAGAAGATAGCATTTCGAAAATATCCGCATGCAGTTACCGGCTGGATGTCACTGTCTGGCGACTTCCAGTAGCACTGTTTTGGCGCCGTCGCTCCGTCGGCTCAAGATTATTTTAGTGGGCACAAAGCGATCAGGCGCATCTACAATACGTTAGAGTATCGAGCCCGCGCGCACGAACTCGAACGCCAGAATCGGACAGCAGATGCGCAAGCTGATCTTCGGTCTGATGTTGTTTTTCCTGACCGGCGGATCTTGTGCCCTCGCACAGTCCAAGAGTTCCAACGCGAGTTTCCCGTCCGCCGGCTTCTTGCAATTCCCACCGCACTTTCAGCCGCGCTCAGCCTCTGCAACGGACAAGGTCGACGTGGCGCCGCCGCCGCTCCCGTCCTATGCTCAGCCGGCCATTCCCGAGGAGGGTTATCTTTGGATGCCCGGCTTCTGGGCCTGGCGCAGAGACGTTCCGGATTATTATTGGGTGCCCGGAACATGGGTGAAGCCTCCGCGAGCCGGGCTGCAGTGGACGCCTCCCTTCTGGAGCCGCGCCGACGGTCGTTATGCTTTCCATGCCGGTTATTGGGCGGAGACGGTCGGCTTCTATGGCGGTATCGATTATGGCTATGGCTATACGGGCAGCGGATATCGGGGAGGTCGGTGGCAGAACGGCACCTTCTTCTACAATAGCGCCGCAAACAATTTCGGATCCGTCAGCGTAGCCCACACCTATGATCAGGCGGTCGCATCGGATGATAATGCCGGACGCGCCAGCTTCAACGGCGGCAGCCGCGGAACGAAGGCGCGGCCGACGCCGGACCAGGAAAAATTCGCCCGCGAGACGCATGCCGCTCCAACCGCCGAGCAACTGAAGCAATTTGAGATAGCGGCAAAGGACCGCTCGCTCTATTCAAAGCTGAACGGTGGCGAACCTGGAATTGCCGCTACCTCGCGCGCCGGCTTGTTCGACAGCCAAGGCGTCACGCGCAGTAGCGAACGCGCCAACATTGATGCCCCGGCGGGGGGCGGCACCAACGTGAAATGATGGATCGACTGAAGATAGGCTGATCAGCCGCGGTTTCCCGCGGTCGTTACCGAGATGCCGAAAGTCCGCCGCGGCGTTTATCGGGACCAGGCGTCGACCGAGTATCCCTGGCCGCAATAATCGGGTCGATGGTAGTAGGAACCGCAGGCAGTCGTGAATCCAAGCGGACCGAGGTCGATAAATCCACCGCGGCCAAGCGAGCTACCACTCTCCCAGCCGCCTTGGCGCGGGCTCACAAAGCCGCTGGCGCCAGCAAGGCGGTGGCGGGGTCCCCCGAAGTGATGCATTCCACCAATCGTCCTCGCGTGGACGCGTCCGGCGTTGTGACGGCTTTTGCCGTGGTTCTGGTCGAAAGCCATCGCGCTGGTCATCACCCCGGCGGCCAGCGCGAGCACGGTCGCACCGGCCAGAAGTTGCCCTCTCATCAAATTCTCCTTCGCGATTGCGCGGCCAGGCTCAACGATTGCCGCATGGAGATAAGTGCTGCGGAGCGATGCGCAATGATCGCGGTTCCACGCATGAAAGACGCGCCCGGCAGTTTCCCCGGGCGTGTCTTCGATGGGTCTGAAATTGAAGCGCGTGTGCTAATAGGACCAGGCGTTGATGGGCGTACCGTAGCCGTAATACGCCGGATAGTAGGCTTGGCCGCAATACCCGTAGCTATCGTAAGGGTCGCAGTAACCCGTCGCTGCTTCGGCCAGTCCTAGGCCGAGACCGACGAGACCAACGTCACCGGCATAAGCATCATAGGGATAACCGTAGTCCCATCCACCGCCGTAACCCCATCCGCCGTAACCGCCGCCCCAACCGCCGCCCCAACCGCCGGCGAAGCGCCTGCCGCCCCAGCCACCATGCTGCCAGCCACCATGCCGCCAGCCACCGAAGCCGCGCATGCCGGCGTACCGGGCGCCGCCAAAGCCGCGACCTCCCGCGAAGCGGCCACCGCCAAAGCCGCCGCGATGCATGCCGGCCATGCCGCCATGGAATCCGCCCATTCCGCCGTGGAAGCCGCCGCCATGGAAGCCGCCGCCGTGGAAACCGCCTCCATGAAAGCCACCGCCGCCATGGAAACCACCGCCGCCGCTATGAAAGCCGCCGCCGTGGCCGAAGGCCATCGCGCTGGTCGTCATTCCAGTTGCGAGGGCAAGCGCCGCGGCGCCCGCAAGAATCTGTTTTCTCATCTATCACTCCTCAACGTTTGGGGCTCGTCACGCGTACTAACGAGCGCGTGCCAGCAGAGTTTCGGAGTGCTGATTCAGCGTCACCTAAAATAAAATTAGAATTCGCGAGCAACCTATTGAAACTTCGCCTTTAGTAGCAGGCGAGCGCCCGCGGAGTTATAGCCTCACGAAGATACGGGTTCCGCTTCCGATTCGATCGGTGGCAGCGGGTCGCCATCAAGCTTGGCCTCGAAGCTGCGCAGGCGCTTGTAGATGGAGAGGAGGTCGACGATGGTGCTCCAGGTATTGACCAGATATTGGAACGAACTTCTGACCTCCGAGAATGCGCCCAGAATTTGTTGCAGGATGCCGAATGTAATCGTGCCGGCGACGAGTGTCGGTACAAGAAGGACGTAGGCGAAAATGGCGTCCGTCTGAATATAAAAGTAACGTCCCACGTTGAAATAAACGTAGTTCCAATAGAGCCAAAAATAATTCCGGCGGACATTGGCAAACAACATGGCCAATGTCGGTGGCTCCGCGCGGTCGGCATGGTCCTCCCCAAGCACCAACTCTTTGCGGTAGGCGGCTTCGACCCTTTGATTGTGAAACTCGATCCCGGGCAAACGAATTCCGATCAGCGCAAGAAGGCCGGTGCCGAACACCGACCAGAGCACCGCCGCGACGACGAGCGGATAGGGAATGGCGCCGACCACAGGCAGTTCGGTGACGTTGCGTGATAGCAGCAACAGCACGGGAAGGAATGCGATCAGCGTCAACACCGCGTTGATCAGGTTGCCGCCGAGGCTTTCCAGGATGGTCGCAAACCGCATGGTATCTTCCTGCACGCGTTGCGATGCACCTTCGATGGTGCGCAGGCGGGACCAGTTCGCGACATAGAAGTCGTTCATTGCGGTGCGCCAACGGAACACGTAGTGTTGGGTGAAAAACCGCGTCAGCACGACAACCAATATGTAGACCGTCGCGATGCTGAAGAACGTCAGGATTCCGGCGTAAAATTCCGCGGGCGTGACTTTTCCTTTTGTCGCCGGCGTCAGCGCTTTTTGGATAAGGTTATAAAATGGTCCGCGCCAGTCGTTGATGGCCACGCTGACCTGCACCTGAAAATAAGAGGTGAACAGGATCAGCGCCGAGCCGAGAATCGACCATCTCGACCACGGATGTGGCGAAAACACCATCCAGAAACCGGCAAAGATTGCGACGCTGATCGCAAAGTAGAGGTCGAACCAAAGCTGAGGCGCCGACCAGAAGCGTGACACGCCAATGATCTCCGGTGCAGACGTGTCGGCCAAGTGGCCCACATAGCCGTACCACAAGGCCATCGACAGCAAGGTCCAGACCAGGGCCGACCAAAAGAACGGCTTTGGGCGAGGGAAGAACGAAACGAACATGTCGGGATATCCACTGTCTGTGGCCGGAAGGCACGGGGGGTGGCGGCCACCATAACGGGTCCGGCGGATTAGCCAACCGCAGCGGGCCCCACATCAGCGTGAGGGCCGTCGGTCGGCATTAATCACAACTCCCGCGCATTGGAAAAGACGAACGACGACATCCGCCGCGTGTTTTCGTCGAGGATCAGGGTGCGGGTGATCGGCGGCTCGGCGCGCTGGCTGCAATTCTCGCGTTCGCAGAGCCGGCAATTGACGCCGATTGGCGTGCCTTCCGATGTCTCGAGATTGAGCCCACTCGCATAGACGAGCTTCGAGGCGTGGCGAATCTCGCATCCCAATCCGATCGCAAAGCGAGGCTGCGGTTGCGCATGCGGCGCGGCGGGCCTGCGCACTACTTGGGCGATCGAGAAATAGCGCGTGCCGTCGGGCAATTCGATCACCTGGCTCAGCAGGCGATCCGGCGTGTCGAAAGTGGAATGCACGTTCCACAGCGGACAGGTGCCGCCGAACTTCGAGAACGGGAAGGTGCCGGAGGAAAAGCGCTTGGAGACGTTGCCGGCATTGTCGACGCGCAACATGAAGAAAGGCACGCCGCGCGCATTGGGCCGCTGCAAGGTGGTCAGGCGGTGACAGACCTGCTCGAAGCCGGCATTGAAACGCTGTGACAGGATGTTGAGATCGTAGCCGAGGGCGTCGGCGGCGGTTTGGAACGGCTGATACGGCATCATCGCCGCGGCCGCGAAATAATTGGCAAGCGTGATCCGGTAGAGCCTCCGTGGGCCGTCGTCCAGCGGTCCGGCGCGGCCGATGATGGTCTCGATCGTGCTGGCGCATTCGGCAAGCCCGATCTGGAAGGCGAGCTGGAAGGCGCGGCCGGGGCTGTCGACAAGTTCCGAGATCAGGAGTTGCCGGCGGTGACGATCGAAACGGCGAAGCGTTTCACGCATGACATCGACGGGCATGATGCGCGTAAGGATCGAGTGCTTTTCGCGCAGGCGCTCCGCGAGTGCGGCAAATAATTCTTCCGCGGGCACGTTGATCTGGTCGCGCAGGTTTTCCGCCGCCATTTCGAGTTCGGGAAAATAATTGCGGTTGGCCTCGATCAGATCGCGCACCCGCTCGATCGGGTTCGCCTCGAAACGCGCGCCCTCGTCGCGGTCGGCCATTTGCGCCGCCGCCATGGTCTCGCCGCGGCGCGCTTCGGTATAGGCAGCATAGAGCCGCTGCAGTGCATGCGTGACGCCGGGGCAGAGTTCGGCGAGGTCGCGCAGTTCCTGTTTCGGCAGGTCGATCTGTCGGAACAGCGGATCGGAGAATATCTCGTTCAGTTCCGCGAAGAAGCGGTCTTCATCGGCGGTCGCAAGGTCGCGCAGGTCGAGATCGTAGGCCTCGGCCAGGCGGAGCAGGATTTGCGCGGTCACCGGGCGCTGGTTGCGCTCGATCAGATTGATGTAGCTCGGCGAGATGCCGAGGCCTTCGGCGATCTGCGTCTGCGATAGCCCAAGCTGCTGGCGGATGCGGCGAAAGCGGGGGCCTACGAACAGTTTCTTTCCGGAATCCGCTGGCATGGCGTTGTCCTGATCCAAGGCTTGGCCCGATTCCGACGAAATCAGGCCGCTGGCTCGAGCCCTTTACAAGCAGCCCGCATTCTTGCAGGTGTTTTTGTGATAAAATTTACAAGATTACTTATACCACAAGTATATGTGTTACATGACATCACCATTCAAAATCAAGACGTATTTACGAATTTACGGGTCTCGCGTTTATGTCTTGAGGCGCATTTCGCAATGCACTGTCACGAATGTCGATAGTGGTGATGCTTCGCTTAAGGCCAGTCGCCACCGAAAGGGATTACGAATATGAACTACCAGCCACGTGGAATCAGCGATCAGGCACTTAAGGGGCCGGCTTCCTATCAGAGCGAGATCGAGGCGGCTCAGGCCCTTCTTGACACCAAGCCGACCTGGAACGGGGTGACGGCCGAGGCCGTCGCGCGCATGCGCCTGCAGAATCGCTTCAAGACCGGCCTCGACGTCGCCCGCTATACTGCGGCGCTGATGCGGGCCGACATGGCTGCCTATGATGGTGACCCCACCAAGTACACCCAGTCGTTGGGCTGCTGGCATGGCTTCATCGCCCAGCAGAAGCTGATCTCGGTCAAGAAGCATTTCGGCACGACCGATCGCCGCTACCTCTATCTGTCCGGCTGGATGATCGCGGCGCTCCGTTCCGAGTTCGGGCCGCTGCCTGACCAGTCGATGCACGAGAAGACGTCGGTGCCGGCCCTGATCGAGGAGCTCTATACTTTCCTGCGTCAGGCCGACTCGCGCGAACTGAACGATATCTTCCGAGCGCTCGATGCCGCCCGCAAGGAAGGCAACAAGGCGAAGGAGAAGGCGCTGATCGAGAAGATCGACACCTTCCAGACCCATGTCGTCCCCGTTATCGCCGACATCGATGCCGGCTTCGGCAACGCGGAAGCGACCTATCTTCTCGCCAGGAAGATGATCGAGGCGGGCGCCTGCGCTCTGCAGATCGAAAATCAGGTCTCGGACGAAAAGCAGTGCGGACATCAGGACGGCAAGGTGACCGTGCCGCACGACGTCTTCCTTGCGAAGATTCGTGCCTGCCGCCATGCGTTCCTCGAACTGGGCGTCGAAGACGGCGTTGTCGTGACCCGCACCGATTCGCTCGGCGCCGGCCTTACGCAGCAGATCGCCGTGAGCCACAGGCCCGGCGACATCGGCGACCAGTACAACAGCTTCCTCGATTGCGAGGAAGTGACGGCCGACAATGCCCGCAACGGTGATGTCATCATCAACCGGCACGGCAAGATGGTGCGTCCGAAGCGGTTGCCCAGCAATCTCTATCAGTTCCGCCCGGGCACCGGCGAAGACCGCTGCGTGCTGGACTGCATCACCTCGCTGCAGAACGGCGCCGACCTGCTGTGGATCGAGACCGAGAAGCCGCATATCGAGCAGATCGCCAAGATGGTCGATCGGAT
The DNA here is from genome assembly GCF_027307225.1 of Bradyrhizobium sp. Lineage (GTDB taxonomy): Bacteria > Pseudomonadota > Alphaproteobacteria > Rhizobiales > Xanthobacteraceae > Bradyrhizobium. The sequence goes on along the minus strand of NZ_DAHUXJ010000029.1, from coordinate 17,192 downwards.
CCGCAAGGTGATCCCGAACGCGAAGCTGGCCTACAACAACTCGCCGTCCTTCAACTGGACGCTGAACTTCCGCTGGCAGGTCTACGATGCGATGAAGCAAGCAGGCCAGGACGTCAGCAAGTACAATCGTGCCGAACTGATGAAGGCGGAATACGACGACACGCCGCTGGCGAAGGAAGCCGACGAGCGCATCCGCACCTTCCAGGCTGACTCAGCGAAGCGCGCCGGCATCTTCCACCATCTGATCACGTTGCCGACCTATCACACAGCGGCGCTCTCGACCGACAATCTGGCGAGGGAATATTTCGGCGATCAGGGAATGCTGGGCTACGTGAAGAACGTCCAGCGCGCCGAGATCCGTCAGGGTATCGCCTGCGTGAAGCATCAGAACATGGCTGGCTCCAACATCGGCGACGATCACAAGGAGTACTTCGCCGGCGAAGCCGCCCTGAAGGCGGGTGGCGTCCATAACACGATGAACCAGTTCGGCTAACGGTGAGGCGATCAGTCTGGAGTCCGGTCGAGTTCCAGTCTGATCGCGCGAACGCAACAGGAGACTGACAATGACCGCAAACAGCAATTTCTGGGTGATCGGTGGCGAGTTCGGCTCGATGAACTTTCACAAGCTCGTGGAGGGCTCCGCCCAGGTGAAAGGCCCGTTCAAGAGTCGCGCAGAAGCGGAAGATTGCTGGCGCGAGGTGTCGGAAGAAAACCGCCACAAGGCGGGCGTGCGCTTTTCGATCGTGGAAGAGCCTTCCCGTGTGATGGCCTGATCCCCCAATAAGGCGTCCAAGGGCGGCCGCGGCCTCTTCGTCCCTTTCGGGGGCGGAGGGGCCGCGTTCGTTTGGGGGTATATAAGCCATTGGGAACCAAGGGTCTTTGCGGATGGCAGGGTTGCTGATAGGTTAAATAGGTTAATACCACTTCCGGGGCGATCAGGACGGGACGTAGCCGATGGCAGAGGCACAAAATATCGGAGGCGGGGCTGGTGAAGCGCGTCCGGCGCGGTTGCGCGATGCGCTGCGGAAAGCGCGCATCGAGGCCGCCGATCGCACCGGTGTGGTGGTCGATCTGCGCGACGCCGAAGTCGCACGCCTCGAAATCCTGAGCGAGGCGCTCGACCCGCTGTTTGCGCAAGTTCCGGACAATGTCGATTTGTTCGATCGCGGCATCAGCGAGGGCGAGACGCCGCGGCTGTGGATCGACGTGGTCGCTCATATTCTGATGGGGCGCGACAAGCGTGCCTATCGCTTTGTGCAGGACACCCGCTTCGGCCGCATTCTGCTCACGGAGTCTCACGACGTGCCTGTCATCGTCGACGCTGTCACCGATTATATTGCGCGCCGCATGATCGAGCGCGAGCATGCGATGGTGGCTTCGCCGGTGGCGGTGGCGGCGCCGGCCGAGAAGCCGCGCCGCAGCCGTTTCTGGCCGTTTGCGTTCGGCTTCATTCTCGGTGCCCTGGCGCTGTTCGCCGTCGCCCTGTTTGCGAGCCTGAGCAGCCTCTAGGCTAGAGAAGCCGCACCCGTCTTATTTCCCGCACCTGAAGCGCATCATTGATGCCGCGTACCATCTGTTGGCAGCGCCAGCCATCGCCGTCGCGCGCAATCGAAAACAGGTTATAGGCCGCGTGCGGATAGTGGCCGTGGGCGATTGCCGATGCCGACGGCACGCCGACGGCCGGAATTGACAATCCGTTCGGTCCCTCGACCCGGATGGTGGAGTGAACGTGGTCGTGTCCGTGCAGCACCATTTCCACGCCGTACCGCTTCAGGAGCGCCAGCAGATCAGACGAATCGGTCAGACGCTTGTTGCGCGCGCTGGAACGGAGCGGATGATGAATGAGGAGGACACGAAACACCGGTTCGGCAGCAAGCGCAGCGAGCAGATGCTCCAGCGCTTCCATTTGCTTTCTTCCAAGCCATCCCGTTGCCATCAATGGCGGCGTTGGCACCGCCGAGGATACCCCGATCAGCGCGACCGGGCCGCGGCGGCGCAGCGCCGGAAAGGCTTCGCCATCGGCGGGCGCATCCTCGGCGGCGAGGTAGCTCGCAAAGGTTTCCGAGAAACGATTGCGGGTGGCGCGAACATAGGCATCGTGATTGCCGGGAATGATCGTGACGCGTTCCGGCGGCCCGATGCCCTTGAGCCATGCCAAGGCCGGCGCGAACTCGGCCTCCAGCGCGAGGTTGACGAGGTCGCCGGTGACGGCAATGTGGTCCGGCACCTGCGCCTGCAAGTCCGACATCAGCACATCGACCACGTCGCGTCGATGATAGCGGTGCCGGTTTCTCGTCCAGTTCAGGTAACCGAAGACGCGCTTGCCCGCGAGCTCCAAAGGCTTTGGACGCGGCAGCGGGGGAAGGTGCGGGTCGGACAAATGGGCGAGGGTGAAGGCTGCCATCACAGATGTCAGGACTTTGCGGCTAGGTGGTTAGCGAAGGTCAAATCCACTCCACTGGCTCAACGAACGTATTGGCAAGCCCGAGGCCGGGATGCAAGGATCAACACGGCCCCGATATGCAAGGTTTTCCGTGACGACGACGATACAGCGCCTGCGAAGACGTTTTGAACCGGCGCTGCGGCGACTGTTTCATCTTTACTGGCGGTTTGCGCGCGGCACGACGCTTGGCGTCCGAGCCGTCGTGCTGGACAGCGACAACCGCGTCTTCCTAGTCAAGCACAGTTATGTCAGCGGCTGGCATCTGCCCGGCGGCGGGGTGGAAACCGGCGAAACCATTCGTCTGGCCTTGCAGCGCGAACTGATTGAAGAGGGGCGGATCGCGATGGTCGGCGAGCCCACATTGTTCGGCGTCTATCTGAACAGCCATGTTTCCAGGCGCGATCATGTCGCCGTCTACGTGGTCCGCAATTTCAGTCAGGATCGCTTGCCGGAGCCGAACCGCGAGATCATCGATTGCGGTTTTTTCGAAACGCGGGCCTTGCCGCCGGATACGACGAGGGGAACGCGATTGCGGATATCGGAAGTGACCGAAAACAAGCCGCAAATCGAGACCTGGCGTTAGAGAACGTTAGCGATACGTCCTTATGATCGGGCAAAACCCTAACGCTCGTTAAGGATTTGACCATGAGCGCCGCACCGCAATCCACGCGCCCGCCAAAACTTCGCGGCGATTTGGCCGGCATGGCAGAGGCGCTGACGGAATTCGCAAAGACCGAATTTCCGCAGGTCCAGGAAGCCCGGCCGCGGGTGGCCGTCCTTGTGCCGTGTTTCAACGAGGAGGCCGCGGTCGCAACCGTGATCGCCGACTTCCGAAAGGCGCTGCCTGCGGCTGCGGTCTATGTCTACGACAATAATTCAACCGACCGCACCGCTAGTGTGGCGCGTGACGCCGGCGCCGTCGTTCGCAGCGAAAGGCGTCAGGGCAAGGGGCATGTTGTCCGTCGCATGTTCGCCGATGTCGATGCCGACATTTACGTGCTGGTCGATGGCGACGCGACGTACGATGCCGCAAGCATCCCGAAGATGATCGAGATGCTGGCGTCGGAATGTCTTGATATGGTGGTTGGGCTGCGCGTCGATCAGGCGCAAGCCGCCTGGCGGCCGGGCCACCGCACCGGCAACTGGCTTTTGACTGGCTTTCTGGCCTCGATGTTCGGCAAGGCCTTCCAGGACATTCTTTCCGGCTACCGCGTGTTTTCGCGGCGCTTCGTCAAATCCTTTCCCGTGCTGTCGGACGGCTTTGAGATCGAAACCGAGTTGAGCGTGCATGCCCTTGAACTGGCATTGCCAACAGCGGAGATCGAGACGCCTTATTATGCCCGCCCCGAAGGATCCGTCAGCAAGCTCAACACCTGGCGCGACGGCTTTCGCATTCTCGGCACCATCCTCAAACTCTATCGATCCGAGAAACCACTGCGGTTCTTCACTTTGATCGGCATCTTTCTGGCGCTGGTCTCGATCGGCCTCGCGATTCCCGTTTTCGTCACCTACATCGAGCAGGGCGTTGTTCCCCGCCTGCCCACCGCGGTCCTGTCAATGGGAATGATGATTCTGGCGGTGCTGTCGCTGGCGTCCGGTTTGGTGCTTGACACGGTGACGCGCGGGCGCCGGGAGATGAAGCTGCTGGCCTATCTGGCGCAAGCCCCCGTGGAGAAGACTTGACGGGCTAGTGGTCCAATTCTAACGTTCGCATCCCTTCTCAGCGCCACTTTTTGCGAACGTTAGAATTAGAAGGACCACTAGCAAATATAAGTTTCTAGTGGAGTCTTGGATTTGACATTCGCTTTACGAACTCGCAGCCGGGTGGGTAGCGAATGTCAAATTCACTCCACTAGCGCATTCGAAGTTCAACGTGGCTCGATGAGCGATCTTTCTCTGACCATCCTGGCCGAAACCGCCAACGACGCGCAGGCGATCGAGCGCCTGCTCGAGCGTACCTTCGGGCCCGGCCGTTTTGTCCTCAGCGCCTATCGGATTCGCGAGCACGTCGATCATGTACTCGAGCTGTCGTTCACCGCCTGGATCGGAACGCTCCTGGTTGGATCCGTGCGCCAGTTGCCGGCCACAATCGGAAACACCAAGGCGCTGCTGCTCGGGCCGTTGACGGTCGAACCGCCGTTTCGCAAGCACGGCGTCGGGCGCCTTCTGCTTGAACGCGCGCTTGCCGACGCCAGGGCCAAGGGACACCGCCTGGTTCTCCTGGTCGGCGACGAGGCCTATTACGGCCGCGTCGGCTTCAAGGCCGTGCCGTCCGGTCACGCAACGATGCCGGGGCCGGTCGACTACAAGCGCCTGTTGGTCGCTGAGCTCGTCGATGGTGCGTTCGATGGCGTCTCCGGCGCCGTTCGTCCCGATTGGGATTTTTCCAAATAGGCCTCGAAGAGGGGCACTCTCAAATCTTCTTTGAGATTCCGAGGAAGAAGCCGCGCCGCGCGCCGAACTGCGGGGCGAACACGCCGATGCCAGTTCCGTCCCTGATTTCGTAGATGTTGTCGAACAGATTGACGACGTCGAAACGAATGGTCATCGGCTTCGGATCGTTCGGCAGCAGGAATTCACGCTGGATGCCGATATTGACCTGCGTATAGGGAGACACCGTGGCGATGTTGGCGTCGCCGTCGCGCAGGCCGCTGCCATAGATCATGTCGGCGCTCAGTTTGACACCGCACCACGAGAATCCGTTATCGCCGGACGCCTCTGCCGTGGTCGCCGGCCGGCCGCAGAACTGGTAGAGCCCGCCGGCCGAAGCCGTCACGAACTGGTTGTGGTCGGTATAGATGAAGTGTGTCTGAAGGTACTGAAGCTCGGTCATGCCGCCGAGGTCTGCCAGCGGCGTGGTGTTATTGAACAGATACCGGTTCGAGACCGGATCGTTCGCGCGCTGCTGCGCCACGGACAGGTTGCCGTAAAGCTGAAAGTTGCCGCTGGTGAACCTGGCTTTGAATTCGATACCTTCATTGTACCCGCGGGCATAGTTGAAGGCATCGAGCACGAGGGCCTGGCCGAACAAGCCGTTGTCGATGAGGTCCTGTGTGATCTTGTAATAGGCATCGACCCCGAGATCGAGGCTGGAGCAGTTCTTCCCGTCCGAACCGCAGCCGAATTTGAACTTCTGGTCGACGCCGGCGTCGAAATAATGCGAGCGCTCCGGCAGGACTGGATCGTTCTGGCCCGACACCGCGCCCGTCGTGTTGTTGAAGAGGGCGATGTTGTTGGGCGCCGCTTCCACCAGCACCGGTGGCGTGAAATAGCGCGCGTAGCCGGCATGGAAGGTGGTGTTGTCGAACGGCTTGTAGGTGAAGCTCAGGCGTGGACTGAACTGATTGGCGCTGACGAACTGGTCCATCTGATCGAAGCGCAGGCCGCCATTGATGGTGAACTGGTCGGTCACCTTCCATTCGTCCTGAACGTAGACGCCCGCGAGCCAACCTAGTCGCGAGACGTTATTGGTGATGCCGAACGGTGGTTCCACCCCGACGCCACTGCCGTTGAGGTTCTCGACCAGCGACGTGTTCTCGACGGCTGCCTGCTCGGCGCTGACCGAGAAGCCGGCGCGCAGCATATGTGACGAATTGAGCTTGTATGAGCCATCGCCCGCGATACCGTTGGTATAGGAAATGCGGCCGATATCCGAAGCGATGCCGTTGATCAGGAGATCGCCGATCGGATCCGGCGTGAATCGAAGCTCGTTGTAGCGGGTGAAATAGGACAATTGTCCGTCGAAGCCGTCGACCGACTTCTGCAACGATAACACGCTGAATTGGGTTTTCTCGACCTGGTTTTCGTTGAGGGCTGCCGAGTTGAAATTGCTGACGCCAAAGGCGCTTGCGATCGCAGGACTGGTCGGCTGGCCCGGATTATTTGGAATTTCAAAGCTGTTGTACGCCGTTCCGGCAATCAGGCTGACCCGCGTGCTAGGGTCCACGAAGGCTGACACATAGGCGAAACCTCGATCCTGCTGCGAGAAATCGTGGATCGCATTGTACGCCGGCGTCGGGTTTTCAATGCCCAGCGTGTTCTGAAGATAGCGGCCGGTGAAATAGTACTGGACTCCGGCAAAGCAGTTCGCCGAGGAAGCCGCGGCCTTGTGGGTGCCGGGCGTGGTGGTGGGACAGGTGCTTCCGAACGTGCCGCCATATTCGATGCTCGGCTGGATGGTCCCGTGGCTGCCGGCGTACATGCCGACGCTGCCGCTGTTGTTGAATAGGTCCGAGCGCGTGGTGATGTCGATAAGGCCGGTCGTGCGTAGTCCGTACTCGGCGGGGAGTGCCCCGGTGACCAGCGACATGCTGCCGATGAAACTCGTGTCGAAGATGCTGCCGAAGCCGGTGACGCCGTCGGGTAGCAGTACGCCATTGATGCGGAACTGGACGTTGGCGTGATCGTTGCGGACGTGGAACAGGCCGCTGGCCGCGGAATCCTGCGAAACCCCGGGCGCCTGCAACAGCAGTTGCTCCACGGGCTGGTTGGCGCCTTGCGGCAGGTTCTGGATCGTGTCGTGACCGATCGTGTCGGATGTCGTGCCGGTGGTTGCGAAGATGTTCCCGCGTGCCTGGTCGAAGACGCCGTTCTTGACGGCAAGTTGCGTCGCTTGCGCGGCAGGCGGCGTGGCGGAGGAGTCCGACGTCGATTGCGCGGTCGTCGAGGATAAAGGATGTCTCGCGGCGACGGCGCGCGGCTTTTGCTTCTTTCGCGCCGCGGCAGTTTGATTCGGCGCGGTCACTTCGATGCTTGGTAGCGTTGCCACGCCGTTTCCGGCGGTATCGGTTGCGGGCTTGCTTGTTTCGGCGCCGTTAGTTGCGGCGTTGTTCGTTCCCGCGTTGCCTGTCTGGGCGAGCGTGGCCGCATCGAGTGCGAATAGCAACAATGCCGAGCCGGAAAGCGCGGCGGCTTTGGAAGAGCGTTTCATGTTCTGATCCCGAAACGCAAGCCGAACGTCGCGCCTGATGAGGCCGCGAAAAGGCAAGCGCTTGCCGTCGACAGGACGGACTATTTTCGATTCAATCCGCGCGCGGCTGTGCGTGGCGCAGCCGACGGACACGGATCACGGAATGATCGAGATCAGGACAGGGGAGGGGCGCGCGATTGGAACGCCGCGCGCGCGGAGCGCGGAGGGACGAACGGAGCATCTACCGCTGGATGCTTGAGTTCGAAGGCTTGCGGGATCGGCAGTACCGGCGGCGCTGCGGCCGTGGCGGTGCTCGCCATGGCCATAACGGCACAAATGGCGCAGAAATCATCCGGATGCTGATCCGAATCGGAACCCGGCGCAGGCAGTTGCTGCGACGAATGTATCGACGGCGTCGCTTGCGCTGCGATCGCGTGGACATGGCCAAACGACAATGCAAGCTGGACGACGAGCGCCAATAGCGCCAGTCGCGCGCCAAGCCTGATGTTCGTCCGCACCCACTTCATGTCGACGGCGCCCCGAGCTGGAAGCCGCACCACCCCGCGGGCTCCAACGTTACATTACGACATCGCAAGCGCGACGCCTGGATGTCAACAACCTGCCCAGCAAACAGTTTGTGAGCGGGAGATCGTGCGTCCGAATCGAGTGAAGCGCGGGGAGCTCAGCGCCCCTCGCGTACCCAGGTCGCGGCAAACGCGCCGAGCAGCAGCAACAGACCGATCAGGCCGGCAAAGACGGGTAGAACGCCGACGCCTCTCACGACGCTGGCGTCGCGCATTTTCACGCCCATCCAGCCGTCTCCGCGGAAAATGCTGGAAGCGTGCACCGGCACGACGCGTGGGATATCGATGCTGGAACCGTTTACGACGCGCTGCACATCGCCGCCGGTCGCTTGCGCCAGCGGCTTCAGCGTGTCGGTGGTGGAGGTGACTTCCGAAAATTCCTTCGGATTGGTCGGACCGACATTGATCAGCGCTTTCAACCTGCCGTCGGTCGCCTGCCACAGGCCAAGCTCATTGGCTTGCATGGTTGCGGTCCAGAGCCCGGGTTCGCCGGCACTCAAGGTCAGTTCACGCGTGGCGCCTGAGGGCGAAGTCACTGTTACCGGCGAAACATTGTCGCCCATTGTCTGGCGCTGCACGACCAAATCATGGCCGTGAACCTGCAGGTGCAGCGCTTCTTCGTCCAGCTCCGGTTGCTTCATGAGCCAGTGCGACATTCGCCGCAAGAGGTCGAGATGCGGGCCGCCGCCCTCATAGCCACGCGCCCATAGCCAGATGTGATCGGACAGCAGCAACGCAACGCGGCCCTCGCCAAATCGCGACAGCAAGAGCAGCGGCTTGCCATCGGCGCCGGTCATGACCGGCGGGCTCGTCGGGTTGCGGGTATCTACAGTGCGGAAGAAGCGGCTCCAGTGCGGCGGCTCGTTGTTTGAGCCTTCGAGGCCGCGCGTCACGGGATGGCGTTTGCCATAGTCGCTGAGCTCGGCGTAAAACGGCTTCTCGGTGACGCCGACCGGTTCCGCGGGAAGCACCGTATCCAGCGGCGTACGCCAGATGCTGGTCGACGAAGCATAGTCGGGTCCGGCGGACACCAGCACCGCGCCGCCCGAGCGGACGTATCGCGCGATATTGTCGAAATAGGCGATCGGCAGCACGCCCTGCCGCGCGTAGCGGTCGAAGATGATCAGCTGGAATTCGTTGATTTTCTGCTGGAACAGTTCGCGGGTCGGAAAGGCGATCAGCGACAACTCGTTGATCGGCGTGCCATCCTGCTTCTCCGGCGGCCGCAGAATCGTGAAATGCACGAGGTCGACGCTGGGATCTGATTTCAGGAGGTTGCGCCAGGTGCGTTCCCCGGAATTCGGTTCGCCGGAAACCAGCAGCACACGCAGCTTGTCGCGCACGCCGTCGATCGCAACGACCGCCCGGTTGTTGACGAGCGTCAGCTCGTTTTCGAGCGGCGAAGCCTCGATCTCGACGATATTCTGGCCGGCATGCTTGATGTCGACGTCGACATTGACGGTCTGGCCGCTCAGAACCGTTCGCTCGTTGATGGTTTCGCCATCGACGCGCACCGCGACCTTGGCGCGCTGGCCGGTGACGCCCTGATCGTCGAGCCGATAGGTGATGGTTTGCGGCTGGCCGACAATGCCGAAGCGGGGCGCCGCGGTGATCGCGATCCGCCGGTCGCGTTCATCCTTGCGGCCGGTGATCAGCGCATGGACCGGAGCCTGAAATCCGAGCGCGGCCGCATTCGCCGGAATATCGTGCACCCGTCCGTCGGTGATCAGAAAGGCGCCGGCGACGCGATCGACCGGTACATCGGATAGCGCCGACGACACCGCACCGAATAGTTTGGTGCCATCGGTTTCGCCGTCGGCCTGGCCCGCCTCGACCACGCGAACCTCGAGGCCGGGGATTTTCTTCAGGCTGTCGACCAAAGCCTGCTGAGCATGCGCGGTTTCGTTGGTCCGATCGCCAAAGCTCTGGCTCGGACTCTTGTCGACGACGACGACGGCTACCGACGATAAGGGTTCGCGCTCTTCGCGGGTGAACGAGGGATTGGCGAGCGCGAGCAGCAGCAGGCCGAGGGCCGATAGCCGCAACCACACACCGCGCGGACGGCCCAGCAACAGCAGCACCGCGATCACGACGATCGCGGCCAGCGCAGCCCAGAGCACGGGCGTGGGGATCAGCGGGGTAAACGCGATACCGTAGTTCATGACAGGGACCAAGACTTATCGTCATGCCCGGCCTTGTGCCGGGCATCCACGTCTTTCCTGCCTCGCGTCAAGTCGTGGATGGCCGGGACGAGCCCGGCCATGACGGCTGAGTGAAGGTCGCAAGTCATCATTGTCCCAATCGCTCGATCAATGCCGGTGCGTGCACCTGGTCGGCTTTGTAGTTTCCGGTCAGCGTGTACATCACGATGTTGACGCCGGCACGGAAGGCAAATTCGCGCTGTCGCGGTTCGCCCGGCGTCATCGGCAGCATCGGCTGCCCGTCGGGACGTATGGCCCAGGCGCCGGCGAGGTCGTTGGAGGTGATGATGATGGGCGAGACGCCGTCGCCGCCGCGGGCCGGACGCGAGGCGGTGTCCTCGTCTTCGTTGCGCGGCAGTGCCTCGACCCAGGTCTGGCCGGTGTCGAACCTGCCCGGAAAATCGCGCAGCAGATAAAACGTCTTGGTCAGCACATGTTCGCGCGGCACCGGTTCGAGCTCGGGCACGTCGAGCGATGAAAGAATCTCGCGCAACGTCTGCATGCCCGGCGTTTGCGACGCGCCGTTTTGCCCAGCCGGCGCCTCGATGGCGTCGCGCGTATCGAACAGCACCGTTCCGCCTTGCTTCATGTACGCGTCGATCTTGTCGATCGCTGCCTGCGGCGGCTTTGGTGCGCCGGGAACAACCGGCCAGTAGATCAGCGGGAAAAAGGCGAGTTCGTCGCGCGCCGGGTCCACGCCGACAGGGTCGCCGGCTTCGAGCGCGGTGCGTTGTGCGAGAAACAGCGTGAGGCCGGACAGGCCGGCTTTGACGATGGAGTCGACGTCAGCGTTGCCGGTCACCACGTAGGCAAGACGCGTCTGCGTGGTTGCCTTGATGGCAAAATCGTCGGCTGCGCTGTCGGCCTTGGTCGGCGATGGCAGGCCCATCGGCAACAGTAATGCCAGGAGCAGCGCGGCCGGCGCTGCGCGCCGCCGCAACAGGCTGGCGATCCCGCCACCGAGGAAAGCGATCACCACGGCGTCGATCAGAAACAAAGCGAGCGATGCTGCGAGCAGGATGCCGCGCAGGTCACGCGGCCCCGCATTGGTGTAGCTGGCCCGCTGCGCGTTCAACACCGATGTGTCGAGCGCAGCGACACGATCGGTCGGCGCCAGCGTGTTCACCGCCAGCGGTCCATCGGCGGGACCATAAAATCCTGGCGGATGATCCAGCGTCGCGCGACCACGGAAATCGGCGGCGAGCGGCTTGGCGGTCGAAGGCGGCGGCCCGAATGCGCCAAAGCCGTCGAGGATGTGCAGCGGTGCCACCGTTTCGGCCGCTTCGCTGGTGGCGCCCGGAGCCGGGCCGGACGAGTAGCCGGAAATGTCGACGATCCGCCGCAGCATTTCGACGAAGGAGCCGGACAGCGGAAGATTCGACCAGCGCACGTCGGCGCTGACATGAAACAGGACGAGGAGCCCCTTATCGCGGCGTTCGCCGGTGACGAGCGGTGTGCCGTCTTCCAGTGAGGCCCAGCTTTTCGTTGGCAGCACAGCGTCGGGCTCGGCGAGTACTTGCCGGTTGACGGTGACGTCTTTCGGCACCGTCAACCCGGCAAAGGGGCCATCGGCCGCGAAAGCGGCGAGGTGCTGCGGCTTTTCCCAGGTCAGGCTGCCGCCGAGGCTGCGCCCGCCACGGCGCAATTTCACCGGCACCAGATCATCGTCGGCCTGCGCCAGCCGCGGGCCGGCGAAGCGGACCAGCACGCCGCCACGTTGGATCCAGGCTTCGATGCGTTCGCGAAGCTCGGGCGACAGCGTTCCAACATCCGCCAGCACCATCATGGGCAGCTTCTGATCGAGGAACTCCGAGATCGCCTGCTGCGGCGCGCCGCGACCGCCAAGCCTCACGTCCGCAAACGGCGACAGCGCCCGCGCGAGATAGAATGTCGACGCCAATAGTGGTTGCGCGGTATCGGTGCTCGCACCGGAGACCACGCCGACGGCGCGGCGGCGCCATCTCTTGTCGAGCAACTGCACCGCGCCTGCCGAGCGCTCGCCCGATATTTCCAGCCGTGAGATGTCGTTACGCAACTCGACCGGCAGGTCGAATGAAGCCTCGGTCTCGCGCTCCCCGGGCGTAAAGCCAAAGCGCGCTTCGCCGATCGGAGAGCCCTTCTGGTCGAGCGCACGCACGACGCCGCTTGCGACATTGCCACCGGCGCGAAGCACTTTCACCGTCATCCTGGCCGCGGCGTTCTCGGCGGCCGCGAGCGCAAGCGCAGGCGGCGTGCCGCCTTCGAACACCGTCACCGCGCGATCGCCGACGATTTTTTTGAGACCCTGAAGGAAGTCCGCGCCGTGCCCGCTATCGACCCCGTCCGACAGCCAGACGATCTCGCAGTCGCCGGTTGCCTTCAGGAAGCGATCGATGGCGCCCAGGGTTTCGGTCCGCTCGATCGAGTAGGGTTTGGGTGCAAGTTGGCGCAAGGCGACTCGCGCCGTGCCGGCGGGCATGATCGTGATGTCCCGCGTCGGCTCGGACAGCGGAATCAGCGCGATGCCACGCCGGTCATTATTGGCATTGGAGATCAATTCGTCCGCGGCCTTCACGCGCGCATCCCAGCTCGAGGCAGCGCTCCAGCCGTCGTCGATCACGATGGCGAGCGGTGCGTGCGAAGTCGTGGCGCCGACCGGCGGATTCCAGATCGGTCCTGCGGCGGCCAGAATGATCAGTGCGGCCGCGGCCAGCCGCAGCGCCGTCAACCACCAGGGGGTACGCGAAGGGGTTTCCTCCTTCGGCGCGATGTCGAACAACAGACGCGTCGGCGGAAACTCGATGCGTCGCGGCCGCGGCGGCATCACCCGGAGCAGCCACCAAAGCACGGGCAGGCTCAACAGCCCCAGCAGCAGCATCGGCTCGAGAAAGGAGAGCGGCAAACTAGCGATCATGCGCTGCGCCCCGCTTTCACCGTGGCGCCGCGCGCAATTCCCTTGCTCACCATCATGCCCGAGTGCAGAAACAGCAGCAGCTCGGCCGCCGAGCGGCTGGTGGTGTGGGTCGAAAACAGCCAGCCGAGGTTGGCCGTCTCGGCGCGAATTTGCTCGCGATGGAGCGCAAGGCGCGCGACATAGTCGTTCGCCCAGCTTTCGGCGCGCCCTGCGACAATGACGTTGCCGTCTTCCGGCTCGACGAATTCGACGCGTCCGGAGTAGGGAAAAGTCTCTTCCGCGGGATCGACGATCTGGATCAGCGCGCCGTGCGCGCCGGATGCCGACAGTCCGGCGAGCATGCTCTGGATGTCTGATATCGGCGACCAGAAATCCGACAGCACCACGATTTCCGATAGCGGCGACGGCACAAAGGACGGCGGAAGGCTGAGGCGGGCCGTATCGTCGTGCAGCATCGCTTGCGCCATCTTATCGATGATGCTGCGGCTCGCTGTCGGGCTGACGAGGCCTGGAATGCCGACCCGCTCGCCGCCTTCGACCAGAAGCTCGGCGAGCGCAAAGGTCACGATCAGCGCACGTTCCAGCTTGCTGTCGCGCGCCTCTTTCGAGGCAAACGCCATCGATGGCGAACGATCCGGCCACAGCCACACCGTGTGCGCGGCCTCCCATTCCTGTTCGCGAACGTAGAGATGGTCATCGCGGGCCGAGCGGCGCCAGTCGACCCGCTGGGCCGGTTCGCCGGAAACGAAGCGGCGGTATTGCCAGAAACTTTCGCCGGCGCCGGCGCGGCGCCGTCCATGCAAACCGTGGATGACGTTGGCCGCGATCCGCCGGGCTTCCAGTACGAGGCGCGGCAGCGACGCGGCGAGCGTTCGGCTTTCACCATCGGCACGTCGGACTGCTGTAACTTCCCTGGCGCTGTGCTCGGCGGCTGCAACCATCAGCCGATCCGTGTCTTCAACTGCTTGACGACGTCTGCAATGGTGCGGCCCTCGGCGCGTGCGGAGAAGGTGAGCGCCATGCGGTGCTTGAGAACCGGCTCCGCCAGGTCGAGCACGTCGTCGACTGACGGCGCCAGGCGGCCATCGAGAAGCGCGCGGGCGCGAACGGCGAGCATCAAGGACTGGCTGGCGCGCGGACCGGGCCCCCAGGCGATCAATTTGCCGGCTTCGCCGCCTTCAGGACCGGGGCGTGCCGAGCGCACCAGCGACAGGATCGCCTCGACCACGGAATCGCCGACCGGCAGCCGGCGCACCAGCCGCTGCGCAGTCAGCAACGTCTCGGCATCCATCGCGGCTTTCGCCAAAGTCTCCTCGGCGCCTGTGGTTTCAAACAGGATCCGCCGCTCGGCATCGCGATCAGGATAGTCGACGTCGATTTCCATCAGGAAGCGGTCGAGCTGTGCTTCCGGCAGCGGATAGGTGCCTTCCTGTTCGAGCGGATTCTGCGTCGCCAGCACGTGGAACGGCTTCGGCAAATCGTGGCGCGCACCTGCAACCGTGATGTGCTGTTCCTGCATGGCCTGTAGCAATGCCGATTGGGTGCGGGGGCTGGCGCGGTTGATCTCGTCGGCCATCAGAAGTTGCGCGAACACGGGCCCGGAAATGAAGCGGAAAGAACGCTTTCCGGTATTGCTCTCATCCAGCACTTCCGCGCCGAGAATGTCCGACGGCATCAGGTCGGGCGTGAACTGGATGCGCTTGGCGTCAAGGCCGAGCGTCACGCCCAAGGTTTCGACCAGCTTGGTCTTGGCGAGCCCGGGCACGCCGATCAGAAGCGCGTGACCGCCCGACAGGATCGTCACCAGCGTGTTTTCGATCACCCGATCCTGGCCGAAAATAACGGTGGAGATTGCTTCCTTGGCGGCGCGGATCTGGCCGGCGACCTGTTCGGCCGAACGCACGATGACGTCCTCGAGTTTTTCCACACTATCTGCGCCAGCCATTCTGTTCTCCTGAAGGCCCGAAAGCCCGGTCCACCGACGATTTCGCCAAGTCCATGCTAAACTCGTGCGAAGGCCCTGTATCCGTTGAATTAAACTATCCCCACATTATCGGCTTTTCGGGGTATGAACCGCATCACGATGTGGCGACTTGATCCGGAGAAATACGACTGGATTTGTTTAAAAATCGACGCGCGATTTCGGCATCAACGATCAAGCGTTCCACAACCTGACTGTTCCAATTCTCAAGGCTCAAACTCACGGCAAACCATGGCGAAGCAAGGGCGGGAACCGGTTCAAAGTCTTGACGGTCTTACGGCTGCAGCGAAAGGCGCCGCAAAGACCGACGCGACCGGAAAAAGCCTGCCTCCGGTCCATCTGTGGAATCCGCCCTTTTGCGGCGATCTCGACATGCGAATCTCGGCCGACGGCACCTGGTATTATATGGGGACGCCGATCGGGCGGCCAGCTTTGGTCCGTCTTTTCTCGACCATCCTCAAGCGAGAGGACGGCAAGCATTTTCTCGTGACCCCGGTCGAAAAAGTCGGCATCCGCGTCGACGATGCGCCGTTCCTGGCCGTCGAGATGATCAAGGAGCAGGGCGAGCAAGGACAGTCCTTGCGCTTCCGGACCAATGTGGATGACTGGGTGGCGTGCGATTCGGCCCATCCGCTGCGCTTTGAGGCCTCCGCTGACGGCGGGCTGATGCCTTATCTGCATGTCCGGGCCGATCTTTGGGCAAAGGTCACACGCGCGCTCTATTATGATCTGGTTGACATCGGCGAGGAGCGGATGGTCGATGGTCGCGAGATGTTCGGGGTCACGTCATCCGGCACATTCTTTGCGATGGCGGATGCGGAAGAAGTAAGGGGCATCTAGTACCGCCGATCTGAAGTCCCCGCGGTGCGGGCTGCGGGCTTTTTCGGGGACTTCAGATCGATAAAGCGGTACTAGATTTGATAAGTTTGGTAGTGCCCATGACTTTCCGAAGTTCGTGAAGGTGGGCGCTGCGGTGGGAGACGAACTTCGGAAAGTGGGCACTACCTTGAACGAGACGATGGCGGTGAACGATCCCGCCGCAACTACGTCGGCAGAATTCTTTACCCGGGCGCGCGCCCGGTTGAGCTTCGACATTCCCGCAGGCCTGACCGACCCGGATTTGATCCCCCCGAGCGGCGATCGGGGCACCGATCGCATGCTGGAGATCCTGGCGCGGGAACAGCCGATCCGCCCCGCGGCGGTGCTGATTCCCGTGATCGACCGTCCGCAGCCGACAGTGCTGTTGACGCAGCGCTCTGCCCATCTCAACGAGCATGCCGGCCAGATTTCATTCCCGGGCGGCAAGATCGACGCGACGGATGCCTCGCCGCTCGATGCGGCGCTGCGCGAGGCGGAAGAGGAAGTCGGTCTCGCGCGCCAGTTCATCGATCCGGTCGGGTATCTTGACCTCTACGGCACGAGCTTCGGTTTTCGCATCCTGCCGACGGTGGCACGGGTTACGCCGGGCTTCATCTTGCGCATCAACGCCTCGGAAGTCGACGATGCTTTCGAAGTCCCGCTCGCATTCCTGATGAATCCGGCCAACCATCAGCTTCACAGCAAGGAATTCCGTGGCGTGGAGCGGTTCTATTACGCCATGCCATACGGCGAACGTTACATCTGGGGCGCCACCGCCGGAATCCTGCGCGTTCTGTACGAACGGATCTTTGCGCCATGATCCGTTCGGCCCTCACCGAGATCGGAATCTTTCTGATTCCGTTTGCGGTCTATGTGCTGTTTCTGGTCGCCACCCGTTCCGGATCGCTGGCGTTTTCGTCCTGGCCGGCTGCCGTGGTCGGAAGATTGCTGGTCGCCTCGCTGCTGCTCGTCATCCTCAGCCTGATATTGCTCGCCCAGTTCTCGGGCGCCCCGCCCAACTCGACCTATATTCCGGCGCATCTGGAAAACGGCCGGCTTGTGCCCGGAGTTGAGAAATGAGCAGCGCGCGGCGGCTGGACGATGCGCCATGGCTGAAGAGCGGTCCGGCGTCGCGCGTGCTCGAATTGCTCAATGCGGACGGCGAAGAGGCGCGCGTGATCGGTGGCGCGGTGCGCAACGCATTGCTTGATCGTCCGATCGGCGACGTCGACATCGCGACCACCGCCCTGCCGGAGGAAGTGACACGCCGTGCCAGGGCCGCGGGCATCAAGAGCGTGCCGACGGGCGTAAAGCACGGCACGG
>NZ_DAHUXJ010000028.1 GCF_027307225.1 Bradyrhizobium sp. | reverse complement strand
CCGCGCGGAAGCGTCCGACCCATTTGGCGACCGTCTTCGGGGTGGTGTTGAACTGGCGCGCCGCGGCGGCCTTGCTCAACCCGCCCTCCACGACACATCGCACCATGGCCTCTCGACCTTTGGGCGTCAGGGGGGCATTCTCGTGGGTGTCCATTCGGTTCTCCGCGAATCGCTGGTGGTTTGGCGACTTCAGAGTTCCCGGTCAGGGCCGAATGGACAACCTCCTGAAAGCCCACAGCTAGACTTTCGCCCGGATTCGTCTTAGCTTGAGGGCTAATAAAAGCATAAAATAACCAAAAAATGAGGAATTAAATGAATTTTAAATGTGCGGCGCTGGCTTCGACCGTGGCTGCTTTGGTTTCAGGGGGAAGCGCCTCCGCGCTCACCTATGATTTGACGCTGAACAATTTTTCTGGCCAGACCGTCGGCACTGGGATGTTCACGGTCAACAACCCTATCCCTGGCAGTGGCCCAAGCACTTTTTCGGCTGGGGCCGGCCTCACTGGGCTAAGCTTCTCAATTGATGGGCACAACTTTTCCCTGGGTAACGAGCAATTTTTCAACCCGTACGTGACGTTTAATAACGGGGCGCTGACAGGTATTGCTTACCTCGGCAGTTTGAATGGGTTTCAACTAGATCTGGGCACCTTCAACCGGAATTACGAGTTCCTGAATTTGGCGAACTTCTCTGGCTCGGCAGGAACCATCTCGGATCATGTTTCCACAACTCCGCTTCCATCAGGGCTCCCGCTCTTCCTCACAGGCTTAGCGGCATTGGCGCTGTTCGGCTGGAAAAAGAAGCGAAGCATGCAGGCCGCGTGAGAACGCGCGAGTTACTTCTTCTTTGAATGGATGGCGCCCGCTGCCGGTGAATAATTTTTCACTTTGGACGAGCTTAGAGCTGGTCCGTTTGCGGCAGCGCTTTTGAAAGCTCTTGCGGAAAATCTGTCCTGCGCGAAGCCGCAGCATTGGCTTCCATCAATCGAAGCCATAAGATCGGGACCAACCCCGGCTGCAGACACGGGCGAGATGTCCTCTACACGCTAGTCTAGACGGGCTTTAACGGGTCTAGGCAGCGCCCCTGCGTCCCCCCCAGGCACCCTCACCCGCGCGAGCTTTGAAGCTCCTGAGCATCTTGCAGCCCGTTTCAAGCAGGCCGCTTGTAGTCCGGAAATCGGCTTACGACCGCGGCCCTCAAAAACTTGAAATGGCTAACGCTATCGGCGAGCGATTTCAGCCGCCGCTGTCCGTTCGATATCTCTTCGCTGAACAGGTCTTGGTGGTGGGTGTCCAATGGCTCTCGGTCGAGGTACTCGTCGCTCGCATTGCCGACAGTCACGGCGGCGCGCGCCAGCACATCCTCAACCCTCTGGCTCAGTCCCTTTTGCTCGTTCTCGGCTGCGCTCAGTACCGTCTCGATCGCATTCATGACGGTTTCGACGCGCTGACGGTCAGTCGCCTCGTCCCTTTCATGAGAGCGAACCTTGAAGTCTTCGCCTCCGGGACTGCCGCTTCGAGCAAGCTTGCGTAGAAACAGCTGGAACATGACTGGTTCGAACTCCCGCGACGATTCTCAAGGAAGCAAGCGAAAATCATTTAAGGGGTAGCTGAGCTGGGGGTTTCGCTTGAACTTGCTCAGCCTCGCGCACCGCCCATGCCATTCTCTTGACGCCCCAGCCCGCGTTCTTCGGGCACGATCTTTACCAGTCCGACATTTCTTCGACGATAACACGAATCATACCCTGAGCAAGCACCGCGCGTCATACCCTGAGCAAGCACCGCGCGCTGGGGCTCCTCAGCGAGCCAGCACGTTACACCGGCCGAGGCTGCTCGGGACTGGCCAGCGGCTCCTTCCACGCGTCGTAGCCGTAGACCCAATCCGGATTGGTGGGAGCCTTCAGCCACGTATTGGTGCGCGAACTGAGTTGCACACGCGACGTCCGTTCCCGTCGCGTCGCTTCGAATCGCCGGAAGGCGTTTGCCACGCCATCGCGATCGACGCCATCGAGGCAGCGTGACAGGACGGCCGCATCCTCGATCGCCATCGCTGCTCCCTGCGCCATATACGGCGTCATTGGGTGACAAGCATCGCCGAGCAATGTCACGTTGTCCTCGCACCAGCGCGGCAACGGGTCGCGGTCGACCAGCGCCCATTTATGCACCGAAGGACAGGCGTCGAGCACATGACGCACCTGCGGGTGGAAATCCGCAAAAGCCCGCCGAAGTTCGTTGACGTCGCCCATCGCCGACCACGATTCAACCGTGAAGCCGGGTGCGGGCTGGCTGGTCACGAAGTAGACTTCGCTGCGGTCCGGCTTCACGTAATAAACGACGATGTGGCGGTCAGGACCCCACCACTTGGTGCAATCGTCGATCGCGTAGCCGTTCAGAAGTGAGGCAGGAAACACCGTGCGATAGGCGATGCGTCCGGTAAAGTTGGGCTGATGGCGGCCGAACAGCTCGTCCTTGACAAAGGAATGAACACCGTCTGCCGCGATGACCGCATCCGCGATCGCGCTTGCGCCGTTGGCAAACCGCAGCTTGACGGTTTGGTCCGCAAGTTGCTCGAAGCCGATCAGCTTGTGGTCGAGACGAATGAGATCGGCGGGTACCGCACTCGCCAGCGCCGCATGCAGGTCGCCGCGATGAGCGAGAAGATATGGCGCGCCGTATTTTTCTTCCGCCACCGGGCCAAAAATCATGTCAAAGCGGATGTCGCCCGTATCGTATTCCCTGTTGTTCCATGAACGTGGATAGAACGCTCCACCGCGCAGCCTGGGCTCCAGGTCCCACGCCCGCAGAACCTTCATGGCATTGCAGCCGATCTGGATGCCGGCGCCGAGCCGCGCGAATTTCGTGGCCTGCTCGTAGACCATGACCTTCAGTCCGGCCCGCGTCAGCCCAGCGGCAGCCGCCAGACCGCCCATTCCTGCTCCAATGATCGCTACCGAGATTTTTTCCATCGCCGACATCTGCCGTCCTTGCCGCTGGATACAAGCTGTTGCCCACGTTCTGACCCGGAGCCGAACGCTCTCTGTAAGCTTAGCTTACGCAGGATGGATTTAAGTCATTAGCGTCCGTAGAGCTGTCATTCAATTCCGTCAGAACTCACGCTTGGGTTTTGAGCCGGCCGGAAACGAGCTAACCGCGAGCAACAACGGACCCTGGACCTATTGCTTGCCCCTGCCGTCACCTATTGATCCGCGGCAGCGAATCCTGAATCTCGCGCCTCCACCGGGCGCACCGTCGATTTCGATTCCGCCATGGTGCTGCCGCTCGATGACGCTCTGCGCCAAGGCTTGCGTGCGGTCAAATGCGCGACATTGCCGTACCGCAAGGCGTTTCCGATGATGTTCGACAGCGCGCGGGACAATGCGGCGCGATCGCCGGCGACGAAAAACGGCGCGAACTGCTCCTGATCGAGCGAGATCTGGCCGCCCGACATCCGCGCGACTTCGACTTCGTCAGCGACGAGGGCTTTTTCGATATCGCGCCGAAGGATCGACGTAAGGTCTAGTGCCCACTTTCCGAAGTCCGTGTTACATCTCAGCACGACCTTTCACGGACTTCGGAAAGCAATGGGCACTAGCAAACGTATTGATTCTAGTACCGCTTTTCTATTTGAAGTTCCTGAACAGAATTCGCCGCTTGTGGTGCAGGAACTTCAAATAGGCGGCACTAGAGCGGCTTGATCTCGAGTTTGCGGAATTTGACGACGCCCTTGTCGTTCGGCACGCCATTGGCGTCCTTGACGCCGAGACCGTGCTGGAGGGCGATGTGGCCACTGGACAATTTGGAATCCTGCGCGCCGTCAACCGTCTTCTGACCATTGAGAACGATGGTGAACGTCGAGCCCTTTGCAGTGATATCATAAGTATTCCACTTGCCGGCCGCATGCGGCATGGGATCGACCTTGGCGACGTTGACGATCGCGCCGGTGCCGTAGCTCGGATCGGGCCGCGCGTCCCAGATATTGACCTCATAGCAATTGCTCGCGCCGATCTTGTTGGGATCGGTGCAGCGAATGAAGACGCCGCTGTTGGAATCCGCTTCGACCCAGAACTCAGCCCTGATCTCGTAATCCTTGTATTCGTTCTTGGTGACCAGGAAGCCGTTGCCCTTGTCGGCCACGATCATGCCGTCCTCGACGCGCCAATTGGCGTCGCCGACCTTGGTAAAGCCATCGAGATTCTTGCCATCGAACAGCGTGATCCATCCGGTTTCGCTCGATGCCGGCTGCGACCAGGAAAGAGCAGCGAAGCCAAAGGCGAGCAAGGCAATCATGGACCGGCGCTTCATCGAAAATACTCCCCGTTGATGTTGTTCTTGATACTGGCTCGATCGAGCCGCTTTTCGATCGTGCCGACGATAGCAGGAGACAAATGCTCCGGGAAGCCAGCCGATGCCAGCACCCGAGACGTGACGAGGCCTAACAGGTCAACACAGTGTGAGCGACTAATGACCTTCAACCGGCGGGGGTGCCGTGGGTGTGAAAGGACTCGATCGTCTTCAGCCCACGCCTGCCCGTTCTTGCGTTCCTCCTCCGTCCAGACGATCGACTTCCAGTCCGGCGCCAGCATCAGCCGCGCCCCGCATTGGCGACCTCGACGCGATGGGACGGACCGCCGACCGCCAGCGCCTCAAAAGTTGGTAAACCAATTCCTAATTTCCGTTCGGACCCGGTCCGCGGCATCGGCGAGCCAAACTCTGCATTTTTGCTGGCGAACACGCGCCGGGCAGAAGCCCGGTCTGTGATCCCAGAACAAATTTGCAACACTCTAATCCGCTGCATTGCCAAAAACCGCTTAACCGTTTGTCCAGCGACAGACGGCATATTGGTGTCCACAAGACGCAATTCGTGACGGATCGGGTTCGGGCATCGTGACATCGTTTGGACGAGTGATTTTGGTGCGCGGCTCGCATGCGCGGGTCGGCCTGTTTGCCAACGGCAACGAGATGGGCCCGTCCGAGATACGGGCCACGGTGGGCCGGTTCATCAGCATTCGCTGCACCAGTTCCGTCATCGTTGCCATGGTCACCGAAGTGTCGAGTGAAAACCTGCCGACATCGGACAGCTACGTCGCCAGCGCCTCGGTCGACTTGCTGGGCGAAATCATGGGAACCCCGGACCGTCAGAAATTCCAGCGCGGCGTCACCAATTATCCGGCGATTGGCGATGCCGTCGAACTGATCAACAGCCAGGAATTGCGCACCATCTATGCACCTAGCGGTTCGGATCAGATCAATATCGGTACGCTGCAACAGGATCCCTCGGTCATCGCCTATGTCGATATCGAGGAAATGCTCTCCAAGCATTTTGCGGTGCTGGGATCGACCGGCGTCGGCAAGTCGACCGGCGTGTCATTGCTGCTGAACGAGATTCTCAAATCGCGGCCGACCTTGCGGGTTTTCCTGCTCGACGTTCACAACGAATATGGTCGCTGCTTCGGCGATCGCGCGCTGGTACTCAATCCACGCAATCTGAAGCTCCCATTCTGGCTGTTCAACTTCGAAGAAATCGTCGATGTGCTGTTCGCCGGCCGGCCCGGCGTACCGGAAGAACTCGACATTCTCGCCGAGGTCATTCCGGTCGCAAAAGCCATCTACACGCAGTACCAGAACACGGATCGCGTCGGATTGAAGCGCGTCGATCCAAAGTCGGGCGGCGGCTACACGCTCGACACACCGGTGCCCTACCGGCTGGTCGATCTGATCTCCCTGATCGACGAACGCATGGGCAAACTCGAAAACCGCTCTTCGCGCATCATCTATCACAAGCTGATCTCGCGCGTCGAAACCGTGCGCAACGATCCGCGCTATGCTTTCATGTTCGACAACGCCAATGTCGGCGGCGATACGATGGCCGAAGTCATCAGCCACCTGTTTCGGCTGCCATCCCAGGGCCGGCCAATGACGGTGATGCAACTCGCAGGCTTCCCCGCCGAGGTCATCGATTCCGTCGTGTCGGTGCTGTGCCGCATGGCATTCGATTTCGGGCTCTGGAGCGACGGCGTATCGCCGATGCTGTTTGTCTGCGAGGAAGCGCACCGCTACGCTTCGGCCGATCGCAATATCGGTTTCGGCCCGACCCGCAAGGCGGTGTCGCGGATCGCCAAGGAAGGCCGCAAATACGGCGTCTATCTCGGGCTCATCACGCAGCGGCCCGCCGAGCTCGATGCCACCATTATCTCCCAATGCAACACGCTGTTCACGATGCGCCTCGCCAACGAGCGCGACCAGGCGCTGCTGCGCTCGGCCGTCTCGGACGCGGCCGCGAACCTGTTGTCCTTCGTTCCCTCGCTCGGCACGCGCGAAGTACTCGCCTTCGGCGAAGGCGTGGCGCTGCCGACCCGTTTGCGCTTCAAGGAGGTGCCCGTTCACCAACTGCCGCGCGGCGAAGCCACGATATCGACGGTGCCGTCGGCTACTTCAGGGCACGACATGCACTTCGTCGGCGCGGTGCTGGAGCGCTGGCGCGGCGCGACGTCAAATCGCGACAACGCGAACGATCCCACCTTCGAGCGCCCCGTCTCGCGCACGCCCAGCACCGTGGAAGCTCCGATGCTGCAGCCGTCGCTGGGGCTCGATCCGGACCGCTTCTCGCTCTTGAAGAAGCCGCTCCGTTAAAGCGCCATTTCCGCACTGCCGGAGAGCACCGGGTTCGACTTTGCGCGGACGCGTTTTATGATTATTGTCGACGCTTCCATTGAGCGGAAGCCTCGACATGACCCGACCTGATATTTCGCGTTTCCCGGTTCCCGCGGTCAAAGACCTGCCGGAAGACATCCGCACCCGCCTGCTCGCGGTGCAGGAAAAATCCGGCTTCATCCCGAACGTGTTCCTGACGCTGGCTTTTCGTCCCGACGAATTTCGCGCCTTCTTTGCCTATCACGACGCACTGATGGACAAGGACAGTGGCCTGACCAAGGCCGAGCGCGAGATGATCGTGGTTGCGACATCGAGCGCCAACCAGTGCCAGTATTGCGTGATCGCGCACGGCGCGATCTTGCGGATCCGGGCCAAGAACCCGCTCATCGCCGACCAGATTGCCGCGAACTACCGCAAGGCCGATATCACGCCGCGTCAGCGCGCGATGCTGGATTTCGCGATGAAGGTAAGCCAGGAGGCGCAGCTGGTTTCAGACGCCGACTTTGCCGCGCTCTCGGCGCACGGATTCAGCGACGACGACATTTGGGACATCGCCGCGGTATCGGCATTTTTCGGACTGTCGAACCGTTTGGCCAACGTTAGCGCGATGCGGCCGAACGATGAATTTTATCTGATGGGACGTCTGCCGAAGGCATAAGGCGACGACGGCACTCCGGCAATCAACCTTCGGCGGGCCCGCACCAGCCGGGCAGATAGATGGCGTCGTGGCTCTTTGCGAACGCCAGGCTCTTTTCGATCGCTTTCTCAAAATTGTCATCGACCACCTTCGTCGAGATTTTCCGGCGCAGGAAATCGGCCCAGAGAAACTCGCTGAACGGCGTCGTATCCTTGGCAAATCCGCCGACCCGGCGAAGCTCGCCGGCGAGGCTGCGGAATGGATCGTCCTTCAATTCCGTGATCGACTTCGGCAGATCCTTGAAATGCCGGCGTTCGCCCCTGGCGTCGTACGGGTAGACCCAGCGCTTGTTGTCCATCACGCCCCAGAAGGCATCCCGTTCGACCATGCTGAGATCGCCGATCACGGTGACGAGAATATCCTTTACGCCTTCGTCATGCAGCGCGCGCGCCAGGTGATGATGGTCGACGACATAGTACCGCTTGTCCGGTCCGCGAACCACCGGGATCATATGCTTGCCGAGCGACTCCGCCTGCTTTTGCTTTTTTTGTTCGCGCCAGCGTTTGCGCTTCTCTTTCACCTCCCTCAACCCGACCGTCATTTGGGTCGGCCGAAGCGACAGAATCGGAATCGGGTGGATCATCGGTTCGCGCAAGTTCGACATGACTGAAATCTCCATGAAAATAGGCCACTAGTACCGCCGATCTGAAGTCCCTGCAGCACAAGCGGCGAATTCGATCAGGGACTTCAGATCGATAAAGCGGTACTAGAATCAATAGGTTTGTGAGTAGCCCATGGCTTTCCGAAGTTCGTGAAGGTGTATGCTGCGATGGAGCACGAACTTCGGAAAGTGGGCACGTGCTGGTTCGATTATGGCATGATGGAACTTGCGATCAATCGCCTTCGCCCAGAGGGCGCATGACAACAACGAGCCGCCCACCTCTTGCGAGGCAAGCCAATCGGCCGGCCGGACCAACCATCGAGAGAGCCTGAGAACATGATGAGCAGCTTGAAGGACCGGATGTCGAAGTCCTCTGTCGTCCGGCTCGGCGATCGCGAAATCGTCGCCGACGGACTTCGTCTCAGCTTCTGGGCTGATGTCAGCCATCGCTGCATGACCGCGTCGTGGCCTTCCTTCATCGCCGGCGCGATGACGATTTTCGTCGTCTTCAACGCAGGCTTCGGCCTGCTCTACTGGTTCGGCAACGACCCCGTCTCGAACGTCAGGCATAGCGATTATCTCGACTATCTCTATTTCAGCATCGAGACGCTCTCGACCGCCGGTTACGGCGACATGCACCCGCAAACCCACTACGGCCACTTCGTTTCCGCGGTCGAGTTGTTCACGGGCATCTTCTCGATGTCGGTCATGACCGGACTAATCTTTGCCCGCTTTTCGCGGCCGAGCGCCCGCCTGCTGTTCGCCAACAATCCGGTCATATCAGTGCGCGAAGGAAAGCCAACTTTGATGGTCCGCCTTGCCAACGAGCGCCACAACATCATTGGCAACGCGACGGCGCGGCTATGGGTGTTGAAAAACATCGTCAGCGCCGACGGGGAGTCCCTGCGCCGTTTCAGCGAGCTTTCCCTGGAGAAAAACGAGCACCCTGCGCTCGCGTTGACCTGGACGCTTTATCACACCATCGATGAAACGAGCGCGCTGTACGATCTGGATGCAGACGGCATGAAAGCTGCCAGCGTAACACTCGTGGTCGTCGTGTCCGGCTACGACGTTGTTGCGGCGCAAACGGTTCATGCCCGCCAAACATACGATCACACCAAATTCCGGTTCGGCCAGCGCTATGCCGATATTCTCGATGAAATGGAGGGAGGTCGGGTTCGAATCGACTACGGCAGGTTCCATGACACCGTGGACGCGTGAATCTTCCGAGCCTCCGACTATTCTTATTTCTACTTCGGCAAACAAAGCAGGCGTGCTACTGCTGATGCAGCTATCCCGGAGCTGGCATCCGTGAGACCCCAGCGACCCATCGTATCGGCCCCGCCGGAAGACGAGCACATTGTGCTCCAGTTTCGGCCGCGCCCCGGATCGCCCCTCGCCCGGCGCGGAAATCATTCTCCTTTTGGCCACCGGCTGGAAGTCGCCAACGATCTGTCGCGCTATGAGCGCGTCCCGGAAGAAGCGGATGACTACCGGCAGCGGATGCTGGCGAACATGGCCGCTTTCGCCTTCACGATGGCCTTGCTGGCGATCGGCATATGGCTGACCGTGAGCATCGCCCACCTGCGCCGAACCCAGGATTGTGTCCTGATGGGACGCCACGATTGCGTCCAGATTGCCATGCCACATAATTAGCCGTGCGCCGGCGAACGCTTGGTTCATCAATGGTTTTCGGCAAATTGGTGCCTTGTCGCCTGAAATCGGCGACTACCGGTATCGGCTAGCTCCATTGAACTCGCCGCGGCGCTCCGATATACGGGCTTTCAGCCCCGGGTGGTGGATAGGGTCGGTCCGGGGCTGAGCTGCCACCATTCCAGCTATGCGGAATTTACCTCCAATATTTCAAAGGCTTAGTGATGTCCTCTACATTCGATCAGGTGGCAACGATTATCGCTGAAACCTGCGACATACCGCGCGATACGATCACGCCGGAGAGCCACGCGATCGATGATCTGGGGATCGACAGCCTCGATTTCCTCGATATCGCCTTTGCAATCGACAAGGCGTTCGGAATCAAGCTGCCGCTGGAGAAATGGACCCAGGAAGTCAATGATGGCAAGGCGACCACCGAACAATACTTTGTCCTGAAAAACTTGAGCGCTCGGATCGACGAACTGGTCGCGGCCAAGGGCGCCGGCGCCTAATCGCGCGAAGATGCAACTTGAATACTTCCACCTGATCGATCGCATCGTCGACCTCAATGTCGGCGACAAGAAGATTGTCGTCGAAGCGCAGGTTCCGAAGCAGAGCACGATCTTCGAGGGACACTTTCCCGGCTATCCCCTGATGCCGGGCGTGTTGTTGATCGAATCGATGGCGCAGGCCTCCGGCTGGCTGTTGCTCGGCCTGCTCAAGTTCGAGCGCATGCCGATTCTCGCCGCTGTGAAGGACGCCAAGGTGCGCGGCTCGGTCTTCCCGGGTGAACTCATCACCATTGAAGCCAGCCTCGTCCACGAAGGCTCGGGCTATGCCTTGACCGAAGCGAAGATTCGCGTCGGCGGCAAGCTGCGGGCGAACTCGACGCTCACCTTTACACTGATCCCCTTCCCCAATTCGGACATGCGCGGATACATGAACTCGGTAGCCGAGCGCGTCGGATTCCCGCATCAGGCGATAGCCCATGACTGAGACGAAACCTGCAACGGAAGTCTGGATCACCGGCATCGGCCTTGCGACCTCGCTCGGCGAGGGACTGGACGCCCATTGGGACGCGCTCAATCAGCATCGCATCAATGTCGACGAGAAGGGCTTTGCGCCTTGCGTCGTGCATCCGCTGGCGCCCCTTAACCTCGACACGCAGATTCCGAAGAAAGGCGATCAGCGCCAGATGGAAGCCTGGCAGCGGATCGGCACCTATGCGGCCGGACTCGCACTGGAATCGGCAGGCGTCAAGGGCAATGCCGAAATCCTCTCTCGCATGGACATGGTAGTCGCGGCCGGCGGCGGTGAGCGCGACCTTGCAGTCGATTCGAACGTCCTGAGCCTGGAAGCGAAGGGCAATTCGGCGCCCGGATTCCTCAACGAGCGGCTGATGAGCGATCTGCGGCCGACGCTGTTTCTGGCACAGCTTTCCAATCTTCTCGCCGGCAATATCGCCATCGTTCACGGCGTCACCGGTTCATCCCGCACCTTCATGGGCGAGGAAGCGGCTGGCGTCGACGCCACCCGGATCGCGCTCGCCCGCATCGCGGCCGGCCAGAGCGATATTGCGCTGATCGGCGGCTCACAGAACGGCGAACGCAAGGATCTGCTCGTTCTCTACGAATTCGGCGGCTTCAATCTCAAGAAAAAATTTGCGCCCGTGTGGGCGCGCGGCGAGTCCGGCGGCTTCGCTCTGGGATCCGGCGGCGCGTTTCTCGTGATTGAATCCAAGGCCCATGCCGAAGCACGCGGCGCGAAACCGTTTGCCCGGCTCGTCAACGTCGTCGCCGACATGGCCCGTCGCAAGCAGGCCGGCGATGTGAGGTCCACGCTGGAGAAGCTGTGGGCGAAGCTCGGCAAGGTCGGCGACAAGGCCGCCATCATCACCGGCGCGACCGGCGCGGAGCCTGCGACCTCCGAAGAGATCGCCTTTCTCAAGGCCCATCCAGGGCTTCCGGTCCGCGCGACCGGAACGGTGCTCGGCCATACCATGGAAGCGCAATTCCCGCTTGGGCTTGCGCTGGCGGCGCTGTCGCTGTCGCGCGGCTCGCTGTTTCCGCCGGACGGCAAGTCCGCTCTCGAGGTTGAAATGTCGCAAGGCCCGTCCCAGATTGTCGTCATCGGAACTGGCCATTGGCGCGGCGAAGGCATGGCACTGGTCGAATCGGTGAAGTGAGCTTTGGGGGAAACCATGACAGCGACGCGCGATAAGTTCGGCAGGCCGATTGTCGTCGTGACCGGCATGGGCGTCGTCACCTCGCTTGGCGCGGGCAAAACCGACAACTGGAAAAAACTGACCGCGGGCGAATCAGGCATTCGCACCATTACCCGCTTCCCGACCGACGGGTTGAAGACCACGATGGCCGGCACCATCGATTTCATTCCGGTCGAGCCGTTCTCGTCCACTCTTCTCGCCGAGCGGCTCGGCGGACTGGCCGCCGAGGAAGCCATCGCTCAGGCCAGGATCGGCACCAAAGGCGATTTCCCCGGCCCGCTGTTCCTTGCGGTCGCCCCCGTAGAGGTCGAATGGCCGCAGCGGCAGGAACTCGGACGCGCGATCGGATCTTCCACCGAAATCAACTACGACGCCATGCTGCGGGTCTCCGGCGGCGGGCGCTATACCGCCTATCACCGGCGGTTTCTGTTCGGTTCGGTCGCAGACCAACTGGCCGAGACATTCGGCACCAAGGGTTCGCCCATCTCCCTGTCGACAGCCTGTGCTTCAGGCGCCACCGCTATTCAGCTCGGCGTCGAGGCGATCCGGCGTGGCGAAGCCGACGCCACGCTCTGTGTTGCCACCGACGGCTCCGTCAATCCGGAAGGATTGGTGCGTTTCTCCCTGCTCTCGGCATTGTCGACGCACAATGATCCTCCGCAAGCGGCTGCCCGGCCGTTTTCAAAGAACCGCGACGGCTTTGTCATGGCCGAGGGTGCGGGCGCGCTGGTGCTGGAAAGCCTCGAAGCCGCCACCGCGCGCGGCGCCAAGATTCTAGGCGTCGTGACCGGCTGCGGCGAACTCGCCGACTCCTTCCACCGCACCCGCTCCAGCCCCGACGGCAAGCCGATCATCGGCTGCGTGCGCAACGCGCTCGCCGACGCCGGCGTCACCTCCGAACAGATCGATTATATCAACGCGCACGGCACCGGCACGCCCGAAAACGACAAGATGGAATATCTTGGGATCTCCTCGGTGTTCGGCGAACGCGCCCAGCAAATTCCGGTGTCGTCGAACAAGTCGATGGTCGGGCATACGCTGTCGGCGGCGGGCGCGGTCGAGGCGATTTTCTCGCTGCTCACGCTCGAGCATCAACGAATTCCACCGACCATCAACTATGAGGTTCCGGATCCGGCCATTCCCTTCGACGTGGTCCCGAACAAGGCTCGGGACGCGCGCGTCACGACGGTGATGTCGAACTCCTTCGGCTTCGGCGGTCAGAATGCCTCGCTGGTTCTGACCCGTGAACCGGTTTAGCTCGGACATCTTTCGCACCCGCGCCGCTATGCCGGGAACGCCGGCACGCTTTCGGCCCAGTCATCGTTGATCCCTGATGTCCCCCCTGCTGCTTCGCGCCAGAGCAAAGATTCGCGACGCGACCAAACCGATCGGAGAGGCCTTGGTTGGCGCCGTGACGATCGGCCTCCTGCGCACGCTGCGCTATTTCGATCCGATCGAGACAGCCAATTTTCTCGGTCGTATCACCCGCCTGATCGGTCCTCTTACCCGCGAGCAGCGGATCGGCCGCGCCAATCTGACGGCGGCCTTCCCCGAGAAATCACCGGAGGAAATCGAAACCATTCTTTCCGGCGTTTGGGACAATCTCGGGCGCCTAGGCGCCGAGTTCGCTCATCTCGATCATATCTGGGAGCATGATCCTGCTTTCCCCGAGAAAAGCAGGATCGAGATCGGGCCGCGGACGCATGAGCTGTTCGCCAAGCTCCGCCTCGACGAGAAGCCCGCGCTGATCTTTGCCAGCCATCTCGGCAACTGGGAACTGCCGGCGGTGGCGGCTGCCGCGCATGGGCTTGACGCGGCAACTCTGTTTCGCCGGCCCAACAGCGCTTCTGCCAATCGGATCATCGAAGAATTGCGAGCGGTCAAGATGGGAACGCTCATTCCCGCCGGTCGCGACGCGCCGCTGAAGATGGCCGAAGCATTACGCAACGGCCAGCACGTCGCCATGCTGGTCGACCAATACTTCACCAATGGCGTGGAAGTGACGTTCTTCGGCCGCAAGACCAAGGCCAACCCGACACTGGCGCGCCTGCTGCGGCAAATCGATTGCCCGATCCACGGAACGCGCATCATTCGCCTGCCCGGTCATCGCTTCCGCGCGGAGCTATCGGAAGAGATCGAACCGGTGCGCGACGCTTCCGGGCAGATCGACGTCCAGGGCACCATGCAGGCCATCACGTCGGTGGTCGAGGGATGGATCCGCGAATATCCGGATCAATGGCTCTGGCTGCACCGTCGCTGGCGCTAGTGCCCACTTTCCGAAGTTCGTGCTCCATCGCAGCCCCCACCTTCACGAACTTCGGAAAGTCATGGGCTACTCACAAAATTATTGATTCTAGTACCGCTTTATCGATCTGAAGTCCCTGATCGAATTCGCCGCTTGTTGTGCAGGGACTTCAGATCGGCGGTACTAGCGCCCGGTCTTCACTCTGGTCCAGAGCCGGTTGATGATGCGCTGTGTCGCGGGGTCACGTGCCGTGATGACAAAGAGTTTCGCGAACGTTGCCCCATCCGGATAGATGTTCCTGTCATTGAGGATCTTCGGATCGATCAGCTTCTGGCTCGCCAGATTGCCGTTAGCATAAGACAGGAAGTTGGAATTCCTCGCCGCAATGTCGGGCCGGTAGAGGAAATCGATCAGTTCATAGGCTTCCTTGACATGCTTCGCATCGGCAGGGATCGCCAGATTATCGAAGAACATCTGCGCACCCTCCTTCGGAATTGCATAACCGATCGCGATTCCGTTCTTGGCTTCGGCCGCGCGGCTTCGCGCCTGCATGATGTCGCCTGACCAGCCGACCACCAGACAAATCTCGCCGGTCGCGAGCGCACTCAAATATTCAGAGGAATGAAACTTGCGAACGTAAGGGCGGATTTTGCTGACGAGATCGGCCGCCTTTTCCAGATCGGCCTGCTTTGTCGAGTTCGGATCGAGCCCGAGATAGTTGAGCGCCGCCGGGAAAATATCGTCGGGCGAATCCAGCATGTGGACGCCGCAATCCTTGAACTTGGCGAGGTTCTCCGGCTTGAAAACGATATCCCAGCTGTCGATCTTCGCACCGCGGCCGAGGATGTTCTCCACCATCTTAACGTTATAGCCAATGCCGGTGGTGCCCCACATGTAGTTGGCGCCGTACTGATTGCCGGGATCATAGGTGGCGAGCCGCACCGTGACGATCGGCCATGCGTTGGCGAGGTTCGGCAGCTTCGATTTGTCGAGCTTCTGGAAGACGCCGGCCTTGATCTGGCGCTGCAGGAAATAGGCCGTCGGCACCACGACGTCGTAGCCGGACTTGCCGGCCAGCAGCCGCGTCTCCAGCGTCTCATTGGCGTCGAAGGTGTCGTACACGACCTTGATGCCCGTCTCGCGCGTGAAGTCCTCCAGCACCCCCGGAGCCATGTAGCTCGACCAGTTGTAGAAATTGACGGTGCGTTCCTCGGCTCTCACGAGCGCTGGCAGCGCCAGGAACATGGCGGCCACGACAACGGCAAACCGAATTTGCTGCGTGAGGCGGGCGCGGGACCGCATCCTTATGCTCCGCTATCGTCGACGCACCGCATCGGACAAACGCTCCAGTGCGGCATCGAGCGTTGCATCCCTCTTGGCAAAGCAGAAGCGCACGACCGTGGTCACGGGTTCCTGCTCGTAGAAGGCCGAGACCGGAATGGCCGCGACCTTGTAGCCGGTGACGATCCGCTTGCAGAACGCCTCGTCGGTCTCGTTCAGGCCAAGCGGCGACAAATCGACGGTGAGGAAATAGGTGCCCTGCGAACGCAGCACCGGGAAACCAAGACTTTCAAGACCTTTCGTCAGCCGGTCGCGGCTGCGCGCGAGATCCTTGCGCATCTCGTGAAAATAGTCGTCGGGCTTGCCGAGACCATAAGCGACGGCGGCCTGCAGGTTTGGCGCCGTGGTGAAGGTCAAAAACTGATGCACCTTGGCGGCAACCCGCAGCAGCGGCGGCGCGGCGCAGACAAAGCCAATCTTCCATCCGGTGAGTGAAAAGATCTTTCCTGCAGAGCCGACCTTGATGGTGCGATCGCGCATGCCGGGAATGGTGATCAGCGGAATATGCTGCCGCCCGTCGAAGATGACATGCTCCCAGACCTCGTCGCAGATCGCGACCGCGTCGAATTCCTGGCAGTATCGCGCCAGGAGTTCGAGGTCTTCGCGCGGGTAGACAACCGCGGCCGGATTGAGCGGATTATTGAACAGAACCGCCTTGGTCTTGCGGTTGAAGACGCCGCGCAGCGCCTCGTCAGTCAAGCGCCAGTGCGGCGGCTCGAGCCGCACCAGACGCGGAATGCCGCCGGCCTGGCGGATGATCGGGAGATAGGAATCGTAGACCGGCTGGAAGACGACCACTTCGTCACCGGGCTCGACCACCGCCAGAATGGCTGACGTCAACGCCTCGGTGCCGCCCGACGTCACCATCACCTCGGTCATGGGATCGAGCTTGAGGTCGTGCCAGTGCTGATAGTGCGTAGCAATCGCCTGCCGCAACTCCGGGATACCCATCATCGAAGGGTATTGGTTATAGCCATTCAGGACGGCATCGGCCGCGGCGCTGCGAATATCCTCCGGACCCGGATCGTCCGGAAAGCCCTGACCGAGATTGATCGCATTGTTGTCGCGGGCAAGCTGCGACATCGCCTCAAAGACGGTGACCGGCAGATCGCCAAATACCTTGTTGATGGAAGTCATCGGAACGATCAGCCGCCCGAATTCGTCGGCAAACCCGCGCCCTTCCAGGCCAGCATCCCGCCCGCGAGATGCTTGTCGTACGGCAAACCGGCGGCCTGCGCCGCCAGCGAGGCGGTGACCGATCGCTTGCCGGAGCGGCAGGCAAAGACCACCTGTTTGCCCTTGGGATCAGGAATGGCGTGGGGATCAAAGCTCGATAGCGGCACCACAACCGCGCCGGGATAGGCATCGACCGCGATTTCATTGGGCTCGCGAACATCGACCAGAAGATATCGTCCCTCGGTCATGCCGCGGGATACTTCTTCAACCGTCAAATCGTCTACCCGATGCCCTTGATCCGTCACTTACTCCTCCACCCGATCGGGTCGCTTTCGGCCGCCAAAATCGCCACTAGTGTCCCAGTTCTGACATTCGTATCCCGTCGCAGCGAACTCGTTTAAGAATGTCAGAACCAAAGGGACACTAGCAAATCTGGAATTCTAGTGTGGTTCTGGATTTGACATTCGTATTGAGAACCTCTCGGCGAGACCGCTACGAATGTCAAATCCACCACACTAGCGGCATGAAAATCAAGCGCTTAGATCGACTCAAACGGTGACCTGGGTTCCGACCTCAACCACGCGGCCGCTCGGAATCTGGAAGTAATCGGTCGCATCGTTCGCGGTACGGCTGAGCGCAATGAAAAGATGATCCTGCCAGCGCGGCATTCCCGAATGCGCCGCCGGCTTGAGCGCGCGGCGCGACAGGAAAAAGGACGTCGACATGATGTCGAATTGCCAGCCGAGCTTGCGCGCAATCGCCAGCGCCTTCGGCACGTTCGGCGACTCCATGAATCCGAATTTCAGCGCGACCTTGGTGAAGGTATCGCTGACCTGTTCGAGCCGTACTCGCTCCGAGGGATCGACGCGCGGGGTCGCTGCGGTCTCGATGGTGAGAATGACATTCTTCTCGTGCAGCACCTTGTAGTGCTTCAGACTATGCATCAGCGCGGTCGGCGCGCTGTTGGGGTCGCTGGTGAGGAACACCGCGGTGCCTGGCACGCGCTGCGGCGGCCGTTTCTCCAACATCGCAACCAGATCGGACAGCGGGAACTCGAGCTTGCGCGACTTCTCGAACAGGAGCCTGCTGCCGCGACGCCACGTATACATCAGCAGCATCACGATGGCGCCGAGCGCCAGCGGCACCCAGCCGCCTTCCAGCACCTTGAGAAGATTGGCGGCGAGGAACGTCAGATCAAGGAACAGGAACGGCGCAATCAGCGCAGCCGCGGCAATCGGCGACCATCGCCAAACCCGCCAAATCACCACGAATCCCATCATGCCTGTGACGACCATCGTGCCGGTCACCGAGATGCCGTAGGCTGATGCCAGCGCGCTGGAGGAGCGGAACAGCAACACCAGGAGCATCACTGCGATCAGAAGCAGCAAGTTGATGCGCGGAATATAGATCTGGCCGAACTGCGACTCCGAGGTGTGGCGGATTTCAAATCGCGGCAACAGCCCCAATTGGATCGCCTGTTGCGTCAGCGAATAGGCGCCGGTGATCACCGCCTGGCTTGCGATCACGGTGGCGACGGTAGCAAGCGCGACCATCGGGATCAGCGCCCAATCCGGGAACATCAGGAAGAATGGATTTTCCACCGCCTTGGGATTGTGGATGACGAGCGCACCCTGCCCCAGATAGTTCAGCGCAAGCGACGGCAACACGATGAAAAGCCACGCCGTCTGGATTGGCTTTTTGCCGAAATGGCCAAGGTCGGCATAGAGCGCTTCGGCGCCGGTGACAGCCAGAAACACCGCACCCAGCGTCACAAAACCGATGATGCCGTGATTAAGCATGAAGGATACGGCGAAAACGGGATTGAGTGCCTGAAGGATTTCCGGATGCCGCATAATCGGCAGGATCGCTCCGATCGCGATAATACCGAACCAGATGCACATGACCGGCCCGAAGAACGCTGCGACGCGAGCGGTGCCGCGCGATTGCGCGGCAAACAGCGCAAGCAGGATGACGACCGTCAGCGGCACCACATAGGGGTCGAGCACGGGCGTAACGAGCTTGATGCCTTCGATCGCGGACAGCACCGACAGCGCCGGCGTAATCACGGCGTCGCCGTAAAACAACGCGCCGCTCACGATCCCGAGCAGCACGATGGTGGCCGCGCCACGGGTGACCGCGCGCTGCGCGAGCGCCATCAGGGCCAGCGTTCCGCCCTCGCCGTGATTGTCTGCACGAAGCAGAACCACGACATATTTCATCGTCACTACGATGATCAGGGCCCACAGGATCAGCGAGACCACCCCGAGTACAGCCTCAGGCTGGACAACGCCCGAGGGACCGCTTGCCGCGACCACCGCCTCGCGCAGCGCATACAGCGGACTGGTGCCGATATCGCCGTAAACGACGCCGATGCTGCCGACCAGCAGGGCCTTCAGGCCAGCTGTGGAATGGCCTTCGCCATGCCCATTGGCCGCCGTCGTTTCCGAGGCGGGAGCTACAACATCACTGGTCATTAGGTGGAGAAGCCTCAACGAGGTTCATGCGCAGTCGCAAAGCGACGCGGCTTATAGCCGTGCGCCCGGTGCATAGCCTAGCCCTATTTTAGGCTCACGCCATGCAAAAAACGCATGGACAATCAGATAGTAACCTGCGTACCCACTTCAACCACCCGCCCCGTCGGAATCTGGAAATAGTCGGTAGCGTCGTTGGCAGAACGGGTCATCGCGATAAACAAGTGATCCTGCCATCGCGGCATCCCCGACTGGGCGGAGGGTTTCAATGCCCGCCGCGAAACGAAGAACGATGTCGACATGATGTCGAACTGCCAGCCGAGCCGCCGCGCCGCCCCAAGTGCCCTCGGAACATTTGGCGTTTCCATGAAGCCGAAGCGCAGCTGGACGGCCGCAAATCTTTCGTTGATGGTTTCCATTCGAAAGCGTTCGGCCAGGTCGACGCGAGGCGTCTGCGCGGTCAGGATCGTCAGGATGACATTCTGTTCGTGAAGGACCTTGTTGTGCTTGAGGTTGTGCAACAGCGCGGTCGGCACATAGCTCGGGTCGCTGGTCAGAAAAACCGCGGTGCCCTTGACGATATGCGGTGGGCGCTTTTCGAGGTTCTTCAGCAGATCATTCAGCGGCACTTCGGTGCGCCGGGTTTTTTGCGTCAGGATTTCTGATCCCCGGCGCCAGGTCCAGATCGTGATCGCCATGGCCAAGCCGAACAGCAGCGGCACCCAGGCGCCATCAAACAGTTTAAGGAGGTTGGCGCTGAAGAACGTCGTGTCGACCATGACGAAGGGCGCGATGACGGCGGCTGCGGCAGCCGGGGGCCAGTTCCACAGTTTCCAGATCACCACGAAACTCATGATGCCGTCGGTGACCATGGTCATCGAAACGGCGATGCCGTAAGCAGAAGCAAGCCCGCTGGAGGTACGGAAGAGCAACACCAGCAGCAATACACCGATCAGCAAGAGCCGGTTCACGCGCGGCAGATAAATCTGGCCAACGTTCGTCTCCGATGTGTAACGGACTTCAAAGCGCGGCAGCAGACCGAGTTGCACCGCCTGTCGCGTCAGCGAGTACGCCCCGGTGATGACCGCCTGACTGGCGATCACGGTCGCCGCGGTCGCCAGTGCCACCAGCGGCAGCAACAGCACTTCAGGCGCCATCCGGTAGAATGAATTCTCGATCGCATCGGGATGGGAAAGTACCAGCGCGCCTTGACCAAAATAATTGAGAAGGAGCGAAGGCAGCACGAAGTAAAGCCATGCGGCCTGGATCGGCTTGCGCCCAAAATGCCCGAGATCGGCATAGAGCGCCTCCCCACCCGTCACGGCAAGAAAGACCGCGCCCAGCGTTACCAGGCCGATCTTCCCGTGCGAGAGCAGGAAGTTAATGCCGTACAACGGATTGATTGCTGCCAAGACCGATGGGTCGTCGCTGATGTGGGTGAGACCCAGCACCGCGAGGGAACCGAACCAGATCACCATGACCGGCCCAAAGGCCGAGGCGACACGCGCCGTGCCGTTCCTCTGGACCGCAAACAGCCCGACCAGGATGAACATGGTCAGCGGCACGACGTAGTGTTCGAACGCTGGCGTTGCGAGATTGAGACCTTCCACCGCCGACAGCACGGAGATGGCTGGCGTGATCATGGAATCGCCAATGAACATCGACGCCCCGATCACCCCTAGCGCCAGCAGGAGCAGGCTTCTGTGACCCAACGCGCGCTGACCGAGCGCCATCAGCGACAACGTCCCGCCTTCGCCGTTATTGTCGGCGCGCAGCAGCAGCAGAACGTATTTCGCGGCGACGACGATCAGGAGAGCCCACAGGATTAGCGAGAGAACGCCGAGCACAATGACGCGCGTGACGGGCTGTCCCTGCGCGGCGGCGCCAACGGCCTCGCGGAATGCATAGAGTGGTGAAGTTCCGATATCCCCAAAGACGACGCCGATGCTTCCCAGCGTCAGGGCCCAAAAGCCGGTTCTGGCCGGCCCATCCTGGGCCTCTGTCGACGCAACGCTGTCAGCCATGGTGACAAAAAAGGCTCGGTCTCTGATTTGATCAGGATCGCTATCGACGCTTTAGTTAACGGCCTGTCAATCGGCGCGACCGAACGGTATTAAGGTAATGTCGATTATGGCTTCAGGTTGGGCGGCAGCGGCGGATTTTCGCGCATCAGCGTGATGGTCACGCGGCGGTTCGCCGACAGCGAGGGATCGTCGGGAAACAGCGGCTGGGTGTCGGCCTTGCCGGAGACGGCGAAAATGTGCGACGGCGGCAGCCCTTCCCGCTCGAGGATCTGGCGCACCGCGTTGGCGCGATCGGCCGACAGGTCGAAGGCGCCGTAATCGCTTCGGGTCGGAATGTAGCC
This sequence comes from Bradyrhizobium sp., assembly GCF_027307225.1. Lineage (GTDB taxonomy): Bacteria > Pseudomonadota > Alphaproteobacteria > Rhizobiales > Xanthobacteraceae > Bradyrhizobium. The sequence continues at coordinate 39,646 of NZ_DAHUXJ010000028.1, read as the reverse complement.
GGCGGAGGTGTGACCGGCGATCGCGACCCGCAGGGGGGTCGCCTTCAGCGGTGCCGCGAGCTTCTGTATCAGCCGGCGCGTCCGCTCATAGGGCACTTTGGAACCCTCCGCAAACATCGATCGGCCGTCCTGGTCGACGATCTCGAGATTGAGGCCCTCTTTGGTCTCCTCGAACATGATGTGCTTGGAGATTTCGGTCATCTCCGGCATGTCCTGCAGCGCCTGCCGCAGCGAGGCTGAGGCCAGCGCAAACTCACGGTCAATCTTCAGCCTGGCGCCGGCGATCAGGTTACGATCCTGCTCGTCGGGGGTCGGCGTGTTGGAGGATTCTTCCGGCGGGATGTGGTCGACGTTTTTCAGCTTGGGCCGTGTCGGCAGGCCGTCGGATTCGATGATGCCGGAATACCGCACGTCGGTCTGCACGCCAAACGCCTCGCGCATCGATCCGGCCACGATCTTCAGCTTGTTGTTGTCCATGGTGGAGAACGCGACGAGCATCACGAAGAAGCTCATCATCAGGCCCATGAGATCGGCGAAGGTCACGAACCAGCCGTGTCCTCCGCCGTGTGCGTCGCCGCGTTTTTTCTTGGCCATGATCGATCTTCCGCCGCGGGGTCCGCAAGGTTATGCAGTGACTTCCTCGCCCTCCGTAAGGCGATGCTTTTCCGGCAGGTAGGCCAGCAGCATTTCGCGAACCAGCGTCGGGCTCTTGGAGTCGCGGATCATCAGAATGCCGTCGATGATCAGGGTGCGGTTGGTCTCCTCGTCGAGCAGCTTGCCGTGCAGCTTGTCGGCGAGCGGTAGACAGAACAGGTTCGCCACCAGCGCACCGTATAGCGTCGCCAGCAGCGCGGTTGCCATGAACGGACCGAGCTTGGAGGGGTCGGTCATATTCGCGAACATCTGCACCATGCCGATCAGCGTACCGATCATGCCGAAGGCCGGGGCGCAGTCGCCGATCGCGCGGTAGATCTTGCTGCCCTCGTCGAGATGCATCAGGAAATTGTCACGGTCGCGCTCGAGATTGTCGCGAATGAATTCCATGTCGTAGCCGTCGGCGATGAAGCGAATTCCCTTGGCGAGGAATGGCTCCTCGGTCTCCACCTTTTCGAGGCCGACGGGTCCCTGCTTGCGGGCGATCTCGGCGATCCGTGCGAGTTCGTCGACGAGGTCATGGGCCGTTAGCCGGCTCATCGTGAACGCGAATTTCGCACCCAACGGCAGGCCGTGCAGCATCACGTTGAGAGGGAAGCGGATCATGGTGGCGGCAATTGATCCGCCGAAAATGATGATGGCCGCGTGTTCGCTGACGAACAGCTCGAAGGAGCCTCCGAGCAGCATCATTACCGCGATGACGATGATGCCGGCGACAAGCCCGGCGCCCGTCATAATATCCATGGGGTACTCCAAACGCGTACGCGAACGACCGGCCCGTCCTGGACGGTCGCGCAGCCCCCTCCGAGCCACGCACTTCGAACCCTACGGGGCGGCCATTAAAGAGGCGTAAAGGTTAAGCCGTTTTGAGAATGCGATCCGAAGTAGATCATAGAGCTATGGACAAGAAGCCTGTTCAATTTTTGCGGCAAAAGCTGATTCACAGCGCCAGGATGCGGCTAGTACCGCCGATCTGAAGTCCCTGCACCACAAGCGGCGAATTCGATCAGGGACTTCAGATCGATAAAGCGGTACTAGAATCAATAAGTTTGCTAGCGCCCATGACTTTCCGAAGTTCGTGAAGGTGGATGCTGCGATGGAGCACGAACTTCGGAAAGTGGGCACTAGTGGTCCGCTTTCAACACTCGTATGGTGCGGCTCGCGGGTTCGTCGGCCGGCAACCTTCTGCTAACCATAGCGGCCGTCCGCCATTTGAAATGCCGCTTGCCATGGCCTTCCGTTCCGCCGTCTTGTCCGCCATCGTCTGTGCGTTGGTGCTTGCGGCCTGTAGCGGTGGCGACCGCAAGACACTTGGCAGCGGATCGGACGGTGCACCCGCCGCCAATCGTGCACCGGCCGCTCCTGCGCCGAAGCCGCCGCCGGTCAGCATGGCCGGCCGCTGGACTTTTTCGGCCACCGGCTCGACCTCCCGCAGGATGACCTTCGGCGCGACCAGCCCGGACGCAACCGAGGGCACGATTGCACCTGGCGCCGGCTGTCCGTTCAACTTCTTCATCAGCCGCAAGTGGAACTATACCGAAGCCGGCCTCACCCTGCGTGACCACATGGCGCAATCCCTGGCCCAACTCGGGCCGGCAGGTCCCGATCGCTTCGAAGGCAAAGCCAGCGCAGGCCAGGAAGTCGCGCTGTCGCGCTAGTGTAGTGGATTTGACATTCGCTCCCCCAAGCCGCGAGTCCGGAAAGCGAATGTCAAATCCTAAACTAAACTAGAATCTAATATTTCTAGTGATCCTATGATTCTAACATTCGCAAAGTGGACGCTGAGGGGGGATGCGAATGTTAGAATCGGATCACTAGTGCCGCCTATTTGACGTTCCTGCACCACAAGCGGCAAATCCGATCCAGGAACGTCAAATAGCAAAGCGGCACTAGAATCATAGGCTTGCTAGTGCCCATAGCTTTCCGAAGTCCGTGAAAGGTGCGTGCCGAGATGTAACACGGACTTCGGAAAGTGGGCACTAGAACCCGGTTTTGATTGAATCAAAACCAGGCTCAAGATTCTTGTTTTGACGCGTTTTCTTCACGCGAACCGGTTCCCACTTCGCTCGAAAACGCTTTAGCACCGCTTGGTCAAACCTCCGGCAAGCCCGTCAGCTCGAAGCTCAGCTTGCGTAGCCGTTGCCGGGCATCTCGATCGTGGGCCTGCGGGTTGGCCCGCGCCTGCGTCAGGCCATTGAAGAAGAGCCCGCTGCCGATGTCGTCATCCGTTACAAGGCGCAAGATCGCGTCGCCTCCCTGTTCGACCGTGGACATCGGGGTGATGCCGCCCTGGCGCACCATGGTGGTGTTCATATAGGTAGCTGGGTGCAACGCGTTCACGATGACGCCGGATCCTGCCAATTCCTCCGCAAGATCGATCGTGAACATGACCTGCGCCAGCTTGCTCTGGCAATAGGCCCTCGTGCCGCTATAGCCCTTCGTTATCATCGGATCGTCGAAGTCGATCGGCTGCTGGCCGATTGAAGAGACGTTGACGATGCGTGACGGCGTCGACGCTTTCAGCAAAGGCAGCAACGTCCGCATAAGCAGGAATCCGGAAAGATAGTTCACCGCGAAACGCAATTCGTGGCCGTCCTGGCTGATGCAGCGCTGCGGCCCCGGCTGGGATGTTCCAATCCCGGCATTGCTGATGAGAACATCAAGCCGCGACTGCGAATTGGCGATCGTCTCCGCGAGTTTCCGTACCTCGGCGAGCGACGACAGATCGGCCGGATAGAACACCGGTTCGCGGTGCCCTCGCCGGCGGATCTCATCGGCGAGTGCGTGAGCGCGTTCACGGTCGCGCCCATGAAGCAGGACCTGGGCGCCCGCCTCTGCGAGTCTGGTCGCAACATAGCGGCCGACCCCATCGGTCGACCCCGTCACCAAAACGGTCTTGCCTTCTACTTTCATGCCGCCGGAAACTTCAATGAATTTCGGAAGAACGCCTCAGCGCTTCTTTCAACTTCTCAAGACTGAAATCGTTGCTGCGCGCGATCTCGAGAATGGGAACCTCGCGGCGGCCGCACAGTTCGGCGGCATCGGGAATCTTCGCAGCCAGATCCGCTGGAATCACGATGGCGCCATGCTGGTCGGCATGAATAAGGTCGTCCGAGCGCACCGTCATTCCGGCAACGCGAACTTCACCGCCGAAGGTTTCGGCATGAACCCATGCATGCGACGGGCCGATCGAGCCGGCGAGCGCCTGGAAACCAGCAGCCCATTGCGGAATGTCGCGGATCGAACCATCCGTGATGACGCCGAGGCAGCCGAGTGCCTTGTGCACATTGCTTTGCACCTCGCCCCAGAACGCACCATAGCCGACATCCGGACCGTCGATGTCCTGGATCACGGTGATCCGCGGCCCCCAGCCGGTACCCATATATTCGTAATAGGCGATGCGCCGCCGCGCCTGCTCGTCGGCAGGCACAGCGGACTTGAGCACCGAGCGGATCGTCACCGTCCGCGCATAGCCAACCATCGGCGGCAGGTTGGGAAACGGGCAGACCAAAGGCTTGGTCGTGTAACCGATCAGGCGGCGCTCCGGCGCAACAACCTCCATCGCATTGCAGATCGTGGGCGTATCGTAGCGCGCCAGCGCCTGAATCAGATCGGCGGACAGCGGCGGAGCGGAATTCGTCACGGCGTTCTCCAGATATTTTGGGCGCGAAAGAATGGCGTTCAACGCATATAGCCGACCGTAACGCGATCGGCAAAAGCCTCGCGGGCATGACGTCTCACGTTTTCATCTGGACAAATGAATGATTTCAGTTCAGCCGTGACGGCCGATCGTCATTGTCGGCCGCCGACAGGAACGGCGATGAAGGTTCGGACGGGGCGCTCGCGCTTGTGACCACCGGTGCTGTGGTGTGTGCTTCCGCCTTGCGCTGGTGGTTACGGTAGGATTTCCACCCGAGCGGCAGGGTCAGGAGATAGATCACCGTGCCTGCGGAGAGCATGTACCAGGGATAGCCGATCAGAAGCGCGATGACGAACACCGCTGACACAAACGCAGGCAGCACCAACTCCGGCGGCACCCGCATGCGCACCGCTTTGCCGGAGAAGACCGGCAGGCGCGAGACCATCAGGCAGCCGATCACGAAGGTATAGACCGCCGTCACTGCGGCCGGAGGTTTCGGCAGCCCCAGAAATGCCAGATAAATCGGAAGCAGCACCGCAATTGCACCGAGGGGCGCAGGCACGCCGGTGAAATAGTTCGCCGCATAGGCCGGCCGGTCGGGATCGTCCATCGTCGCATTGAAGCGCGCCAGCCTCAATCCGCCGCTGATGGCAAAAACCATCGCGGCAATCCAGCCGCCATTGTTGAGGTCGTGCAACTGCCAAAAATACAGCATCAAGCCCGGCGCGACGCCGAAGTTGACGAAGTCGGCCAGGCTGTCGAGTTCGGCCCCGAACTTCGACTGGCCCTTGATCATGCGCGCCACCCGTCCGTCGATGCCGTCGAGCACGGCGGCGAACACAATCGCTGCGACCGCCAATTCCATTCGTCCTTCCGTGGACAGACGGATTGCGGTGAGGCCGGCGCAGATCGCCAGCAGCGTGATGAAATTGGGAACCAGCATCCGCACCGGAATCGGGCGAAACCGGCGGCGGCGCAGTTCCAGGTTTTTGGGGTCAATCGCCATGCCGCCACTATATAGCAATCGATGACCGCTTCGCCATCACAGCGATGGCTCGAAAAGCCGGCCAGTTCCGGGCGTGTGGTTAACTGCCGCGGTAGGTTCGACCGGGATCGCTCAGCCGGAAATCGGCGAGAATGGTCTCGCCGGCGATCGCGGTCTGGCCCTCCGCCACCAGCGCTACCGTGCCCTCAGGCAGATACACGTCAAGGCGCGAACCGAAGCGGATCAGCCCGAAGCGCTCGCCCGCCCCGATGGTCTGCCCTTCCCGCACGAAACAGACGATCCGGCGTGCCACGAGCCCCGCGATCTGGGTGACGCCGATGCGGCCGTTCGTCGACGAAATCACAAGGGAGTTGCGTTCGTTGTCTTCGCTGGCCTTGTCGAGTTCGGCGTTGATGAATTTGCCCGGCCGATAGGCGACGCGGTCGATACGGCCGGCAATCGGACTGCGGTTCACGTGGCAGTTGAAGACGCTCATGAAGATCGAGACGCGCGGCAATGGCCTATCGCCCAGACCAAGTTCGGCCGGCGGCAACACGCGCGTGAGCATCGAGATGCGCCCATCGGCTGGCGCAACCACGATCCCCTCCCGCACCGGAGTCACCCGCATCGGATCGCGGAAAAACAGCGCGCACCAAATGGTCAGAACCGTGCCGATCCAGCCCAACGGGGACCACAGCCAGAACAGCACCAGGCTGACCAACGCAAAGGCGCCGATGAAGGGATAGCCTTCGGAGTGAATGGGCGGAATTTGCGCGCGAATGGAATTGGCTATCGACATTGAAACTCGCTGGCCGCTGAAATCGTCCAAAATTCACTAGTGCTCCGATTCCGAAGTTCGTATCATATTGCGGCTCCACGTTTACGAACTTCGGAATCAAAGGAGCACTAGCCAATTATATGATTCTAGTGCGGTTTAGAATTTGAAGTTCCTATGACGAGGTTACCGCGAAACTAATAGGAACTTCAAATTCACCGCACTAGGGCTGTGCCCTCTCCCTTGCAAGGAGAAAGCTGCAAAATCATTCCGCAGCGGCCGAGGTCACCAGCGCGTCGTCAATCGGCGGCGGCGCGCGGTTGGGCGCTTCGTTCTCGTCGGCAATCCGCGCCAGCTTCTCGCGGGCTTCCTGCGCCTCGCGCTGCCGGTTCCACATACTGGCATAAAGCCCGCCGCTTGCCAAAAGCTGGACATGGGTGCCGCGCTCGGCGATGCGACCCTGATCGAGCACGATGATCTCATCGGCCGTGACAATCGTGGAGAGCCGATGGGCGATCACGAGTGAGGTCCGATTGCGGGACACCCGCTCCAGCGCATCCTGGATCTCGCGTTCGGTATGGCTGTCGAGCGCCGAGGTCGCTTCGTCGAGCACCAGGATCGGCGGAGCCTTCAGAACCGTGCGCGCGATCGCAACGCGCTGTTTTTCGCCGCCCGACAACTTCAGGCCGCGTTCGCCAACCTGCGTCTCATAGCCTTTTGGCGACAGCCGGATGAAGCCGTCGATCTGCGCCAGTCCGGCCGCCTCCTCCACCTCCGCATCGGTCGCATCCCAGCGGCCGTAGCGAATGTTGTAGCGGATGGTATCGTTGAACAGCACGGTGTCCTGCGGCACCATGCCGATCGAGGCACGCAGCGAAGCCTGCGTGACGTCGCGGATGTCCTGACCGTCGATCGTGATGCGGCCGCTTGAGACATCGTAGAGGCGAAACAGAAGACGCGAGATGGTCGACTTGCCGGCGCCCGACGGCCCGACGATCGCAACCGTCTTGCCTGCCGGCACCTCAAATGTGAGGCCTTTGAGGATCGGCCGATCCGGCTCATAGGCAAACTGCACGTTATCGAAACGAACATTGCCCGACGTGACGATCAGCGGCACCGCCTCCGGAACATCCCTGATCTCGGGGGGACGCGACAGCACGTTGAACATCTTCTCGATATCGATGATCGCCTGCTTGATCTCCCGATACACCATGCCCATGAAATTGAGCGGCTGGTAGAGCTGGATCATCATGGCGTTGACCATCACGAAATCGCCGACCGTGTTGCGCCCGCTGCGTACCCCGAACGCACACATCACCATGGTTGCGGTGAGGCCGGCGGTAAAGATGAGTGCCTGCCCGGCATTGAGCACGGCAAGCGACGTATAGGCCTCCACGCTCGCCTGCTCGTAGCGTTGCATCGAGCGGTCATACCGCGACGCCTCGCGTTCCTCGGCGTTGAAATATTTCACCGTCTCGTAGTTCAGGAGCGAGTCGATCGCCTTGGTGTTCGCTTCGGTGTCGGAATCATTCATCTTGCGGCGGATTCCGATCCGCCACTCGGTCGCGATGTAAGTGTAGAACATGTAGATCGCGACCATGATCAGCGTCGCGACGACATAGCGCCAGTCGAACTTCCACAACAGCACCGCCATCAACAGTGTGACCTCGACGATGGTCGGGACCAACTGCAGGATCACCATCCGCACGATGGTCTCGATGCCGTTGCGGCCGCGCTCCAGCACGCGCGTCAGTCCGCCGGTCTTGCGCTCCAGATGAAAGCGCAGCGCGAGTTCGTGCATGTGAACGAAGGTGCGATAGGCGAGCTTGCGCACCGCGTGCATTGCCACGCGCGCGAAAATTCCGTCGCGCCACTGGGTCAACACGCCCATCAGCACGCGCAATGCGCCATAGCCCAATGTCATGAGGACCGGAGACGCGATGGCCCACAGCACCCAGTTCGAGGCTTGCAGCGGCGCGCTGTCCGCTCCGGTCAGGGCATCGGTCGCCCATTTGAAGGTGAAAGGGACTGCGAGCGTTGCAAGCTTGGCCGCGAGCAACAACACCACCGACCAGACCACGCGCATTTTCAGGTCGGCGCGGTCACCGGGCCAGATGTAGGGCCACAGGTGCGCGAGCGTCCCGGCCAGGCTCGCCTGTCCGATCGATGTGTCAGGAGGTGGCGCCGGGTGAACCGGCACGCTGGCATCAGGCTGCGCCATCAAGCCTCGCCGGCACGGCATGGCGGCCCGATTCGGCACGCGTTTTTTTCAGATCGGCTCGCATTCCGCAGTCATATAGAGCGTTTGGCGGCTTCGTACAGCCTCGCGGGAATTAAATTGTTCCCATCATTCTCGGGCCTTGCCGGAATTTCGTTCGATGAATGAATCCCTTAGGGTTTGACTGGTTTACGCTGCAATGCCACATGACTGAGATGAGCAAGATCAAAACCGTCTGTGTCTATTGCGGCTCGGGAGCCGGCACCAATCCTCGTTTCATCGAGTCCGCCAGAGCCTTGGGCAAGACGCTGGCCGAAAATGGCATTCGCCTCGTCTATGGCGGCGGCGCCGTCGGCATGATGGGTGCGGTGGCAACTGCGGCGCTCGATCACGGCGGCAAGGTCACGGGCATCATCCCAAGCTTTTTGACGGCGCGGGAAAACGCGCTCAAGCGCGTGCAGGAGATGATCGTCACTCCTGACATGCATGAACGCAAGCGGCTGATGTTCGAGCATTCGGATGCTTTCGTGGCACTCCCCGGCGGGATCGGCACGCTGGAAGAACTCGTCGAGCAACTGACCTGGCAACAGCTCGGCCGCCATTCAAAACCGGTGCTGCTCGCCAATATCGACGGCTTTTGGGAGCCGCTGCTGGCGCTGGTCGCGCACATGCGCGCCACGCAATTCATCCGCGCCAATCTCTCGGTCGATATCCTCAAGGCCGAACGGGTCGAAGACATTTTGCCGCGGCTGGAGGCGGCGGCCGCCAGTGCGCCGGAAGGCACGACCGCCATGCCTGCCGAAATCTCGCGCAGGCTGTAGCGGCCGGCTGGTGGAGCGGATTTGACGTTCGCTACCCGCTTAGCCGCGAGTCCAAGAAGCGAATGTCAAATCCAAAGCTCCACCAGAAGCTTATATTTGCTAGTGGTCCGTTGATTCTAACATTCGCAAAAGCGGCTGCGGAGAAGGGATGCGAATGTTGGAATTGGACCACTAGCGTTATGCGGCCGCGTCCTCCGCGGGAAAGGTCACGGCTTCAATCCTGTTGCCATCGAGATCGCGGATGAACGCCGCATAGTAACGCACGCGGTCGTGCGGACGCAGGCCGGGTGGTCCGTCGCAGCTACCGCCCGCGCCGATTGCGGCCTGATGAAAGGCGTCAACCTCGCTCTCGGACTTTGCTCGCAAGCAAATATGACAACCGCTCCCCGGTGCGACCGGCACCATCGCCGGCCGCAGGTTGATCCATAACTCGGGATAACGCTTGCCGAAACCGACGGTCGCGGGCCGCGTCACCAGTTTTGCAAGCCCGAGCGGCGCCAATGTCAATTCATAGAAGCGCGCGGAGCGTGCGAGTTCGCGGACACCAATGGAGATGTGGTCGATCATGTTGACCTATGCTAGGGCCTATGCCAGCGCGCCTGATTTCACAAGCTTGTAGATGACCGAATCCATCAGTGCCTGGAACGAGGCGTCGATGATATTGGGCGATACCCCGATCGTACTCCACTTTTCGCCGGTCTCGTCGGCGCTTTCGATCAGAACCCGCGTCACGGCCTCGGTGCCGCCATTGAGGATACGCACGCGATAATCGATCAGCCTGAGGCCTTCGATGAACTTCTGGTACTTGCCGAGATCCTTGCGCAGCGCGACGTCGAGCGCATTGACGGGGCCGTTGCCTTCGGCGGCTGAAATCAGCTTCTCGCCGTCGACATCGACCTTCACCACCGCCATCGCCACCGTGATGCGCTGGCCATTGGCGTTGTAGCGCTGTTCGACATTGACGTCGAACTGCTCGATCCGGAAGTAATCAGGCACGCGGCCGAGTGTTCGCCGCGCCAGCAGCTCGAACGAAGCATTGGCCGATTCATAAGCGTAGCCACCAGCCTCGCGCTCCTTCAATTCCTCGACCAGCCGCCCCAGCTTCGGATCGTTCTTGTCATAGGCAATGCCGGCGCGGTCGAGCTCGGCGATCACGTTCGAGCGCCCAGCCTGATCGGACACCAGCACCTTGCGATGATTGCCAACCGCGTCAGGCGAAACATGCTCATAGGTCTGCGGGTCTTTCAGAACGGCAGAGGCGTGAATGCCGGTCTTGGTGACAAAGGCGCTCTCGCCGACATAGGGCGCGTGGCGATCAGGCGCACGATTGAGCATGTCGTCGAGCGTGCGCGACACCGTTATCAACGTCTTGAGATTCTCATTGGTCACGCCGATCTCGAAACGATCGGCGAATTCGCTCTTCAGGCACAGCGTCGGAATCAGCGAGCACAGATTGGCGTTGCCGCAGCGCTCGCCGAGACCGTTGAGCGTGCCCTGAATCTGACGTGCCCCGGCGCGGATCGCGGCGAGCGAATTGGCCACCGCCTGTTCGGTGTCGTTATGGGCGTGGATGCCGAGGTGATCGCCGGGAATGTGCTTGATGACCTCGCCAACGATGGTCTCGACCTCGTGCGGCATGGTGCCACCGTTGGTGTCGCACAGGACCACCCAACGGGCGCCGGCATCGTAGGCGGCTTTCGCGCAGGCGATCGCAAAATCAGCATCTTCCTTGTAGCCGTCGAAGAAGTGCTCGCAGTCGAGCATGACTTCGCGCCCGGCATTCCTGGCCGCTTTCACGCTGTCGCTGATCGAGGCGAGATTTTCCTCGTTGGTAGTCTCGAGCGCGACGCGCACCTGATAGGCCGAGGATTTTGCGACAAAGCAGATCGCATCCGCCTTGGCTTCCAGCAGTGCCGCAAGGCCGGGATCGTTCGACGCCGAACGGCCTGCCCGGCGCGTCATGCCGAACGCCGTAAAGCGTGCATGTGAAAGCTTCGGCTTCGCCGCGAAAAATTCGGTGTCGGTCGGGTTGGCGCCGGGATAACCGCCCTCGACGTAGTCGATGCCGAGTTCGTCGAGCATCTTCGCGATCAGTTGCTTGTCATGCAGCGTGAAGTCGACCCCGTTGGTCTGCGCGCCATCGCGCAGCGTGGTGTCGAACAGATAAAGCCGCTCCCGGGTCATTTCTGGCCTCCGGCATTTTCACCGAGCGGCTTCTGCATGGTAGTGTTGGCGAGCCATTCGCCGTTGAGCGAAACCGTGTTGCGCTGCTGCGCCTCATAGCCGCGCTTTACGAAGAACTCGGCCGCATTGTCGCTGGCGTCGACCGTGAGGCTCTTGGCGCCGCGGGCAGCGGCGAGTTTTTCGAGCGCATCGCAAAGCGCCGCAGCTACGCCTTGCCCGACCGCACCGGGATGCACGTAAACATAATCGATGTGATCTTTGCCCTTGAGCGAGGCAAAGCCGACCGGCACGCCGTCGAGGGTCGCCACCAACGTCAGCTGAGAAGCCAGACGTTGGCCGAAGACCGCCTCGTCATCGACTGCGGCGGCCCACGCCTCCTGCTGTGACTCGCTGTAGTCGTCGCCGGTCAACGCTTCGACGCTGGCAACGAAGATCGCTGCCAGGATCGGCGTGTCGGCCGGCAGGAATGGCCGCAGCGCGGGCGCGCTCATCGCGCGACCTCCCAAGTGGTACCTTCCCTGGAATCCTTGATCACGACCCCCATCGCCGCAAGCTCATCGCGAATGCGATCGGACTCCTTGAAGTCCTTGCGGGCGCGCGCCGCGGTGCGATCGGCGATTAGCGTGTCGACAGCCTCCTTGTTCACGACGATCGCCCTCGGATTGCTTGCGAGATATTCCTTCCTCGTTTTCCCGAGCAGCCCGAGCAGCATCGCCGATGTCTTGAGCTTGCGCCTGACGTCGATCTCCGTCCCGCTTCGACCGGACGCCATGGCGTGAAGCCGCGTGATCGCGCCCGACGTGTTCAGGTCGTCGCCCAATTGCGCAATGACGTCATCGTCGGGTTCACCCTGCGCCTGCGTGTCATCGCCGATAATATCGTACCAGCCGTCGAGCACTTTCTTGCTCTCCTCGACGCCTTTGAGCGTCCAGTCGATTGGCGAACGATAATGCGTTTTTAGCATGTTGAGACGCAGCACTTCGCCTGGCCAATCGTTTAGCGCCTCCCGGATCGTGATAAAATTGCCGAGGCTCTTCGACATCTTCGCGCCTTCGACTTCGAGGAAGCCGTTGTGCATCCAGTAATTCGCCATCGTGGCGGTACCGTGGGCGCAACGCGACTGCGCGATTTCGTTTTCATGGTGCGGAAAGATCAGGTCCAGGCCGCCACCATGGATATCGAAGACATCGCCGAGGAACGCCGCGCTCATCGCCGAGCACTCGATGTGCCAGCCCGGGCGTCCCCTGCCCCATGGGCTTTCCCAGCCCGGCTCATGTTCACTGGACTGCTTCCAGAGCACGAAATCGGCCGGGTTCTTCTTGTGCGCATCGACCGCGACACGGGCGCCGGCCAATTGCTCGTCGAGCCTGCGGCCCGACAGCGCGCCGTAGTCCGGCATCGATTGGGTGTCGAACAGCACTTCGCCGGCGGCTTCATAGGCATGGCCACGTGCAACCAGTTCCTTGATCAGCGTCACCATGTCAGCCTTGCCGTCGCTGCGCGGCAACACGAAGTCAGTCGCGCGCGGCTCGAAAGTCGGCGGCAGGCACCCAAGCCCAGCCACGTCCGCATGGAATTGATTGGCGGTCTGCTCGGTAACTTTCCGGATCGCCTGATTCAGCGGGAGATTCGGAAAATCGCGAGCGGCGCGCTCATTGATCTTGTCGTCGACGTCGGTGATGTTGCGGACGTAGGTGACGTGGTCCTCGCCATAGCGATGACGCAGCAGGCGAAACAGCACGTCGAATACGATCACGGGGCGCGCATTGCCGATATGGGCAAAGTCGTAAACGGTCGGCCCGCAGACATACATGCGCACGTTGCCGGGATCGATCGGCGTGAAAACGCGCTTCTCTCTGGTCAGCGTATCGTAAAGGCGCAATTCCATGGATACCCATCCGTTCGGCCGGGCGTCCATTGATCTCAAGTGAGAAAAGACGGCCTCAGCCAGCGAATCGCTAGCTAATAATCTCGCGGCAAATGCCACAAATGGCGAGGAGACCGTTCATGGGAACCACCATGAGGCAGCCCTTGACGCTGGTCAAGGGGAGCCACAGAGCGAGCGGCCTCAGAAAAGCCAATCTGGATCACCACGCCGACGGCCGCAGGGTTAATCATTTCTTACGTATCCCCCCGTATCCTCCCACGCGACCTTCCCCTCCTCCGGTGTTCCTTCCATGCGATCGATTTCAGCGCTTCTCACCTGCTGCCTGCTTTTCGCGAGCTCCGCCGCGTGGGCCGATAGTCGCGTCTTCATCATTGCCAACCAGCCAGACGGCTATGGCGTCGACCAATGCCTGGCGAAGGGCGAAAAATGCGGCGCGCACGCAGCGCTGTCCTATTGCCGGTCACGGAATTTCGCGCAGGCCACTTCGTACCGCCGGGTCGATCCCGACGAAATTACCGGCTCGGTGCCGAAAGCCGGCGAGAATTGCGGTCGTTCGGCTTGCGGAGAGTACATCGCCATCACCTGCCAGCGCTAAGCTTCCAAGCCGGTTGCGACGGAACACCGGCAAGCGCAGGATTCCAGTGCGGTTTTTGATTGGCCCGAAACGAGGGCGAAACGCCGCCGAAGGCCGGAACCACCGCACTCTTGCCGCGGAAACGGCGTGACGCCGCCCCGAGAAGCAGGTAAACGGACGCCGGAAATCTTCTCACGTGCGGCCCGGTGCCGCATTCTCCGGGCAATCGAAGGCCCGCCCCGGAGTTGCCCCAATGGCGGGACATGCCTGACCACTTGATGATTACCCGTTCCAGATCGGCTGCCGTCGCGTGCGCGGCACTTCTTGCCGCCGCGCTCTTTGGCACCGATGCCCACGCGCAGGCTTATCCGCCGCCTCAAAGCTACCCGCCGCCGACCCCTCCGGGCGCTAGCGCCAGTCCGATGTGTCCGCGGCTGGAAGGTCAACTGGCGATGATCGACCGCGGCGGTTTCGACCCGGCGCGCGACGAGCAGATCCGCCGCTATCAGGATTCCGCCGCCAAGCAGCAGGCTGAGCTCGATCGCGTCACCCTGCAGGCGAAGCGGATGGGCTGCGACAGCTCGGGCTTCTTTTCGCTGTTCACCGGCCAGAACGCGCAATGCGGCCCGGTCAACAACCAAATTCAACAGATGCGCGCAAACCTCGATCAGATCACGACAAATCTGGAGCGCCTGCGCACCGGTGGCCTCGGCGGCGCCGACCGCGAAAACCAGCGCCATTCGGTGCTGCTCGCCCTTGCGCAGAACAATTGTGGGCCGCAATACGCCACCGCCTTGCAGCAGCAGCAACAACAGGGACCCGGCGGTTTCCTGAACAACCTGTTCGGCAACAACCAGGGCCCTCCGAACGCATCCCCCATCGATCCCGGTGCAGGCGGCACCTATCGCACCGTCTGCGTCCGCACGTGTGACGGCGGCTATTTCCCGATTTCGTTTGCCACCTTCCCGGCGCGTTTTCCCGACGACGAAAAATCCTGCAAGGCGCTCTGCCCGGCCACCGAGGCCAACCTCTACGCCTATCGCAATCCGGGCGAAGACATAAACCAGGCGGTGTCGACCAGCGGCCAGCCGTATACAGCGCTGCCCAATGCCTTCCGCTTCCGTCAGGAGTTCAGCCCCACCTGCTCCTGCAGGGCCCCCGGCCAAAGCTGGGCCGACGCGCTCAAAGGCATCGACGACAAGGCGGCTGCCGAACAGCAGGGCGACATCATCGTCACCGAGGAGAGCGCCAAGAAGATGGCGCGGCCGCCCACAAGGGCGACCCCGGTGCCCAAGCGGGGTTCCGCCGCCGCGGCGGCAACGCCGCCCGCGCCGCGAAACACGCCGCCGGCCGCGGTTTCCGACGCTTCGTCCGACAACAAAACGATCCGCACGGTCGGACCGACATTTCTCCCCAACAATGCCCACTAGAGCTCCGATTCCGAAGTTCGCAAGCTATTGCGGCCCCTCTGATGCGAACTTCGGAATCAAAGGAGCTCTAGCAACTTATTGATTCTAGTGCGGCTTTGAATTTGAAGTTCCTATAACGAACTCGCGGCGAAACTGATAGGAACTTCAAATTCGCCGCACTAGTGCTCCGATTCCGAAGTTCGTGTCATATTGCGGCTCCACGTTTACGAACTTCGGAATCAAAGGAGCACTAGCCGTCAAACGCCTCGGCCGATGCGCGACCCGCGCGTGACACCAGTTTATCGTCGGGCGCAGACAACGGCCTGCCGTCATCACGAAAGCGGTTGGTGATGGGGTAACGGCGGTCGCGGCCAAAATTCCGGCGCGTCACCTTGACGCCGGGCGCAGCCTGCCGGCGCTTGTATTCGGCGATGTTGAGAAGGCGGTCGATCCGCGCCACCACCTCGCGGTCAAAACCGGCCGCGATAATAGTCGCCAATGGCTCCTCGCGCTCGACCAGCCGCTCCAGAATGCCATCCAGCACTTCGTAAGGCGGCAGCGAATCCTGGTCGGTCTGGTTTTCGCGCAACTCCGCCGTCGGCGGCCGCGTGATGATGCTGGGCGGAATGACCTCGCCGGAAGGGCCGAGCGCCCAATCCGGCTTCCAGTCGTTGCGAAGCGCGGAAAGCCGAAACACTTCCGTCTTGTAGATATCCTTGATCGGATTGAAGCCGCCGTTCATGTCGCCGTAGAGCGTGGCGTAGCCGACCGACATCTCGGACTTGTTGCCGGTCGTAACGACCATGGCGCCGGTCTTGTTGGAAATCGCCATCAACAAGGTGCCGCGGGCGCGCGCCTGCAAATTCTCTTCGGTGATGTCGCGCGGCAAACCCTTGAAGACGTCCGACAGGATCTCCTCGAAACCGTTGACTGCCTTGGCAATCGGCAACACCTCGTAGCGAACGCCAAGATAGCCCGCGAGCTTCTCGGCGTCGTCGAGCGACACCTGCGCGGTGAAACGAAATGGCAACATCACGCCGCGAACGCGATCGGCGCCGAGCGCATCGACCGCGATCGCCGCGCACAACGCGGAGTCGATGCCGCCGGAAATGCCAAGCAACACGCCGGGGAATCCGTTCTTGCCGACATAATCTCGCAAGCCGAGCACGCAGGCGGTGTAATCGGCTCTGTCGCCATCCGGCACCGTCGCGACCGGCCCCTGGCAGCGCCAGCCACTGTCGTCCTTTTTCCAGCGCAGCGTGGTGATGCTTTCCTCGAACGCCGGCAGTTGCGCCGCCACCGACAGGTCGGCGTTGAGCGCGAACGACGCGCCGTCAAACACGAGTTCGTCCTGCCCGCCCACCTGGTTGAGGTAGATCAGCGGTAGCCCGCTCTCGGTCACCCGCGCCACCTGGATCGACAGGCGGATATCGCTCTTGCCGCGCGCGTAAGGCGAACCGTTCGGCACCACGATGATTTCGGCGCCGGTCTCGGCGAGGCATTCGACGACGTTCTCGTATTCCGGGGACTCTTCCAGCCAGGTGTCCTCGCAGATCGGCACCCCCACTCGCACGCCGCGGATGGTCATCGGGCCCGAAACGGGACCGCGCGCAAAAACGCGCTTTTCGTCAAAAACCCCGTAATTCGGCAAATTGACCTTGTAGCGGATCGCCGCGATGCGGCCCTCGTCAAGCAGCGCGCAGGCGTTGTAGAGCTTGCCGTCGTCGACCCAGGGCGTGCCGACCAGAACGGCAGGTCCGCCGTCGGTGGTCTCAACAGCCAGTTCCTCGACCGCGGCGCGGCAGGCTGCCTGGAACGCGGGCTTCAAAACCAGGTCTTCCGGCGGATAACCGGCAATGAACAGTTCCGACAGCATCACGAGGTCGGCGCCATCGGCTTTCGCCCGCTCGCGCGCCGCGCGGACCTTCGCGGCATTGCCGGTGACATCGCCCACGGTTGGATTCAACTGGGCCAAGGTGATCGAAAACTGGTCGGCGCGTTCGGTCATGAATGGATCGTGCCTCGCGTCCGGGCAAACTGCAATCGCATGCTCAAATAGCGCCCATGCGCTCGGCGACCGCAAACAGCCAGAACAGGCCGGCGGTGACCAGCGCCACGCCGACCGCCGCCGACCCCATGTCCTTGACCCGCCCGATCTGCGGATCGTGATCCGTGGTCAGGCGATCGGCGAGCTTTTCGATCGCCGTATTGAGCAATTCGACCACCAGCACCATGGCCACGGCGGCGACGAGCTCGAGACGCCGCATCAGCGAGGCGCCGATCAGGAAGGCCAGCGGCACCGAGAGCACGAGCGCGAAAAGCTCCTCGCGCACGGCCTGCTCCGAGCGGATCGCAAAGGCGAGGCCGTTACGCGTGTTGATCGTGGCCCGCCAGAGCCGCAGCATCAAAGTCCCGCGACGGCTGGCATCGGGTTGGCTTTGGCGGCGCGTTCCTGCTTCAAGAGTTCGGCGACCAGGAAAGCCATGTCGATCGATTGCTCGGCGTTCAGGCGCGGATCGCAGACCGTGTGATAGCGGTCGCTGAGATCCTCGTCGGTGATGGCGCGCGCGCCGCCGACGCATTCGGTGACATCCTGCCCGGTCATCTCCAGGTGAATGCCGCCGGCATGCGTGCCCTCCGCAGCATGAACAGCGAAGAACGACTTCACCTCGGAGAGGATGCGGTCGAACGGGCGGGTCTTGTAGCCGGTGTTGGACGAGATGGTGTTGCCGTGCATCGGATCGCACGACCAGACCACCACCCGCCCTTCCCGCTTCACCGCGCGAACGAGGCCCGGCAGGCTCTCGCCGATCTTGTCGGCGCCGGAGCGGTTGATCAGCGTCAGCCGGCCCGGCTCGTTGTCCGGGTTGAGCACGTCGATCAGCTTCAACAGCTCGTCGGGCTTCAGCGACGGGCCGCACTTCAGCCCGATCGGGTTCTTGATGCCGCGGAAATATTCGACATGGGCGTGATCGAGCTGACGCGTGCGATCGCCGATCCAGATCATGTGGCCCGAGGTCGCATACCAGTCGCCGGTCGTGGAATCGACGCGGGTGAAGGCCTGCTCGTAACCGAGCAGCAGCGCCTCGTGGCTGGTGTAGAAATCGGTCGCGCGCAGCTCCGGATGGCTGGAAAGATCGAGCCCGCAGGCGCGCATGAAGTTCAGCGCGTCCGAGATGCGGTCGGCCAATTCCTTGTAACGCCGTGACTGCGGGGAATCCTTCAGGAAGCCCAGCATCCACTGATGCACCGAGCCGAGATTGGCGAAGCCACCGGTGGCGAACGCGCGCAACAGGTTGAGCGTCGCCGCCGACTGGCGGTACGCCATCAGCTGGCGCTGCGGATCGGGGACACGCGCCTCTGCGGTGAAGGCGATGTCGTTGACGATATCGCCGCGATAGCTCGGCAGTTCGACGCCGTTGACCTTCTCGGTCAGCGACGAACGGGGCTTGGCGAACTGGCCGGCGATGCGGCCGATTTTGACCACCGGCACCGCGCCGGCATAGGTCAACACGACCGCCATCTGTAAAAAGACGCGGAAGAAATCGCGGATGTTGTTGGCGCCGTGTTCGGCGAAGCTCTCGGCGCAATCGCCGCCCTGCAACAGGAAGGCTTCACCGGCTGCAACCCGTCCCAACGCCTTTTTCAGGTTGCGGGCCTCACCTGCAAAAACCAGCGGAGGAAACGTCGCAAGCTGGGCCTCGACATCGGCCAATGCCTTGGCATCGGGATATTGGGGCATTTGCAGGACCGGCCGGCTACGCCAGCTGTCGGGTGTCCAGACTTTGGACATGACGTTAACTCCTTGAACGGAAACCGCTACTTCACTCGGGGTGAGCGGAGGCCGCTATATACACAGCCGCGCGCCCGACCGCTAGTGTGGCGACACTGACATTCCTTTCAGGTCCCGGTGATCCACGTCTTCCTTTCTTTGCGGAGGGTCAAGCCCGGCCATGACGGAAAGAGCCATGCCGTGCCCCGCAACGGCGCACGACCGCCTTCCCGCGATGCAAGTCGCACCCGGGTTGAGGCCAGAAATCCTGCCGCCCCGAAAGAGGGCGTGGGGAATGCCGGGCGCGAAGCGCACCCGCAGTCTTGCGTGCAAATGAAAAAAGCACGCAAGCAAGTCACCACGAGTCCGCCAGGACAGCCCGGCATTCCCGCACGCGAATGGTTTTAACGGCTGCTTCGAGCTCTCCTTGGTGAACCGGGCTTTCTTGCCACCATCCCCGGCGCAACGCGTAAGCGTTGTCGCCGTGTTGACACCAGCGTCGGGGTGTCAGGACCACACGACTTCGCCGTCCGCGAGCCAGCCGTTCGTCTTATCGACCGGCCCGCGTCCACCGCATCCAAACCCAACGTTTCGTGACGATCGCGAAGCGCCCCTCTTGATCGGGTGAGGACGCGCGAATCTCTAGAAATGATTTGCCCGACGGCGAAAGGGAAATATTTTTGGTGACGGGTCTGGACGCGGGTCGCGAAGCACCCGGAGTGATTTGGCCGCCTGTTCAAAATGGTACGGACCTGTCGCTGATGCGAACAGCTTGGAACGTCCTGCTGTTCGGCCTCTTGTCCTTCGTCAGTCAAACAGGAGCAAGCAATGAAGGTCACGACAGCGATTTTGGCAGCGACATTGGCATTCTCGAGCAGCCTGGCCTTTGCGGCTGGCGGAGGCGGTGGGGCTGGTGGTGGAACAGCCGGCGGCGCGGCGGGTGCGGGTTCGGCCGGCTCGATGGGCGGCTCGGCAACGGGCGGTACCTCGGGAATGTCTTCGCCAGGCAGCACCACGACGTCGCCCGGTACAACCGGCATGGGGACGGGCAACGATCCGGCGACGAGAGCAAACCCCGGGCTCAATGCAAACGGCCCGTGCAACGGCGCGTCGTCAACAACGGGCAGCAAACCGTCTTGCTAATGCCGTTCTCTGGCGGGAACTGTAGCTGCCGAGCGGCGTTAGTCCGGCGTATCAGTCCCCCCAATTGATACACCCCAGAAGGCCCCGGCGTTTCCCCCAAACGCTGGGGCCATTTCGTTTCTGCAGTTGGGCTCGCCAATCACGACTGGCGCGGCGGCCGTGAAGGCTACGCTGTCCAAGCGGAGAGATGCGGGGCCCACCCCTAAGGCACATCGCCGTGATCAGCGCTTTGCCGGGAACCAGGACGGCAGGCGTCGGGTTATTGTCTTAGTCAGGGAGCGAGGCGCAAACTCCGCTCCCCCAGGTTCAATTCGAAAAAAGTCAGGCCGCGTCATTCACTCGCGCACATCGCGATGGGGAACGGTGGTGCATGCCGGCGAAGCGGCCTCATGGGACGACGCACATGAGCGTTTCGAGATCAAAAGAAGCAACCGTCAAGAGGCATACCGCCTCGATGGCGCGCGCACTGATTTGGCTGAGAAGTGTTTCTCCCGACTGCGGCGCGCCGAGATCGGCATTCAACCACATCACGCCGGCTCGCATCTCCTGCGGTACGCGCAAGAGCCGTCTTGACGCGCGGACCATCGCCGCATCTCTGACCGAGATCAGGTGAACCGGATCGCGGGCGAAGGATTGGTCGCCTGAAATAGGCTTCCTGTTTCCCGCCGCCTGGGCGCTTCCCGTCCAAACAGCACCGCTGCCATCTTCCCTTGCCTTGAGGCAATCCTCGTGTCCCGGACGCGGTGCAGCGTTCCTGGCGATGCGAAGTATCGTCCAATGCGCTGCACTGCAGAGCCGGGACCTATAGGGGCTTCGCAAGAACGATGGACGGCGGAGCAGCGGCGCGGCTCGCACCGCATCCGGGGAACGCAGCACGGCCAGCCGCACCCGGCTTCACAAAGCAGACACCAGAATAGGAAACTGCGGCAGCCCGTCGCAACAGGCCGGCAATCATTCACGTTCCAGCGACTTCATGAGAGGAACTCCCCGATGCGGCGATTGCGCAACGACCACTTACGCCGACGGTGCGCCGAAGTGTGATCAGCCAGTCGCAGTTTGTGCCGGTCAAAATGCCAAATAGCCCAAAATAAGGGCCGACTGACGAACCGGCTTTTCTCACGGCTCGGTGTCACGGCCGACGGCGCGAGGTTAAGTGTCCCATGCCAGCGAGGCCGCGCTCGAGCGGCTTCAATTCGTGGCGGTTGAAATTGAGCGAAGGAAATCTCGACAAACTCAACCGCGCAGTCGAACTCGCCAATCGCGACTCGCGCCATCCTTATGCAGAGTATGATGGCGCGAATCTCCAAGAATGATATGCCCTTACCAGAAGGGCCGAAGCAGAATCCAAGCCTGTCGAGTTTAAGCTTTTTGGCTTTGAGTTCGACCCAACGAGCGCTAATTGTCCGTTTGGGGAGATAAGCTAATGGCAAAAATGACCGGTCACAAAGAAAGCAATGAACAAGAATTCCAAGGCCAGGTTGTTTCTCGGCTGAACGCCGAGATCAGCAAGCGTTCTCTGGGGCTAGATATAGCTACTCAGGAAAAGCCGCAGAAAACGACCGGTAAACGCAGCGATCTGATCGTTTGGATCGATCGTCCCGCCACTATTGCTTTCCTTGCCATTGAACTCAAAACTCCGACGACGCCAATCAACGATCCGACTTTTTTCAAAGATGCGTTAGAAAAAGGAAGGCACTGGAAAGCAAAGTACTTCGCCCTCTGGAATATGCGAGATTTCGAGCTCTACGAAACCACGAATCCGCCGCACAATCCGGTGCCGAGTGACGCCATTCGCAAATCCACACACCCGCTTGCGCTGTCACACGTTGAGGATTGGCTTAAGCCGAATTTCAAAAAGGACCTTCACGCTCAAGCGATCGAGATATTCGACGCAGCCGTTGTTCATTCTGTTTCCGGATTAGGGCATCAACACGCTATCGACCCAGACATATTCGTGGCCCGCTTAACAGAAAGCATAGGTCAGCTTCGCACCATTTTCTATAAAGACCTAAAACGCGCGTCGGGCACGGACCGGAAGCTCCGCAAAAGGCTTAAACAGATCGCCGCTGAGCAAGGTTTCGAGGGGTTCGTCGATGACATCGACTACGCCATCGCAGGCCAGATTGGCTATCGGTATATAGGACAGATACTGTTCTATTTCGCTCTAAGGCGAAAAATTCCGACTCTAAAAGAGATCGAGATCGGTCCAAAGGATGCGCTACCGGCCGCGCTCAAACCCTACTGGGACGAGGTGCGTCGCTACGACTATGAAGCGCTTTTCAAACCGGAGCCTATCGAGGCTCTCGTGCCAGTCGCTAAAGAAGCCCAGACAATCCTGCGAGGCTTGATTCTGCAGCTTGGTGCGTACGATTGGGCCTCGTTGACTGATGACGTGCTCGGTTCGATTTTTGAGCACTTGATCCCTCGCGGTCAGCAAATTCTACTTGGCCAGTTCTATACACCCCGACCCGTCGCCGATCTGCTTGTAGCAAGTACGATCGACGGCGAGCGGCCTTTCGTACTCGATCCAGGCTGTGGCAGCGGTACCTTCCTGATGAGTGCGTACGCCTACTTAGCCCATGTGGCGAACCTCTCGCACAAAGAATTACTTTCAATTATATGGGGGTTTGACGTTAGTCCGTTCGCTGCTGAGCTTGCCGTTATCAATCTCTACCGGCAAGACATGGCCGAATACGAGAATTTTCCTCGCATCAATGTTGGAAATTTCTTCGCGCGCAATTCGAAGGAAACGCTCGACTTTCCCGCCCCACAGCAAGCTTCTGGTATGAAGAAGGTACCTATACCAATACCCACCTTCGACAGCATCGTCGGAAACCCCCCTACCTGCGCTCACAAAACCAAGATGATCTTGATCCTGAATACAGAAAGAAGTTGTTCCAAGCAGCCGTAAGTGCTGGCTTCGATGCAGGCGCCAAGACGGACCTCTTCGCCTTCTTCATCTATCACGCCACGAGACTAATGAAGGATGGTTCGCGGCTTGGATTTGTTACGCCGGCGAGCTGGCTAACGTCCGACTATGCAATTTCGTTGCAGCAAGCGCTGTTGGGTACGATCCGCGTCAGGTCTATCATAGCATCCAACGCAGAGTCCTTTTTTCCGCAGGTCGACGTGAATGCAGTTCTGCTCGTTGCAGAGAAGAGTCCCGCCGATGAAAAAGATGAGCCGATCAGATTCGTGACCCTTAAAAAGCCTATCGCAAAGCTAACAACGGGTAATGGCGAATATTGGGATCGCGTGATCGCCCTAGCGCAAGAAATTGAATCGTCCGTCTCCGTCGAAAATGAGCGGCTGCGCATTAAGCTCATCGATCCAGCTCCAGAACGCACGTTTCTCATGTCCGACCGCACGAAGCCTCGAAACTGGTCTAAATATCTTCGCGCGCCGCTCTCGTACTATTCTATATTCGACGGAGCAGCCTGATGTTTACAGCCCTGCAAAATATCGCGGACGTGAGCCTCGGCTATAAATCGCTGCAAAATAACTTCTTCTATGTAAATGCCGCAACTATAAGCACCTATGGTATTGAAAAGAAGTATCTCGTCCCGATACTGGTGATGAGGGACTTGAACGCTTCCAACTATGAGCAATACCTGAAACCATCGCACTGGTTATTTGCCTGCAAAGACAAGCGCGGTGATCTGAGGGGAACTGGAGCGTGGCGATACATAGAAGCTATGGCGGACAGAAGTGCCGCCGAGAAAAAGCAGTCCGGAAAAAATCTCACGATTCGCGAAGCGCTTGAGGCCCAAAGCGGCGGCACATGGTACGCTCCGAAAGCTAAACCTGCCTCGCATCACGTTTGGCTACGTAAGGCGGTAAATACCGTTTATGCGCCATTCCTCTTCAAAAAAGCGACTCTTGTTGATCAACGCTTGAATAGCGTGAGCGCGCTTGGCGGTGTAACCTGGCAAGAAGTTGCCGCCGCGCTAACAAGTTCATTGTTCGCCTACAGTTTAGAAATCAATGGCGCAGCAAGTATGGGCGCCGGGGCGCTCGAAGCTCCTACCACTAAGCTCCGGGGCTATCCAGTCCTCGACGTGCGCGAGCTCAAAAAGACCGAACGGACTAAGCTCGTCGCTCTAGCGGAAGAAGTCTGGCAGCATGAACAACCAACCGACTGGGGTGCGAGCAGTTGGCAACCCAAGATTCGTTTGCAAAAGCTTGACGAATGGATTTTGTCGACGGTAGGTCGAAATGTAACTGCCGTTCAAATGTATGAGGATATCCGCAGCACCTGCGAGGCGCGAATAGCAGTTGCTGATGACAAAAAGAGAAAAACAAAAAAGCAGCAATCTGACAGCATTGGTAGTGTCGCCGAATCGATAGTGAAATCGATCGAGCCTTGGCTCATGACCAAGAACTTTCCCGACGATTTTACAGATGGTGCTAAGCTTGATCTTCCGCTTGTGTTCGATCGCGGATCACTCAAGGAAATCACGATCGACCGGCTGCTTGACAGTTACGACATTGATGTACGCGCTAGGGGTGGCGGTTCGGTCTATAGCGCTACTCACCCTAGACCCGTTGCGGAAGCGATCATTCGCGCGATTTTGCTTGGCCGCTCGACCTTCTCAGTTTCCACAGATCGAAAAATCATGAACATTGCAGTCGAAGCGTTTCTCAAATGGGTGGCTGAGGCTGAGGAAGATATCGACGCCGCTATCCGTGAATCGGCATTTGGGACAGGCTATGAGGAAGCGTTGAAACGAGAAATCTATTCTCGTCTCGGCATCCACCCGCTCACGGGCGCGGCCGACTTACCAGTACAAATTAGCCTCTAGCAGCGAAAGCCCGCCCAGCGCAGCCCGCTCCGTCTCCGAATTGAGCTCCGCGCCGATCAGGACGATGATGGCCGAGAGCCACATCCAGGTCATGAGGCCGATGGCGGCCGTAGGTCGCCCAGTAATTCGCGAAGTCAGAGAGATACCAGGACACCAGCGCCGGGCCGATCAGCCACAGCACGATGCGAGGATGGCGCCTGACATCAGCCAGCCCAAAGTTCGCGTCGCCGAAATACCCGCCATTGTGTGAATCAGGGTACATCTTCCAGCAAGCGAATCAGCTAACCTTATGACGCGCCTCTACACGGCGCTTTCTCCCTGGACTTGGCGCCCGTCGCAAATGACGGGCCCCTTTTGCGAGCACCCTCGCGGGCGGGCCCGTACGTTTCCCTGTTCCCAGGCCAAAGTTTTCCGCCGCAAATGAAACGGCCCCAGCAGGCGGGGCGAGCTGAGGCCGTGATCTCGCCGGGGCTGGGCTTGTAGGATAGCGAGATCAAGACACCATTTCAGCCAATCCCGATTTCCGCATTCTCACAGGTTAATTGGGGTGTCCTAATTCCCTTTCGCGAGTGGACAGCACCAAAGCGCGGATACCCCACCCGTCCGAGGGGTAGGGTATCGCTGGCTACACGAGAACAACCATCCGCCGTTACGAAGCTGGCTTTGCAACTGGCCTTCGCTGTTATCGCGGAAGCTCCGCAGGACATCAGCTTCCGGCGGGATTCAGCGCCGGGTCTTCGCCGCCGGGCCTCGACGGGTCGAAGCGATCGAGTGCCCGCGGGGTGACAATGATCGGCTCGCTCATTTGATTGTAGGTGTTGCGAACTTCCGACAGGTCACGGCCGAAATAGGCCTTGCTGCGGTGGTGCTCGGACGCCGCTGCCATTTGAACCGCCAATCCCGAGATCAGCAGCGCACCGAAGATGGTAAGAGCTGTCTTCTGCATGAGGGTCTCCATGTGTTGGACGTTCGGGGCAAGCGCCCCTCGCGCTGTGGGCATTGCGTCTTGATGCCCCTCTCATCAATTCCGTCGAGCATGGACCGCACGCCTGGATGCGCGTGTGGTTCGCCTCACATCTCACGGAGACTTGACGGCTGTCGGCATCTCTGCCCGTGCTTTTGGGGAGCGAAACGGAATATCGCAACTTCAGGATTTGAGCCGAACTGGCTTGGGCAAGGCCTGCCGCTCCATCTCCGAATTGAGCTCCGCGCCGACCAGGATGATGATGGCCGAGAGCCACATCCAGGTCATGAGGCCGATGGCGGCGCCGAGCGAACCGTAGGTCGCCGAGTAGTTTGCGAAATCGGAAAGGTACCAGGAGAGCAGCGCCGAGCCGATCAGCCACAGCATGATGGCGAGCACGGCGCCTGACACGAGCCACCGCGCTTTCGGCCGCGGGCGGCTCGGGCCATAGCCGTAAAGCACGAGCAGCGCCACCAACAGCGCCACGCCCAGCACCGGCCAGCGGGCGATCTGGACGAAGGCTTGCGTGCCCTGCTCCAGGCCCAGGTCTTTCAGCGCGAGCGGCACGCCGACGATCGCGCCGACCATGACGAGAATGGCGGCGAGGCCGGCGAGCGTGAACGCCAGCGAAACCAGATTGAGGCGGATCAGTCCCCGCTCCTCTTCCACCTCATAGGCGACGTTCAAGGCGTCGAGCACGGCCTTCACGCCGGCATTCGCGCTCCAGATCGCCAGCAGAAAGCCGAACACAAAAGCGAGGCTCAGTGCCGAGTTTGGCTTGGCAAGCACGCGCGCGACCTCGTCCTGCACGATCGAAAAGGAATCGCCCGGCAACATCACAGCCAGGCTTTGCAGATTTCCCGATATCGTCGACGGATCGGCCAACATCCCGTAAATCGACACCAGCGCGGTGATCGCGGGAAAGATCGCGAGCAGCCCGTAGAAGACGACGCCGGCGGCGGTCGCCAGAATGCGGTCGCGGTTGATGCGCTCATAGGTGCCGCGCAGCACGCTTCCGCCATGTGACCGGAGGACCGACAGCGGATTTCCCCCTCGCAAGGGTGGCAGCTTCGCATCGGGACCGGCGGGATGGGTCGCGGCAGGATTTATCGCGGCAGGGCCGGTCGCGGCAGGTTTTGCGAGATGGCGTTGAACGGCGAGCGTGGCAAGAACCGCGCTGGCAACGAGGGCGAGATGGCTTCCGAGCGGATTGGCCCGCCTCGTCACCGCCGCACCTGGTCTGCCGGCGTCCTTGATCCAGGCGCTTTGGATCCAAGATGGTTGGCGGCGATCCAGCCCACGGCGATGATCGCTGCCGTGCCAAGCAGTATCTGGGTGGTCGCGTCAGGCTTTGCGGCTTCCTTGCCGGCTTCCTTGGCGGCTTCGCTCGAGTGCAAGGCGCCAAAGGCGCGCGCGATCGTGTTTCCGAGCAGCATTTGCCTGGCTGCGCGGAATTGCCGGCGAGGCCGCGGCAGCGGAGCCGTTTTCCGCCGCGTCATGGCGTAGCCCACGAGCAGCAGGATGATGCCGAGCAGGAGCAGCCCGCCGCCGATCACCGCAAAGCCGACATATTCCCCGTAACGCAGCGCGACGAAATGAAAGAGTGCGATGAAGCCCACCACGATGGCAGCGAATACGGCGAGGACGCCGACGAGCATCAACGCGGCGGCGATGCCGTAACCCGCGGCAAGCTTCGCAATCCATCCCTTCAAATCCCGCCCATAGGACCCCAACAGGGCGGAGACGGTGCGCGGCTTGCCTGCGCGCGATCGGTCGGTGGCTGGAACGTACATGGTTGCGTTCGATCCTGGTCGCGTTCGATCTCGTTTCCTCAACAAGCCGGATGGATGTTCATCGTTCCGTTCCAGTCGTCTCCATCATCAGGATGAAGCCGGTCAGCGCCGCGCCGATGCCGAACATCAGGACGACGGTGCCGACGAAAGCCGCCGTCGTCGTCGCTGGATCGGTGCTGTGATTGATGTAGGCGAGAACGCCAAAGAACGGCGTCGAGGTCAGGATCAGCACGAAGACCAGGCCTAGCGCGATGCCCATGGCCGCGTGGTTGGCCACCGCAAGGACCGTGGCGGACTTCGCAATGGTCGATCGTTTGTGGTTTGGTGGCTTTCTGTCGTGCATCGTCCGCTCCTCCCGGGAAGAACGCACAAAATTGCGGGGCAGTTCCTGAAAGCCGATTGATCCAGCTCAAACCTTTGCCCGCGAGCGCCCCACCGGCCACGCCCCGCAAAGCGCCGTCCGGCGCGATGCGGCGCAAAAGTGGACCAGGGAACGGTTAGGGGCGATGGCCGTTAATGCGTCAACACAAGCCCGCTCGAAATCTTGAGGTCATCCCATGAACGAAGATCGCATTACCGGCACGGCTGAGGAATTGGCAGGAAAGACGGAAAAAGCCTTTGGCGACATGACCGGCAATCCCGAGACGCAGGCCGGCGGCCGCGCCCGCGAGATGGGCGGCACGGCGCAGAACATCTACGGCCAGGCCAAGGATGCGGCGCGGGATGCCGCTGATACGGCCGCCGGCTACGCCAAGGACCTCTACAACAACCGCGGCGACACGCTGCGCAACGGCTCCGAGGCGCTGGCGCAGAAGGTGCAGGACAATCCGCTCGGATCGATCGTGACCGCGGGCGCCATCGGCTTTGCGCTGGCGTTGTGGATGACGAGGTCGCCGCGCCGCCGGCAATCGCGGTGGCGATAATACTCCTGAAGGGAGCCCGCCTTGGAGATCAAGACCGTGAGCGACGACATTCCGCTGTCCCCTCCGATGTTCGAAGACCCCGATGCGGCCATCGAACGTAAATCGCGGCCGGACGCGATCGACGCGCTGAAGAGCGCGGTCGCTCGCGTCAAAGGGCTGATCGAGGCAGGCCGTCAGCCGGGAATGCCGCTCAGCGTCCTCAGCAATATCGCGCGCGAAGCGCCGCTCGGCTCGCTGTGCCTGGCTTTCCTGCTCGGCATCGCGGTCGGCCGCCGCTCGCGGTAGTCTTGCTGCGTCACAACCCTCATGGTGAGGAGGCGCGAGCACCCGAGCAGGCCGAGCCGCAGCGAGACCGTCGCGAACGGTGCAAGATAGATATGCGCCGTCACTGGACGACGCCTCGCGTCGCCAGGAGAAACATGAGGCCACCAGCGCGGGCCACATCCTTCGAGACGCGCGCAAGCGCGCTCCTCAGGATGAGGGCGGGCGTTGATTGTGACGCAAAAGAACCCAGAAGATCGCCGACGCCCTACTCCGCCGCGGCGCGGACGTGCCGCGCGCTCGGCGTGCGCATGGTGACGAGTTCTTCGGCCGCGGTCGGATGGAGCGCCATGGTGGCGTCGAAGTCGGCTTTCGTTGCCTTCATCTTCACGGCAATCCCGAGCACCTGCACCATTTCGGCGGCGCCATCCCCCACGATGTGACAGCCGACCACGCGGTCGGTCGCGCCGTCGACCACGAGTTTCATCAGCATTCGGGTGTCGCGGCCCGACAGCGTCGCCTTCATCGGGCGGAACGTGGCCTTGTAGATATCGACGTGCGTGAATTTCTCGCGCGCCTGGTTTTCCGTGAGCCCGACCGTACCGACCTCCGGCTGGCAGAACACTGCGGTCGGAATATCGGCGTGATCGACCCGCACTTCCCTGTTGCCGAACACGGTGTCGGCAAAGGCGTGGCCTTCGCGGATCGCGACCGGCGTGAGATTGATGCGGTGGGTGACGTCGCCGATCGCGTAGATGTTCGGTGCGGACGTCTTCGAAAAGGGGTCGACGGCGATGCCGCCGTTTTTCTCGTTGATGGCAACGCCCGCCTTGTCGAGCCCGAGCCCGGCGACGTTCGGATGCCGGCCGATCGCAAACATCACCTTGTCGGAGGCGATGCTCGATCCGCTCGACAGATGTGAGGTGAAGTCGTGGGCGTGCTTGTCCACCTTCGTCACCGTGCAGCCGGTGAGGATGGTGATGCCTTCCTTCTCCATTTCGCTGCGCACGTGGGCGCGGACGTCCTCGTCAAAACCGCGCAGGATGTTTTCGCCGCGATAGACCACCGTCACGTCGGAGCCGAGGCCGGCGAAGATGCAGGCAAATTCGAGCGCAATGTAACCGCCGCCCTGGATCAGGATGCGCCGTGGCAGTGATGGCAGATGAAACACCTCGTTGGAGGAAATCACGTGCTCGATGCCGGGAATGGCCGTGCCATGGTTCGGCGCGCCGCCGGTTGCGATCAGCACATAGTTGGCGCGGATTTTTTCGCCGGTCGAAAGCCGGATGGTGTGCGCATCTTCCAGCACCGCGCGCGCTTTGACGACCTTCGCGCCGGACTTCTCCACGTTGGTGGTGTAGGCCGCCTCCAGCCGGGCGATTTCCCTGTCCTTGTTGGCGATCAGGGTGCTCCAGTCGAAGGTCGGCTCAGGAACCGTCCAGCCGAAGCCGGCCGCATCCTCGAACTCCTGGTGGAAATGCGAGGCATAGACCATCAGCTTCTTCGGCACGCAGCCGCGGATCACGCAGGTGCCGCCCATCCGGTACTCTTCCGCGATCATCACCCGCGCGCCATGGGTAGCGGCGATGCGGGCCGCGCGGACGCCGCCCGACCCTCCTCCGATGACAAACAGGTCGGTATCGAATTCGGCCATGGCAGTCCTGTCGCGTAAGATTGATCCGACGCTAGATGTAGGTGAAGTATGGCCGCACTGAAAGTGCGCGGACCGCTACGCTGGCGCCTTCTTCTCCCTCCCCCTTGCGGGGAGGGTGGCCGTCGCGAAGCGACGGTCGGGTGGGGGTTGCAGCCCTATGAAGAAAGTCCGGCGTCCAGCATAATGTTGATACCCCCACCCTGGCCCGCTTTGAAGCGCGAGGGCGCTTCGACGCTCGCCTTCCCTCCCCGCAAGGGGGAGGGATAAGCAAGTGGGCTAGCCGAGCGGCTTGCCGCGCTTCTGCATCTGCGCGCGAAACTCGCCGACGACGTGTTCGCCAAAGCTTTGCGCCCAGCCGTTCATGTACTGCATGCTGGCCTGGATCGACTTCGGCTCCGTCGTCAAGAGCTTCTGGCCGAGCGGCGACTTGTAGAAGGCGGTCAGGTCCTTCAATTCCTGTTCGGTGAAGTCGTTGGCGTAGATCTTCGCCATCTGCTCGCCGATCTCCTTCTCCTTGCCCACATTCTCCTTGGCAATGACCGCGGCGACCTCATTGAGGTCCTTCTGGTAGTTCAGGTTGTTGCCGAGCAACTGCCCCTTGGCCCGCTCAATGATATTGGGCACCGCATTCGAATAGATCTGGCCGACGTTTTTCGCCGCGAGCAGATCCCTCGCCGCCTGCATCGCCGACGCCGACACCGGCTTGAGCTGCTGTGCTGGCGCTGCCGGCTGTTGCGCAGCCGCCGGGAAGGCTGAAAAAGCCAAGGCCAGCCCCATGCCAGCGGCGAGCAAGATTCCCCATGAAGCCTTCATTTTATTCTCCTCGAAATCAGCGCGGTTCAACAACACGAATTCCTCCGGCACCAGCCAGCATCGCTGTGGTGGCAAGACCGATGAACAGGCCGTGCTCGACGACACCCGGAATAACGCTGAGCGATCGCGCGAGGTGCGGCGCGTCCGGGATGCGCCCGAGATGGGCATCGACGATCCAGTGGCCACCATCGGTGACAAAAACGTGACCGTCCTTGGCTTTTCTCACCACCAATTGGCCGGAAACGCCGCTGGCAGCAAAGGCCGTTTCGATCGCGCGCCGCATCGCCCCCAACCCGAACGGGACGACCTCGATCGGCAGCGGAAAGCGGCCGAGCGTCTCGACCCATTTTGAATCATCCGCAATGACGATCATGCGGTCTGAAGCCGCCGCGACGATCTTCTCGCGCAGCAGCGCGCCGCCGCCGCCCTTGATCAGGTTGAGCGCGCCATCGACCTCGTCGGCGCCGTCGACGGTGAGATCGAGCCGGTCGACATCGTCCAGCGTGGTCAGGCGAACACCGCAGCGAAGCGCGTCCTGGCGCGTTGCTTCCGAGGTCGGCACGCCGATCACGTCCAGCCCGTCGCGCACCCGCGCGCCTAGCAGCTCGACGAAGTGCTTGGCGGTCGAGCCGGTGCCGAGGCCGAGCTTCATGCCGCTCTTCACGAAATCGAGCGCGCGCGCCGCCGCCTGGCGTTTCAGTTCATCCAAGTTCACACGAATGGCTCAGCTGGCTGGTCCTGTTCCGAGGGCCGAAAGACGTAGTCAGACTACCTTGGCCGGCCCCGGCCGGGGTCTATCTAGCGTTGTTTTGCCGGGAGGAACAGCGCCATGGAGGCGAAATCTGGCTCACCAATCGTGGTATTTCCGGCCGGAAATGCTTGCTTGTTGCACGGCGGATGGGTAGCCGTTCCGCATGACCTCTCCCCGCACTGTTGTCTTTGATCTCGATGGCACCCTGGTCGAGACTGCGCCCGACCTGATCGACGCGCTCAACGTCATCCTGGCCCGCGAAAACCTTCCGCCCGTTCCACTACAATCCGCCCGCAACATGATCGGGGGCGGCGTGCGCAAGCTGCTCGAGCGTGGCCTCGAAGCGGAGGGCCGCGAGGTGACCCCTGCCGAGCTCGTGCGCATG
Organism: Bradyrhizobium sp.; assembly: GCF_027307225.1. Taxonomy (GTDB): domain Bacteria; phylum Pseudomonadota; class Alphaproteobacteria; order Rhizobiales; family Xanthobacteraceae; genus Bradyrhizobium. Next base: position 7,237 of record NZ_DAHUXJ010000028.1, on the reverse strand, counting down.
ACCGACGATTTCATTGCCTACTATGCCGAACATATCGCCGATGCTTCGCGGCCCTTTGACGGTCTCGAAGCCGCGCTGGACGATCTGGCGGCGACGGGGCACCGGCTGGCGGTTTGCACCAACAAGCTGGAGTGGCTGTCCAAACGCCTGCTGGACCGGTTGAATCTGAGCCCGCGATTTGCCGCGATTTGCGGCGCCGACACTTTCGGGGTTGCCAAGCCGGATCCCGCCATCCTGCGCCAGACGGTGGCACGCGCCGGCGGCGACATATCCGCCACGATCATGGTCGGGGATGCCGGCCCTGACGTCGGCGTGGCCCGCCGCGCAGGCGTGCCCGTGATCGGCGTCTCCTTCGGCTATACCGAGGTTCCCATCGCGGACCTCAAACCGGACCGGCTGATCCATCACTACAGGGAGCTGAAGGCGGTCGTGGCAGAGTTCTCGTAGGATCGCATCGCCAAATAACGCATTGTTTCCAAAATATATTTTATACTTCCCCAGTGGGTATTAACCATCAATTAACCCTACCGGTTGCGCCGCCCTCGTTAGGCTCCTATGGTCGCTCCGGGGATTGTGGCAGTTGGCCGCACCGGTGGGACGATCTTAGAGACGACAACCGGTTGCCTCGCGGCATCGTCCGCGGGACTTCGCGCGACGGACATGCCCACGCAAATTCAGATGGGACAAGGGTCCGGCTTCACCCAACCGGAATCCTGACCTCAATTGACGGGTCGATCATGCGTCGTGCTTTCGCGCTGGCTGTTGCCGGAATCAGTCTGGCCGGCTGTTCATCGTTTTCAACCGACTACTTCAAATCAACGCCGCCGACGGTTCAGGTGCAGCTTGAATCGACGCCGCCCGGCGCCGATGCGCGCACCTCGATCGGACCGGGCTGCAAGACCCCCTGCTCCGTCAGCGTGACGCCGCCCGAGACCGGCTTCACCGTGAACTACGCGCTGCCCGGCATGCAGCCGGCAAGCGTACCGGTACGGGTCACTCGGGACGCCGGCGGCATGTTCGCCTCAGATACGTTCAAGGTTTCACCGAACCCGGTGTTTGCCGAGCTTCAGCCATCCGCCCCGCCGCCGCGGGCGCACAAGCCGATGCACCCCAAGCGCAACAAGCCCGCCGCAGCTTCGGCCGGCGCTGCACCGGCTGCCGCAGCGCCGGATTCGGCCTTCCCCAACCCCGGCGCGGCCCAGCCGCCCCAGCGCTGATCGCCTGCACTGCACAACTCTTGCCGGCTGGAATATTGCCGGATTGTGTTGGGTATTCATCGTGCCTAGATTGGGGTAACGCTCCAATAAGCCCGTTCCAGGCCGTGAGTCCGAAGGCACTTGATGACTGTAGCTGTGTACCCCTCTCCCACATCGCTGTCGGGTCCGATGACCGATCCGTTCGGTCGGACGATCACATATCTGCGCGTCTCGGTTACGGATCGCTGCGACCTGCGCTGCTTCTATTGCATGTCGGAAGACATGACCTTCCTGCCGAAGGCCGACCTCCTGACGCTGGAGGAACTCGACCGACTCTGTTCGGCCTTTATCGCCAAGGGCGTGAAGAAACTGCGCTTGACCGGCGGCGAGCCGCTGGTCCGCCGCAACGTGATGTCGCTGGTGCGCTCGCTGTCGCGCCACCTCACCTCGGGCGCGCTCAACGAACTCACCCTCACCACCAACGGCTCGCAGCTTTCGCGTTTCGCCGGTGAACTCGCCGACTGCGGCGTGCGCCGCATCAACGTGTCGCTGGATACGCTGGATGCCGACAAGTTCCGCGCCATCACCCGCTGGGGCGATCTCAACAAGGTTCTCGCCGGCATCGAGGCCGCGCGCGCGGCCGGACTTGCCGTGAAGATCAATGCGGTCGCGCTCAAAGGCATGAACGAGGACGAGATCCCCTCGCTGATGGAATGGGCGCACGGCAAGGGCATGGGCCTGACCCTGATCGAAGTCATGCCGATGGGCGAGATCGGCTCAGGCCGCATCGACCAGTATGTGCCGCTGTCGCTGGTGCGCGCCCGCCTCACCCAGCGCTACACGCTCACGGACCTCGATGAGACCTCGGGCGGACCCGCGCGCTATGTCAGGGTCGGCGAGACCGGCGGCAAGCTCGGCTTCATCACACCGATGACCCATAATTTCTGCGAGTCCTGCAACCGCGTGCGGATCACCTGCACGGGAACCATCCATACCTGCCTCGGCCAGGAGGATGCCTCCGACCTGCGCAAGCCGCTGCGCGCCTCGCCCGACGACGAGTTGCTGGCGGCCACGATCGATCGCGCCATCGGCCTGAAACCGAAGGGCCACGACTTCATCATCGACCGCCGGCACAACCGGCCGAGCGTGAGCCGGCATATGAGCGTGACCGGCGGTTGAAGTCCATTCCCCGGCTTTCCCTGCAACCGCTTGATCCCGCGCCAATTTGCCCATTTTCCAATTGACGCCGCGGCATGGCGCTGAAATGGTGCGGCCGGTTTTTTCGTTTTCTCGCTTCGCAAGGCCGCAACAAATCAAGACGGCCGAAGCATCGGGGGGTATTTTCGTTGCGACCGCTGCCGGAATCGATCCGTAGCCTTGTGCCGGGCACCTTGAAGATGTCGGGCGACATCTGATGTCCGCCGGCGGAAGCGCGATGCGCCCATTGCTGGCCCTGAGCACGGCAATCGACAATCTCAACGAGAAGATCGGGTACATCTGCAATTTTCTGGTGCTCGCCGCCGTCATCGTCAGCGCCGCCAACGCCATGATCCGCTATGCCTTCGACTACTCATCCAACAGCTGGCTCGAACTGCAATGGTACATGTTCGCGATCCTGGTGATGTTCGGCGCCTCCTACACCTTCAAGCGCAACGAACATGTGCGGGTCGAGATCTTCTATCTGTATCTCTCCGAGCGCGGCCAGCTCTGGCTCGACATGATCGGCACGCTGTTCTTCCTGATCCCGGCCTGTCTGCTGCTCGCCTATCTCTCCTGGCCGTTCTTCATGCAGGCCTATCACGTCGGTGAAATGTCGGGCAATGCCGGCGGACTCGTGCGCTGGCCGATCAAGTTCGTGATCCCGGCCGGATTCGTATTGCTCGCGCTGCAGGGCGTCTCCGAGGTCATCAAGCGTATCGCCGCACTGCGTGGCGATCTGACGCTCGATGCGAAATACGAGAGGCCGACGCAATGATCACGCTGGAGATGATGCCGCCGCTGATGTTCGGCGGCCTGGTGCTCGCCATGCTGATCGGCTTTCCGGTCGCCTTCACGCTGGCCGCGGTCGGGCTTTCGTTCGGCTTTCTCGCCATTCATCTCGGCTTTTTCGACCTGAACTTCCTGCAGGCGATTCCCGGCCGTGTGTTCGGCAGCGTTCTCTCCAACGAATTGCTGCTGGCCATTCCCTTCTTCACCTTCATGGGCGCGGTCTTGGAGCGATGCGGGCTCGCCGAAGACATGCTCGACTCGATGGGTCAGCTGTTCGGCCCCATTCGTGGCGGCCTCGGCTACTCCGTGATCATCGTCGGCTTCATCCTGGGCGCGATCACGGGCACGGTGGCAGCGCAGGTCATCGCCATGGCGCTGATCTCGATGCCGGTGATGATGCGCTACGGCTACAACACACGCTACATCACGGGTGTGCTTGCGGCCTCCGGAACCATCACCCAGCTCGTTCCGCCATCGCTGGTTCTGATCGTGCTCGCCGACCAACTCGGCAAATCCGTCGGCGACATGTATCTCGGCGCCTGGGGCCCCTCGGTGTTCCAGATCCTGCTGTTTGTCGGCTACACCTTCGTGCTCGGCATCATCAAGCCGGATCACGTGCCGCCGGTGCCAAAGGAAGCCCGCACCCTGACCGGCTGGGCGCTCTGGAAGAAGTGCCTGATGGGCATCATCCCTTCCGCCGTGCTGATCTTCGTCGTGCTCGGCACCATGATGATGGGTCTGGCGACGCCCACCGAAGCCGGCGCCATGGGCGCGGTCGGCGCGATCGTGCTCGCCGCCATCCATCACAAGGATTTTTCGTCGGCCGGCAAGAAGATCCTGATCATCGGCGCGATCGCAGGCGGTATCGGCACGATGATCGCCATCTTCGTCACCGAGGGCCTGTTCTTCAAGCTTGCCTTCGCCATCACCTATCTTGCCGTGCTGTGGATCGGCCTCGAGGCTGTCCGCATTCCCGAACTGCGCGACCTGATCAAGCAGGGCTATCAGACCACCATGCGCATCACCTGCATGGTCACCTTCATCCTGATCGGCTCGACCTGCTTCTCGGTGGTGTTTCTCGGGGTATCCGGCGGCGTCTGGCTCGAACATCTCCTGACCTCGCTGCCGGGCGGCGCCTGGGGCTTTTTGATCTTCATCAACCTGTTCATCTTCTTCCTGGCGTTCTTCCTCGATTTCTTCGAGATCGCTTTCATCATTCTGCCGATGATCGCGCCGGTCGCGCAAAAGGTTCTGACGCCGATTGTGGGCGCGGACGCCGCGCTGATCTGGTTCGGCGTCATGCTGTGCGTCAACATGCAGACCTCGTTCCTGCATCCGCCCTTCGGCTTCGCGCTGTTTTACCTGCGCGGCGTGGCGCCCAAGGAGGTCAAGAGCTCGGACATCTATTGGGGCGCGATGCCATGGATCGGTCTTCAGGCGATCATGGTGCTGCTCGTGATCGCCTTCCCGGTCACGGTGACCGGCCTGCTCGACAAGCCGGTCAACGTCGATCTCAACAAGATTAAGATCGAGGTGCCGCAGATCGATATGCCACCGCTCGACTTCGGGCCGCCGGCAAAGCCGTAGCAGCAGTCAAGTGCGAAAGTCCCGAAGCGAGATGCTTCGGGGCTTCGTTTTTAGCGCTGATCGCGTCAGCAGCGCTCAGCCCTGCGAATGGCGCGCCATGAAGTTGTCGTAACCGACTTCGGCGACCTGGAACCACTGGTAGCCGTTGTTCGTAAACGACGTCAGCGAGTCATACATCTTCTTGAAGTTCGGGTTGGTCGCTGCGACCTCGCCATGCAGCTCCTTCGCTGCCTTGAATGAGGCTTCCATCACCGGCTGCGGGAATGGATGCAGCTTGGTGCCGTTGGCGAGCAGCTTGCGCAGCGCGGTCGGATTCTGGGCATCGTATTTCGCCATCATCCAGTTGTTGGCGAAGTGGCCGGCCTGCTCGAGAACCGCCTGATAGTATTTCGGCAGCGCGTTCCATTTCTCAAGATTGACGATCGCGATCAGCATCGGTCCGCCCTCCCACCAGCCGGGGAAGTAGTAGTGCGGCGCGACCTTGTAGAAGCCGAGCTTCTCGTCGTCATAGGGGCCGACCCATTCGGCGGCATCGATGGTGCCCTTTTCAAGCGCCGGATAGATGTCGCCGCCGGCGAGTTGCTGCGGCACGCAGCCGAGCTTCTGCATGACGCGCCCGGCAAAGCCGCCGATGCGGAATTTCAGGCCCTGCAAATCGTCGACCGAGCGGATCTCCTTGCGGAACCAGCCACCCATCTGGCAGCCGGTGTTCCCCGCAAGCAGCGAGGTGATGTTGTAGCCCTTGTAGAATTCGTCGAGGACCTGCTTGCCGCCACCGAACATGTACCAGGCCTGGTTGAGGCGGCAGTTCGGTCCGAACGGAATCGACGAACCGAACGTAAAGGCGGCATCCTTGCCGAAATAATAGTAGGACGCCGTGTGTCCCATCTCGACGGTTGCGTTCTGCACCGCATCCAGCACCTGCAGGCCGGGCACGATTTCGCCGGCCGCGAATGTCTGGATCTGAAACTTGTTGTCGGTGGCCTCACCGACGGCCTTGGCCATGATCTCGGCGCCGCCATGCAGCGTGTCGAGCGATTTCGGCCAGCTCGTCGTCATGCGCCACCTAAGCTCCGGCATCGACTGCGCGATGGCTGGCGCGGCAATGCTCGCCGCTCCCGCGACGCCTAATCCGGTGACCTTGATAAAATCGCGACGTTTCATCGAATTTCCTCCCCCTCAAGCCTTGATTGCTGGTGGTGTGTGTCAGCCTTCGTCCCGAGGCCTTGTCTTAGGTAGCACCAAGCATGGAACATCCGATTTCGGATTTCCACGCCGATTTGATGTCGCAACGCAAAAACCCCGGCGTATTGCGACGCCAGGCTTTCTCTTACTCCCTCCCCCGCGGAACGGCATCCGACAGCCTCCTTGATCGCTGTCGAAAGTGTCCACGATGTCTCCGAACACCTGTCCACTATGTCCCCGGTCTGAACAGGAACGCGCGGGGAGGGTGGCGCATCAAGAGCAGAAGCGAACGATGCGTCGGGTGGGGGTGATAAAAGAGCCCCCACCCTTGCCTGCGCTTCGCTTCGGCCTTCCCTCCCCACACTAGCTTCGCTCGCGAGGGAGGGATCAAACGCCGAGCGGCGCTAGCCGCGGGTTCGCGAGCGGATCATGAAGCTGTCGAAGGTGTATTCGGCCACCTGCCACCACAAATATTCGTCGGAACGATAGGCCTGCATCGCATCGATCGACTTCTTGAAGTCGGCGTTCTTGGCCGAGATTTCCGCCCACAATTCGTTGGTCGCCTTCAGGCAAGCTTCCAGCACTTCATTGGTGAAGGGCCGAAGCTGGGTGCCGCCGGCAACCAGGCGCTTGAGCGCTCCCGGATTCTGCATGTCGTAACGTGCGGCCATCCAGGTGTTGGCGTGCGCCGAGGCGTTCTCGATCACCGCCTGATAGTTCCTTGGCAGCGAATTCCACTTCTCGAGATTGCAATAGGCGTGGACCATCGGGCCACCTTCCCAGAAGCCGGGATAGTAGTAGTACTTGGCGACCTTCTGGAAACCGAGCTTTTCGTCGTCGTACGGGCCGACCCATTCGGCAGCGTCGATCGTGCCTTTTTCCAACGCTGGATAGATGTCGCCGCCCGCCAGTTGCTGCGGCACGACGCCGACCTTTTGCAGCACCTGCCCTGCGATGCCGCCGATGCGGAATTTCAGCCCCGAAAGATCGGCAACCGTCTTGATCTCCTTGCGGAACCCAGCCGCAGACAGGCGGCCGAAGCCGCCCTCCACTCCATCGCTGGCGCCACCCTCGGCAGGCCAATCCACATTCCCAACTACTCCGACTTCTACGCCTCCATCCATCACGCCACCAACGTGGGCCGCATGTTCCGACCGGACAATCCCCTGCTGCCGAACTACAAGTGGCTTCCGGTGGGATACCACGGGCGGGCGTCGTCCATTGTAGTGAGCGGGACGCCGATCCGCCGCCCCTGGGGACAGATCGCGGAGTCGCCGGGC